>NZ_BTIR01000024.1:0-147523 GCF_036247985.1 Bradyrhizobium sp. TM239 | reverse complement strand
GCGAATTGGATGATGCGGTCTGCCTGGTTGGGCTCGCTCGCACCTTCGGAAGACTTGACCGTAGCAACGACGGCCAGGACCACACGGTTTTGCCGTACGCGCGTTCGCTGGTCACCACATTATCTCCCGGCCTTGTCGACGTTGCCGAAAGAATGTGGCGAGACGAACTGAACAGCGCCGTCGTCTGCACGAAGCCTCGGGCTCACAGGGACTACCCGCCCTGCCCGCGCCTCTCGCGCCGACGCTGCCGCGTCCACCGCAAGCCCGGCTCGCGATGCGTGACGACACATGATCGCCCCTCTTGGTGAGCCGGGATGAACGACACATACGCCAAAACCGAATTTCGGCAAAGCGGAATATTTTTGTGCGCGTGGATTGACAGAGGGCGACACAGGCGCGGTCCCGTAGCCCGGATGGAGCGCCAGCGTAATCCGGGTACGGCCACGAGCGGCCGCTCAGGCCGACATCGCTCGCTTGCGTCCGGCCGGGTCGACCAGACGGACGATCTCGCAGACGGCGACGAGGCCGGCGAGCCAGACGGCGCAGGTCAGAGCGATGCGCGTCACGATGGCGGCGGTGAAGGCGCCCTCGCCGCCCAGCAACGGCGTCGCGGCGAGCAGCGCGAGCTCATAGACGGCGTAGGCGGCGACGAGCGTGATCGCCAGCGCCAGCGGCGTGCGGCCCTGCGGCAGCAGGCCGAGCACCGCCGAAGCTGCCGCGGTCGCCAGAAGCGCAGCAGCGCCGATGGCAAAGCCCCAGGCGATCGTGCCGGCGTCAACGGGATAATGCAGCACGCCGAAACCGATGGTCTGGTTGACGAGCCAGGTCCCGGTGACGACGAGCAGCGCCGGCCGCTGCGGCAGCATCGCCGCGGCAACGACGGCGAAGGCCGCAAACGGCGTGGCACAGGCGAACGCAAAGCTTGCGAGCGCGCACGAGGCCGTCAGCAGCACGAAGCAGAACATCGGCGCAAGGCGCGGCGCGACCGGGTGAAGCCGGAAGCGGTCGCCGTGAGACGGCAGGATGCTGAGGGCCATGGTTGTATCTCCTTCTCTTTCGGATGCTGGTCCATTTGCGGGCGTGTGACAGCCCTGGCGAAAATCAGAACGTTGCGCCGGCCTTGAGCAGATAGGTGCGGCCAGGCAACGGATAGGCGCTGAAGCGGCCGTCCGTGAAGGTGCTCGCGATCGCATAGTCGTAGTAGAGGGCATTCAGCACATTGTTGACGCTGAGAGACCAGAAGTAGCGCTCATACCGGCCGCTGAGCTTGAGGTCGATGGTGCCGTTGGCGGGGATCGGCTTCTGCGTGCCCGCCTGGTCGTTGTCCATGCGCCGCTCGCTCCAGAAGCGCGCGGTGGCGTCGAGCACCAGATAGTCCTGCCAGATGTTCCACGTGACACCCGCACTCGCCGTGTAGCGCGACACCAGCGGCACGTCGTTGCCGGCCCAGATGCCTTCGCGGAAGACGGCGCGGGTGTAGGCGATTCCGGAGCGCAACAGCACAGCGTCGTTGACGCGATAGGACAGGCTGGTCTCCGAGCCGTAGCGCCGGGTCGGATCAAGATTGGTGTTGTAGAACAGGACCGGGTTGAAATGGACCTCGTTGGTGAGATCCATCAGATAGAGACTGCTTTGCAGCTGCAGCCCGCCTCCCTTGATCCGCACACCGCCCTCGATGTCCTGCGAGGTCTGGGTCTTGAGCTGGAACGTTTGCGGGATCGCAGCGAAGGTCAAGGGATCGAAGGAAGGCCCAGAGGACAGGCGCTCGTCGACATCAGGCGTGCGGAACGCGCGCGCGCCGCGGCCGAACAGCGAAACCTGGTCGTTGAGGCGATGCTCGGCCCCGAGATGCAGCGCGTATTGGGTCTCGTTGCTCGTCAGCGGCAGCGCCCCGATGTCGGCGTTGAACGGCGCGGCCGGGTCGAAATTGTCGCGTGCCGCAAGACTGACGTTCTGCACCCGCGCGCCGTAGGAGATGTCGGTCGTGGGCGCTATCCCCAATGTGTGCTGGAAATAACCCGCAACCGTCTCCTGCCGGAGGTCGTAATTGTGCCAGGGGGCGAGCCCCTGCCCGGCGCCGCGGTTCTGCTCAAAGCTCGCGTCGTAATAGTCGATGCCGGTCAGGAGTTGCGACGGCATGCCGAGCAGCAGGCTCTTCACGCTGAGCCGCGGCGTGATCGACCATGTCGTCAGGTGGGAACCGACATAGGTCGACGTGAAGAAGGCCGGAACCGGCGTCGGGGTGGAGAAGAACGCACTCTGCTGCTTCTTGTCGCGCACGCCGCCATCGACGATGAGATCGACGCCGTTGACCAGGGTCTTGGTGAAGCCCGCGGTCGCACCAAAACCCTGCTGGTTGGCGTAGTTGAAGGGCGTGCTGGTCCCTCGCCGGTTGGCCCTGAGCTCGTCGAGGCCGATCGAGGGATCGACGGTGCGGCCGCCCGGCAGCCGCAGCTCCTGATTGTCGCCGGTGACGGTGAGAAAGGCCGTCAGGCCCGGCGTGGTGTAGTTGAGATTGCCGACGCCGTTCTGCTGCGAATAACGATTGTTGTCGCGATAACCATCGGTCCTGACCGTGTTGCCATAGAACGAGGTCGACCACGGACCGGCATTGAGCGAGGTCGAAACGTTGCCGAGTCTGGTGTTGAATGAGCCGAAGCCGGCCTCGATGCGCGCGGTCACGGGCGGTCCGCCGACACCATTTTTGGTGACGATGTTGATCACACCGCCGACCGCGTTGTCGCCATAGAGCACCGCGCCGGAATTGCCGCGCGTCACCTCGATGCGCTCGATGGAATTGAGCGGGATGGTGGAGAGGTCCACCTGCGCCATGTCGACGTCGTTCAGCCGCCGGCCGTTGACCAGCACCAGCGTGTTGGCAGTAGCAAAGGCGCCGAAGCCACGCAGGTCCACGCTGGTCTTGGCGCCGATCTGGCCGCCATAGAACGTCGTGATCTGGGCCCCCGGCGTCTGCGTCGCGATGATCTCGGCAAGCGTCTGCGATGGCGCATGCGCGATATCCGCGGCCGTGATGACGGTCGTGGCGGCCCCGACGATGCCGCCGGTGCCGGCGGCAGCCTCGCCGCCGGAGCCGGATGAGCCGGCGCCATTGCCTGCCGGCGCGACATTCGTCCTCACCCCCTGCCGAGCCGCCTCGCCGTCACCGATCGCCCTGGCGCGCGTGCGGTTCTGATCGTCGGGCCTGGTCACCTCGATCGGCGGCAATTGCTCGGCAAGCGCCTGCTGGGCGAAGGCGGAGGACAGATCGAGCGAAGGGAAGGAAACGGATGCGAGCAGGCCGACGCTGAGGCGCCTGGCAGCAGGGACAAGACGGGACACAATGGTAACCTCGGTATGACGTCAGTGGCACGTCACAGCGAACGAGATTTCACGGCAGAGCGATGGATTGCTCCGGTGAAGCCAATGTCTGTACTCCCCGACCGACATCTTCGCGTGTGACCACGGCTGACGGCAGGTCTCCTGGCTCGCGGGTCGTGACCTTGCGTCGCCTTCCCAGGACCGAGTTTCCCAGTGGCATGAGACGAAAGATTCACCGCTTACAGTTGCGGGGGCAGCCGTGGCGTTGAGATAATCCCGGCCTAGGGACAATCCCGCACCACATTCCCTTTTGATCTCCATGAGGAGAACCGTCGCCGATCATTTACGAGCCGTTCGCCCCGGGAGTCAATCGACCGTTGGGTGTCGGCCGCTCAGGTCCGCCCGCGCACACGTTGCGCCTGGGCCCAGGCGACAGCGACATCGCGGGGCGGAATATCGACGCGCTTGATCGGGGTCAATTCGCCGGAGGCCGAGACGATCGCGGTCTCCTCGCGCCGGCAGCGCGTGCAGACGAAGCGGACCTCGTGCGGGGACGCCGTCCAGCTCGACCGCTTCACGTTGGCTGCCATCGGCCAGGCATCGCAATGCGAGCACGACACCAGAAATCGGCCGGGATCGAGCATACCCATTTCCATCGGACTCCGCGTCCTGCCACTTGCTTCAATGATTGACCCATGTGAATCGTTCCGGTGCCCAGGCACCGCCCATTCCACGGGTTGCATCCCTGCAAGGCAGAAGGCGGTGCGCTCAGCGCGCGCCCTTGAGGGTGCAGGAGGTCGTGCAGGTGACCGTGGTGCCGCGATCGCACGATTTGCAGGCATTGACGCACTGGTTCATGTCGCGGGGGTTATAGCTGTAGTTCCGCATCGGGCAGGTCGGCGTCGAGCCGGTGATGTCCTGCTCCTGGTCGCAGGCCGCCGTCATGAGCGCGAATATGATCACGGCAACGAGGCGCATGTGATTGCCCTGTCAAACATGGCAAATGACACTCGCGAGGTGCGCTGCATTGCAGCGAACCCCGGCCTTTCCACCACGAGCGATCGCTCGCGAGCGTCAAGGATGCGCGCCAAACATTAAGAACGGATTGCAGCTGGCGTCAGGCCGCAGCCTTGGTCGCGATCGCCTGCCGCATGTCCACCGCCAGCTGTCGGTATTGTTCCGAGAGTTTCAGATAGAACTCGCGCTTGGTGCTGTCGGTGGCGAGCTTGGCGATCAGCTCGCATTCGGCGGTGAGCGTCTCGAACCGTTCCAGCCTGTCCTGAAGTTCTGTCATCGGCGTGTCCCCGTCAAACGCCTCAAGGACATCCAACCTAAGCCCGGGAAATAGGTCACGGCGAACATCGTTATCGAGTAGAAACGTTTTTTCCGGACAGGGCGAGCTGGCGCAACAAAAAAGGCTATTTCTGCTCCAGCCGCCAGGCGCCGTCCCACCCCTCTTCCGGCGGCTTGGCCTCGAGCTGCGCGATGCGGCCGAGCATCGTGCGCGAGGGGCCGTCACCGGGGATCGCTTCGAGCGCGGCGTTGAAGGCGGCGCGCGCCTCGTCGAAGCGGCGGGCCCGATAGGCGGCGAGCGCTTCGGCATAATGCGTGCGCAGGCTGTCCTGCGCGCCGGTGAGTGCGCCTGCCCGCGCCATCACCTCGAAGATCGGCTGCGGCGCGCTCTGGCCCGCGACCGCCAGACGATCGATCTCGCGCAGTTCGAGCCCCGAGCCGATCGCGTCAGCAGTTGCCTGCGAGATCAGGATGCGGGTGCCGTAGACCTTGTTGACGGCCTCCAGCCGCGAGGCCAGGTTCACGGCATCGCCCATCACGGTGAAGCTCATCATCAATTCGGAGCCGATGCTGCCGGTCAAAACCTCGCCGGTGGCGATGCCGATCCGCAGGTCACACGGCGCCGGCATGGCGCGGATGCCGAGCAGGTCGGGCAGCTGCTTCTGCAGCGCGGGCACCTGGTCGACCATCTCGGTTGCGGCGATGCCGGCCAGGAGCGCCTGCTCGTCCTCCTCGATGAAGGGCGGCCCCCAATAGGACATGATGGCGTCGCCGATATATTTGTCGATGATGCCGCGATTACCCCTGATCGGTCCGGACATCACCGTGAAATAGTGGTTCATCACCCTGACGAGGCCGCGCGGGGTCATGCCCTCGCTCATCGAGGTGAAGCCGCTCATGTCGCAGAACATGATGGTCATGACCCGGCGCTCGCCGTCGATCGCGACCTCGGGCCGGTCGATCAGCCCCTGCACCACCTTGGGATCGATGTAGCGGCCAAAGGTCTCGCGGATGCGCTCGTTGTGCCTGAGCTGCTCGGTCATGCGGTTGAAAGCCGCGGCGAGCTCGCCGATCTCGTCCTGCGTGGAGACGGTGATGGTCTTGTCGAAGCGGCCGGCCTCGACCTCGCGGGTGCCGGCGAGCAGCAGCCGCACCGGGCGCGTGATGCCGCTGGACACCAGGAGCGCAAAGGCAAAGCCGACGATCGCCGCGAGCAACGTCACGATGCCAGAGACGATGATCGCTTGGTGCTGATGGCCGATCACCTGCGACGTGCTGGCGAAGACCTGCTTGAGCATGTCGGCCCGGATCGCATCGATCTTCTGGTTGAACTGGTCGCGCAGCGCGTCGATATGCTCGAGCGTGATGCGCGCTTCCGCCATTTGCTGTGCGTCGATCTGGTTGAGGAGTTTCGCGTGGCTCTCCTTCTGATCGCGGCGCAGCTCGCCGACGGCGGTCTCGATGCGGGTCTCGATCCGTGCCAGCGCGGCGTTGTCGGACGGCGTGCGAGGGTCGTCTATGATCGCGTTGATCAGCTTGCGCGCGCGCTCGGCCTCCTCCTCGATCTTCCGGTCGGCGTCCTCGAACTCGCGAAGGCGCGCCGCATAGGCCGCCTCGTCCGAGGACGCCTGCATCTTCGTCATGATCATCCGCCGCAGCGCCACCGATCGCTCCAGCGAGCGGATGTTGACGCGCGCGAGATCGCCATAGGCCGGGATGTAGCGGTTGGTCAGCTCGTCGAGCAGGACGCCGACCTGGCTCGACATCACCATCGACAGGATCGAGGTGACCAGCATCAGGACGATCAATCCGAGGGCGATACCGACGATCTTGCGCCTGATCGACTGGTTGAAAATCGGCATAGCTGCAGGGACAAAGGCCAAAGGGACGGAGCAAGGGAACTCCATACACCGGATCTTGCTGCGGGAACACGCGCAATCTGGTTCCTCCTGGCGCCCAGGACCATGGCCGGTCGTCGCGCGAGCCCGGATCGTTAACAAAGGTTAAAGGATCTGCCCCCAGCGGAAGTTCCCTCGGCACATCCGTATTTTGCCGCATTGTTGCGACAGCGTGAGGAATGCGAAACGATGCCATGGCATCGTTCTCGATGTCGTTGATTCTCAAGCCGCATGTCGTCGCGGACCTTGGTTTGTAGTGGTTTCGCAGGGGGACCATGGGATGAACCAGTGCCTACGCTCGCTCGCGTGTCTCGTTGCCGTGGCCGCAATGGCCCTGCTTCCCACCGAGCTTTCGGCGAAGAGCAGCCACAAATCGTCGGCGCCGAAGAAGTCGCATGAGGCAAAAGCCGGCAAGCAACGTCATGTCACGGCGAAATCGCGCCACGGCAAGCATGCCGAGGCCAAGCGCAAGTCGAAGAAGACCGACGACGAGCCCTCGGACAAGCCGGCGCCGCCGCCGCTGACCGGCGACCTCGCCGCGCTGAAGGACGCGATCGACCTCGCGCGCAAGGGCAAGACCGATGACGCGAGCGCGGCGCGCGACCGCATCACTGATCCCGCCGGACAGAAGCTCGCCGACTGGTTCATGCTGCGCCATTCCGAGAGCACGGCGAATTTCAAGCGTTATGCCGCCTTCCTCGCCGCGAATCCGGGTTGGCCGAGCAGCGCCCTGCTCCGCCGCCGCGCCGAGGCGCGGTTGTGGCAGGAGAAGGCCGACGCGGCCACCGTGCACAAATTCACCATGGACCGCCCAACCAGCGCCAAGGGCAAGTTCGCGCTCGCCCGCGTGCTGCTCGCTGAAGGGGATACCGACAGGGCCGCGCGGCTGGTGCGCGAGGCCTGGCGCACGGATGAATTGTCCGAGCGCAGCGAGGAAGACTCTTACGAGGCGTTCCGCGATCTGCTGACCGCCGACGACCATCGCGCGCGCATGGACAAGCGGCTCGGCGCCAAGGACTATGCCGGCGCCCGGCGCGCTGCAAAACGACTCGGCGAGGATGCGCTCGCGATCGTCAAGGCCTGCGCCGCCGTCACCGGCAAGGCCAGCAAGGCCAAGGATGATCTCGAGGACGTGCCGGCTGAAGCGCGCCGCGATCTCGGCTATGTGCTGTGCCGCGCCCAATGGCACCTCCAGAAGGACCGCATCGACGACGCCGCCGAGGTGATCCTGGCCGCCGCGCCCGACACCATGGCCGCCCAGGACACCGACGCCTGGTGGCGCGAGCGCCGCCTGCTCGCGCGCAAGCTGCTCGACCAGGGCAAGTTCAAGACGGCGTATGACGTGGTGCGCACCGCCGCGGTGCCCGAGAAGGAAGTCTACCGCGTCGATTATCATTTCATGTGCGGCTGGATCGCACTGCGCTTCCTCGGCGATCCCCAGGCGGCGATGGTGCACTTCGCCGCCATCGACGAAGGCTCGGCCAATCCGATCGCGCTGTCGCGCGCCCATTACTGGCGCGGCCGTGCCGCCGAGGCGATGGGTGCGGCGGCCGATGCGCGCCTGAGCTACCGGGCGGCGGCGCGCTATCCGACCGCCTATTACGGCCAGCTTGCGCGCGCCAAGCTCGGCCTCGACCGCATCGAGCTGCGGCCGCCCTCGCCCGTGCTGGCCGCGATCGACACCGCGCCCGCAGACGAGCGCGTGCGTGCCGCCGGCATGCTCTACGGCATCGGCGAGCGCGACACGGTGTTCTACTACGCCGAAGATTTCGCCAGGGAGAGCACCGACGTCGCGGCCCTCGAAGGACTGGGCGCACTGGCCGGCCAGCGCAGCGATGCGCGCGTGATGCTGGAGGTCGGCAAGTCGGCGCTGGCGCGCGGGCTCGCCCTCGACCATTACGCCTTCCCGACCATCGGCATCCCCGAGCATCAGCAGGTCGCGCCCGCGATCGAGACCAGCGTGATCTATTCGGTGGCGCGCACCGAAAGCTCGTTCGACCAGCGCGACAAGTCGCCGGCCAATGCAGTCGGGCTGATGCAGGTGACGCCCGAAGCGGGACGCGACACCGCGAAACGCTTCGGCCTGACCTACGACTGGGACAAGATGGTCTCCGATCCCGTCTACAACACGCAAATGGGCGCGGCCGAGCTCAGCGCGCTGCTGTCGGAATATCGCGGCAACCAGATCATGACCTTCGCCGGTTACAATGCCGGCCGCGGCCGCGTGCGCGAATGGGTGCAGGCCCGCGGCGACCCCAGGGATCCCAACGTCGATCCGGTCGACTGGGTCGAGCGCATCCCGCTGTCGGAGACGCGCAACTACGTCCAGCGCGTGATCGAGAACGTGCTGGTGTACCGCGCACGGTTCGAGGGCAGCAGCCTGGTCGCGGGCAAGTCCGACCAGCGCGTCACGACGCAGGAAGTGAGCGCGGCACCAGCGGTATCGGCCGCAGCCCCCTCGCCCTAGCCTCGCCACCGCCGGGGCTGGACGCGGCGCGGGCTGGACGCGGTGACTGCGGCCGACTGTTCTGCGCGGCCGTCATCGAGCTAGCCGTCACCTCCTTCCATGGTCAGAAGGTCGTACTCGCGCAGATATGCCTCGGCCAATGAGCGCGACAGCGCGCCCATCTGAATCATCCAGCCCCAGCCCGAGATCGCCGTCAGCACCGCGATCGCCTCGAACGGGCTGCGGGGCCACATCATGTCCATGGCCGTCTGCTGACGGTAGCAATCGTAGTCGCAGTAGCGCTCTTGCTTGGACACATGCCGGACGTAACTCGCACCCAGCGGCCGGACACATGCGCTGCAGACGCCGTGGCAGGGATGCTCCTGATTGACGAGCATGAATCTCAATGCCGTGTCCTCTCCTGCCGAAGGCAGATCCGCCGATGCGTCCTGCCAGCCTGACGGCTCAAGATGCCGCGCGCGTACGTCCCTCGATCAACGGCGCGGCCTCGTGATGAAGCGCGAAGCACTCGTAGCCGCAGTAGCGCAGCAGCGTCCTGGCGTCCCGCAGATAGCCACCATCGATCTCCTCGCAGCACCAAAGGCACGACGTCTTGCGGAACGGGGTTCTGCCGTTCACCAATATGAATCTCACGTGGCACCTCCCAACGCGAAACAGTAGACCAAGTCGACCAGAGAGGCGGACGGCGGTGGCGCGCAGATATGGTTGCGGCCGTCGGGATTGTCCCTGTTGCGCTCGACCTTCTGGGACGGGATCAGGATGTATTTGCCGTCTTCCCGGCGCCGCGCGTAGATCCTCCCGTCGACGTAGCGAATCTCGGTCGGGTAGCAATCGGCATTGTTGCAGCAGCTCAGAACCGGATTGTCCGGCATGTGCCAGCTCGAATAGAACTCCTCGTGCAGCAGTTGATCCTGAGGCGGATGGTGACGATGTGGCCCATCCCGTCCGGCTTCGTCGGCCTCCACGCCCGTCACCAGCGGAAGTGGCAGGGCGATCGCCAACAGCAGCTTGCAGGTAAGGTTCAACGCAGCCTCCCGACGAGAAATTGCCTGAGGTGGCAGACGCGGCGGCCGTTCCTCACGCCGCCTGATATCGGAACAACCAGCGGCGGTCGCGCTCGCGGCGCGCCCTGAACCGGTCGAGACATTTCCTCGAGCAGAGCGGCGTCCGCCAGGAATAGTATCGGATCAGGCCAAACTTCGCCGTGCAGACAGCACAGCCTTTGGTCTCGGGACGGCGCTCGGAATGCTCTGGGCTATCGCACATCATCCTCTCCTCTTGACCTCTTAGGGGTCCCGGCTTCCTTGTGCGCAAGCTCGGGTCGCCACGGTCGTCACGGAAAATGCGGCTTCTCAATCGTGACCGCCAATTCGTCCGGCAAGTCAGGGGCGGATGCAGAGCCTGGCTCTTTTGGGGGCAACACGCCCCGAGCCTTTCAGCGAATTGTGCTCCGCAATCGTCTCCTCTCGATTGACCGCAAAACTAGGCCGCCTGCACCGCATCGCTCAATTGTACGGAGGTAAATGCGCGCCAAAACTAGGGTTGTGCGAGCTATACGTAGGTTTGTGCCGTAGTTTTGCGGTCCTCCCCCGCCTGCGCAACGAGACGGCGCAACGCGCGCAAGCTGCACGGCAATCGGGAATTTTGCCGAGAATCCGACTTTGGTCGGAGGCAATTGCCCCTGTTCTGGCAAAGTGCTCTACTCGCCGTGACGCTAGCGCGCCGGGACGCTTGCGATGATGCCTGGCCAGATCACAAAAATCGGGAATTCGGCCGCACAATTCCTGCTCGGCGGCCTTGCGGCGCTTCGATCGTTCGGCAACGGCGAGAAGGACCGGTCCGCGGTCGCACACGCCTCGCGGCAGAACACCGATCTGCGCGACGCCGTGAAGCAATGGCACGAGGTGTTCGAGCACAACCCGGTCATGTACTTCATGGTCGATCCGGCCGGAACGGTGCTCAACGTGAATACGTTCGGCGCCGCACAACTGGGCTACACGACGGCCGAGCTGATCGGCCAATCCGTGCTGAACGTCTTCTTCGAGGAAGACCACGACTTAGTTCGTCAATGCGTCGCTTTGTGCCTCACGACCGTGGACCAGTCGCATACCTGGGAGATTCGCAAGTTCCGGAAGGACGGGTCGGTGCTCTGGGTCCGCGAAAACGCCAAGGCGATGCTGCGCGGCGACGGCACGCCGATCCTGCTGGTCGCCTGCGAGAACATCACCCAGCGCAAGGAGGCCGAGGATGCGCTGCGACAGAGCGAGGCCTACCTCGCCCAGGCACAGGAATTGAGCCACACCGGCAGCTTCGGCTTGAACCTCACCACCGGCGAGGCGGTCTGGTCGAGGGAGACCTTCCGCATCTTCCAATGCGACCCTGCGACGAAGCCGACCCTGAGCTTCGCGTTTCAGCGCATCCATCCGGAAGATCGCGACACAGTCCGCGGCACCCTGGATCGGGCCTACCGGCTGGCGGAGGATTTCGACCACGAATACCGCCTGCTGATGCCCGACGGATCGGTCAAATATCTTCATTCCGTGGCGCGCGCCGTGCGGCACCCATCCGGGCGCATCGAGTTCGTCGGAGCGGTCACCGATGTCACGATTGCGAAGGAAGCGGAACAGAGGCTGCGTCGCAGCGAAGCCTATTTGGCCGAAGCCCAACGCCTCAGCCATACGAGCAGCTGGGCCTGGGACGTTCATCGTCAGGAGTTCGCCTACCGGTCGGCCGAGCTGCACCGCCTGTTCGGGTTTGAGCCGGACCAGACCGATGTCCCGGCCTCGGCTTTTCAGCAACGTATCCTGCCGGAGGACTTTCGGCGGATTGTCGAGGTGGAACGGGAAGCTGTCAGGCAAAAGCAGCCCTTCCAAATCGACTTCCGGATTGTGCGCCCCGACGGTTCGATCAGACGCGTCCACAGCGAGGGACATCCTGTGATCGGCCGCGACGGCGAGGTGATGGAGATCATCGGCACGCACGTGGACGTCACCGAGCAGTTCGCGGCGAAAGATGCGCTGCATAAGGCGTTCGACGAGCTCAAGACATCCGAACAGCGATTCCGCGACTATGCCGAAACCGCATCGGACTGGTTCTGGGAGACCGGGCCGGACCACCGCATTACCAGGATATCGGAGCATGCCGAAACATCCAGCGCGGCGCCGACGGGCCTGATCGGTCTGACCCGCTGGGACATTCCGCCCGATGCCGAGCTCGAGCCGGATAAATGGGAGCAGCATCGCGCGGCGCTCGATGCCCACGTTGCGTTCCGCGATCTGATCTACCGCAGCAGGGATGGGAACGGATCTCCAATCTACGTGCGGACCAGCGGCAAGCCGTTCCATGATGCGACAGGCAATTTTCTCGGCTATCGCGGCGTGAGCAGCGACGTCACGGCGGCGATCCGCGTCGAGCAGGCGGAAGAGGCGCTGCGCAAGGCGCAAGGCGAGCTCGCCCACGTCACCCGCGTCACGACGCTCGGCGAACTGACCACCTCGATTGCCCACGAAATCACCCAGCCCCTTGCCGCGGTGATCTCCAATGCCGACGCTTGCATCGGTTGGCTCGACCGCGACCCCGCCGACCTGAAGGCCGCGCGCCGTTCAGCAGAATGGATTGTCGAGGATGCCAATCGGGCAAGCGAGGTGATCCGCCGGATCAGAGCGCTTGCGAAGAAGACCGAGATCGAAATGGCTCCACTCGACATCAACCAGGTCGTCAGGGAGGCAGTGGCGCTGGTTCGACGCGAGCTCGCGATCCATGCGGTGTCGGTCCGAATGGAGTTGGCGTCCGACCTGCCCAGGATTTGCGGCGACCGGATCCAGCTTCAGCAGGTGCTGATCAACCTGGTGGTGAACGGCATCGAAGCCATGCACGCCAATGTCGACCGCCCGCGCGAGCTGGCGATCCGCTCGAGCCGGACGGACGACGACCGTCTGCTCCTCACCGTGACGGACCGCGGTGTCGGCCTTGGAAAAGACGTCAAGGAGCGTATCTTCACCCCCTTCTTCACGACGAAATCGGGCGGTCTGGGAATGGGACTCTCGATCTGCCGATCGATCATCGAGGCTCATGCGGGCCGGCTTTCGGCCATTCAAAATGAAGGGAGCGGTGCAACATTCCAGATCGCCCTGCCCTTGCCACACAAGGACACGTCGTGACCGATCATGCCAAGCAGGCCCAGGCGAGCACCGGTGATCCGATCGTCCTGATCGTCGATGATGATCCGTCGATGCGCCGTGCGCTCACCAATCTCTTTCAATCGGTCGGTCTCAAGGTCGAAGCCTTCAGTTCAGCGGCGGAAATCATGGAAGCCAAACCGCCTGCGGTCCCCAGTTGCCTCGTGCTCGACATCCGCCTGCCTGGCTTGAGTGGCTTCGACCTCCAGGCGGACCTCGCCAAAGCCAATATTCACACGCCCATTATCTTCATCACCGGTCACGGCGATATTCCCATGACCGTAAGAGCCATGAAAAGCGGCGCGGTCGATTTTCTGACCAAGCCGGTTCGCGACCAGGACATGCTGGATGCGGTGCAGGCGGCGATCGAACGCGATCGCAAGCGGCGCGATGCCGAGCAGTCGATCTCCGGCGTGCGATCCCGTTTCGAGGGACTGACGGCGCGCGAACGCGACGTCCTCGCCCTGGTTGCATCCGGCCTGATGAACAAGCAGGTCGCCGCCGAGCTTGGATTGGCCGAAATCACCGTGAAGATCTATCGCGGCCAGATCATGCGGAAAATGGCGGCGAAGTCGTTGGCCGACCTCGTCAGAATGACCGACGCGCTCGGAATCCCGCGCAACAGGGGTCATCTGCAAACCTAAGTATGCTTTCCAATCTCGCTCCGGTGGCCCACTTTCCCTCAAGCGGCTGAATCGCAGCCGGCGGCTCCCCGTGCAGGAGCATTATATTGCCAGTGTCTTCGATCATTTCCGTCATTGATGATGATCCCTCCGTTCGTCTTGCGACGAACAACCTCCTGACGTCGCGCGGGTATACGGTCCACACCTTTGGCTCGGCTCACGAATTTCTCCAATCCGCCGAACTGGAGACGACCGGCTGCGTGATCACGGACGTGCAGATGTCGGTCATGAGCGGCGTCGAGCTGTTGACGCATATGCGCGGCCTCGGGCACATCACGCCCTTCATCTTCATGACGGCTTTTCCGGATGAGGCCGTACGCGACCGCGCACTCAGGGCCGGCGCGACCTGCTTTCTCGCCAAGCCGTTTTCAACGCCGGCTCTGATCCAGTGCCTGGAGGCCGCACTGTCGGACCCCGGTGCCGCCACGATGTGATGCGGCGGCGCCGCGTCCTCGACGGCCAGGACACGCCTGCGGCCATGCGGCGTGCTCAATCCACCTTGATGTTCGCCGCCTTGATCATCGGCCACCATTTTTCGATTTCGGCCTTCTGGCGGGCGCCGAGCGCTTCGGGCGTGAGCTGGTCCTTCGGCGTCATCTCCAGCCCCTGGCCTTCGAGCTGCTTCCTCACGGCGGGATCGTTCAGCGCTTCCACGGCTGCGGCGTTGAGCTTGGTCACGATCTCCTTCGGCGTGCCCTTCGGCACCCACAGGCCCGACCACAGCGTCATGTTGAAGCCCTTCAGACCCGCCTCCTCCGCGGTCGGAATCTCCGGCGCCGAGGCCAGGCGCTTGCTGTCGGTGATGGCGTAGGCACGGATGGTGCCGGCGCGGACCTGGGCGATCGAGTTGGAGGTCTGGTCGATGATGACATCGATCTGGCCGGCGATGAGATCGTTCAGCGCGGGCGCGGTGCCGCGATACGGCACATATTGCAGCTTGATGCCGGAGACGCTCTCGAAATAGACGCCGGCGATGTGGCTGCCGGAGCCGGCACCGGCGGTGCCCGCTGTCGGCGGCGAGGTGCGCGACTTCAGCCATTCGATCAGCTCTTTCAGCGACGTCGCCGGCACCGCGTTCTTGCTGACGACGATCATCGGATTGCTCGGCAGCAGCACCACCGGCTCGAGATCGGTGACGAGGTCGTATTTGAGCTTGTAGACGGCGCCGTTGGCCACGTGGGTGCCGAGATGGCCGAAGGAGATGGTGTAGCCGTCCGGCGGCGACTGCACGGCGCGGCCGACGCCGATCGACCCGCCCGCGCCGGTGACGTTCTCGACCACCAGCGGCTGGCCGAGCGCAGTGCGCATCCGCTCGGCGAGCACGCGCGCCATCGCATCCGACGGGCCGCCGGCCGCGAAGGGCACGATGATGGTGATGGGATGGGTGGGATAGTCATCGGCGCGCGCGGCGCCGGTCACAGCGAGAATAGCAATCAGCGTAGCCCAGACGGCTTTCGTCATGTCTTCTCCCCAGCGATGTCGATATTGTTCTTGCTCTTCCCGCGTACGGGAAGAGGGATCGTTCGTGGCGTATTGCCGCGCTAGAACTGCGTATAGTCGATCGGCTTGTGGCGATCGAGCGTGCGGTCGACCTTCGGCAGCGGGTACTTCAGGCCGGTGGCGCAGTTGAACAGCATCACGCGGTCACCCTTCGAGACGCGGCCGTCGGCGAGGCTGTCCTTGTAGGCGGCATAGGTGGCGGCGCCCTCGGGACACAGCAACAGCCCCTCCTCGCGCGCGACCTCGTTCAGCGCCGACGAGATCTTGTCGTCGTCGACCGCGATGGCAAAGCCCTTGCTCTCGCGGACCGCGCGCAAGATGAGAAAGTCGCCGATCGCCTGCGGCACGCGGATGCCCGAGGCGATGGTGTGGGCGTCCTCCCAGCGCGTGGCGTGCTCGGTGCCGGCGTCATAGGCCCGCACCATCGGCGCGCAGCCGGAGGCCTGCACCGCGACCATGCGCGGGCGCTTCGAACCGATGAAGCCGATCTTCTCGAGCTCGTCGAAGGCCTTCCACATGCCGATCAGGCCGGTGCCGCCGCCGGTCGGATAGAAGATCACGTCGGGCACGTCCCAACCGAGCTGCTCGGCGAGCTCGAGGCCCATCGTCTTCTTGCCTTCGATGCGGTACGGCTCCTTCAAGGTGGAGGTGTCGAACCAGCCGACCTTGGCCTTGCCCTCGCCGACGATCTTGCCGCAATCGTCGATATAGCCGTTGACGCGGTAGACGGTCGCGCCCTGCAGCTCGATCTCGCTGACGTTCACCTCGGGCGTATCGGCCGGGCAGAAGATCGTGGTCTTGATGCCGCAGGACGTGGCGTAGGCCGCGAGCGCCGCACCGGCATTGCCGTTGGTCGGCATCGCCATGTGCTTGATGCCGAGCGCCTTGCCCATCGACACCGCCATCACCAGGCCGCGCGCCTTGAACGAGCCGGTCGGCAGCCGGCCCTCGTCCTTCACGATGATCTCGCCGCCACCGAGCTTCTTAGCCAGCTTGGGCAGCCGGATCAGCGGCGTCGTGACCTCGCCGAGCGAGACGATGTCCCGGCATTTGCGCACCGGCAGCAGCTCGCGGTAGCGCCACATGTCGGCGGGGCGTTCCTTGAGCGCATCCTTGGTCAGCGCCTTCTTCACGCCGGCGAGATCGTAGCGCACCAAGAGCGGCTTGCCGGCCTTGGAGAGATTGTGGACCTGGTCGGCGGCGTAATGATCGCCCTCCATCGCGCATTCGAGATGGGTGACGAAGGTCGGGCGTTCGATGGTGAGATTGTCGTTGTCTTTCACAACTGTTCTTTCATTTGGGGTTTGCAGTTAAGTCTTCAATAAGAACCACCGCGCGGGGTTCGCCCCGCAGCGTTGGGGTACTTTGCATCGACCGCGATGTTATCGTCCCTGCACAGACCGGAGTAGCCCCAAATAAGTAGGTGATCGCCAGGACGGGCGCTCGATTCCAGGTGACGTACAAACTCTTCGTATTCGTCGAAGATTAGCATCAAGGGAGCGGAACTGCGTGCGTACAAACGGTGCTCGAGAATAATCGGCTCACGTTCCAGAATATCCCGAACCTTGGCCAGAAATTCCGGCGCAAGGATATTGTTGCCCGCCTCCGACCAATCGTCACGAGCGGCCATTGCACGTCCCACTTAGATGTTCAGGACCCGTCCATAAGCATCCAGCACAGCTTCCTTCATCATCTCCGACAGGGTCGGATGCGGGAACACCGTGTGCATCAGCTCTTCTTCCGTGGTCTCCAGATTCATCGCGACGACGTAGCCCTGGATCAGCTCGGTGACCTCCGCGCCGACCATGTGGGCCCCTAACAGCTGGCCGGTCTTCTTGTCGAAGATGACCTTGACCAGGCCCTGATCCTCGCCGAGCGCGATCGCCTTGCCGTTGCCGACGAAGGGGAAGCGGCCGACGCGGATCTCGCGGCCGTTCTCCTTGGCCTTGGCTTCCGTCAAACCGACCGAGGCGACCTGCGGCTGGCAATAGGTGCAGCCCGGGATAAGGTTCTTGTCCATGGGATGCGGGTGCAGGCCCTTGATCGCCTCGACGCAGATCACACCTTCATGCTCGGCCTTGTGCGCGAGCATGGGGGGACCGGCGACGTCGCCGATGGCGTAGATGCCGGGGACGTTGGTCTTGCCGTAGCCGTCAATCACGATGCAGCCGCGGTCGGTCTTCACGCCGAGCTTTTCGAGGCCGAGATTTTCGATGTTGCCGACGACACCCACCGCCGAGATCACGCGTTCGAATTCCGTCGTGACGGGCTTGCCCTTGCCATCGTCGATGGTGGCAACCACGCTGTCGGCCTTCTTCTCCAACTTGGTGACCTTGGTCGAGGACATGATCTTGATGCCCTGCTTCTCCAGCCGCTTGCGGGCAAGGCCGGCGATCTCGGCGTCCTCGACGGGCAGGATTTGCGGCAGCACTTCGACCACGGTGACCTCGGAGCCCATGGTGTGGAAGAACGAGGCGAACTCGATGCCGATCGCACCCGAGCCGACCACCAGCAGCGATTTCGGCATCCGCTCCGGCACCATCGCCTCGAAATAGGTCCAGACCAGCTTCTTGTCGGGCTCGAGCCCGGGCAGCACGCGCGGCCGCGCGCCGGTCGCAACGATGATGTGCTTGGCCTGATAGGTCCCCTCGCCCAGCGCGCCCTTCGGGCCCTCGACGTCGGACTTCTTCACGGTGACCTTGCCGGGCGCGTCGATCGAAGCCGCGCCCCAGATCACGCTGACCTTGTTCTTCTTCATCAGGAAGCCGACGCCGTCGTTCAGCCGCTTCGAGACGCCGCGCGAGCGCTGCACCACGGCCTTCGGGTCGAACGAGACCTTCTCCGCCGACAGGCCGTAATCCCCGGCGTGCTGCATGTAATGGTAGATTTCGGCCGAGCGCAGCAGCGCCTTGGTCGGGATGCAGCCCCAGTTCAGGCAGATGCCGCCGAGATACGACTTCTCGACGATCGCGACCTTGAAGCCGAGCTGCGCGGCGCGGATCGCGGTGACATAGCCGCCGGGACCGGAGCCGATGATGATGATGTCGAAGGACGTGTCGGCCATGGCGGCTCCCGTTCAAGTCACGTGGACGCGCCGCGGGCGCGGCGCCTGGAAATCAAAATCCGGACCAGCCATTCGAGCAGGATTGCGCCGGCCATGATGGCCAGCGCGATCAGAACGACCGCCTGACCGATGCTCCGTGCCAGCTGCTCGCCGGCAAAGAACGCGGAATGCAGAGTATCGAGCCCGACCGGATTGAGCACAAGCACGGCCGAGAGCAACAGGGAGATCCAGGGCCAGCGCGTTCGCATTCACCCTGCGCCTCCCCGTCAGACCATCATCATGACGGGGTTTTCGATCAGCTGCTTGAAGGCGCCGATCAGCTCGGCGCCGAGCGCGCCGTCGATAGCGCGGTGATCACAGGACAAGGTCACGCTCATCATGTGCGCGATCTCGATCTTGCCGCCGCGTACGACGGGACGTTCCTCGCTGGTACCGACCGCGAGGATGGTCGCGTGCGGCGGGTTGATCACGGCGGTGAAGTGGCTGATGCCGTACATGCCGAGGTTGGACACGGCGGTGGTGCCGCCCTGGTATTCCTCGGGCTTCAGCTTGCGGGACCGTGCGCGCGCGGCAAAATCCTTCATCTCGTTGGAGATGGTCGAGAGCGTCTTGGTCTCGGCTTTGCGGATGATCGGCGTGATCAGGCCGCCCGGCATTGCGACCGCAACGCCGACGTCGGAATGGTGGTGCTTGACCATGCCGCTTTCGGTCCAGCTCACATTGCAGTTCGGGATCTTCTGGAGCGCGACCGCCATCGCCTTGATGACGAAGTCGTTGACCGAGATCTTGTAGAGCGGCTTCTTCTCCTTGTCCTTCGGCGCGGCGGCGTTGATCTCCTCGCGCGCGGCGAGCAGCTTGCCGATGTCGCAGTCGATGGTGAGGTAGAAGTGCGGGACGTTCTGGATCGACGCGGTCAGGCGCTGCGCGATGGTGCGGCGCATGCCGTCATGCGGGACGATGTCGTAGGAGCCGGGCTCGAACAGCGACAGGATCTGCTTGTCCGACATGGTCGGCGCGATCGCGGGCGCACCGGACGGCGCCGCCGCAGGTGCCTTCAGGCCCTTGCCGGACTTGGCCTGCTCGACGTCGCGCGCAACCACGCGGCCGTGCGGGCCGGTGCCGGTGACCATCGCAACATCGACGCCGGATTCCTTGGCAAGGCGACGCGCCAGCGGTGACGAGAACACGCGACCGCCCTGGCCATTGCTCTGCGCGGCGGCCTGCGGCGCCGGAGCAGCAGCGGGCGGCGGCGCAGCCTTGGGCGCAGCAGGCGCGGGCGCCGGAGCTTCAGCGGCTTTCGGCGGCGCGGCCGAGGCGCTCGGCTTCGCAGCCCCCGCGCCCGCAGCCTTGACGTCCTCGCCTTCGCCGGCGAGCACCGCGATCACGTCGTTGACCGGGACGTCCTGCGTGCCCTCGGGCACCAGGATCCTGGCGATCGTGCCCTCGTCGATGGCCTCGACCTCCATCGTCGCCTTGTCGGTCTCGATCTCGGCAATGACATCGCCGGATTTGACCTTGTCGCCTTCCTTCTTCAGCCACTTGGCGAGGTTGCCCTTCTCCATCGTCGGCGAGAGAGCGGGCATCAGGATGTTGATGGGCATGCTGACCTCAAGAAGAACTTTGCAAAAATTCGCCTCCGACAGCGGAGACGAACAGACCAGGTTTAGTTGCCGATGTCGCCCTGCCACAGGCGCTCATTGGCAGGGATGGAACGCCAATTCTTCATCATGGCGATGGAGCGGTCGTCGGCAAGGTCGATCCAGGGGATACCGAACTTGTCGAGGATGTCCTTGGATCCCTCGAAGGTGACGGATTCCCCGATCACCACGAGCTTGACCTTGAAGAGCCCCAGCGCGCCGGCACACATCGAGCATGGCGACAGCGTGGTGTACATGACGGTGTCGTGGAACGAGATCGCGCCAGCCTCGCGCAGGCAGCTCATCTCGCCGTGCAGGATCGGATTGTTCTCCTGCACGCGGTTGTTGTGGCCGCGGGCGATGACCTTGTTGTCGCGCGTCAGCACGGCGCCGATCGGCAGGCCGCCCTGCGCGATCGAGGCCTCCGCCTCGCGGATCGCCTCCAGCATAAAATCGAAATGATGAGCTTCGATCGCCACGGTCAGTGCCCCTTGCCGCGCGGCGTCGTCGTGCCGGTGTCAGTGGGACGCTCGATCTCGGCCTGGAACATCTCCAGGATCCGGCTCAAGGCGTCCTCTTCGGTATATTCGCTCTCGCGCGCATAGGCGCGCGCGGCGTGGCGGGCGAGATCGACGAGCAGCAAGCCCCACATGTCGGGCTCCTCGAAGGCCCGCTGGAACGCCATCGACAGCCCGCCGTCCAGCACGAACACGCGCAGGATCTCGACCGCGTCATCGCGGGCGAGGACGTCGGGCGGCAGTGGCTGCTCCTTCGGGCCCGCCATGGTCTACCTGTAGCAGACGGCTTTGGCGGCCTCGACGACTTCTGCCGCCGACGGCAGCGCGAGCTTCTCCAGGTTCGCGGCATAGGGCATCGGCACGTCCTTGCCGGACACGCGCGTAACAGGCGCGTCCAGATAATCGAAGGCGTTCTCCATGATGCGCGCGGCGATCTCGGCGCCGACGCCGCTCTGGGCCCAGCCCTCTTCCACCGTGACGGCGCGCCCCGTCTTCTTGACGGAGTTGATGATGGTCTCGGTGTCCATCGGCCGCAGCGTGCGCAGGTCGATCACCTCGGCCTCGATGCCGTCCTTGGCAAGCTCATCGGCGGCCTTCAGCGCATAGGTCATGCCGTTCGACCAGGAGATGATGGTGACGTGGCTGCCCGAACGCACGATGCGGGCCTTGCCGATCGGGATCACGAAGTCGTCGAGCTTCGGCACCTCGCCGGTGTGGCCGTAGAGCATCTCGTTCTCGAGGAAGATGACCGGATTGGGATCGCGGATCGCAGCCTTGAGCAGGCCCTTGTAATCGGCGGCCGAGAACGGCGCGACGACCTTGAGGCCGGGAACGTTCGAGTACCAGGCCGAATAATCCTGGCTGTGCTGGGCGGCGACGCGCGCTGCCGCGCCGTTGGGCCCGCGGAACACGATCGAGCAGCCCATCTGGCCGCCGGACATATAGAGCGTCTTGGCCGCGGAGTTGATGATCTGGTCGATCGCCTGCATGGCGAAGTTGAAGGTCATGAACTCGACGATGGGCTTGAGGCCCGTCATCGCGGCGCCGACGCCGACGCCGGCAAAGCCGTGCTCGGTGATCGGGGTGTCGATGACGCGCTTGGCGCCGAACTCCTGGAGCAGGCCCTGCGTCACCTTGTAGGCGCCCTGATACTCGGCGACCTCTTCGCCCATCACGAAGACGTCGGCGTCGCGGCGCATCTCTTCGGCCATGGCATCGCGCAGCGCTTCGCGGATGGTCTGCGTCACCATCTCGGTGCCGGCGGGCACTTCGGGATCGGGCTCGGCGACGGCCTGCGGCGCCGGCGCAGCCTTGGGCGCGGGCGCCTCGGCCTTCGCGGCAGCGGGCGGTGCGGATTCCGCGGCCTTCTGGGCGGGTGCGGGCGCCTTGGCAAGATCGGCCGCGCTTTCGCCGTCGGCGAGGATGGTGGCGATCGGCGTGTTGACCGCGACGTCCGCGGTCCCCTCGGGAATCAGGATCTTGCCGAGCGTGCCCTCGTCGGTCGCCTCGACCTCCATGGTCGCCTTATCGGTCTCGATCTCGGCGATCACGTCACCCGACTTGATCGTCTCGCCCTCTTTCTTCAGCCATTTGGCGAGGTTGCCCTTCTCCATCGTGGGCGACAACGCGGGCATCAGCACTTGAATTGGCATATCGACTCCAAAAGAAAGCTTGCGCGCGTTCAGCGGTAAACGTCGGTCCAGAGCTCGGCGGCATCCGGCTCGGGATCATGCTGGGCGAAATCGGCGGACGCGTTGACGATGTCGCGCACCTCGGCGTCGATCGCCTTGAGATCGGCCTCGCTGACCTTGGCGGCCAGCAGGCGGTTGCGCACCTGCTCGATCGGGTCCTGGTCGTGGCGGACCTTCTCGACCTCCTCGCGCGTGCGATATTTTGCAGGGTCGGACATCGAGTGGCCGCGATAGCGGTAGGTCTGCATCTCCAGGATGAAGGGCCCCTTGCCGGCGCGGCACCAGGCGGCGGCTTCGTCGCCGGCGGCCTTGACGGCGCGGACGTCCATGCCGTCGACCTGCTTGCCGGGGATGTTGAAGGACACGCCGCGCTTGGAGAAATCCTGCTGCGCCGAGGCGCGCGAGACCGAGGTGCCCATGGCGTAGCGGTTGTTCTCGATGACGTAGATCACCGGCAGCTTCCAGAGCTCCGCCATGTTGAAGCTCTCATAGACCTGGCCCTGGTTGGCCGCGCCGTCGCCGAAATAGGTGACGCTGACATTGCCGTTGTCGCGATAGTGATTGGCGAAGGCGAGACCGGTGCCGAGCGAGACCTGCGCGCCGACGATGCCGTGGCCGCCGTAAAAGTGCTTCTCCTTGCTGAACATGTGCATGGAGCCGCCCTTGCCCTTGGAATAGCCGCCGCGGCGGCCCGTGAGCTCGGCCATGACGCCGTTGGCATCCATCCCGGTGGCAAGCATGTGGCCGTGATCGCGATAGCCGGTAATGACCTGATCGCCCTGCTTCAGGGCCATCTGCATGCCGACCACCACGGCCTCCTGGCCGATATAGAGGTGGCAGAAGCCGCCGATCGCGCCCATGCCGTAGAGCTGGCCGGCCTTTTCCTCGAACCGCCGGATCAGGAGCATGTCGCGGAGCGCCTTGAGCTCCTGCTCTCTGGTGAATTCCGGGGGCGAACCGCCGTCGGTCTTGTCCTGTGGAGTGCTTGCGGCGGCTTTCTTGGGTGCGGCCATGGGAATTCCGGGTCAGAGAAAACTTTCGTCCTCTCTAACCCAACTCAAACGCCCTTGGAAAGCACCGCAGCGGCCTGGCACGACTTTCATTATGCCGCACTGCAACGTGATCGAAATATTGGAAAATCTTTGGCGCTGATCGGGCAACAAATCTACGCGGTCACAGCACACGCAGATTTGTGGCCGGATCAAGAACCGTGTGCCACGCCGATCCCGGCATCCAGAGCGGACGGCGCCGAAAATGGCGCCGCCCTCTCCGGCTGTCCGATCAGAAGAAGCCGAGCTTCTTCGGGCTGTAGCTGACCAGGAGGTTCTTGGTCTGCTGATAATGATCGAGCATCATCTTGTGGGTCTCACGACCGACGCCCGACTGCTTGTAGCCGCCGAAGGCCGCATGAGCGGGATAGGCATGGTAGCAGTTGGTCCAGACCCGGCCGGCCTGGATCGCCCGGCCGAAGCGGTAGCAGCGGTTGGCATCGCGGCTCCAGACGCCGGCCCCGAGGCCGTAGAGCGTGTCGTTGGCGATCTCGAGCGCCTCCTCGTCGTTCCTGAAGGTCGTGACCGAGACCACGGGGCCGAAGATCTCCTCCTGGAAGACTCGCATCTTGTTGTGGCCCTCGAACACGGTCGGCTTGACGTAGAAGCCGCCGGAAAGATCGCCGCCGAGCTCGGCACGTCCGCCGCCGGCGAGCACCTTGGCGCCCTCCTGCTTGCCGATGTCGATGTAGGACAGGATCTTCGCCAGCTGCTCGCTAGACGCCTGGGCACCGATCATGGTGGCGGCATCGCGCGGGTCGCCCTGCTTGATCGCCGCGACACGCTTCAGCGCCCGCTCCATGAAGCGGTCATAGATGTCGGCGTGGACCAGCGCCCGGCTCGGACAGGTGCAGACCTCGCCCTGGTTCAGCGCGAACATGACGAAGCCTTCGATCGCCTTGTCGAAGTAATCGTCGTCCTCGGCGGTGACGTCGCTGAAGAAGATGTTCGGCGACTTGCCGCCGAGCTCCAGCGTGACCGGAATGAGGTTCTGGCTGGCGTATTGCATGATCAGCCGGCCCGTCGAGGTCTCGCCGGTGAACGCGATCTTGGCGATTCGCGGGCTGGACGCGAGCGGCTTGCCGGCTTCCAGACCAAAGCCGTTGACGATGTTGAGGACGCCGGGCGGCAGGATGTCCGCGATGATCTCGGCCCAGACCATGATCGAGGCCGGGGTCTGCTCGGCGGGCTTGAGCACGACGCAATTGCCGGCGGCGAGCGCGGGGGCAAGCTTCCAACTCGCCATCAGCAGCGGGAAGTTCCAGGGGATGATCTGGCCGACCACGCCGAGCGGCTCGTGGAAATGATAGGCGATGGTGTCGTGGTCGATCTCGCCGATCGAGCCTTCCTGGGCGCGCACGACGCCGGCGAAGTAGCGGAAGTGATCGATCGCGAGCGGGATGTCGGCGGCGCGGGTCTCACGGATCGGCTTGCCGTTGTCCCAGGTCTCGGCAATGGCGAGACGCTCGAGATTTTCTTCCATGCGGTCGGCGATCCGGTTCAGGACCGCAGCGCGCTCGGCGACGCTGGTACGGCCCCAGGCGCCCTTGGCGGCATGCGCCGCGTCGAGGGCCAGCTCGACGTCCTGCGCGTCCGAGCGCGCGATCTTGCAGACGATCTGGCCGTTCACCGGCGAGGCATTGTCGAAATATTTGCCGGAGATCGGCGCGACGAATTTGCCGCCGATGAAATTGTCATAGCGTTCGGCAAAGGGAACTTTGGTCACATTGAGGAATTCCACCTTGTTCATTGATCACTCCCGATGTTTGCTGTTTGCGCAATCCGTCGCGTGGTCGCGACTTGCGCGGACGATGTCGCGGGAGATGTTTTCTGTCAGCCCCGATGGGAGCGATGACCGGGGTGACCTGTCGCAGTTCTGCGACAGGTTGTGAGCGAGGCATCACCATTGTGTCCCCGACGCGCTGCAACGCTCTTCGCGTTGCTGCGCAGAGCCGGGACCCAAAAGGCCGCAGGGGGAATGCTGAGACATGGGCCCCGGCTCAGCAGCGCACCACGTCGCGAGGGCGACGCGCTGCGCTGCGTCCGGGGCACGAGATCAGAGTCTGAGTAAGCGGCGCCGCTCAGTGGTTCAGCTCGAACCGCTTCAGCTTCCTGTGCAGCGTGGCGCGGCTGACGCCGAGGGCCTTGGCGGCCGCCGAGACATTGCCTCCGGCGCGGAGCAGCGCCCGCTGCACCACCGCGCGCTGACCGCCGGCAAGATGATCGCGTGCGGGTTCGCCGCCGAGCAGATCGGCCGCGGGCACCGGCTGCAACGCCCGGCCAGGGGCAATTCCGAGCGCCGCCCGGGCGGAGCGGGTCGCGCCGATCACGAGATCGTCCGCATCGACCGCGATGAGGCCTCCGCACTGGCCGTCCGCAGCTTGCGTCAAGACGATGCGGGCATGGCCGAACGCCCTGCGGAACAGATCGGCTTCGATACGCTTGGCCGCCTCGCCCGTCGCAAGCGCGATCAGGCTGGAAAACGTGTCGGTGCGGTCGGCGCGGCAGGAGGAGACGTCGAGCACACCCGCCAGCGCCGCCTCATGGTCGTAGATCGGAACGGCGGTGCAGCTCAGAAGCGTGTTGCGGGTGAAGAAATGCTGGTCGCGGTCGATCGTCAGCGGACGCTGCTCGACGAGGCAGGTGCCGATGCCGTTGGTGCCTTCGTGCTCCTCGCTCCAGAGCGCACCGGTCCACAGACCCCAGGATTGAAACGTCGCATCATCTGCCGCCGTGCCGCGACGATCGACCGGCACGCCCTCGCCGTCGGCGAGCAGCACGCAGCAGCCGCTCGCGCCGACCGCCTGATAGAGCCGGTCCATCACGCCTTGCGCGGCGGCCAGCAGCGGCGCGATGCGCTCGCGCGCCTGGTACAGTTCGGCTTCGGTCAGCCGCATCGGCGAGGTGCGGCCGCCGGGATCGAGATGATGCAATCTGGACGAACGGCGCCACGAGGCCACGAGCGCGGATCGTGCCGCCTGGCCTGACGCGATGGCGGCCTCGACACGGGCCGCGTGATGCCGGGGCATTGACCCATTCATCACTGTTTCCTCCGGATGACAGACTAGAACGTGCCGGCCTCGCCCGGTTGATCTGCGTCAACTTCGGCGAGCGTTACAGAAGCCATGAGGCCGCCGCGGCGCTGCCGTCAAGGCGGTCGCCCGGTTCCGGACTTACGACCTTCGCAGGAGGAAAGGCACGGTGGTCGGATTTCGGCGGCGGCTTTCGTCGTCGGTTTCGAAGCTTGCGGAAAACGCTACTTCGCCGGGATCATCCGAACGAGATCACGCGGATTGACGTAATCGAGCTGGAAGCGCGCCCGCTCGTCCAGCATGTCGGGGTCGATCCTCTCGGACCGCAGCAGCGACACCCGCTGCTCGCTCCTGGCGCGCTCACGCTTGAGCTGGGCCAGCTCGCTCGTCAGCGCGATGATCTCCTGGTCGAGTTCCTGGCGGGCGTTGAGGCCGTATTTGCCGGTATAGGCGTTGACGCCGAAATAGCCGACGATGGCGGCCGCCATCGCATAGAGGGCAAGACCGGTCAGGATCGATTTCAGGCGCGCGCGGGAGACCATCCTAGGAAGATGGGACAGGTTGGTTAAGGGAGTGCTAATCGCCCCTGCTTCCGACACCTGTCGTCATGTCCTGCAAAGACGTGGATGACCGGGTCAAGCCCGGCCATCGACGGAGTGTTTGGCCTCAGCCGTGGTGCTTGGCGACGTGCGCGGCGAAGGCGTCGATATAGGCCTGGAGCACGGGCTTCAGCGAGTCCTTGGTGAGGTTACCTTCGGCGTCGAACGCATCGCCGACCGCGTTCAGATAGGCCTCCGGCTGCTGCATGATCGGGCCGGAAATACCGGGCAGGATGTTCTGGAGCGTCTTTGCGGCGCTGACGCCGCCGAGCGGGCCCGGTGAGTTCGAGATGATGCCGACCGGCTTGCCGTTGAACGAGCTCTTGCCGTACGGGCGCGAGGCGACGTCGATGGCGTTCTTCAGGACGCCGGGGATCGCGCGGTTGTATTCCGGCGTGACGAAGATGACGCCGTCCGACTTCTGAAGCTTGTCGCGGAAGGCCAGCCAGTCCGCGGGCGGCGCGCCCTCGAGGTCCTGGTTGAAGAACGAGATGCCCGCGGGCGTGACGACCTCGACCTTGAGCGTATCAGGCGCAAGCTTGGCCAGCGCATTGGCGATCTTCAGCGAAAAGCTGTCCTTGCGCAGGCTGCCGGCGATCGTGACGATGTTGTAGGCCATGGATTGTCCTTGAGGGCTTGAGCTGGAGTGCCGCGACGGCACTTAAGCGATCTCGTGCAGTGGATGCAAGTGCATGAACCCGCCCGATTTGGAAACGCTGTGTTTCGCGAAAGCAGATGGTCGCCCAAAACGATTAGGCCGCCAAGCGGCGGCCCGATCTTTCGTGCAACTCTGCAAATCGACTCAGATCGTCGGATTCCACGCCGACGGGATCAGGCGATATTTGGCGCCGTCCTTCTCGACATGGCCGACCGCCGGGAACGTGAAGTGGAAGCCGATGACGGTCGCCTTCTCCGCCGCCGCCATGTCGTAGAACTTGTGGCGCGTCTCCTGTGCCAGCGCGGCGTCGGCATCGAACATCACGTGCCAGTCGGGATTGCGCAGGAAGAATTCCGGGATGTTGGTGACGTCGGACTGGATCAGCACCTTGGCATCGCCGGACGCAACAGCGAACGAGGTGTGGCCCGGGGTGTGGCCCGGGGTTGCGATCGAGGTGATGCCCGGCGCGACCTCCTTGCCCCACTCGAACTTGGTGACCTTGGACTCGAGGCCGGCGAAGGTCTTCTTCACGTTGGCGAAGTAATTCTTCATCATCGGATTGGACTCGGCCTTGGCGGCGTTGTCCTCGCTGGTCCAGAACTCCCAGTCCTTGCCCGGCACCATGATCTCCGCGTTGGGGAACGCGAGCCCGCCGTCGGCGAGGCGAATGCCGTTGGTGTGATCGGGATGCAGATGCGAGAGCAGCACGACGTCGATGTTCTTGGGATCGACGCCGGCAGCCTGGAGATTCTGCAGGGTGCGGCCGACGGCGCCCTTGCTGGCCTCGAAATTCGCAATGCCGTTGCCGGTGTCGATCAAGACGAGCTTGGAGCCGGTGTTGATGAGCTGCGGGTTGAACGGCACCGTGACCATGCCCTTCGGCATGTAGGCCGCCTCGCCGGCGGCCAGCGCCTCATCCTTCTGCAGGTTGGCGACGAACTTGTCCGGCATCGGGAAGGTGCGCGCACCGTCATTGATCGACGTGCACTCGAAAGCGCCGACCTTGTAGCGATAGAAGCCCGGCGCCTGCGTCCCGGCCTGCGGCACCGCGGCATTGACGGCGGCCGGTCGGAGGCCGGTTACTGCGACCGCGCCGACGGCAGCGGCGCCAGCGAGCAAATGACGACGATTGAGATCGGTCATGGAATCCCCTTCTGAGCCTTGCGGTTTTCCGCATTCAATGGCGGCGGAATAATCTCCCGCTTTGCTCAGAAGGCAAGACCTTCCTGCGGTGACGTGCCCTCGCACATCACGATTATTTATTTGGGTTGATGAGGAATTTTTCGCCGGTGGCGCGTTTGGCGTACACCGCGATGTTGGCGGGATCGAGCACCTCGGTCAGCGACACCACCTTGGTGTAGTGACTGGCGAAGGTGGTCTTGAGCTCGGACGCGACGCGCTGGCGCAGGCGGCCGATCTCGGCCGGGCCGATGTTCTGGAGGAACGGCGTCAGCAGCCAGCCACCGACACCCCAGGTCAGTCCGAACGACCGGCTCAATTCGGTCGGACGGTTGTCCAGGCTGCCGTAAATGTAGATCTGCTTGTACACGTTGGAGCCGTAGCGGCTGTATTCCTTCGCCGTCTTGTTGGCGGCAACTTCCATGGCGGTCAGAATCTGGCTGGCCAGCTTGCCGCCGCCGATGGCGTCGAAGGCGATCGTGGCGCCGGTCTCGACCAGCGCATTGGTGAGATCGTCTGTGAAGCTCGGCGCGCTGGAATCCACGACGTGCTTGGCGCCGATCTTGTGCAGGATATCGGCCTGCTCCTTGCTCCGGACGATGTTGACGAGGCCGATGCCGTCCTTGATGCAGATCTTGTTGAGCATCTGGCCGAGATTGGACGCAGCCGCCGTGTGCACGAGCGCCTTGTGGCCCTCCCGCCGCATCGTCTCGGTCATGCCGAGCGCGGTCAGCGGATTGACGAACCAGGACGCGCCGTCGGCGGCCGTGGTGCCCGCCGGCAGCTCCATGACGTCGCGGACCTTCAGCACGCGGTACTGCGTGTACATCGCGCCGCCGATCATCGACACCGTCTTGCCGATCAGCGCCTTCGCAGCGTCCGACGATCCGGCCGCGATCACCGTGCCGGCGCCCTCGTTGCCGACCGGCAGCGACTGATCGAGCCGGGCTCCCATCATCCGCATCGCAGCCTCCGGCATTGTCGCGGTGATGACCGGCATCTCCTTCGTGCCGGACGCCTTGGCGGCCGACATGTCGGCCGGCCCGATCAGGAGACCGAGGTCGGAGGGGTTGATCGGCGTGGCCTCGACGCGAACCACGACCTCATCGTCGGCCGGCTCCGGCGTCGGGACATTCACGAGCGACAATTCCAGCTCGCCGCTCTTCTTCAGCAGCGAACGCAGTTGCAGTCCGGTCTTGCCGTCGCTCATGTCGATCCTCCCCTGTCCGTCTTTTCGCGAGTCGAAGCGCTGGCTTATGCCAGCGCCTTCAGTGCCGCCTTGCCGCCGTACAGCGCCTGCTTGCCAAGCTGCTGCTCGATGCGCAGGAGCTGGTTGTATTTGGCGGTGCGGTCGGAACGTGCAAGGGAGCCAGTCTTGATCTGACCGCAATTGGTGGCGACCGCGAGGTCGGCGATGGTGGAATCCTCGGTTTCGCCGGAGCGGTGCGACATCACCGAGGTGTAGCCGGCCTTGTGCGCCATCTCGACGGCGGCGAGCGTCTCGGTCAGCGTGCCGATCTGGTTGACCTTGATCAGGATCGAGTTGGCACGGCCCGTCTTGATGCCGTCGGCGAGGCGCTTGACGTTGGTGACGAAGAGGTCGTCGCCGACGAGCTGGCACTTCCTGCCGATGAGATCGGTGAGCTCCTTCCAGCCGTCCATGTCGTCTTCCGACATGCCGTCCTCGATAGTCACGATCGGATAGCGCGAGACCAGGTCTGCAAGATACTTGGCCTGCTCGGAGATCGAGCGGGTCTTGCCCTCGCCTTCATAGACGTATTTGCCGTCCTTGAAGAACTCGGTCGAGGCGCAGTCGAGCCCGAGCACGATGTCGCTGCCCGCCTTGAATCCGGCCTTGCCGATCGCGTTCATCACAAATTCCAGCGCTGCGTCGGCCGACGGCAGGTTCGGGGCGAAGCCGCCCTCGTCGCCGACATTGGTGTTGTGGCCGGCCTTCTTCAGCTCCGACTTCAGCGTGTGGAAGACTTCCGCACCGTAGCGCAGGCCCTCGGCGAAAGACGAGGCGCCGACGGGGAGGATCATGAACTCCTGGAAGTCGATCGGGTTGTCGGCGTGCACGCCGCCATTGATGATGTTCATCATCGGCACCGGCAGCAGCCGTGCCGAGGTGCCGCCGACATACCGATAAAGCGGCATGTCGAGCGAATTCGCGGCCGCCTTGGCGCAGGCGAGCGAGACGCCAAGGATGGCGTTGGCCCCGAGCCGGCTCTTGTTGGCCGTGCCGTCGAGGTCGATCATGATCTGGTCGATCTGGGCCTGCTGCTCGGCATCGAGGCCGCTCAGGGCCTCGAAGATCTCGCCGTTGACGGCACCGACCGCCTTGGTGACGCCCTTGCCGAGATAGCGGGCCTTGTCGCCGTCGCGCAGTTCCACGGCTTCATGGGCGCCGGTGGAGGCGCCCGACGGCACCGCGGCCCGGCCGAGCGCGCCATCCTCCAGCACGACATCGACCTCGACGGTGGGATTGCCCCGGCTATCGAGGATTTCGCGGCCGATGATGTCAATGATGGCGGTCATGATGTGCACTTCCGTTCGTTGGAGCTGATCGGTTCGCCGCGGGTCTTACACGGGCCGCAAGCAAATGTGAACGCTTGAGGATGCCACTTTGCCTGACGCGTGAAGGGCCTCGGATTATGCTCGACGGCTGCAGCTCCGTGCGTCCAACCTCAATCCTAAAGAGTCGGGGTAACGCCATGAATCGCCGCCAGTTTCTTGCCTCGAGCACCGCCCTGTTCGCAGCCCGCCCAGGCTTTGCCCAGGAAGCACCGTTCCGGACAAAATACTTCCCGATCAGTGCCGGTATCGGCCTGCACGATCTCGCGCCCGCCCCTGACGGTTCGGTCTGGTTCACGGCGCAGGGCAAGGGCCTCCTCGGCAGGCTCGATCCCCGGGATGGCAGTTTCAAGACCGTCGGCCTCGGTCAGGGCGCCGCTCCGCATGGCGTGACCATCGGCCCCGATGGCGCGGCCTGGATCACCGAGGGCGGCCAGAACGCGATCGCACGGGTCGATCCCGGCGATCTCAAGGTCACGCTGTTCCGCCTGCCGGAAAAGTTCGCCTCGGCCAATCTCAACACCGGCGTGTTCGACAGGGAAGGCACTTACTGGTTCACCGGCCAGTCCGGCTATTACGGCCGCCTCGCGCCGAAGTCCGGCGAAATAAATGTGTTCAGGGCGCCCAAGGGCGTCGGCCCCTATGGCATCACCGTGACGCCCAAGGGCGAGGTCTGGTACGCCTCGCTTGCCGGCAGCTATATCGCGAAGATCGACCTGGCAAGCGGCAATGCCGCCGTGGTCGCGCCACCGACGCCGAACCAGGGATCGCGGCGCGTCTGGTCGGATTCGAAGAGCCGGATCTGGGTCAGTGAGTGGAACAGCGGCCATGTCTCGGTGCACGATCCCGCCGATGGGTCGTGGAAGAGCTGGAAGCTCCCGGGCGAACGTCCCCGCGCCTACGCCGTCTTTGTCGACGACAAGGACAAGGTCTGGCTGACCGATTTCTCCGCCAACGCGATTGTCCGCTTCGATCCCGCCACCGAGCGGTTCAACGTGTTCGCGAGCGACAAGGCCAATGCCAGCGTCCGTCAGCTCGACGGCAGGCCTGGCGAATTGTGGGGTTGCGAGTCCGGCAACGATCGGATCGTCATGATCCAGACGTTCGCCGCCGGTTGACGACAGCGGCATTTGCGTCCATCCCGGCATCCTCTGGAGCGCGATCTTATCGCGCTCCGATTTCTGAGTTGAGCATGATCTTTCGGAAAACCGGTGCCCACTTTTCCGGATCATGCTCCAAAGGATGACGACGATGGCGAAGAAATCCCTCCAGCTCGGCCGCGCGGTCGAGTGGCCACACACACCGGAAGATGCCCAGCTCGACCGCGTGCCCAATCCGCAAAAGGGCACCGACTATCTGGTGCGTTTCACCGTGCCGGAATTCACCTCGCTCTGCCCGGTCACGGGGCAGCCGGATTTCGCGCATCTGATGATCGACTACGCGCCGGGTGCGTGGCTGCTGGAATCGAAATCGCTCAAACTCTACATCGCGAGCTTCCGCAATCACGGCGCCTTCCACGAGGACTGTACCGTGATGATCGGCAAGCGCATTGCCAGCGAGATCAAGCCGAAATGGCTGCGCATCGGCGGCTATTGGTATCCGCGCGGCGGCATCCCGATCGACGTGTTCTGGCAGACCGGCCGCGTTCCCAAGGGCCTGTGGGTGCCCGAGCAAGGCGTCGCGCCGTATCGCGGGAGGGGCTAGCGGCCAACCGGTCGTTTTTTCCGCGGCTTTGAAACGCGACAAAGCCGCGCTGGCAACCATGCTCGTCCTACAAATTGGCGGCGAGATAGCGCACGGTCTTCGCGCTGTTTTCGATGGTTGCCCTTCCAACCTCGACAAAGCCCAGGGCTGCATGGAATCTGTCGGAGACAGGGTTGGGCGGATCGAGGTTCACCTCGCAAACGACGCGGGTATGGCCAAGCCCCCCCGCCCGCTCCAGCAGATGGGCGTAGAGCAAGCGTCCGATACCGTGGCGCCGGTACGCCTCGGCAACGATAACCCGGTCGACATAGAGAAATCTGTCGAACCGACCGCGAAACCAAAGAAAGTGTCCGCCGTCGTAGTCGTCGGATTGTTCGAACGCCAGCAGAAGCGCTGCGCTGGGTTGAACGAACAGCGCCAGTCGTGCCGATCCGATCAATCGGTCGAACCGCGTGAGCAACGAAGTCTCGCGCGCGCTCGCATTGTTCAGGTGGAGCAGCGCGCCCCTTTTCGGCTCGCGGTGAAGGTCTTCGATCTCAAATTGCGTTGACATGGCGCAGGACACACACAGGTGATGATCTAGACATAGACCAGGCGTTTCTCGCCCGACAGCCCATCGCGGCAGGGGCGACAGATGGCTGCCGGGTTAGTCCCACACCACAGCGCTCAAACGCGCGCATCCGCTGGCGCACGCTGCTTGAGCAGCCGGGCGCAGACGAAGCCCAGCGCCACCATGATCGCGGCGCTCGCGAACAGGGTCGGCATCTTGCCGGCATGCTGGAGCCCGAAGCCATAGGCGAGCGGCCCGACCGTCTGTCCCATGAAGAAGAAGAACGAATGCAGCGACAGCGCGGTGGCGCGCGCCTCGACCGAGAGCTCGCTGGCGAACACCTGGAGACAGCCATGGGCGATGTAGAAGCCCCAGCCCATGACGATGAGATTGAGCGCCTGGACCTCCCAGCGCGGCCCGAAGGCCACGGCGACGAGTTGTGAGGCGACCAGCGTCATGCCCGCGATCATCATGCCCTTCATGCCCAGCCAGGGCAGCAGGCGCGACACCGTCAGCGTGTAGAACAAACCGCCGACCGCAAAGCCCGCGATGACGATGCCGGCGATCGACAGCGACGTCTGCCCGAGCTCGAACAGGAACGAGGCGATGTAGGGAAACAGGCCGAGCACGCAGCAGCCTTCGATGAACACCGCCGAGTAGCAGACATAGGCGTTCGGGTTGGTGAAGATGGTGCGATAGCCGGCCTTCAGCGCCGACAGGCTGGTCTTCGGCGGATGCTTGACCTTGGCGCCGTGAAAGCCGGCGGCGACCGCGATCGACGCCACGATCACGAGCCCGCCGAGCACCGCAAGCACGCCGCGCCAGCCGAGAAAATCGCCGATCAGGCCGGAAGCCGAGGCGCCGAGCAGATTGCCGGTCATGGCGCCGGCAAGCGTGCGGCTGATCGCGACCTGGCGTTTCTCGGGCCCGACGAGATCGCTGGTCAGGCTCAGCGCCACCGGAAACACGCCGCCGGAACCGATGCCGGCGAGGATGCGGGTCGCAAACAGAACCGAGAACGAGGACGAGAGCGCGCCGAGGATGTTGGCAAGGCCGAGCAGCGCGAGGCAGCCGATCATCAACCGGGTCTTGCCGAACAGATCGGCGGCAGCGCCGACAATGGGTTGGATGATCGAGAAGGTGAAGGCGAACACCGCGGCAAAGCCTGCGGCGGTGGCAATGCTGACGCCGAAATCCTCGGCGACATGCGGCAGCACCGGATCGAGCGCGCGTGCCGAAAGCGCTGCGGCGAAGCTTGCGCCTGATATGACGTAGAGCGCTGTCGGCAAGCCGTGATCTTGCGGCCGCGCCTCGCCTTGCTGCATCAGCGCGGGTTCTTTGCCAGCGCGTCGAACGCCATCAGCCTTGCGATCAGCCCCTCGAACTCGCGCAGCGGCACCATGTTGGGCCCATCGGAGGGCGCGCGATCAGGATCCGGATGGGTCTCGATGAAGACACCGGCGACCCCAACGGCAACAGCTGCGCGGGCGAGCACCGGCACGAATTCGCGCTCGCCGCCCGACGAGGTCCCCTTCCCGCCCGGCTGCTGCACCGAATGGGTGGCGTCGAAGATCACGGGCGCACCGGTGGTGCGCGCCATGATCGGCAGCGCACGCATGTCGGAGACCAGCGTGTTGTAGCCGAAGGACGCCCCGCGCTCGGTGACGAGCACGTTGGGATTATCCGCGCTGGTAATCTTCGTGACGACATTGGCCATGTCCCAGGGCGCCAGGAACTGCCCCTTCTTGACGTTGACGACCTTGCCGGTTGCGGCCGCCGCCAGCAGCAGATCGGTCTGCCGGCAGAGGAAAGCTGGAATCTGCAGGATGTCCACGGCCTGCGCCACCTCGGCGCATTGCGCGGCATCGTGCACGTCGGTCAGGACAGGCAGGCCGAGCGAGGAGCGGATCTCGGCGAAGATCGGCAGCGACTGCGCGAGGCCCAACCCGCGCGCCGCCGACGCGCTGGTGCGGTTGGCCTTATCGAACGAGGTCTTGTAGACGAGGCCGATGTTCAGCCGCGCCGCGATCTCCTTCAGCGCGGAGGCCACCTCCAGCGCATGCTGGCGGCTTTCGAGCTGGCAGGGTCCTGCAATGATCGAGATCGGCAGATCATTGCCGAACTTGACCGTGCCAATGGTGACGACCGGCGCCGCTGAATGCGAAGAGCTCAAGGCAAATCCCTCGTTTCGGCGCGACCATAGCCGCCATGAGGGTCGGATCAACCCTATTCGGCCAGGGCCGGTCGAATATCAGGGTTGCGCCGGGGCTCCCCGGCGTCGCCCTTGCATCGGCAGGTTCCTACTTCACCGCCGAGAAGGCAGTCGGCGTCAGGAGCTGGCTGACGATATTGCCGACGATCTGGCCGTCCGCTTCGCTCTCGGCGCGTGCTTTCATCCAATCCGGATCGGTCATGAACGCGCCCCACTTCTTCTCGCGCTCGGCGAGCGAGTCCCAGGCCAGGAAATAGGTCAGCTCCTGATTGGAGTCCCCGATCAGCGTCGTGAAGAATCCGGCCTGCTTGATGCCGTGCTTCTCCCAGATCTTCAGCGTCGCGGTCTCGAATCGCTTGAGCAGCGCCGGCAGACGGCCCGGCACGCAACGATAGATGCGCATTTCGTAGATCATTCTTGTTCCTCCCTGACCAAGTCGGGCGGTTATAACGACTGGTCCTGACGGTGTCTTGAGCCCCGCCCGACCGCCCCTGTCGCGTTCCGCGCATGGCTGGGGCCCGCTCAAGGCCATTCTGTCGCGGCCGGTTCCCGCAATGCTGCCGCAATGGTACGGCCGCTAGAATGACACGGGTGAGGTTGAGGTGCCGGATCATGCGGATTTTGCTCGTCGAGGACGAGGCCGAAATGGCCGACGCGCTGGCGTCGGCGCTGAAGCGCTACGACATGGTGGTGGACCATGCCCCTACGCTCGCCGAGGCGGAGGAGGCCATCTCTGCCGACGTCCACGCCGCCGTCCTGCTCGATCGCCAGCTTCCCGATGGCGACGGTCTCGCCTTGATCCCGAAACTGAGGGCGCGCGCCGACGGCGTGCCGATCATCGTGTTGACGGCGCGCGGCGAGGTCGCCGACCGCGTCGCCGGGCTCGACCGCGGCGCCGACGACTATCTGGCCAAACCGTTTGCCGTCGAGGAGCTGCTGGCGCGGCTGCGCGCGGTGCTGCGGCGGCCGGCGGGCCTCTCCCCTGATGTGATCCGCGCCGGCCGCCTCGCCTTCGACCTCAGTCATCGCGAGGCCAGCATCGACGGTGTGCCGCTCGAGCTGCCGCGCCGGGAGCTGCTGGTGCTCGAGGCCCTGGTCCGCCGCATGGGCCGGACCGTGCTGCGCTCGGCGCTCGAAGAGGCGGTCTACAATTTCGACGACGAGATCCAGTCGAACGCGCTCGACACGCACGTGTCGCGGCTCCGGCGAAAGCTCGCGGAAGCCGACGCGGGCATCGAGATCCACGGAATCCGTGGCGTCGGCTATCTTCTCAAGAAGCTGCCAGCCTGAAGAAGCTGATATGAGCAAGCACGACGATCCCTATTGCCTGCGCTCGCGGTTGAGCTGGCGCCTGCTCTCGCTTCAGGCCGCGATCCTGGTCGCGCTGGTTGCGGTCGTCCTCGCCGGGCTCTGTGCCTCCGGCTTCGTGCTGGCCGAGCGCGACGAGGACCGCGTCATCGACGTCGTCCAGCACGCGCTCACACGCGAGGCGCAAGGCGGATTGGCCTTACAGCCGACCGCAGAGCTGAAGCAGTTGCGCAGTGAAACACCTGACCTCTGGTTTCTGGTGCGCGACCGGCAAGGTCACTCGCTCAGCGAAGGCACCGTGCCGGCCGAATTCGCTGCGATCGGCAACGGCCTCGACCAGATCAGCCAGGCGCGGCTCGGCTGGCAGATGTTCGAGGACGACCCGCACAAGCCGGCGGCACGGCTGAAGCGGGTCGACACCGATGCGGGCAACGTGCAGGTCATCACGGCGACACAAGGACGTTTGACCGGCGCCAGGGCGCTGTACATGACATCCCTTGCGTTCCTCGGCATCGCCCTGCCCGGCCTGCTGCTGATGGGAACGGCGACTTTCATCGCCACGCCGATGATCGTGCGGCGCGCGTTCAGGGGGCTCGATAGCGCGGCGGACGAGGCGCGGCGCATCGACATCCATCAGCGCGGCGCGCGGCTGCCGGTGGAGCGCATCCCGCTGGAGGTCATGCCGCTCGTGAGCGCGATCAACGACGCGCTGGCGCGGCTCGACCAGGGCTATGCCCGCCACAAGCGCTTCGTCGCCGACGCCGCGCACGAGCTTCGGACGCCGATCGCGATCCTGAACACGCGGCTGGAGTCACTGGCCCCTGGGCCGGACAAGACCCGTCTGCTGGAGGATTCCGCGCGGCTGGCGACGCTCGCCGAACAATTGCTCGATATCCAGCGGATCGACCGCTGCGGCCATCCCTTCACGCGCGTCAATCTCGTCACCGTTGCGCAAAGCGTCGCCGCCGATCTCGCGCCGCTGGCGATTGCCGCCGGCTACGAGCTGGCCCTCGACGCGCCGGCGACACCGATCGAGACCATCGGCGATGCGGCGGCGCTGGAGCGCGCGCTGACCAATCTCGTGCAGAATGCAATCCAGCACGGCCCGCGCCGCGGCACGATCGGGATTCGCGTCAGCAGGCCTGCGAGCATCGAGGTCGCGGACGAAGGCGCCGGCATTCCCGCCGATCAGCGCGAGCAGATCTTCGAGCCGTTCTACCGGCTGACGCCGCTCGATCGCGGTGCCGGCCTCGGCCTCAACATGGTGCGCGAGATCGTGCAGCTGCATGGCGGCCACGTTTCGGTCGCGGACGGACCGGAGGGCGGCGCCTGTTTCCGGATGACGCTGCCGGAAGTGCGGCAGAGCTGATTCAATTCGCATTCGCACAGGTCAGCGCAATGCTGTCGCAATGCGCTCCCGCGACACTGCATGCGTCGCACCTCATTGAGGTGCAAAGCAAGATTCCGGAGTGCGCATGCCCAACGATTTTCTTTCCTTCTTCCTGTCCTGGATGTCGTCCCCGCGTCGGGTTGGCGCGGTCGCACCGTCGGGTGCGGCGCTCGCCGATCTCATCACGCGCGAGATCAGCGCAACGACGGGTCCGATCCTCGAGCTCGGTCCCGGCACCGGCGCGTTCACCTACAAGCTGCTCAAGCGCGGCGTCCGTCCGCAGGACCTCACGCTGATCGAATACGGCTCCGACTTCATGAAGCTGCTGCAGATGCGCTTTCCCGGGTCGCGCGTGCTGTGGATGGACGCAGGCCGGCTTGCGACCGAGCGCCTCTATGACGGCGCTCCCGTCGGCGCCGTCGTGAGCGGCCTGCCGCTGCTCAACATGTCAACGCGCAAGGTCGTCTCGATCATCGGCGGCGCGTTCAGCTATGTCCGCCCTGGCGGCGCCTTCTACCAGTTCACCTACGGCATGAGCTGCCCGGTGCCGCGGCCCGTGCTCGATCGGCTCGGCCTGCGCGCCAAACTCGTCGATCGCGCCTTGCTGAACGTGCCACCTGCCGCCGTCTACAGGCTGACGCGGCGGCCGCAGATGAAGCTGGTGGCGGGATCGCTCGCGCCAGAACCGTCAGCGCGGGCCGCGTTGGAGCCGATGCATCGCGCGAGCGACTACTCCGCCGCGCGCTGAGCCATCACACCAGCCGGCTCTGCACCATCGCCGCCTGAATGAACGAGGCGAACAGCGGGTGCGGCTCGAACGGCCGCGACTTCAGCTCGGGGTGGAACTGGACGCCGATGAACCAGGGATGGTCCTCGTACTCGACGATTTCAGGCAGCACGCCGTCGGGCGACAGGCCCGAGAATTTCAGACCGTGCTGCTCGAGGCGATCCTTGTAGGCGGTGTTGACCTCGTAGCGGTGGCGGTGGCGCTCGGAAATCTCGGTCGCGCCGCCATAGACCTGCGAGACGCGGCTGCCGCGGTTGAGCGCAGCGGGATAAGCGCCGAGCCGCATGGTGCCGCCGAGATCGCCGGCCTGCGAGCGCTTCTCGAGCTCGTTGCCGCGCAGCCACTCCGTCATCAGGCCGACCAAGGGCTCCTTGGTCGGGCCGAACTCGGTGGAATTGGCGTCCTCGATGCCGACGAGATTTCGTGCGGCCTCGATCACCGCCATCTGCATGCCGAAGCAGATGCCGAAATACGGCACGTCGCGCTCGCGCGCGAACTGCGCCGCCCTGATCTTGCCTTCCGCACCACGCTGGCCGAAGCCGCCGGGCACCAGGATGCCGTTGACGTGCTCGAGGAACGGCGCCGGATCCTCCTTCTCGAAGATCTCGCTCTCGATCCAGTCGAGGTTGACCTTGACCTTGTTGGCGATGCCGCCATGCGAGAGCGCCTCGATCAGCGACTTATACGCGTCCTTCATGCCGGTATATTTGCCGACGATGGCGATGGTGACGTCGCCCTCGGGATTGCGGATGCGTTCATTGATCTGGTGCCAGCTCTTGAGCACCGGCGGGATGCGCGCTTCGATACCGAAGGCGGCGAGCACTTCGTCGTCGAGGCCCGCCGCGTGATAGGCTTCGGGCACGGCGTAGATGCTGTCGGCATCGCGCGCCTCGATCACGGCGCTTTCACGCACGTTACAGAACAGCCCCAGCTTGCGCCGCTCTTCCTTCGGAATCTCGCGGTCGGTGCGGCAAAGCAGGATGTCCGGCTGGATGCCGATCGAGCGCAGCTCCTTGACCGAGTGCTGCGTCGGCTTGGTCTTCAGTTCGCCGGCGCTCGGAATGTAAGGCAGCAGCGTGAGGTGGATGTAGATGGCGTGATCGCGCGGCAGCTCGTTCTTGAGCTGACGGATCGCCTCGAAGAACGGCAGGCCCTCGATGTCGCCGACGGTGCCGCCGATCTCGACCAGCACGAAGTCGTAATCGTCGTTACCGGAGAGGACGAATTCCTTGATGGCGTTGGTGACGTGCGGAACCACCTGGATGGTCGCACCGAGATAATCGCCGCGGCGCTCCTTGGAGATGATGTCCTGGTAGATGCGTCCCGTGGTGATGTTGTCCTGCTTGGTCGCAGGCCGGCCGGTGAAGCGCTCGTAGTGACCGAGATCGAGATCGGTCTCCGCGCCGTCATCGGTCACGAACACTTCGCCGTGCTGATACGGCGACATCGTTCCGGGATCGAGGTTGAGATAAGGGTCGAGCTTGCGGAGGCGGACCTTGTAGCCCCGGGCTTGCAACAGCGCACCGAGTGCCGCTGAAGCCAGACCCTTGCCGAGCGAAGAAACCACGCCGCCGGTGATGAATATGTACCGCGCCATGGGACTTAACCTCTAATCCCTCGAATTCGATTCGCCAAAGCGATTCGTATTCCGCCCCAAAGATTTTGCGGGCCTGTGGGTGATCCAGAACTAAGAGTGGTGACAGTGCCTTGATGGGGGTTGTTGACGCAGGACGGTAGCCACCGCCCTGCATGGCCCCCCTGCTTTATTGCGAGCGCGGCACCTGCGGGCCGCTCGGAGCCGGCGCCTGCTGCTGCTCGTCGGCCTTCTTCAGCGAATCCAGGATGCCGCCCGAGGTCGGCGGCGCGATCGGCGATCCGCCGGCCGGCTGGCCCTGCGAGGCCGGCGTGCCGATGATCGACGACGGCGCACGGCTGTAGCCCGCATGCCAGGACAGGAACATGCTGGTGAGGAAGAAGCCAGCGGCGAGGATCGCGGTGGTCCGCGTCAAGAGGTTCGCGGTGCCGCGGCTCGACATGAAACCTGCGCCGCCGCCCATGCCGAGGCCGCCGCCTTCCGACTTCTGGAGCAGGACGGCGCCGATCATGACGGCGACGATCATGAGGTGGATGACGATGACAACGGTCTGCATAGTATCCTTCCGTCACAAGCGGGCGGCGCCTGACGGCGGCCAATCGCGCTTCGCGGGTTTCCTGAAGTTGCGCGGTGTTACACGATCGGAGGGGCCAATGCCACCCCCGATCAGCCGGGACTAACGGTTTGAATTAGCTAGGGGCAGCCCTTCGCAATCGCAAGGAAATCGGCCGCTTTCAGGCTGGCGCCGCCGACCAGGGCCCCGTTGACGTTCTTGACCGCCATCAGCTCGGCCGCATTCGAGGGCTTGACCGAGCCGCCGTAGAGGATGCGCATCTTCGCACCATCGGTCTTGAACCGGGAGGTCAGGAGCTCCCGGATAAACCCATGAATCTGCTCGACATCCTGGGCCGTGGGGGTGAGCCCGGTGCCGATCGCCCAGACCGGCTCATAGGCCACGACGAGATTCGCGGCCGTCGAGCCCTCAGGCAGCGAGCCGGCGAGCTGCCCGCGCAGGATGTCCAGGGTCTGGCCGGCATCGCGCTGGGCTTGGGTCTCGCCGATGCAGACGATCGCCGTCGCACCGGCACGCCAGGCGGCCTCGGCCTTCTGCCGAACCAGGGCATCGCCCTCGCCGTGGTCGGCGCGGCGCTCGGAATGGCCGACGATGATGGCGCTTGCCCCGGCGTCAGCCAGCATTTCGGCGGCGATATCGCCGGTATGGGCGCCGGAGGCCTTGGGGTGGCAATCCTGGGCGCCCACCGCGACCTTCTTGCCGCGCGCCTTGTCGGCGAAGGCCGCAATCAGGGTCGCAGGCGGGCAGACCAGCAGATCGGCCTTGCCGATCACCTCGGCCGCGCCGTCGAGCATGGCGTCGAACTCGGCAGCCTGGGCCTTCAGGCCGTTCATTTTCCAATTGCCGGCGATCAAGGGGCGGATGGCGTCGGTCATGTCAATTTCCAGCAAAATGAGGTTTGTGCATGCGCTAGCAGAGGACCTGCCGCAGTTCCAGATTCTTGTTTTGACGCGTTTTCCTGACGCGAACCGGGGTCCACTTCGCTCGAAAACGCTTTGAGGCTTTTAACCGCAGCCGCAAACGGTCGCCGGACCCGAGGTTGCGGGGGGAAAGCCGCCACTTTATGATGATTGATCAATTTGGTGACGCGCTTTTGCGGAATCTGCATTAAGACGCGCTCCCGTTCCCCTCCTGCTCAAACAAGTTGGACCAAATGCTTCGAGGAATGCGCAAGGCCTCATCAAACTGGCTCGGCAAGACCATTATGGCCGTGGTGATGGGCGTGTTGATCGTCAGTTTCGGCATTTGGGGCATCGCCGACATCTTCAAGGGCTTCGGGCAGTCCACGGTGGCCAAGGTCGGCAGCACCGAGATTTCGCTGAACGAGTTCCGCCAGATCTACACGGACCGCCTGCAACAGATCAGCCGCCAGTTCGGCCGTCCGCTGACGCCCGACCAGGCCCGTGCCTTCGGCCTCGACCGCCAGGTGCTGCAGCAGACCATCGCGGAAGCTGCCCTCGACGAAGAGGCGCGCCGGCTCGGGCTCGGCCAGTCCGACGACCAGATCCGCCAGGTCATCATGAACGACCCCAACTTCAAGGGCGTCGGCGGCAGCTTCGATGCGAACCGATTCCAGGCCGTGATCCGCAATTTCGGCTATACCGAGCAGCGCTACGTCGCCGAGCAGCGCAAGGTGTCGCTGCGCCGGCAGATCACCGGCACGATCGGCGCCGGCCTCGAGCCGCCGAAAGCCATGATCGACGTGCTGACGCGCTTCCAGAACGAGCAGCGCGCCATTGAATTCGTCAGGCTCGACGCCGCCCAGGCCGGCCAGATCGACGCGCCCTCGCCCGAGGCGCTCTCCGCCTATTTCGAGGACCACAAGGTCCAGTTCCGCGCGCCCGAATACCGCAAGATCGCCTTCGTCGTGGTCTCGCCGGAAGAAATCGGCAAGTGGAGCGAGGTCTCCGACGAGGACGCCAAGAAGGTGTTCGAGCAGCGCAAGGACCGGCTCGGCACGCCGGAGAAGCGCCAGATCCAGCAGATCGTGTTTCCCAACGTGACCGACGCGCAGGCCGCACGCGAGCGCCTCGTCGGCGGAATGTCGTTCGAGGATCTCGGCAAGGAGCGCGGGCTGAGCGCCTCCGACGTCGACCTCGGCCTCGTGACCAAGTCTTCGCTCGCTGCCGCCGTCGGCGATGCCGCCTTCGCGCTTCCCGCCGGCGAGATCAGCCAGCCGATCCAGGGCGGGCTTGGCGTCGCGATCGTCAAGGTCGACAAGATCGAGCCGGGCAAAGAGGCGGACTACGCCAGCCTTGCCGGCGACATCAAGCGCGAGATCGCCACCGAGCGCGCGCGCGTCAAGGTCGCCGATCTCCGCGACAAGATGGAAGATGAGCGCGGCGGCGGCTCCAGCGTGATCGACGCGGCGCAGAAGCTCGGCCTCACCGCCGTGACCATCGATGCGGTCGATCGTTCCGGCCGCGCCCCGAACGGCCAGCCGGTCGCCAACATTCCGCAGGGCCTCGACGTGGTGTCGCAGGCCTTCAACACCGATGTCGGCGTCGACAACGACTCGATCTCGTTCAAGGGCGGCTACGTCTGGTACGACGTGCTCGCCATCACGCCTTCGCGCGACCGCAATCTGGACGAGGTCCGCGACCAGGTCGAGGCGCGCTGGCGCCAGGACCAGATCGCCACCAAGCTGAAGGCCAAGGCGACCGAGATGGTTCAGAAGCTCGAATCCGGCGGCAAGCTCGCCGATGAAGCCGCAGCGATCTGGGCCAAGGTCGAAACTGCAACCGGCTTCAAGCGCGACGACACGCCCGCCAGCGTGCCCGCAGCCGTCGTGGCGGCTGCCTTCCGCACCGCCAAGGACGGCGTCGGACAGACGCCGGTGACGGGGGGTACCGAGGTGATCGTGTTCCGCGTCACCGAGATCGTCGATCCCACGGTCGACGCCGCCTCCGACGCGGTCAAGAAGCTGAAGGAGAGCCTCGACCGTGCCCAGACCGAGGAGCAGGTCGCTTCCTACGTCAACAAGCTTGAAACCGACATCGGGACCACCATTAATCAGGCCGCCTTCGCGCAGGTGACCGGCGCGAACCAGCAATAAGTTGAAAGCACGCGATGGACGACCTAAAATCGATCATTGGAAAAGTAGCGACCGGCGCCAGCCTGTCGCGTGAGGAAGCGGCTTCCGCCTTCGACGCCATGATGAGTGGCGAGGCCACGCCCTCGCAGATGGGCGGACTGTTGATGGCGCTGCGGGTGCGCGGCGAAACCGTGGACGAGATCACCGGCGCTGTTACGGCGATGCGCTCCAAGATGCTGACCGTGACTGCACCGCCCGAGGCCGTCGACATCGTCGGCACCGGCGGCGACGGCTCCGGCTCGGTCAATGTCTCGACCTGCGCCTCCTTCATCGTCTCGGGCGCCGGCGTGCCGGTGGCCAAGCACGGCAACCGCGCGCTGTCGTCGCGCTCGGGCGCCGCCGACGTGCTGGCCTCGCTCGGGGTGAAGATCGACCTCAGGCCCGATCAGGTCGGCCACTGCGTGCGCGAATGCGGCATCGGCTTCATGTTCGCTCCCGCCCATCACCCGGCCATGAAGAACGTCGGCCCGACCCGGGTTGAGCTTGCAACACGCACGATCTTCAATCTGCTCGGCCCCCTGTCCAACCCGGCCGGCGTGAAGCGGCAGATGGTCGGCGTGTTCTCGCGGCAATGGGTGCAGCCGCTGGCGCAGGTGCTGAAGAACCTCGGCTCCGAATCCGCCTGGGTGGTGCACGGCTCCGATGGTCTCGACGAGATCACCCTCACCGGCCCGACCTTCGTCTCCGCGCTCCACAATGGCGAAATCCGCAATTTCGAGGTGACGCCGGAGGATGCCGGCCTGCCGCGCTGCGAGGCCGGCGCGCTCAAAGGCGGTGACGCCGACGCCAATGCAATCGCCCTGCAGAGCGTGCTCGACGGCAAGCCGAGCGCCTACCGCGACGTCGCGCTGATGAACGCCGCCGCCGCATTGGTCGTGGCCGGCCGCGCCAAGGACCTCAAGGAGGGCGTCGCGATCGGCACGAAGTCGATCGACAGCGGCGCGGCCAACGCGAAGCTGAAGCACCTGATCGCGATCTCGAACGGCTAAGCCTGACATGTCGGACATCCTGACCAAAATCGAAGCCTACAAGCGCGAAGAGATCGCAGCCGCCAAGCGCGCCGAGCCGCTGTCGACGGTCGAGGCGAAGGCCAAGGCGCAAGCCGCACCGCGCGGCTTCCTGCGCGCGATCAAGGCCAAGCACGCCAATGGCGACTACGCGCTGATCGCGGAGGTGAAAAAGGCCTCGCCGTCGAAGGGACTGATCCGCGCCGATTTCGATCCGCCCCTGCTCGCCAAGGCCTATGAAGCCGGCGGCGCAGCCTGCCTGTCGGTGCTGACCGACACGCCCTCGTTCCAGGGCCATCTCGACTTCATGGTGGCGGCGCGTGCAGCGGCGGCACTGCCGGTGCTGCGCAAGGATTTCATGTTCGACACCTACCAGGTGGCCGAAGCGCGCGCGCATGGCGCCGACTGCATCCTGATCATCATGGCCGCGCTCGACGATGCCACGGCAAAGGACCTCGAGGACGCCGCGATCGCTTACGGCATGGACGTGCTGATCGAGATCCACGACCGCGCCGAGCTCGACCGCGCGCTCAGGCTCCGCTCGCCGATGATCGGGGTCAACAACCGCAATCTTCGCACCTTCGAGACCACGCTCGCGACCAGCGAAATGCTGGCGCCGCTGATCCCTAAGGACCGGCTGATGGTCGGCGAGAGCGGCATCTTCACGCCCGCCGATCTCGCCCGGCTCGAGCGCGTCGGCATGTCGACCTTCCTGGTCGGCGAGAGCCTGATGCGGCAGGCCGACGTCACCGCCGCGACGCGCACGCTGCTCGCGCGCGAGACCGCGCGCGCCACGGGCACGCGCTGATATGGCGCGCAAACCTGCCAAGGCGATGCCGTCCAAGAAAGCCCCCCCGGCCCTCACCCATATCGACGCCTCCGGCGAGGCGCGGATGGTCGACGTCTCGGACAAGCCCGCGACCGAGCGCCTCGCGGTCGCCGAAGGCCGCGTCGTCATGACCAAGGCGACGCTCGACCTGATCGTGTCCGGCAACGCCAAGAAGGGCGACGTGCTCGGCACGGCCCGGATCGCCGGCATCATGGCCGCCAAGCGCACCTCGGAGCTGATCCCGCTCTGCCATCCGCTGGCCTTGTCGAAAGTGACGCTCGACATCGAGCCCGACGTGAAGCTGCCGGGCTGCCTCGTCCGCGCCAGCGTGAAGGTCACGGGTCCGACCGGGGTCGAGATGGAGGCCCTCACGGCCGTTTCGGTCGCCTGCCTCACCATCTACGACATGATCAAGGCGGTCGAGCGCGGCGTGCGCATCGAGGGCATTCATCTGGTCGAGAAGCTCGGCGGCAAGTCCGGCCATTACCGCGCCTGACTGCGCAATCCGCTCTATTTCGCCTCGCGCTGCCGCTCGCGATAAGCGCGCGTCTTCATCCGGTTGCCACATAGCGTCGACATGCACCACCGCCGCGTCGACGGCTTTGAGCGGTCGAAAAACACGCGGCGGCATTCCTCCGACGCGCACGTCTTGAGCCGGTCCAGCGTTCCCACCAGGGTCGCGTCATGAAGCTCGATCGCGATGGCCGACAGGCCGGCGAGCGCATCTTCGCGCGTTGCCGACAGCGTTGCGCCACGCCCTGCGTGCGCCTCCACCCGCAACGGAAACGGCGCGAGCGCCTCATTGAGAGTGCCGAGAACGCTCTTGTTCCGGAGCCGCTCGCTCGGCTCACACTTCAGATAGGCACGCAAGGCCTCGCGCAGTCTTAGCGCCGTCTCGAACATCGCGGGCGTGACACGCCCGCCCCCGGCACCCAGGCCGCGTTCCCGCATCCAGTCCGCCAGTTCCTTCGGCCCGCCGAGCGCATCGCTCTCCGGATGCTCCACGCCGAAATGCGTGAAATGGCGGACATCGAGCGTGTTGGCGAAATCGTAGACGTTCGCCAGCGCGTCGGGAACCTGGAATTTGCGCGACTCTCTCGACATCGGAACACCAAAGATTTGAACACCAGTAAAACAGATTTACTGGTTGACAGCAAGCGACACCTGTATCTTATCTATACTGGTGTCGATCGATCCTTCGGGGGTCGAGCGCCTCTGCAATCATCGGAATGGAGAATCGAGCCGTGGCCGACGCCCTGCACTATCTCGAACTCACCACGCTCGCGGCCCGCCTCAAGGCGCGCGAAATCTCGGCGCTGGAGGTGACGCGCGCGCAACTTGACCGGATCGATTGCATCGACCGCGATCTCGGCAGCTACGTTCACGTGATGGCGGAAACGGCCATGGCCGAGGCGGAAGCCGCGGACGCCGACATCGCGCAGGGCCGGTATCGGGGCCCCCTGCATGGCGTGCCGATTGCGCTCAAGGACCTGTTCTGGACCGAGGGCGTTCCGACGGCGGCCGGCACCACGCTTCATCGCGACTTTCGTCCCCGCGAAGACGCAACCGTCGTCCACCGGCTCAGGAACGCGGGCGCCGTGATCCTCGGCAAGGTGCAACTCACCGAGGGCGCCTATGCCGATCACCATCCGCTGGTGAAACCGCCGAAGAATCCGTGGAATGCGAGCTACTGGCCGGGTATTTCGTCCAGCGGATCGGCGGTCGCGACGGCTGCCGGACTTTGCTTCGGCTCGCTCGGATCCGACACCGGCGGCTCGATCCGCTGGCCCTGCGCTGCCAACGGCCTGACCGGGCTGAAGCCGAGCTGGGGCCGCGTCAGCCGCCACGGCGCGTTCGAGCTTGCCGCGACGCTCGACCATGTCGGACCGATCGGCCGCAGCGCGGTCGACGCCGGCGCGCTGCTCGGCGTCATCGCCGGACACGATCCGAACGACCCGACGTCGCTGGTCGATCCGGTGCCCGACTATCTGGCTGCCGCCGCACAGGACGTGCGGGGCTTGCGGATCGGCGTCGATCCGGTCTGGAACAGCGACGACGTGGACGTTGCGACCCAGCGCATGCTGGCGGACGCCATCGATGCTTTTCGCGCGCTTGGCGCCGACACCGTCAATGTCCGATTTCCCGACGTCACACAGGCAATCGCCGATTGGACGCCGAACTGCGCGGTGGAAGCTGCGGTCGCGCACGAGGCGACCTATCCCGCCCGCAAGGATGAGTATGGTCCGATCCTCGCCTCCGTGATCGAGACCGGCCGCGCTCTCTCTGCTCTCGACTATCAGAAGATCCTGCTGCGACGGCTGGCGCTGCGCGGCCGGGTGACTGCGCTGTTCGAGACCATCGACCTGCTGCTGATCCCGGTGCACCCGTTCCCGCCGGTGACACTTGCCATGATCCAGACGCTCGGCGAGCAGCCGGATCTGATCGCGAATCTGCAGCGCTACACCTGCCCGTTCGACATGACCGGTCATCCCACGATCACGCTGCCAGGTGGCGCATCGGCAGACGGACTGCCGATCGCGTTCCAGCTCGTCGCCGCTCATCTCGACGAGGCCATGCTGGTGCGCGCCGGCGCGGCGTTCCAGCGGGCCACATCGTGGCATCGTCGTCATCCTTCCCTCACCGCGCGGAGGCCGCATTGACGATTCAATCCACACTCGCTCGGCGAAACATCTTCCATGGCTGGTTCGTCGTCGCGGCGGCATTTGCCGTCATGTTCGTCGGCTTTGGTTCCGCCTACACGTTCAGCGCGTTTCTGGAGCCGCTCCAGCGCGATTTCGGCGCCTCGCGCGGCTCGATCTCGCTGGTGTTTTCGATCGCGGGCTTTCTGTACTTCGCGCTCGGCCTCGTCAGCGGTCCGCTCGCCGACCGGTTTGGCTCGCGTCCGCTGGCCGTCGCCGGCATGATCCTGGTCGCGGTCGGACTTGCGGCCGCGAGCGCTGCACGCTCCCTTGTCGAGGTCTATCTCGCCTACGGGCTCGGCGTCGGTCTCGGCGTCGGCTGCGCCTATGTTCCCGCGATCGGCGCGGTGCAACGCTGGTTCGTCAGGCGCCGCGGCTTTGCCTCAGGGCTCGCGGTGAGCGGCATCGGGCTCGGCACGCTGGCGATGCCGCCGCTCGCCTCATTGCTGATCGCCTCGGTGGGCTGGCGCGAGGCCTATCTGGTGCTGGGCGCGATCGCGCTGGCGCTGGGCGGCGGTGCGGCGCTGCTCATCGAGAACGATCCGAAGGGCCGCGGCCTTGGCCCCGACGGCGATCCGCCTCGCGAGGCCGCGGGCGCAAGCAACGCCGGCGGCGCTTCGGTGCGCGAGGCAGTCCGGTCGACGCGGTTTGTCGCCCTCTACGTATCCTGCCTGGTCTGCTCGTTCGGCGCCTTCGTTCCGTTCGTCCATCTCGTGCCTTACGCGCGCGACCACGGGGTCGCGGCGTCCTCCGCCGTTCTGCTGCTCGGCGTGATCGGGGCCGGCAGCACCGCTGGCCGCTTCTTTCTCGGCGCGCTCGCCGACCGGTTGGGCCGTGACCGTTCGCTGGTCCTGGTCCTGATCGGAATGGCGTTCGCGATGGTAATCTGGGCCGTCGCCGCGGATGTCTGGCCCCTCGCCGCTTTCGCCTTCGTCTACGGCGTGTTCTACGGCGGCTGGGTCGCGGTGCTCCCCTCCGTGGTCATGGATCATTTCGGCGGCCGCAATGTCAGCGGCATCATCGGCATTCTCTACACCAGCGTGGCATTCGGCACGCTGGTGGGCCCGAGCGCGGCCGGCTTCGCCTATGACGTCAACCACAGCTACGCGTTGCCGATCCTGCTCGGTGCCGCCGCGAACATCGTCGCGGCGCTGATCGTGGCGGCGATCCCGGCGCGCAGCGGAGCCCATGCGATCAGCGCAGTGAAGAGCTGATCGCGGTGAATTTGCTGTTGAGCTTGGAGCCCATGCCGTTCACGACGGTGATGATGGCCAGCGCGATGCCGGCCGCGATCAGGCCGTACTCGATCGCGGTTGCCCCACGCTCGTCGGCAAGGAAGTCCTTCAGGGTGTTCTTCATCGTTGCGTCCTCTCTGTGTCGTCAGCAGGGATCTCGCAAATCGCGTGCCAATCCCGACGCGAGGATCCCCAACACGTTAGATGGTTAGGCCTTGGTTGATTGTGGCGTGGCCGGCAGGAATTGACCGGCCCCCTCGAAAGCTTTCGGCAATTCCTGCCCCCGACATTGCTGGACCTCGATTGCATTTGTGCGCGAGCGTTCACACGGCGTTAACCGCGCTTCCTAACTTCGCCTCCACACCGTTCCCGTAAACCAACGGATGTTTTCGGGGCCAAGAATTGATCCTGACGTGTGCACGGCAATGATCCAGCATGATGACGAGATTCGGCAGTCGCCTCTTTGACCACGCCTTCGTGCGCAGCGGACCGATCCGCTGGCTGGTGGTGGGCGGCGCTCTGCTGATCGCGGCCATCGCCATAGGCTCTGTCCTGATGGCCCAGAATTTCCGCGAGCGGGCGCTGCGCAACTCCAGCCGCGAGCTGGAAAACACCGTGCTGCTGCTCGCCCATCATTTCGATCAGCAATTGCAGGATTTCGCGATCATCCAGAAGGACTTCGTCGACCACGTCCGCACGACCGGAATCAGGACCGTTGGAGACTATCGCAAGCGACTCTCCGGCGAGGACGTCCACCGGATGTTGCGCTCGAAGATCGAGGCGCTGCCCTACATCGGCGGCGTCAACATCATCGATGCCGAAGGCAATCTGATCAATTCGTCGACGGCATGGCCGGCTCCGAAAGTGAACGTTGCCGATCGCGCCTATTTTCGCACCTTCAAATACGATCCCCATTCGCCTGATGTCCTGATCGAGCCGTTGCACAGCCGTATTTCCGGCGCCTGGACCGTCCTGATCGTGCGCAGGCTCGTCGGGCCGAACGGCGAGTTCCTGGGTGTCGTCGGGCGCGGCATCGAGCCCGCCAATTTCGAGACGTTCTTCGCCTCTGTCGCGCTCGGCGAAGGCGCGACGATCTCGATGCTGCATCGCGACGGCACGCTGCTCGCCCGTTATCCCCATTCCAGCGAATTGATGGGGCGGAATTTCAGAACAGGTTCATTCGAACAGCAGAGGGTCTTCGGGCTCGATCAATTCGCCGGCCGCTTCACGAGCCCCGTCGACGGAGAAGATCGGCTGATCTCCTCGCGCGCGCTGCCCCATTTCCCGATCCTGATGATGGCCAGCACGACGCGCGCCTCCGCCCTGACGGACTGGCGCGAGCAGATCGGCATGCTGATCTCGGTCGCGGCCGCCTCCGCGCTCGCCATCGCAGGCGTGCTGATCGCGGTCGTGCGCAAGCTGCTCGAGCAGCACCGGGCGTCGCGCGAGCGCCTGACGCTGGAGAAGCTGCGGCTCGACCGCGCCGTCAACAACATGACGCAGGGCCTCTTGCTGTTCGACGCCGAGCAGCGGCTGGTGGTCTGCAACCAGCGCTACATCGAAATGTACGGATTGTCGGCCAGGATCGTGAAGCCCGGCTCGAGCTTCCACGACATCATCGCCCATCGCAAGGCGACCGGCTCGTTCACTGGCGACGTCGACGACTATGTCGTGCGCGTGCTCAAGGGCATCCATGCGCGCAACTCCATGGTGGTCGATACCTCCGACGGCCGCTCGATCCACATCCTCAACGAGCCGCTCGCGGACGGCGGCTGGGTGGCGACCCATGAGGACATCACCGAGCGCCGCCGCATCGAGGAGCGCATCACCCACCTTGCCCATTACGACGCGCTGACCGACCTGCCCAACCGCACCATGTTCCACGAGCATCTGCGCGAAGAGGTGGCAGCCGTCGGCGACGACGAACAGATCGCGGTGCACTACATCGACATCGACGAGTTCAAGGGCGTCAACGACGCGCTCGGTCATCTCGTCGGCGACGAGCTGTTGAAATCGATTGCCGCAAGCCTGCGCCGCTGTGCCGGCCCGGCGGATTTCGTGGCGCGGCTCGGCGGCGACGAATTCGCCATCGTGCAGAGCGCGGTGACGTCGCTCGACCAGGTCAACGAGCTCGTCGCACGGGTCTTCGCGGCCATCCGCGCGCCGTTCGACTGCATGGGCCACCATCTCACCACCGACGCCAGCATCGGCATTGCGCTCGCGCCGGAACACGGCACGGCGCTCGACCAGCTCCTCAAGAACGCGGACATGGCGATGTACGCCGCCAAGTCCGCCGGGCGCCGCACCTATCGCTTCTTCGAACCGGAGATGGATGCCAAGGTCCGCGAGCGCCGGCAGCTCGAGATCGATCTGCGCCACGCCATCGCCCAAGGGGAACGCGATGGCGGTCTCGAGGTCTATTACCAGCCCTGCCTCAGCCTGAAGGATGATCGCATCACCGGCTGCGAGGCCTTGGTGCGCTGGCGTCATCCCGCGCGCGGCATGGTCTCGCCGGCGGAGTTCATCCCGATCGCCGAGGATACCGGCCTGATCAACGAGATCGGCGAATGGGTGCTGGCGACCGCATGCCGCGACGCCGCGAACTGGCCCGACGACATCCGCCTCGCCGTCAACGTCTCGCCGGTGCAGTTCAAGAGCGGCACGCTGGCGCTGAAGATCATGGCGGCGCTCGCCGCCTCCAACCTGCCGGCGAGCCGGCTCGAGCTCGAGATCACCGAGGCGGTGCTGATCCGCGACGACGACACGGCGCTGGCGATCCTGCACCAGCTCCGCGCCATCGGCGTGCGCATTGCGCTCGACGATTTCGGCACCGGCTACTCCTCGCTGAGCTATCTGCACCGCTTCCCGTTCGACAAGATCAAGATCGACCGCTGTTTCGTTGACGACATCGCCGGTCCCGACGGCTCCGCCAGCATCGTGCAGGCCGTCGTCAATCTGGCGGCCGCGCGCCGCATGACCACCACGGCCGAAGGCGTCGAGACCGAAGAGCAGCAGCGTCTGCTCCGCGCGCTCGGCTGCTCCGAGATGCAGGGCTATCTGTTCAGCGCGGCAAAACCCGCCGACAAGGTGCTGGAGCTGTTCGCGCTGCATCGCAGCCGGCTCGCCCAGCGCGGCGGCGTGAAAGCCCGCCGCCGCGAGGCCGGTTAGGACGGACCTCGGTTGTCGGCACAGCGGCATTCCCAGAAGCTATCCTCGAGACATACAACGCATGTCTGCTCGAGACGCTCCTTCAGGGCGTGTCGCGCGCGATGAAGGCGAACGGTCAGGTTGTTGACGGTCACGCCCAGATCGGCTGCGACCAGCTCCCGCGGCTCACCGCCGAGGTCCAACCTTCTGATCACTTCGGCATGCTCCGGCTTCAGCAGGGATAGATGGGTATGAAGGCACTCGCAGACCGCGGCGTTCGCCGCGGCATCCGGATCGGCTGCGAGACGCTCGTTGAGCTCATGCGGGAACGGCATCTCCCGCGTTCTGCTCTTTGACATCTGACGGTGAAAATCGGCGATGGTGGTCGCCAGGACCCTGCTCAACCAGCCTCGGACCGAATCCGAATCACGAATGTCGCTGGACCGCTCCAGCGCGCGCAACATGAACGCCTGGAGCACCTCCTCCGCCTCCGCCTTCCCGCCAAAGCGTCGCTGCAGATAGCTGCGGAGGCGATCGTAACTGCCGACGAGGGCGGCACGAACGACCGCGTCCTGCGCATCCGGGGAACCGGCTGTCCGCTCTGGAAGACTCTCGTTCGGCGATTTCATGACGCATCGTCCTTGCGCGACATTCGGTAGATTGCTTCGTTGGAGCGGGAGCGCGTCAAATCGGACACGGCTGCGATCCGCGGATGCGGCAGCCCCCGAACAAGAGTCGCGAAGATCACCGCTCGAACGTCGCTCACGCGGTCACCTCGCCTTCCGCAAGCCGATGATCGCGACGTCGGCGTTCTTCCGCTCAACACCCAGCGCGCGCGAGCAACGACCGAGACCGGTCCTGTCGCATCGCGGTGTGCGAAGTCTGGGTACGCATCGCCGTCATCCGCCGGGGCATGGTGCCCCTCGCAGACGTGCCGATCCGCGCTCAAACCTGGAGCGACGCAGTTCGATCTTCGGGAGCTATCTCAGGCGATGGGGGGCCGGTAGTGACGGCGGAACGCGCCCGCGTCGCCGATCACATCAGGCTGCGCTTCACAGCGCGCATGCGGCACGACGAACTCCGCAATCGCGGGAGCTTGAGGCGACACGGCGCTGAAGCACAGCACCGAGCCGCAGCAGGTGGCATGCCGGTCGCCAGGCCGGCCCTGATCGTCGTCGCAATCCCCGGCCATCGCAACGTCATGCGAATGCACAGTGGCACCTTCATCGTGCGCGTGCTCATGCGCGGGCTGATCGGCCGGATGCTCGCATTGAATCGATGCATCCAGAGCGGTCGAGATCGCAAGCGACGGTGTCATCGAGGCAAGCAGATATGCGATGGCGACAAGCCATCCCCACCACCTTCGCCTTGGCTTTCTCAAGCCAATCATCTGTGCACCCACTGCCTCGACCCGGAACATATAGCTCTGGTTGCAGGAACGGCCAACAGAAAACGACACGCACGGCATCGTCAATGCAAGAGCGACGATGAGCGTCGTGCTCTGCGCAGGATTTCAAGGTTCGGCGCCCCTATCCGGCCGCGCGATTCATCGCGAAATGAGCCTCATATTTTTTTGCCGAATTCTGTAATGTGTAGCACCCATCTCCGTCGCACGCTCGAACCGGTCAATGATGCTTCATCCAGCCGACGCCCTTGATGTCGTTGAACGAGTCGGTTCTGTGACACAGAAAGCATTGATTGACCGATGCGTGCTCCTGCCCCGTGATCATCTGATCCATCATGACGAAGTGGCCCATATAGTGGCTCGGCGGCGCCTGATGGCATTGGGCGCAGTCCCTCGACGTTGGCGAGGGGTGCAGGAAGCCTGCGATTTTCCAGGACGCGAGCCCATGACACTCCGCGCAGTCCCGTCCAAACAATTCGCGGTGCGGCTCCCGGTTGCTGTGGCAGCCGGCGCAATCGAGCTCCGCCCTTTCCCGCCGGTCGGACTTTGGCAGGCCCAGAAACGTCTTCAGGTCCGCCGTCAGTTGATCGGAAGCGGCCCGGTCGAACCATGCCCCGCCGGGGGTAGGCCTCGCGACCTGAAGCAGTGAGGCGTGGTCCATCCTGATCGGCCGCAGCTCGCCGATGTGCTCAAGATGGCAGCCCGAACATTGGCTGCCCGCCGCGGCGTGAAACGCCGTCGATTGCTTGGCGAGATCCCCGGCGGAAGGCGCATGACAGGAGATACAGGCCACCGGATCGACGCCTCTGACCGGCGTGTGGCAGCTCTCGCATCTGTCGGTCAGAAATGCATGCTTCTCGGAAAGAGGCCCTGGCGTCACAAACCTCGTCCACCCCGGAACGACCTCGGAGCTGCCCCGATAGAGAGCGATCGACACGACCGCCGCGCTCGCGACGGCCAGTGACGCGATCACGGCGTAGAGCACGCCCCTGACCGTCACGCGAGCCACCGCAGCCCGTAGTAGACCTCGGCCGCCACATGCACCGCGAGCAACGCATACATGACGATCGCCGCCATGACATGCAGCCCGATCCACTGCAGGAAGATTCTCTTGATTGCTTCGCTCGATCCGATCGCCGATTCGAGGTCGGAAATGCCATCGACGAGCTGCAGCACGGGCACATTCTGCAACGCCGATGCAGGCACGGCGGCCCCGTCACGCACCACCCGATCGGGCAACGACATAGCCGACGCTATGTGCTCATAGGCCGACCTCAAGGTCGCCAGATGCGACTGCTGCTGACGGAGCTCCATCGCGGTCTGCGGCAGGTAGTAGCGCCCGACAAATCCGGTGACGACTACGACCAGCATGCTGGTCACCAGTGCGATCCCGAGCGGACTTTGAAATTTGTGGCCCGTGTGCAGAAGCGCGAGAAATGCCGCGACGATTCCTGCATAGGCGTGAAACGCCAGGAGCGTCGGCATCGACACGCATCGCGTGACCAGAGCCTTCATACTCATGCTGTATTTCGTCATCGGATAGACGAGAAGAAGAATCATCAGCACGGCCGCACCGGCCCCGAGGACAAAGCCGGCGAGGCTTCCTGCGAACCTGATATCGGAGTGCAGCAGGAACGCCGGCACCAGCAACAACAGGGCCGCCAGAGCGACGTCGGCGATCAGGCGCCCTCTCCGATCCATCATGTCAGGCCTCGACGACCAGATCTCCGACCGATCTCGCCTGGCAGGCCAGGATCAGACCGTTCCCCTTGTCGTCCACGGTCAGGGCGTCCTGGACTTCCATCGTGACGTTTCCTTGCAACAGATGTGTCTTGCAGACGCCGCAGACCCCGACCCGACAGGAATAATCGATCGAAACCCCCGCACCTTCGGCCACCTCCAGGACGCTCTTGTCCGGAGGCAGCGCCACAACCCTATCGGATGTCGCAAAGCGAATGGTCGCCGTTGCAGGACCGACTGTTGCAGCCCTTCGATTGCTCGCCTCAGTCGCCGGCATTTGCGCTTCGGCCGCGACTTTGCCGGGAGGTGGAACGGCGCCGCGGGCCGGCCCAAAGGCCTCCGTCTTGATCTGCTCGCGCGGCACGCCAAGCCCGATCAACGTCTTCCTGAGCGCGTCCATCATGCCGGGCGGACCGCACAAATGAACGCGTCGTCTGGTGAGATCAGGCACAGCCTGCGTCAGGAACTCGGCCGTGATTTGCCCCTCGCTTCCCATCCACGACGTGCCCGCGGCCCGCACCATCGTGGCCGCGACGTGCAGATTGTTCATCCTGCGCTGAAGATATTCCAGCTCGTCCCGGAAGATGAATTGCTCGGTCGTCTGCGCGCCATAGACAAGGTAGATCTGGCCGGGCCACGCGATGTCCGAGAGATACCGGATCGCCGCCATCAGTGGCGTGATGCCGACCCCGCCACCGATCAGGACGACGCTGTCGGCTTCCGTGCCGGTGAACGTGAAGGCGCCGGAGGGGCCCGCAACCTCGATGAGGTTTCCAGCCTTCAGCTGGCCATGCATGTAGTCCGACAGAAGCCCGCCGTCTTCGCGCTTGATCGTGGTCTCGACATAGGCGGTCTGGGCCGCGGACGACGCGATCGTGTAGGAGCGCCTGACGGTCTTTCCGTCGATCTCGATGGCGTAGGTCAGGAACTGTCCCGGCAGGAACGCAAAAGGAATCGCGCCACCGTCCGGTGCTTGCAGACGGAAGGTCTTCACGTTCGGCGTCTCCTGATAGATCGCGCAGATCTTCAGTCCGCCCTTCCAGGAGCGGCCCGGTTCGACTCGTGCAGTGTCGCGATTTGTCTGTTGCGCAGGTGTCACCACGGCCTTCTCGTCCGGCGAGCTGACGGCCGTCGCGGATGGGACGGCCGCGGCAACAGCCGGAACGGCCGCAGCGCGCGTCAGCCGATCGACCAGCGCGTTCGCCCGGCGCATGCGCGCGACATAGACGGCAATCAGCGTGAGCGAGAACAGCACCAGCAGCGCCATGGTCGTGACGTGAAACCAGGAGATTCCCTGCGTGCCGTCATCCGCAGCCATGGCACCGCGTTGGGGCAGCAGGTTCATCTGCGACTTGAACCACGCCTGCGCGATCTGCAGCGGCGGCTTGCCCTCGTGCAACGAACGCAGCGCGACCACGCCGCTCTGAACCGCGTTCAGGGACTCGCGAAGCCGCCGCGACGCCTGATCCGCCGCGACGCTATCGCCTCCGGCGATAGCGTGCCGCAGATCCATCTCGGCGGTCGCCAGGCGATCGGCCTCTGCGCTGATCCGCTCGCGCGCCTGAACCTCCAGCCTGCTCCGCTGCTCGGCGGACAGCGCCGGCATGTCCATCAATGCCGGGTAGAACTCCTTGCGCGGCCGGCCCATCATGCCGTCCATTCCACCCATCATCCCCGGCGCTGTGCCGCTGGGCGGCACATCGGCCGCACCGCCTGCGGAGCCGGACGCTGCGGGATGATGTGCAGCGTGGTCGTCCTCTGCCTGCGCCAGCTCCCAACGCTGAGCGACCTGCCCCGCCGGATGCGCGCGGCCGAGGCCGAAGTCCGAAGCGAGCGCCGCATTCGCCACAAGCTGGCTCGTCAGGACGACGAGCGCAGACAAGCCGGCTCGACATCGAAGGGGCAGACCGAACATGATCTCGCTCTCGATTCCAGAGCTCAGAACGATGCAATCAGAGGCAGCAGGATCGTGTCTGCCGTCTGTTTCTGGCTCTCGTTCAACGACGCGTAGAGCCGCGTGAAGGCCAGGCGGGCCGATTTGATGGCCTCCAGACGCTCGGACAAATGCCGTTCGTAGTGCTCCAGACGATCGGCGCTTCCCGACCTGTCATCCATCGCGAGCACCTTGCGCGCTTCCAGCAGGTGCTGCCGGCTCGAACGCAAGGCGTCGGCGACACTGTTCCAGTCGGCGGCCTGCTTGTCGCTGATCTGCAGCTCGGCCTTCAGGAAGGCGATCCGCCCCTCGATCCGCTCTGTCACATCGACCGGGCCGCTCATCGCACCGCTGCTGCCGGACGAACCCATCTGGCCGCGCATCATCTTCTCCATCATTTGCATCATCTGCATCATGCCGGAACTCTCCTGACAGCCGGCGCCCTGGCAGTCCCGCATCTGGCTTTGCGGCGCCATCTTCATCTTGTCGTCGTTCATCCGACCGCCGCTCATGTTCTGCGGCTGCCCCGCTGGCTGGCCCATGTTCATCTTGTCGCTGGAATCCGACGGCGCCGGCATCTTCGACATCTTGTCGTCATCCATCATCGCGGACTGCGTATGGCCAGCGGCGATTGCGGACGACAGCCCAACCGGCCCCAGGGCAAGGACGGCAAAGGCGGCTGCGCTCAAGGCGAATTTTCTCGAAGGATTCATGGTCTTTCTCCAGGGGTTTGATTCGGATGGTTCTCTCCTCATCGAGATCTGCGATGAGGACAGCGTGGGCGGGTCAGGCCATATAGACGCGAAGCGCCGGCAACTCTTACGCACGGAGGTGTCAAAGGCCGCTGCGACCAACTTGGAAGTCGTCATTCGCCTGCCTCCCCGCGCTGCTCGGACGATCGACTTCTGTCCACGCCTTTCGACCAGGTCCGGTAGTAGGCGACGCCCGTCATGATCCAGAGACCCGCGGCGCCAACGAGGATCTGAGCCAGAATTCCCTCCGATCCGAAATCGAGCAGGAAATGCGCAATGAACGAAAGGAAGAGACCGACGCAGAACACCGGCAGGGATTGCTGGCCGCATCTGATCAACGGCTGCAGCAAAGGCGACTTCAGCCCCGGCCAGTCGATCGGAATGAGCGAGACGACGATGAACACCAGGCTCGCCAGATGGATGACGCGATAAGGCCCCAGATTGGTCTTGTCGTTTGGAATGAAGACGGCGGCGAGCCCCTCGGGAATGTAGTCCCGCAGTCCCGGAATTCGTTCCGCCAGCGTCATCGCGAGCGCAAGGATCAGGAAGCCGCTACTGAGGACGAGCAGCGTGCGGGACGACAGCAGCCAGCGGCTTGCCGCCGCCCCTCCCAACGCCAGCCAGGCTCCGAATACGAAAAGCAGTTGCCAGGCGAACGGATTGAAATACCAGACTCCGGCCGGATAGGACGGCAGATTCAATTCGTAATGTCGGGCGGCCAGATAAAGACCGAGCGAGCCGATCATCACTGCATTGCGCCATCGCAGCATGAACCAGAGCACGACGGGAAACGCGGCCATCAGCACGATGTAGAGCGGCAGAACGTCGAGATTGAGCGGCTTGAACTTGAGTATCAGGCCCTGCGAGAGCGTCTCGACGGGAAAGTTCATGAGCGGCGCGACGTTGAACTGATCCATCAGATGAAGATCGTCAAAGCTGTGCGCGATGTAGTGCACGGCCGTGAGATAGACCAGGAACAACAGCAGGTGAGCGACATAGAGCTGCCACACCCGCCGCAGCAGCCGGGTTGCGCCGATGACGAAGCCACGCTCCATCATCATCGAGCCGAATACGAACGTCGCGGTGTAGCCGGAGATCAGCACGAACAGATCGGCGCCATCGCTGAAGCCGTAGTTTCGCGTCGTGAACCAGGCGAGCGCAGAATCCGGAATGTGCCCGAGAAAGATCAACCAGTTCGCCAGACCCCGAAACAGATCCAGTCGCACGTCGCGCCGTGGCTTGAGCAGCACCGACCTGATCGTGATCGTTTCCCATAACCGGCGATGCAAGAGAAACGCAACTTGCAAGGGCCGACCGGGGGCGTGAATGGTCTCGTCAGTCAACGGTGCGTTCTCCATCTCTGCGGTCAACTTTTGTCGGATCGCAACCGTGTCGCCGCTCATTCGCGCGGCACGCTAGGTTGCGTCATCGACGCAGGTTTGACGGACATCAAACCCGATCGGCGCACCAGCCAAATCTTTTTGTGATTCAATCGCGTAATGAATCGAGGCGCCCGTCGTCTTCCACCGGAAGAGTCATCGGCCACGACATCTCTCGGGATGCTCGAGGGCTTTGCGCGCGACCTGCGATTTCTCGCAGCGGCGAGAATTTTTCTCTGTAAGAAGATCGACGTTTCTCGTCGCCTGCGGCAACACGACGATCCGCGCAACGACGCACGCGAGCGCGCGCGTCGACATTTGATCTTGCTCAACCTACACAATCAAGCTCCGGGTTTGGTTGCTGCTCGATCGAGCCACCGGGACTTGATTGACACCAACTCGACGAGATCAACAGGAGAAACCAGAATGAGTCACCGCAAGCTGATCGTCGCCGCCGCGATCATGTCGTTCGTTGCGTTGCCCGCCATGGCGCAGACGAGCACGACCGATGAGAAGAACGGCCATCACTACTCGGGCGGACCGAAGACCGAGGTCCCTCACCATATGGGCAAGAAAGAGAGCGACGGCGGGACGACCGGCGGATCTGGCGGCAGCCACCATTACGGCGGCGGACCGAAGAGCGAAGTCCCGCATCACACGGGTCCGAAGAAGCAGCAATGACGATCGCGCAGTGATCCCGCCGCTCGCGAACGCCCAAAACAAAATCGCCCGGGAGCGGACATCCACTCCCGGGCGATCGATGACTGGAGGTCGTACGATCTAGTTCGGCACCGAAGCCTTCGACGCGGGCTTGGCCGCAACCGCGTTGGCGGTCACGCCGTGCAGGAAGTCGTACGCCGCATGCAGAGCCTTGTCGTCCTCCTCCTTCGGCGGAACGTAGGACTGCGATCCGGTCTGCTCGCCACCCTCGCCGGCTGAGAGATGTCCGCGCATCTGGGACTCCGCCATGGTGTCCATGCGGCCCTTCAGCTCCGGCGGCACGTCCTGCAGGATCTCAATGTCGGGGGCGATGCCCTGGGCCTGGATCGAGCGGCCGGACGGCGTGTAGTAGCGCGCCGTGGTCAGCGCCAGCGCGCCATTGCCGGCACCGAGCGGAATGACGGTCTGCACTGAACCCTTGCCGAACGAGCGCGTGCCGATGATGGTCGCACGCTTGTGATCGTGCAGCGCGCCGGCCACGATCTCGGAAGCCGAGGCCGAGCCGCCATTGACCAGAACCACCAGCGGCTTGCCCTTGATGAGGTCGCCGCCATGCGCGGTGAAGCGCTGGGTCTCTTCCGGATTGCGGCCGCGGGTCGAGACGACCTCGCCGCGCTGAAGGAAGGCGCTCGACACCGACACGGCCTGGTCGAGCAATCCGCCCGGATTGTTGCGCAGGTCGACCACGTAACCGACGAGCTTCTCCTGAGGGACATCCTTGGTGATCGAGGCGATCGCCTTCTTCAGGCCGTCGGTGGTCTGCTCGTTGAACGAGGTGATGCGGACATAGCCGATGTCACCGTTCTCGACATGGAAGCGCACGGGACGCACGTGAATGATCTCGCGCTTGATCGCGACGTCGAGCGGGACGTCGGCGCCCTTGCGCACGATGGTGAGCTTGGTCTGGGTATCGACCGGGCCCTTCATCTTGTTGACGGCCTGCTCGAGCGTCATGCCCTGCACGGCTTCGCCGTCGATCTTGCTAATGAGGTCGCCGGACATCAGGCCGGCCTTCGAGGCGGGCGTATCGTCGATCGGCGAGACGACCTTGACGAGGCCGTCTTCCATCGTGACCTCGATGCCGAGGCCGCCGAACTCGCCGGAGGTGGTCTCCTGCATCTCGGTCCAGGCCTTCGCGTTCATGTAGCGCGAGTGCGGGTCGAGCGAGGTCACCATGCCCGTGATCGCCCCTTCGATCAGCTTGGCATTGTCCGGCTTTTCGACATAGCTCGCCTTGACGCGCTCGAACACCGTGCCGAACAGGTTGAGCTGGGAATAGGCGTCATCCGCGCTCGCTGCCGCTCGTGCTGCCCATACACCGCCGTGCGGGCTGGCTACCAGAAGGGTCAGACACGCTCCAGTGAACGCGCCCAGAGGGAACAGCAGGGATTTCCGCATGGATGGCCTGGCCTTTTTTGCTTGGCGGTTCGCTTGAGCTTGCTTGAGCTCGTCTCTCGAGACTTTGGGAAGCGCCATGCAATTGGCGATCCAGTCCGTTTCTCACAATACCATTCTGGTTTCTTCAAGGCCGGGATGCACCGCCGACCGGTACACCGCAAAAATCGCTTCGTTCGGGCCTAAACTTTTGGCAACGTTGCAGGACTGGCCCGTCCCAAGGGGGAATCGGTGCGCCGGTCCAGCCTCGCAGCCATGCCATTTTAGGATGGTTTTGGAGCGCTGGACGGGCTAGGCGATGACACAAGGCTTCAAATTCTCGGGAGGATAACAATGAACGAGGCACCCCGCATCCGGCCGGAACGGAACGTCGAGCTTGGCGCCAGCAACGAGCAGTTCCAGAACCTGCACGAATTCATCCGGAAAGCGCGGGCCAACCTCAACCAGAACGCCTGGGACTACATCGTCGGCGCCGCCGAGACCGAAACCACGATGCGCCGCAACCGCATGGCGCTGGACGAGATCGCCTTCCGCCCGCGAGTGCTACGCGACGTCCGCAAGGTCGACGGCTCGGTCCAGCAGTTCGGCCGCAGGATGCGCCTGCCGGTGGTGCTCGCCCCGGTCGGCGCACTCGAGATCTTCGATCCGGATGGCGCGGCGAGCGTCGCGCGCGCTGCCGGCACCTTCGGTGCGGCGCACATGCTGAGCTCGGTGTCCGAGCCCGGCCTGGAGCAGACTGCGGAAGCCGCGCCCGATGCGCTCCGGCTCTATCAGCTCTATGTCCGCGGCGACGACGCCTTTGTGGCCGATGTCGTCAGCCGGGCCGAGAAGAGCGCCTATGCCGGCTTCTGCCTGACTGTCGACACCGCCCATTACAGCCGTCGTGAACGTGACATCGCCAAGCGCTACGTCCGCGAGAGCCGCCTGCGTGCCACCGGCGGCGATTTCCAGAAGGGCCTGGAGTGGCGGACCGTGAAGATGATCAAGAACAAGTTCCGGATTCCGCTGATCCTGAAGGGCATCGCCACCGCCGAGGACGCCCAGATCGCGGTCGATCACGGTGTCGAATGGATCTACGTCTCCAACCATGGCGGCCGCCAGCTCGACCATGGCCGCGGCGCCATGCATGTGTTGCCCGAGATCGTCGAGGCCGTGAAGGGTCGCGCCAAGATCATGGTCGACGGCGGCATCTGTCGCGGCACCGACATCGTCAAGGCGATCGCAGCGGGCGCGGACATGGTCGGCATCGGCCGGCTGCAATGCTGGGCGCTGGCGGCGGCTGGCGAGGCCGGCGTCGCGCGGATGCTGGAGCTGCTGGAGGATGAGGTGCTGCGCTGCCTCGGCCTTTTGGGCGCCACGTCATTCGCCGAGGTCGACAAATCCTGCCTGCATCCGGCGACCGCCACCAACGCGCCGAGCGTGTTCAGTGCATTCCCGCTGTTCGACCACGATCCGTATCGATACTGATGAAAAGGACGCAATGACTTCGCTCTCTCCCGGCAGCGCGGATGCGCTGCTGTTCGATCTCGGGCGCGTGGTGCTCGACATCGACTTCTCCAAGGCGATCGCCTGCTGGGCGGACCATGCCGGCTGCCAGCCCGAATCCATCGTCGCGCGCTATGTGCGTGACGAGGCCTATCGGCTGCACGAGGTCGGCAAGATCAGCGACGAGGATTATTTCGCCTCGCTGCGTGCATCGCTCGGCATCGGCATTTCGGACGCGCAGTTCCTGGAAGGCTGGAACGCGATCTTCGCCGGCGAGATGCCTGACATCGCCGAGCTGCTGCCGCGTGCGGCGAAGCAGATGCCGCTCTACGCCTTCTCCAACACCAACCGGCCGCATGTCGACTATTTCTCGAAGGAATATGGCGAACTGCTCGGCCATTTCCGCGCGCTGTATCTGTCGTCCAGCATCGGCCTGCGCAAACCGGACGCGGAAGCCTTCGACCACGTTGTCACCGCGATCGGCGTGCCCGCGGAGCGTATCGTGTTCTTCGACGATCTCGCCGAGAACATCGAAGGCGCGCGGGCATGCGGACTGACGGCAGTGCATGTGACGTCGCCACGCGACGTCGGAAACGCCTTGAAGGCATTGGGCATCTGACGATTTCCGCTGAGCGGGAGGCGCCAACGGAGGGCAAGTCTTCTGGAACCAATTTTGCCCGAAATAGGAACCAGAACGCTTTGTGCATTTTTGTACGGAGTTCCGGGAACGGAATGGCCCCTTCCGGACTCTTGAGTCCGCTGGGACTTCTACAACGGACTTATCGACGTGCTGGGCAAAACCTATCTCACCAAGCAAGCCTCTCTCCTGTTAGAGTTCGCGAGAACCACCTCGGATTCTGACCTTTCCGCCAAGCTGATCAGCAAGGCCGCCGACCTGAAATCCCAGGCCGATCCGCTGCCCGACAGGGATCAAGGCCCGAAGGCTCCCGACGTCGCGCTGGACGACGGGCCGGACCGGCCGACCGGGAGTTGAGCGATGCTGGCCGTGGCGCTCGTCATTCTCGTCCTCGCCATGGCCCCCCTTCTGCCCATCTGTCTCGTTCTCTGGATCATGCCACACCGAGCCTGAATCTGCCTTCCATACTGGGCTGGAAGCGGCAGGATAAATCGCGCCCGCTCCGCAATTTTGCCTCTGCCCCCGCGCTCGGCTAGAAGACTGTCGGAACATTTCGTCCGAACGTGCCGAGCAGGAGTTTCGCCGTGGCCTTGATGCCGGTTTCCGACGCCCTTGCTGCGGTGCTGGCGGGTGCAGAGCCGCTGCCTGCAGAGATGGTTTCACTCGACGAAGCCTACCATCGCGTGCTCGCGCAGGACGTCGCTGCGCGGCGCACCCAACCGCCCCAGGCGATGTCGGCGATGGACGGCTATGCCGTGCGCGCGGCCGACGCGGCGACCATCGATTCCAGGCTGACGATGATCGGTGAGGTCGCCGCGGGCCGTCCGTTCACGGGAAGGGTCGGCGCCGGCGAAGCGGTGCGGATCTTCACTGGCGGTGTCGTTCCCGACGGCGCGGATGCAGTCGTGATCCAGGAGGACACGATCGCCGAAGGCAAGCAAATAACGATCAAGGAAGCCGCGATCGTGGGTCGCCACATCCGCCCCGCCGGCGTCGATTTCCGCGAGGGTGACGTCCTCCTGCGCAAGGGAACCCGTCTGACAGAGCGCGATCTCGCCCTCGCCGCCGGCATGAATCACCCGCATCTCGCCGTTTGCCGCCGCCCGAGGGTCGCGATCCTTGCCACTGGCGACGAACTGGTGATGCCGGGCACCACGCCCGGGCACGGCCAGATCGTCTATTCCAACGGCTACGCCCTGCACGCGCTCGCCCGCAGCGAGGGCGCCGAGACCATCGACCTCGGTGTTGCCGCCGATACGCTGGAGGCCACCACCGCCGGCATCCGCCGCGCGCGCGAAAGCGGCGCCGACATCCTGATCACGACCGGGGGCGCATCGGTCGGCGACCACGATCTGGTCCAGCAGGCGCTCAAGGACGAAGGCATCGCGATGGCGTTCTGGAAGATCGCGATGCGGCCCGGCAAGCCGATGATGCACGGACGGCTAGGGGCGATGGGCGTCATCGGCCTGCCCGGCAATCCCGTATCGTCCTACGTGTGCGCGTTCCTGTTCATGGTGCCGCTGATTCGGGCGCTGTCGGGCCGTTCGGTTGTTCATCATCATCGCGAGCGCGCCGTACTGGGCCGCGATCTCGGCGCCAACGACCAGCGCGAAGACTATCTGCGCGCGCGCCTGGAGCTGCGCGACGACGGCACCCTCGTCGCCCTTCCCGTCAGCCATCAAGACTCCTCTCTGCTTGCGAATCTTGCTGCAGCACAGGTACTTCTCGTGCGCGCACCGTTTGCGCCGAAGGCCGAGGCCGGCAGCCCCTGCGAGATGCTAAGGCTCCCCGTCTGAACTGCGCGGCCACACGCATTCCGTGAGTTTCGTTCTGTTCACGGTAAATTAAGCAGTTGCGGAACACATATCGAACATATAGTGTCCGTTCATGATTTGTTTCGAGCATGCAGCGGCTTATCGCTGAATTCATCGTCTCGGAATCGAACGACATCAACCGGGGGACTTTGGTCGAGATGTTAACGCGCAAACAATACGAGCTTCTGCGGTTCATCAGCGAACGCTTGAAGGAAAGCGGCGTGCCGCCGTCCTTCGACGAGATGAAGGATGCGCTCGACCTGCGCTCGAAATCGGGCATCCATCGCCTGATCACCGCGCTCGAGGAGCGCGGCTTCATCCGCCGCCTGCCCAACCGCGCCCGGGCCATCGAAGTGATCAAGCTGCCCGAGCTCCAGGCTGCCGCCGGCAACCGACGCGGCTTCACGCCAAGCGTCATCGAAGGCAATCTCGGCAAGGTACGCGCGAGCTCCAGCCCGTCCGCAGACGAGGGCGAGCGGCCCGTGGCGGTGCCGGTGATGGGCCGCATCGCGGCCGGCACCCCGATCGAGGCATTGCAGACCCGCAGCCACACCATCAGCGTGCCGCCCGACATGCTCGGCTCCGGCGAGCATTACGCGCTCGAAGTGCGCGGCGATTCCATGGTCGAGGCCGGCATCCTCGACGGCGACATGGCGCTGATCCAGCGCAACGAGAGCGCCGATACCGGCGATATCGTTGTGGCGCTGATCGACGACGAGGAAGCCACGCTCAAGCGCTTCCGTCGCCGCGGCGCCTCGATCGCGCTGGAGCCCGCCAATGCCGCTTACGAGGTGCGCATCCTGCCGCCGAACCGCGTGAAGATTCAGGGCAAGCTGATCGGGCTTTACCGCAAGTACTGATACCGGAAGTACTCGGCGCCTCGCGCGCGCCTTCGATCGGCGTCGCCGATCAGAGATTGGAGCGGATGATGGTCCGCTCCGGCTGGATAGTCTTTCTGGTTCTGCACAGATTATCCGGCCCCCTCCTCCTTTCGCGACATCCTCGGCAGGCCGCTGCGAAGCAACATCGCTTCGCGGCCTTTCGAGTTCGAGGGGGACAGCCCAATGCGCCAGATCGTTTGAGCGCAGCCGCAGCAACGCTGATGGCTCCTCAGCATCGCAAGCCGTTGTCGCGAAATCGCATCGCCATGTCGGCCAGGACACGGCCGCGAGCGCGCGACGACCGCAATGCAGTCGCGTAGCCATCGCAGCCGAGTTGGCGATACAGGCGGGTCTCTCGCCGGTCGTTTGATGCGCGCCTCCCAAATGCACGGAGGCCGGCTTTGTTCCTATCGAATTCGGAAAAGATGGAAAAGATAATGTGATCGGGGCTCGCGGATCCCAGCCGCAGATTTGCCTACAACGAAGCAGAGCGTTGCGTGTTTCAACTCTGACAGAGGCCTGCGCCTCCAAAAGAGGTGCGGGTCGCTATCTCTGCAATGAGGAGCACCCGATGTGTGACTATAGCCTGCATGCCGTCGCGACGCGCCCCGCAGAAGTCGGCGAGACGATCGTCACGACAACATTCCGCGGCACCTCGACGCGCGGCTTCGCCTCCGAAGCCGATCTCTCGGTCGCGGTCTGCCTGCTGCCGGGAACGGAGCTCGCCTTCGCCGACAACGTCCGTTACGACAACCGCTGGATCTGGACGCGCACCGTCAACTCCCGCGTCGGCAAGTTCGGCAAGATCGATCCGCACATTCCCGATCGCCATCATGATGCGATCGAATTCCCGGACGGCAAATCCGTGCTGGTGACGCAGCTCGTCGAGGGCCAGCGCGCAACCGTGCTGCAACTGCCGGTGACCCTGCCGATCGGCGAGCGCGAGCACAAGCCGCAGATCATCGCCGACAGTCGCCCGACGGTCACGCGACTGCCGATCGGCTGACGCCCTCCGGCCCGGCGGGTCCGGGGCCAGGATTGAAATGCCGTCGCCGGCCGATGCCGGCGAGCCCGGTGGGTTTTTGTTTAACGAAATTCGATCGGTGAGCGCCGCCGCCGCCGCACCTCGTCGCCGCACGAAGTTTGGGCCGTCCTGCCTGAATTTTGAACCTCCGCTCCGCAGCCAAATGACCGATGCTGTCGTGGTTTGAGGCGGCGGACACGCTCGATGAAAACCTTCATTCGCGTCGTTGAACTCTGGGTGCCTGACCGGACGCGCATGCGGCTGGAATTCGGCGGTGGCCTCTACGACGAAGGGCTGTCCGCGTTCAAGGCCGTCAGCGAAGAGCTGCACTTCGGATATGACGAGGGGCTTCCAGGCAAGGCCTGGGCCTCCGGCCATCCCGTCATCCTCACGAAATTCGCCAACTCCTATTTCAAGCGGACCGAGCAGGCCGTCGCGGCCGGCCTCACCTGCGGCGTGGCGGTGCCGGTGTTTGCAGGCGAATTCCTGCAAGCCGTGATGGTGCTGTTCTGCGGCGACGACGAGGCGCATGTCGGCGCGATCGAACTCTGGCACAACGATCCTGATCTCTCCCACGAGATGGGCCTCGTCGACGGCTATTACGGCGCAGCGGACATGTTCGAATTCAACTCCCGCCACACCAGGTTTCCTCGCGGCTTCGGCCTGCCCGGACGCACCTGGAAGGCGGGCCTGCCGCTGATCATCAAGGACCTGCACGACGCCAAGAGCTTCCTGCGCTGGGAGGACGCCGCCAAGGTCGGGATCAATCTGGGGGTCGGCGTGCCCTACCGAACCGGCACCGACCAAACCTGGGTTCTGACATTCCTCTCCGCGCAGGCAACGCCGATTGCGCGACGCTTCGAGATCTGGGTTCCGAACGAGAGCCGCTCGGCGCTGGTCTTTCGCGCCGGCGATTGCAGCGCGCAGACCGACCTTGCCGCGCTCTATGCGACCAAACTCATCGCCCGAGGCGAAGGCAGCATCGGCGGCGCCTGGGCCACTGGCATGCCGGCGCTCAACGACGATCTCACCCATGACGGCTCGATCGCCGGATCCGAGGCCTGCGCAGCCGGGCTGAACCGGATGGTGGCCCTGCCGGTCATCGGCAACGCAAGGCTCGAAGCCGTGCTGGCCTGGTATCTGTAATCGACCGCGTCAATCGTCGGCCTGCAAGTCGGTCTCCGATGGCGTTGCGTCGCGGTTGCGGGGAGCCGCCTTCGGCGCAAGGCTGCCGTCGAAATCACCTTCGGCGGCACCGGCCGGCAACCACGGGCGGTTGGTGCCCCTCGCCCTCACCGCCTGAACCGAAAAGCCGTCGCCACGCTGCGTCAGGGCCAGCGCGCCCTGGCGAACGAGCCGCTGCCGATCCACCACCATCGCCGCACAATCGGGCGGCGCGGGCCTTGACGTCACCACCAGCGCGGCCCGGCTGCAATCGTCCGCCAACGCGTCGATGCGCGAGGCCAGCGCGACCAGCCGTCCGTCCGCGAGCGGCGTCACGCAGCCCGACTCGTCGCACGATATGCCGCTCGCCAGCGCGTTACTGCCGGCATCGCGCGGATCGGCGTCGGCAGCCAACCACTCCTTGAGCAGGAAATTGTCCTTGCCCGCCCTGATCAGATGCAAACGCCCGTCCCCGCCCCGCACCGCGACGCTCGCGCCATCCCCGGCAATCAGGATATCGGGCTGCCGCACCGACAGCCCCCAGCCGATGGAAACCAGCAGCACCATGGCACCGCACCAGCGCAACGGCGTGCGCAACAGGCCCATCACGATGATCCCCAGGCTCGCTGCGATCAGCGGCGCGATGCCGAACGCCGGGATACGGCCGACCGCACCCGGCAATGCCGCCACCCAGCGCGAGACCGCGACCATCCAGTCGATCCCGATCCCCATCAGCCACCAGAACACGCCGTCGACCCCGAACGGTGCCGCGAGCAGGCCCAGCAGCCCCGCCGGCATCACCAGCGCCGAGACCACCGGCATCGCGCCGAGATTGGCGAGCACGCCGTAGGGCGTGACGCGGTGGAAGTGGAAGGCGGCGTAGGGCGTGGTCGCAAGCCCCGCGATCAACGAGGCCAGGAACAGCATCGCGATCTCGCGGCCGCCCCACATCGCGACGCGCGCGGTCGCCGAATGATCGGGTGAGGCAAACAGGTTCGGCATGCCGATCTGTACCAGTGCGACGAGACCCAGCGTCGCGGCAAAGGACATCTGGAAACTCGGATGCACAAGCGCTTCCGGCGCGACCGCGAGCACGATCAGCGCCGCCACCGCGAGCGTACGGAAGGTGATGGCGCGGCGATCGACCATCACGGCGATCAGCACCACCGCCGTCATGAAGAACGAACGTTGCGTCGCGACCTCTGCGCCAGACAAGAGCAGATAGAACGCAGCCGCCACCAGCGCTGCGGCCGCCGACCATTTCTTGACGGCAAAGCCGGCCGCCAGCCCCGGGATCAAGGCCAGCAGTGCGCGCACCGCGAAGAAGACGACTCCGGCGACGACCGCCATGTGATAGCCGGAGATCGGTCAAGAAAAGATTTTATATAGGTAATGCAGCGCCTTAAAGCAGTGTTGCTTCCCAGAATTCTAGACTGGGAAGTAGATGGGAAGCGGCCTTCGAGGCAACTGGCTTCGGCGCGGTAGCAGTTGGCCATGAACTCCAGCCCTGCCCGCTCCTCGGGCATGGCCGCGTCGGCGGCGAGCTCCAGGCAAAGCCGCTCGAACGCTCTGAGTTCGTCGATGATGCGCCGGTCCTGCCCCATGGGGGCGGATCAGACTCCGGCGCCGGTGGTCTCGTCAAGGCCCTCTGGCGGGCTCTCGTCGCGCTGCCTTTCGATGGCGGCATGTCTCGCCCTTCCCGCCGCCCACACACCTACACACGTCACCCGATCGCCAAGCCTGCCGCAATCGCGGCGCTCGATTTCATTTCGGGGCGACGGCCGATATCGTCAAGTTTGACAAGTCTTGGTTGTGTCAGCAATAAACCTCAATAAAACTGGCTGGGGATTGCTGGGGATGAAAAGGGCTTCTTTCGTGTTCCTGCTGCTGCTGACGGGCTGCTTGGGAGAGGAAGAGCGCTTGGCGGCTGCCAATGCCAAGGACGATCAGCAGTGCCTGTCCTACGGCGCCCAGAAGGGATCGGACGCTTACGTCAATTGCCGCGCCCAGCTCGAAGGGTCGAGACGGCAGGCCGATGCCGCAGTAAGCGCGGCCAACCGGGCCAATCGCGCCCCTAACTGTATCACCACCAGTGGATACGGCGGCCCCCCATCACTTATCTGCAACTGACCGACTAGCGCATTGCGATGATGACGATGGGGCGATCTCTCCGAAAGAGAGCCTAATCTGGTAGAAACGCAAATTCTTGCGTTCCCCGCTCGCCCGGATCAGGTCCGCGTTGGGCTATCCGGTAGCCTCGATGAGCTTCGATGAAGACCCGCTCGGAGAGCCATGTCCTCTCGTATCTCACGAGCTTTTCCGCGGATGAGGACAACCGTCCAGGTCCATTGTCACTCAGGTAAGATGTCTGGACTTCTCGCCTTGCGTCTCCGTCGCTGATCGGAACGCGATGCCAGACCAACTTGGCCGGCCTAATGGCGCAGAGAGCCTGAATGGTCCCGAAAGCGTCGGGCACGTACTGGATCGCCCCGTCGGAATGGACCAGGTCAACGTTTCCGAGCCAGTCGGCTGCCTCCTCGATACGATCGAAAAACCTCAACTTGTCTGTCGCGAGCTCCTTCGCACGTCTCACCATGGCAGGCGTCTCAACCACTGCCCATCGGATGTCTGGTGATTGCCGGTTGGCGGGTTTGTAGTGAACGCCGGCGCCCCCTCCAAAATCGAGTACGGCAGTTAAACCCTCGACCAAGGGCCAACTGGCCTCAGACTGATAAGCGACGGTTTTTTGATAGATGGTGTCGACCAGCTCGTCGCTTTCGTAGCCTTCGATTGCGCCGCGAGGCGGAAGCAGTCGCCTTCGTAGCCTCTGGATTAAACTCATTGTCGTCCCGGTGCTTGGTCGGATTCCGGTTGACACAATCAGAAACATTCAGAAATGTACACCTAGAACGCGAAGTCTCTTCTCAATCAACTCGCGCGGCAAGCCGGCAAAAGCGGGCCGCATGTTTTGGGCCTCTTTCGCGGGTGTTTGCGATGGGCGTATTGCATACGATCGAGCATGGCTTTTTGCGGCCGGTACTACGTCGAATGAGGCCTGCAAAGCGCGTCGTTCTGGGGGGGATCACTGTCGAGTATAAAAGCGAGCTCGATGGAGGCGGCATCGATTTCGGGCAGGCCTTCATCCCGTTTCTGCTCTCCCGCGGAATGCCTAAGCAACCTCGCCTCTTCGAGTGGTGCGCGGGGCCGGCATTTATCGGTTTCTCAATGCTTGGCCACGGCTTGTGCGAAACGCTGTGCCTGGCCGATATCAATCCCGCTGCGGTGGACTGCTGCAAAAATACGGTAAAGCTCAACCACCTTGAGAATCGCGTATCAGTTTACGAGTCCAACAATCTGCGGAGTATTCCAAAGAGCGAGCGCTGGAACTTGGTGGTGAGCAATCCACCCCACTTCATTGATCAGTATGAAGGCGACATCCGCGCGCACGACCCCGATTGGGCAATCCACCGGGAGTTCTTCAACACGATACATCCCCACCTCGCCGACGATGGCGTGATCGTTCTTCAGGAGAACAATCGCGGCTCGACGGTCGACACTTTCCGCGAGATGATTGATGCGGCAGGCCTTAAAATCGTGTTCACTCACGGTGACCACAAGGAGCTCACACGCGAGAGCGTCTTTTACTTCATCGGCATCGCCAAAAAGGGAGCCGAAGTTTCGGCTTGGGCTTCTTAGGCGAGGTGAATAGGTCCTAGTTGGCCACATACTAGCTGGCCCGCTCGACCTAGCGGCTAAGTTTACGCTTCAACGCGTGGATCAAGTCGGTCGAGCTCCTAAACCTACTCCGATAGCGTTTCCTCACCACCGCCTCGGTCATTATTAGCGGTCGCTCGGGCATGCGGTCTCTCGACGTCAGAATGTAGTCGAGAGGCTCTTTATTCTGTTCATCCAGTCTGATTACAACGGCAACACCTGGATGCTGCTTGGCGCTACGCCGTATCGTCCAAACCCGACAGTGCCGCTGTGGGTGCAGCCAACATCGAATGACGCGAAATGATATGAAGGATCCATTATTCAGGGCTAAGCAGCCTCCCGTTCGTTCCGCAATGAGCTGGGCACCCACCTCATGCACCTTAGCGCCAATCCCGACGGCGAGTTGCTGAATCAGGCTTAGTCGCTCGCCCCGCGTATCGATGTAGCTATAGTCGCCTGGCGGGGTGAAACCAATCAGCTCATATGCTTTGCGGAGACTGCCAAACCGACGTTCATATATAGACGCGCAGGGTATCCCCTTCGCTCGGTTGATCGCATCGGCAGACAAGGTGCCCAGCCGGAGCTGCAGGACGCGCAACTTCTTGAGCAATAGATCGGACGAGAGATTTTGTCGTGCCCGACGCTCGATAATCCGCTGAGCGTCGTAGAACACATCGCGCGCTACAACTGGGTCAAGAGAGCCCTCCTTGCGGATCCACTTGGCTTTGCCGTTGATAACGCGACGTTGTCGCAGGTAGCTCGACGTCCGGTAATAGACGGTATTGCCAATGTAGTTTTCGTTGCGAAGGATACGGCCGATCATCTGGAGATTCCAAGGGACGCCGCAATGGTTGACTGCGCCCCCAGCATTCAGCTCGCGGGCAATGTCGGTTTCCCCTTTCCCGCTAACAAAGCTTTCGAATATCCACCGCACGATTGCTATTTCATCGGTAGATCCAGCCCTTAGCAACACTCTATCGGTGTGCAATGCCTTCTGCTCGCCAGGCTGGAGAAAGCCCCTCGAATTGCCCGCTGCGTCGATCAATTCTCTGCGCAGTGCAAAGCCGGGCCGTCCACCCACTCGATAGCCAAGTCCGACGATCCGGCAATGTCCCGCAAAGACTTTTGCCGACTTGTCGCGGCTGTCCTCGGCAGCCATCAGGCGCTTCATGCTTTTCCAGAGGCCTGACATCGGGCTTCCGTCGTTCTCGAAGACTTCAGCGCAATAGATCACCTTCACGCCAGCCAACTTGCAGATGAACTCATAGTAGGCGCTTTCATCCGTGTCTTGAAATCGGCCCCAGCGGCTAACGTCCCGCACGAGGATGTTGGCGAAGTCCGCGGCTCCCAATTGCACGTCATTGAGTAGATCGATAAGTCCCTTGCGGTTGTTGATCCTCAGTCCGCTGATGCCCTCGTCGATATACGTGCGCACGATCTCCAGCCGATGCTCGGCCGCGTAGCTCGCGATCAAGGCCATTTGATTAGCGATCGAGTATTGTTGTCGGTCTGTGGACATTCGGATGTATTGCGCCGCCCGCGGTTCGTTCTCGCGTCGTCGCGGCATCCTGGCATGCTGGACAGTGAGCGCGGTTCCCATGGAACGCCCCCGACCTTTGGCGCCCTGCAGCCTATCCTAACCAGCCCGAAAACCAAGAAGGACCATGCTTCGCGATCCAACCGACCATGAGTGAAATCACGATCGAAGCCGCGCCAGACCAAAGCCAGGACCGACCGCGTGCGGCACTAATCGAACGCAGATACAAGAAGGCACCAAGCAGAGGACCGTAGTTCTTTTTGAAGTCCCCGTTCAGCTTGGCGATCTTGGACAGATCGGAAGTCTCGATTTCGTCGGCCATTGCGCTGGTCCTGTAGGTTTGAGCCAGCGCCCTATAAACTCCTGTTTTGCCCGACGGAGCAAGCGGAATTCGGTATATCAAAAGTTCTGCTCGCGACGGTACGACAATGCCGCTCGTCCATTGGTAGGACTGGACCCGCGATCCACGCCATGGTTGCATGCTCTGTTTCAAAAAGACATTTTGGGGAGAGATCGAAATGAAGACCATTGCTTTCGCTTTTGCGTTCGCACTTGCAGCAACCGCTGCTCACGCGCAATACCAGACCGGCACGGGCTCAAATCCGAGCACGCACCGGTCTTCGGGCTACACCACGAGCACCGGCACTTACGTCCAGCCATATGTCGCCACCAATCCGAACAGCACTCAGCGGGACAACTTCACCGCAACCGGCAACGTGAACCCGTACACCGGATCGGTCGGTACGCACCGGCCGCGGTACTGATTGCCTGCGATGGCGACCCTGCTTACTCTGATCTGGTGGCTGTATGGCTACAGGCTTTGGAAGCGAGCTCGCAACGAGGGAAATTTCGCGCTAATTTGAAGGACGCGGGGCCGAAGCCCCGCGCCCTTCCTCTACCGCTTAAGCCGTCGGAGATGCGTCATCAGCTGCTGCCGATCGCGCTTTCGATGGATCCTGCGCCGGCGCTTCATGCGGATTGCTCCTCGCGCTTGCGGCGCGTCGGATGAGCCGCTAGAAAATCGATATCCTGAGCAATGGCGGCCTCGATCCGGTCACGCGACAGGTCGGTATACTTGTGCTCTTCCGCCGCCAGCGCTTTCTGCTTCCACGTGATATCCGTGAGCCGATGAGCGGGAGTTAGGAACAGCTCGGCGATTGCCTTTCGATAGTTCGCCGCGATCGGATGCCAATGTGAGTTCTCGGTCTTTTGGTGGTTGTCCCCCTCAGGCAGGCCGGCACGCTGCACGCTGCTGATGGCGGTATGCATCTTCATGCAGGCTTTCCAGTACTCGACCTTCCGCTCAGCCTTCCACCACGCCTCACGGCGCTGCAGACGCAGCTTTGCATTCCTGGCCGTCTCGGTGGTCGGCTCCGATTGAAGCCGACGCAGTCGGCGCGCATCGCCTGGCATCATCAGTTCGACCACATTTTCGGTCGGCAAGGGATTGTTCGGCGCGTAAGACGAGGCGCGCGATGGGAACGTGAGGATGTTGCTCATGCCATCGCTCCCTGCTGCCAGATCTGGGCCGATGCCTCTTCCCTGAGTCGGGCGAAGTCGCTGAACGGCCTTGCTCGTCCCCGGTGTCGGACAGCCGGGCGGGCTGAAAACGAATCCACAGACTCCGCTCGTGGCGGAAACATGGGTCTATCGATGGTCATGGGTGGTTGCTTCCAGGATTTGGCTTGTCACAGCCGTCACCGGCGTCGGGCCGGCAGCCGGGGGGTGACAAACAGCCTGGAAGACTGCTCAGAGCGCTTTTAAGGGTTGCCCCTCTGGACATAGCACCCCGTCCCCGGCCATAAAGCCAGAGTTGGAGCGCCGCCAAGCGCTACCGATGAGCGCCTGAGGAAACCCGCCAAGGTCTCCTACGCGCATCTAGGGCTCACCCCGCCAAGGGTCGCCCATATTCCAGGTCCGGGTTGTCACACCCACGGACACCATCAGCTGATTTGCTCAAAAAATCCACCCCCAATGGGGTGGCACGCTGCTTGCCAGTCGGACGTTCCCCAGCATGGAGGCGTGCACCGATGGCACAGCGACTTCGGATTTCAAAGCAGCCAAAGGCCAGTTTGACACATATCGCGCGCGAGATGGTGAGGTTGCTGGACGCGATCGAGGAGCTCGATGAGCTTAGAGAAAGGGTCCGACTTGCCGAGGCCGCCCGCGTGTTGCACTAGGCCCACGTGGAAAGTTCCATCCCCTTTCGGGAAAGCTTCGGCGCGCGGCGGTTGCCCTGGGGATTCCCCCAGGGCTGGGGCCGAAAGCATCGCGCGTGCCTAAGTCCACAGGTTGTGGGTCACGCTGTCGCCCCTTCTGCCGCCGCCGTCGTCGAACATGGCTTCGTCCAGTGACAAGAGCAGGCTGTTGCCGAACTTTGCGTACTGGGTCGGGAACATGCGGTTCGTGATCCGTAGAAATTCTCGCCACCGAAGCGGCGCATCGTCGAGCGTGAGTTTGCCCTCTAGAATTGAAAGCATCATCTCGCTCATCACCTCCTTACGGGTCTCGAAGTCGAGATTTCGCGGGACGGCGCGATCGACCACTGTGAACACCTCGTGAGACGGCCCCGCAATGACACCTGTAAGCGCAGGCTCCCGCGTTAGAAGTTTTCGTGGGGTAATGATGCGTCTACCACCGGTAGGGTCTATAGCCCAACGGCGAAGCTGGGCTCTGCTGTTGCTGCCGGCCGTCGCCGACTTTACCAAAAGATCAAACGCGGGATGTTGCGCACGGTAGAACCTGAGCTTGCGGTAACTAAACAGAGGCTCCTGAACTAACTTGCCGGCAATCTTGCCCGTGCATACCAGGTTGAGCGAGCTGCCACCATTGAGCAGCTCCGTGGCGCGCTCAATTTGCCCTGCAGTCGGCGGCCGAGGAGTAGAGTAACGTAGCTTCGTGCAGGTCATGCATTTTCGCTCTCGCCGACCGGGCGCGATGTAGAGGTTGTCGCCGGAGAGAGGGTGACCTTGCTTGCAATGAGTCAAATTTCGCTTGTGACCCTTACCGAAGTCTGCCGCCTTTGCATTCGCCCGCGCTAGCTTCATCGCCTCGGCTCCCCACGCCGGATAGGCAGCGCAGTGAGCTTTGAACTTTGTCAAAGACACGATCATCTTGCCAAACTTTCCGCCGCCAGTGATACGCCGCAGCGTCAGCCCGTTCCGAAGCGCCTCCATGCACTCCGCAACCTGAGAGGACGTCATCAGCGTCGGATACGGACAGCTTCTCCGTGCCGCCAGCTGTGCGGCGTTAATTTCGTCGAGACAGGATCCGATTTCCCGACAATCGGTCTGGTGTGGACACGCGGCGCAGTTCATCAATGCGGAGGCAGGCATACACAGCTCCATCGAGCGCGTGATTGCGCCAGTAAAAGCGGCTCCTGAGTCGCGGCGGGTCAATGACCAAAGGATGGCCTGCACACAGAACAGGCGGGCCTGTTCGTAACTCGCAGAGTGCCTACGATGCGCGTTGCGTCGCGTCGGCACCCGGGTGTCCTTTATGGCAAACGTGATCAGCCTGATTCTCGGTGCATCACTTCCTATTTTCAAAGGATCAACCTCGAGCGGCATCGGCCATGCGTATTCCGGCGAAAGCAGATGACATCGTTGAGATCTACGCTGATGAAAGCAGCCAGAACAAGCACCGCTATCTGGTGCTCGGCGCAATCGTCATTCCGATGCTCGACACTCCTGATCTGATCGAGGCTATTAATAAAGCCAGGTTACCGGAGTTACCCCAAGGCGAGGCCAAGTGGACCAAAGTGTCGCAGGCCAAGCTGGCCGCCTACAAGCGAATAACCGATGTGTTTTTCGACAATCAGGAGCGGTGGCACTTTCACTCGCTGTTTGTGGACACGACGCAGCAGAACCACAAAAAGTTCAACGACGGCGACAACGAGATTGGCTTCAACAAGGAGCTGTATCAGCTCGCGAACAAGGTGGGCCAATTGTATTCGAAGGCCTACTTCCACCTCTATCCCGATTATCGAGATACCAAGAGTACGCCTGAAGAGTTGCGGCAAATCCTATGTCATGGTGCGCGGAAACGCGGCGATCCGAGAGACTGGTTCGTTCGTCGCTGTCAATTTCGGGACTCCAAAAGGACCATGCCGCTCCAGCTCGTCGACATCCTCATCGGCGCGATTGCTTACCAACTGAACGGTCACGACAGGGCGGAGGATGCCAATCCCGCAAAGGTGGAACTGGGCAAGTACATCATGGCACGCGCCGGCATTGGCAATATCGCGAACGGAACTGCGCGCGTTGCCAAATTCTCAGTCTGGCCGCGTAAGCTACGAAAATGAAGGAAGGTGGTCCCTAGCCTCTAGATCAGCGAGCCAATCCCCACCTTTGGGTGGGTGCCACCGCCTAGGCGGTGGCGTCAGGCTAAGGAGTTGACAAGAACATAGTGATTCCCGGGCGCCCTGTGAATTAGTGGGAAAACTATTTTTTTCACCAATGTTCCTCGGGCGTTAACGATCAGCAAATCGATCACGATGATTCGCCCGGCGATCACCGGCATTGGAACTTGTTGCCGGGCCAAGTCCTCTGGCGTGGCGGGCTTAAAACTCAGCGGCCAAGCACTGGATGCTCGATATCGACGATGTCGTGCCGGAGTCGTTGGTCGCGACCGATGCGTCGTACCAAACCTGCGTGCTGAGAGTGAGGCCGCTGATGATACCCTCTACGGCGAATAACATAAGCGGGCTTCCCGCCGCCGCGGTCGAATAGGTCCTGCCACTATCGAATACTGTCCCTGTCAGCGCGGCGGCGTTGCTTGGAGCCGATCCCGTTCCATAGCGGCCAAGTACCGTCGTGTTTTTGCTGATGTTGTTGTTCGTGACGTTGCCGATGATTGTGAACCTGATGCGGCCAGTTGTTGCCGGCGTCACCTTGCACGTTGCTCCGAGGCCCATCATCACGCCGGTTGTGTTGGCCGTGCCGCCCGGGTTTGCAGGGGTCGCACTTTGGTGAGCACTTGTGAGCTGGAGAGTGCCGAAACCAACGCCCTGGATCTGCGTCGAGCTCGTCCACTGCGCGATCTGGTTTGCCGACGGCGTGCCCGAGACGACGACGTTGCCGGTGCCGGCGCCGGTGTTGCAGCCGAAGGTATGCGTCGACGTCGAGTAGGTCAGCGAATTCGTGCAGTTGTTGATGGCCGTCGCCGACGCGGTGGTCGAACCCCAATAGCCTAGGACGGTGTCGAGCGTGCCGGCGGCAAGGCCAATGGTGCGCGAACTGGCAAGCGTGCCGCCGCCGGAAAGCGGTGACGCGGTATTGATCGAGGTGGTAGTCAAGGCCGGCGGCGCACCAGCATCCGCGAGCGTGCCTTGTGCGGCACCGATGACGATGGCGTCGCCGGCAGTGGCGCCGGTGAACGTCAAATTCAGCGTGACACCGTTGCAGCCCGCGATTGTCACCGCGTTCGGCGAGGACGGATTTTGATACCATCCACCCGGAGAGACGATCGAGTTGACCGATGTGATCTGCCCGCCGGTGGCGTGAAGCGAGATTGTCGCTTGCGTTCCCGCCCCGCCGGTGGTGGTGGCTGTGAAGTCGCCGTTCGACGCGCAGCTTCCACCCACCGCCACCGCAGCGGTGGCGACGCGCGCGAGGGGCGCGGATACGGAGCCCTTTAACGCAAGCTGTGCGGAGAGCTGATCGAACGTGATTGATTGCGAGGGGCCCGAGCCACTGCCGGTCCCGATGCGCCCGATTACGGTGTTGTCGCCGACGGCGTTGTATTGCTGCGCCTGCGCGAAAGATAGCGAAGCGAGGGCAAGCGTAACGATCAGTGATGCCTTGATGCCGTTCATGCGTTTTAGACCCCGCTCGATGTTTGGCGCCTCTCATGGGTGGCCGCCTCTTTACGCGAAACACAATCTGTGGCCGGGGATCTCCCCGCGTCCCGGCCGCCGCGGATGAACGGGGCATCCGGCCCCTTGGAGCTCTAAAGCTTCACGTCGACGCCCGCGGCCGCGACCCAGGGCGCCGTCTCAACGAAGCGCTCGAACGCCTTCAACGCCAAAGCTGCCTCCTTCTTCGTCCAGCCCGCGCCATCGAGAATTCGCAACTCGATCCCAGACGCGGCGCTCGACGTCGTTCCGGTGGTGAAGTCGGTCTGCTTTGTTCCTTGAACGCCGCGATTCATCGCCACAAAATGATCAGCCATGACCGTTGCTCCTGTTCAGTGAAGAGCCCGGACGCGATTGCCGATCGGCAGAAAGCCGGCCGGGATCAGCGGTCGCGCGATATCCTGGATTGCGCGCATCCAGTCACTGCTGCGCTTCGCACGCGCGCTCTGCAGAGGCGTAACAGACACGGTGACCTGCCGCTCTTCGTTGCTCTTGGGGTCGACGACGTCGATCTGATATTTGATCATCTTCAAAATCCCTTTGCTTCGCCCTTGATGCCGCCCGCGATCACCACGGATGCTGTCATCATCAGGCGGACTGCCTCAGCCTCGTTCGCCAGAAAACGCTTCGCAAACGCCGGATCGTTAATCTGGCGATTGCGCCAGTCGGTGACCATCCGGTATTCCTCCTTGCTGACGCCGGCGCCTTCCAGCGCCTCGCGGACTACGTCATCCGAGAGGCCCAGGCTCCGCATCCATGATGCGCCTTCGGCGAGCAGCTTTGATTGACCGTCGGGGATCGAGTCGGCACCGAGGACCACGCCGTTCATGGCGTTCTCGATCTCGTCACCGCCCTTCCCCAGGACGCTGTGCAGATCGTTCCACTGCTGCGTCGCTGCGACGTCGCCGGAAAGCAGCTTTGAGCCGAACTCCGCGTTGGTGGTGAGTGCATCGATCTGCGCGCGCGCATCCGCCGCGGTGACCGGCGCTTGGGCTTGGTCAGTCATGCGGCCTCCGAAGTGTGTGATTTGATCGCGTCAAACCGATCGCGCAGGAGCCCGACGAAGTACGCGCCGGCCCGCCGAAAGACGACGGGCGCGGCTTCGATGCTGGGCCGGTCGTATGCCAGCGATGCGTGGGGTGGTCGTGCGCCAGGCAGAAAGGCGTTCGGCAGACCGTGCTTGAACATCTCGCCGGCCAGGAGTGCATCGATCGCCACCGGGTTCGCGATGCCGCCGACCATGATGTCCACCGACTTGAAGTCGATCGGGTGCGGAACGATGCCGGTCGGGAATTTGTGTTGCAGTTCCTCGGCCAGGGTGCCGAGCTCGACGCGCAGCTTAGCCGCCTTCTCGATTAGGCCGGATAGCTCCACGCCGACGCGGGTCCACTCCTCCGCCGTTGCTGCAAATTCTCGCAACTGCCGGTCGCGCACCGCCGCGTGCTCGGCGAGCTCAGCCTCGGCGTCCTGTCGCAGCGCCAGTCGCAATGCCGCTTGCAGCTCGGCCACAGCTGTTCTGGCTGCCTCGATCCTGGATCGGTGGCCGGCCAGCTTGTCCGCCGCGCCTAGCTTGCGCTCGGCAGCATCGAGCGCGAACTCGGCGACCTCCTGCTCGAGCTCATTCAACGCGCCCAAGGCGCAATCCAGTTTCTCCTGGACGGCTGGCGCGCGCCGGGCCGACGCTTCGACTTGCGGCAACGGGTTCTCTGCGGCTTGCTCGCCGGACTTCCTGCGAAACATGCTGATGATCCTCACGCTGCTTCGTTGCGGTGCTGGTTCGGTTGCTTGGCAGCGAGCGCGTCTTCGATCAGGTTCGCCAGAAACTGCGATACCGGCCGGCGCTCCTCCGTTGCAGCGGCGCGGATTGCGTCCGCAAGCTCAGCCTTCGGCCGGAAGCTCAGATGGGGTTTCGACATTGGTATTCTCCGTTGTGGACGTCACCATCTCCTGAGGACGTTCGGCCAGCAACGCACCGAGTGTCCGCTTTGTCCGAAACTTGGGACGGGCGCGCCTGGTCCAGCGCGAGCGCATTCGCGCCGCCAACTCGGGATCCTCCACAAACTCGATCCGTGCGATGCCCAAGGCCAGCGCGCCGAGCATCGCTTCCAGCGACATGGGGCCCAGGTTCTTGATGGGCTTTGGCGCGAGCAGCTTGCTGGTGTAGCCATCCTGCAAGCCGGCTATGCCGTCGATTGTCTGATGTGTCAGGCCGAGCTCGTCGCGTCGCCGGCGCAGCATGTCGACGAGCTCTTCGCGGGTGGTGATGATCCGGGGCACCGCAGCAGAGCCGTTAGGAGGCTCTCGGGCCGCCTCAGACTCGGTGGCCGGCGCCGGAGGTTGCTCTGATGCCAGATCAACACGCGCCGCACGGGCGACCTTCGCACGCTCAAACTGCGGGGAAAGACTGAGGCACCCAGCGCGCCAGCGCTTTCTCTCCCGGCTGCCGACGTTGGTCGAGAGCGTGGTCTGTTCCTCGATCTCTTCGAGAAGGTCCAGATGCTCACTCACCGCGAACACTCCCCGTCTGCAATCGGCGCATCTGTCGACGAAAGGTTTCGGAGAGGACGCCGCCAATTTTCGGAGGCCGCCGCGAAATTGGGATGACACGTCGATTATGGAGCGCGCGCGGGATTTCCCCCCTACCCCCCTCGATCCTGGAATTCACCAGGCCAAACCATGGCATCTGACAGGCGATCCGCCGGCTCTCTCGCGCGCGCGTCAGCTTCCAAGAGTGCTGAAGTTCATGAGAGAGCGCGCGCGAAAACCCCTTCCCGATCGACGCCACATGATTGGGACAAATCGGACGGCAATTGCGGTCGGACAGCGCAATCAATGCGTTGGCGAACAACTGCGATGCATACCGCGATATCGGGAAGCGCATGGGAAGCGCCCCAGCCGGTCGCGAGCACGACCGTAACCGGTTATGCCGTCGACCAGGCTGGTGCCTAATGCACCGCCGGCCGGCGCCAACCTTGGCGTTACGGCACGCGTGCCAACAACGAGCTGCTTTTCCCCTTCTTGCGTCCCTTCCCTTTTTCGGGTCGCCGGACCGACGGGCCCACCGGCCCAAGGCGGGGCTGCGATCCGCCCGGGGTATAAGGGGAGAAAGAAGCAGGGGGATCGCAGCGGATCGCAGGCGGATAGAAGGTTGATCGGTATGGGGATCGCAGGGGGATCGCAGGGTGTTCCGAACGGATCGCAGGGGGATCGCAGGCATGGTCAGGCCTTCCTCGCGATGCATTTGGTGCCCTTAGACTTCGGACCATAGGCGACGTTCTCGATAGCGCCGGTCGCAAAGAGGCGTTCCTGTGCGGCCTGGAATGCGCGCCACGTCATCCCGCCAGCCTGGGGCATCTCTGCGAATGTCTTGGGCGCGTAGCCGCGGCCTGGAGCGTGGCAGACGTGGCGGCCCTGCGCGGTGATGGCGTCCAGGCATTCAAGGTAGCGCTGCTCGGCGCTGGCGTGCGCCGCGGCCTGGTGCGGGGCGCTGGCCGTGCCCTCCATGACGAAGCAACCATCCTCCCACTGCAGCTTCACCTTCTCGCCGGTGGGCCCGTAGTTCGATTTCTTCACCTCGAGCACGCGGCCGGTGCTGCCGCCGTCTGTCTGCACAGTCTCGAGATGCAGGCGCGCCCGGGTCGCGTTCTGCCAATCCATGCTGCCGCCGCGGCCGGTGCCGCTGGTGATGCCGGACAAGCTGGGATGGTCGAGGAGCAGTACCGAGCAAGCGCAGTTCTGGGCCAGCCGCCGAAAGAGGCTGACAAAGGTGCGAGCGCTGACGCGGTCGTTTTGATTGCCGCCGAATGTCGCGGCGATGCTGTCGACCACGATCAAAACCGGCCGGATTTGTCCTGCAGCAGTCGCTAGCGCCTCGAACAGTGGCGTGGGGACCATGACCCCGTCGGGCCGTGACACAGCTAGCAGGCAGTTTTCCGGGCTGGCGAAGTGGAAGTGCAGCCCCTCGATCTCGTCCGGATTGAGGCCGCGCTTCTCGGCGACGCGGACCAGCCGCCGACGCATTTCGTGGTCCGGCTCTTCGGCGCTGAAAAAGATCACGGGCCCAGCCTCTACGGTGGTGCCGAGCCAGTCACCGAGGCCACAGGCGACGGAAACGGCAAGTTGCAGCGCCACCGTGGTCTTGCCGCCGCCGCCGTCGCCCGAGAGGATCGTGGCGTCACTCGCAGGGATCCGGCTTGTGGCGAGCCAGCGCATGCGCAGCAGCGCGACGCCGCGCCACGCCGACGGACTGACAAGTGCCAGCGACGCCGGTGCGACCCCAGGGTAGGCAGGCCTGCGCGCGTCAACCGACGTCACCTCCGGCCCCGTCGGCTCACCATCACCGAAAGCTTCGAAGGAATCTACGGGTGGCGCCTCGTCGTGTGATGCGGCTTCACCCCTGAAGCCAAGGTCCTCGAAAACCTGGAGGGCCATCGCCCGATTTGCGGCGGTGAGCATTATGCGGCCTCCACCGTCTCGAGCAGCGACGCGGCGTCATCAGGGTGATTGCGGAGCCATCCGGCCAGCCGGTCAGCATCGCCCAGGCTCGCCACGTAGCGGAAGGCATCGACAGTTGCCTGGGATGTACGGCGCTGCGGCTTCTCGATGGCTGTGACCTGCAGCACTGGCGGCATTTCGCCCGTCCAGCGCCAGCGGTCGCGCGGATCGGCAAGCTCCCACTGCATCAACAATTGCGATGCATAGTCGGACGGCAGGTCCTCGATCGGCGCAAAGGCCTCGCCCATCCGCCGCTGCACTTCGTCCTGTCCCAGATCGTCAAGGTAGCCGGCGGCTTCCGCAAAGATTTGCAGAATGTCCACCGCGACCTGCTTCTCGACCCAGCCCTCGTCGACGAACCACCGCTGCGAGGCGCAGCATCTTGCAAATTCTTCAGCGGCACTCACTCGACGCCATCCTTATCGATGAGGCCCAGTTCCTCCGCTCTCACCACGGCCTTGCCAATTGCGTTGTGCAATTCGCGGAGCCGCCGCACGCTCACGGCGATGCCCTTCGCGGAAGGCTTCAAGCATCCGTCGCGGTGCATCACATATTTGCGGAGGTCGACGAGATTGGTACCGTTGAAGGTCTGCAAATTCACGATGAGCGCGTCGTGCCTGCGGTTAATCCAACCCTTGAAGATCTCGACCGGTTCGGCGAGCTCGGGGCGCTTCACCATGATCAAGCCGCCGTCTCGATACGACGCGAAGCCTGCCAGCGGCGGTTCTCTGCCACTGTCACCCCTACCCGGCGGGTCGACAAACGAATGAATGCCGGTCCCTTGCCGCTGGCAACAAGGCGCTGTCCGGTGCTGCGAGAAAAACCATTAAGCAGGCACCACTCTTCGAAAGACATTACGCGATCGTCGTCCACGATGAACCTCCCTGAGTGCTTCGATGCGTCAGGGGTATTCGTCAGAAGCCCGGCGTTCACCGTAAAATAACTCAGCCCTCGGTCTTATCCTCGTCGTCAAGCCAGCCCGCCTCTCGAGCCCTGACTTTCGCGTCACGAAAAAGCTGCCTAACCCTCTCCAGCTCGGCGCGTTCGATCTTTTCTGGTGAAAGGCCAAAGTAGTGTTCGGCATACCAGCGGTAAAACGCCTCCCTCCCCGCGTCCGGATTGCCGAGATGCCAGGACTGCTCGAGGGCAACTAGTTCCGCGCGCGTAAAGTAATCTGATCGGATCGATGCCTTCTTCCCTCCCGGCTTCGCCTGCGCAGCCTTTGGCGGTGTAGTGACCAGCTTTGAAGGCGGCCTGCCCATCACGCGGCGCCCACGATTTCCAGCAGGTGCGCCTCCCACTTCTGAAGCGCTTCCGCGATCTCTGGGCCGTAATCGTGATGGTCATAGACGCCGCCGATTCCGGACTTGTGACCGGCATGGTTCAGCACCAGCTCGGCCACATGCGGGAGGACGCCGAGCTTCCCCATGCGGGTGCGGACGGTCCGGCGGAGATCGTGCAGCCGCCAAGGCGCCAAAGCCCTGCCTTCGGCCGCGGTGATGCGCCCGCTGAGTGCGAGCGTGTTGTAGGACCACGCGTTGAAGCCGTTTGCGCCGCCTCCGAATAGCGTATCGCGGCTGTTACGCCGTGCGATCGACTGGACGATCTCAAGCGCGGTCGGCACCAACGGGAGTTCGTGCGCCCGCTTTGCTTTGGTTCTCTCCCTTGGCAGCACAAGCTTGCAGTCGGCGAGATCTAGTTCATCCCACCGCAGGCCGCCGATTTCGTCACGACGACAGGCGGTCAGCAATAGAAGCCGGACGATCTTCCCGAAATCGTCGTCCAGACAATTGCGCCAGATGATGCGGATCTCGTCGTCGTTCAAAACGCGATCTCGAGGCTCCTTGCCGCGGATCGGGTTCTCCGTCCCAATCACCGGGTTGGCCTTAGCCAGCCCTTGGCGCATGCACCACGAGAAAAATGCAAGGAGCGCGCCGCGCGCCCGTGCGGCTGACGTCGGCCCGTGGTCCCGAACCAGGGCGCGCAGAAGGATGGCGACCTCCTCGAAGCTGACCTTGCTGACCGGCTTCCGTTGGATGGGCTGGCAGTGCCGCCGCAGGTAGCGCTCCTCGGCGATGTAGGTGTTCGGCCTCACTCGCGGCTTCTGCGCTTCCAGGTACAGTTCCACAGCTTTTTCGAAGGTCTGGGCATCGGCGGCTTGGTCGACCCGCCGCTTCTCCTCCTCCGCGTCAGGGTCGATGCCGAGCTCGATCTGCGCGAAACGCTTCCGGGCGATGCCGCGGGCGTCCTCCAGGGTGACCTTTCGAACGTCCCCAAGGCTCTTGCGGCGCTGCTCAATCCCGACGCGGTATTGCACCACGTAGGACGCCTTGCCGGTCCTGAGACGCACGCCAAAGCCCGGCAGGTCCGGGTCCCATGCAATGTGGTCGGCCTTGCCGGCCGGCAGGCTGAGGCGCCGGACGTAGGTGTCGGTAAAGCGGATGCGATCGTCGGCAATCTTGAGCATGGGAAGCAGTCCATCCTTTTTGGGAAGCACGGGGGACGCAAACCGATGACCAATAGTGACCGCGTGTGAAGGAAGCCGCCACGTGCTTCTTGGCCTAAGCCGTTGAAAACTGTGGATTTTGAAGCGTCGTGAACGCTTCTGACCGGTGAGGCTATCTGTTAGCCGGAGATCGACAACACATGGCCGAGCCCCGAGATGAACATCGCGTCATTGACGGGCGTCGTAATCGCATCGCGCCGCCCGGTGAGCAGCGCTGTGGCGATCGCACGGTTGTCACCTTCGAGCGTGGCGCGGATGCGGGCGTCGATCGCATCGCGCAGGCCTTGCATGAAGGCCGCATAGCGCAGCCGCAGGCCGCCGGCATCGGGCGGGATTGAAGCCGTGATCGTGCCCATCACGAAGCCGGAGGCGCCGATGCCCTGAAAGAACATGTCGCGCGAAAAGTCATAGCTGCCGGGGCGCACCGGCGAGAGCGGCGGCATCAGCCGGGCCTTCATTTGAACGAAGCTGCCGACCTCGGGCGCAGTGCCCTTGCGCACCGACAGGCGGACGCGCTCGAGCTTGACCTCGCTGCGCTGCGCTTCCATCGCCGTGACGCGCAGCACGAAACGATCGGTGCGCTCGCGGATGTCGCGGGCCTCGACGAAACCCGACAGCGACACCGAATAGAGCGGTTTTGCCAGCACGGGGTGGGCGATGCGCGCCGTCTTCCAGGTCGCCACGGCAAAGCCGGAAGCGACCGCCGCGATCATGATCGCCGGCGCAAACAGCCGGCTCCGCCGCAACAGGATCGCGCCAAACGTGAGCGCGATCGCCGTCGCGGCAACGACCCACAGCACCGGCTCATGATCGGCGGCAAAATAGAGTGCGATGCCACCGCCAAAGGCGACAGGCACCCACGGCAACAGTCGCCCGGCGCCGGCTTCGGCGCGGGCCCATTCGCGCAGCGTCTCGACGATGGCCGGCCAGGCTCCAAAGCCCGCCGGCGCGAAGCCGCCGGCTGGCGCAGCGCGACCGACCGGCCACGTCCCGGCTATCCCCTGGGACCGTGCTGGCCGGCCCGGCTCCGCCATATCCCTGCACCCTACGCGACGCGATTGCCGCCAAGGCTACCGGAACGTGCGGCCGCGCGAATAGCGGCACAAATCGAGAACGAAGGGAGCCTCCCCCTACTTTTCCTCTTCCATGGTCACAGCGACATCCGCCTTGGCCGACAGCCGAACCTTGTTTCCCTCGACACCGGCGACGAGCCCCTTGTCGATGAAATGATGATGGCCCTTGTGGCTGCCCTCGCCGCTGTCCTTCTTGGTCAGCTTGATGCGGTTGCCCTCGACCTTGTCGACGGTGCCCACATGGACGCCGTCGGCGCCGATGACTTCCATATGCTCTGCGATGTCTTGCATGGTGAACTCCTTCAATGGAGCTTCCACAACGCGGGAGACGATCTTTCGTTCATAAGCGGCAGCTCGGCCTAATTCCAGTTGCATGCTTGACGCAGGATGCACTTCATGCGCAACTAAAAATTGCAACAAAAGTCCGCGCATTTCCCCTCCATCTTGATCCTCATGACCATATGACGAAGCGTTACATTTTCCTCAGTCTCATTCTTTCATTTGTGAGTGTTACGATCGCGCGTGCTGACACACAGACCGAAGAGAGACTCTCGGATAGACTGAAGAGGGCTCAAGAGCGAACTCCAGGCACTTCTCTCGTCTTCATGCACGCACGCCTGATCGAAGAGAGTTCACGCGTGCCGATGTGTCAGGACATCTGGGTCACGGTGGTTTCCGACAAGGGCGAAAGTAATACGTTCGAGGTCGAGAAAACGCCGAGGCTGTTCGGTCGTATTCTTAGCGGCGCGTCATATGGAGCGGTAGCTGTGCTGGCCCCCGGGACATACACCTTGCAAAAAGTGGGTTGCACACAGCCAAGCGCCGGTATCGAACTCAAGGGGGATTTTGCCCGATTTCGGATTGGAAGCAACGAGATCGTCAATATCGGGTCCTTCTTCATCGACTATAACTTCGTCCCGACACCACTCTTTGGAAGGCGCACATTTAATGCCCGGACCAAAGTGGAGCCCTTGAGTAACGAGGCCAGGACCAACCTCGCGGAACGCCTGCACGTTACTTTTCCAAAGGCCATAACGCGGTATATGACACCGAATCCGGCTACATCCGGAAACAACGCCGCCCCCTCTACCGGACAGCCTGCTAGATCAGCGGCGCCTTCGCCGAAGCGTGGTGATTGACGATCTTCCAGTCGCCATCCTCAGGGATGATCACCCAGCTCATCTTAACGACGAGATCGGGGCGTTCGCCGGCGAGGTCGAAGGTGATGGTCGCACCCATGTTGATGAGATCAGGACCGGCCTGTGCTGCTTTGACCTCGGAAAACGTCGCGTTCGGCTTGCGCCAGCGCGGCAGGCCGTTGAAGTAATCGACAACGCCGCCCCTGCCCCGATAGAGCTTTGGGTTCGAGCCGAAGAAGAAAGCGTTCTTCGAATAAAGCCCGGACAGCGCAGCCGCGTCGAGCGTCGCGAAGCCGGCGCACCATTTCGCGATGATGGCGGAAACGATGGCGTCGGCTTCCCCGCTCATATGCGCATCACCCTTTCGCGACTTCCTTCGCGAATGTATCCCGCAGGCCGATGGTGCGTGAGAACACCGGCTTGCCCGGTTTCGAGTCCTTGTCACGGACGAAATAGCCCTGGCGCTCGAACTGCATCGGCTCGGTCGCATTGCTCTCCGCCACCGACGCTTCGATACGGGCGTCGGGCAGGATCTCCAGCGAATTCGGATTGAGATCGGCCGCGAAGTTCGACGCGTCCGGGCTCGGATTTGAGAACAGCTGGTTGTAGATGCGGATCTCCGCCGGCACCGACGTCACGGCCGGCAGCCAGTGCATGGTCGCCTTGACCTTGCGTCCGTCGGGCGCGTTGCCGCCCTTGGTCGCGGGATCATAGGTGCAGCGCAGCTCCACCACCTCGCCCTTGTCGTTCTTGATCACGCCGGTGCACTTGACGAAATAGGCGTAGCGCAGCCGCACCTCGTTGCCCGGCGACAGGCGGAAGAACTTCTTCGGCGGGTTCTCCATGAAGTCGTCCTGCTCGATATAGAGTTCGCGGCCGAACGTGATTTTCCGCGTGCCGGCGGACGGGTCATCCGGATGGTTGATCGCCTCGAGCTCCTCGGTCTGCCCTTCCGGATAGTTCTCGATCACCACCTTCAGCGGCCGCAGCACGCCCATGCGTCGCTGCGACGTGCGGTTCAGCTCCTCGCGGATGCAGAACTCGAGCATGCCGACGTCGACCACGCTGTTGGCCTTGGCGACGCCGATGCGCTTGACGAATTCGCGCAAGGCCGCCGGCGGCACGCCGCGGCGGCGCATCCCCGCCATGGTCGGCATCCGCGGATCGTCCCAGCCTGCGACGTGGCCGTCGCGGACGAGCTGGGTCAGCACGCGCTTGGACAGCAGCGTATAGGTCAGGTTGAGCCGCGCGAATTCGTACTGGTGCGGCTGTGACGGCACCGGCAGCTTCTCGATGAACCAGTCATAGAGCGGCCGGTGGTCCTCGAACTCCAGCGTGCAGATCGAATGCGTGATGCCCTCGATCGCGTCCGACTGGCCGTGCGCATAATCGTAGCTCGGATAGATGTGCCACTTGGTGCCGGTGCGCGGATGGTGCGCGTGCAGGATGCGGTACAACACGGGGTCGCGCAGATTGATGTTGCCCGCGGCCATATCGATCTTGGCCCGCAGCACCCGCGTGCCGTTCGGGAATTCACCGGCCTTCATGCGGCGGAACAGGTCGAGGTTTTCGTCCACACCGCGGTCGCGGAACGGCGAGTTCTTGCCGGGCTCGGTCAGCGTGCCGCGCGAGAGGCGGATCTCCTCCTGGGTCTGGTCGTCGACATAGGCGAGCCCGTCGCGGATCAGCTGCTCCGCCCATTCGTACAGGCGGTCGAAATAATCGGAGGCAAAGAACAGGTTCTTGCCCCAGTCGAAGCCGAGCCAGCGCACGTCGGCCTGGATGGAATCGATATATTCCTGCTCTTCCTTGACCGGATTGGTGTCGTCGAAACGCAGATGGCAGCGGCCCGGAAACTCCTGGGCGATGCCGAAATTAAGCGCGATCGACTTGGCATGGCCGATATGCAGATAGCCGTTCGGCTCCGGCGGGAACCGGGTCACGATCTCCCTGTATTTGCCCTGGTCGAGGTCGGCCTGGACGATGTCACGAATGAAATCGCGCCCAACCTCAGCTGCCACCGGTTCTGTCATTACGAAAATCCTGTCGGGAAATCAGCGGTTCTTCTGCCAAATTCGGGAGCCTGAGCCAAGAGCTTAAGCAGGCCTCAAGCGGGGCTTGGCAGATCCGCCGACGGGCTTTGTTTATGTCCCGTTCCTGCTATACACCACCGCCTCCAAAGCATAGGCCCTGCCAAGAATGACCAATTCCGTCGTCACGCGCTTCGCTCCCTCGCCGACCGGCTTCCTCCATATCGGGGGCGCCCGCACAGCGCTGTTCAACTGGCTGTACGCGAAAAAGCACGGCGGCAAGATGCTGCTCCGGATCGAGGACACCGACCGGGAGCGCTCCACGGAGGCGGCGATCGGCGCCATCCTCGACGGTCTGAAATGGCTGGAGCTCGGCTGGGACGGCGAGGTCATCTACCAGTTCAGCCGCGCCGCGCGCCACCGCGAGGTCGCCGAGCAGCTGCTCGCCGACGGCAAGGCCTACCGCTGCTACGCGACCGCCGAGGAGCTGACCGCCATGCGCGAGAAGGCGCGCGCGGAAGGGCGCACCCGCCTCTATGACGGGATGTGGCGCGACCGCGATCCAGCGACCGCGCCAAACGACGTCAAGCCGACCATCCGCCTGCGCGCACCGCAGACCGGCGAGACCGTGATCGAGGATCAGGTTCAGGGCCGCGTGGTCTGGCAGAACGAGAACCTCGACGACCTCGTGCTTTTGCGCGGCGATGGCAACCCGACCTACATGCTCGCGGTGGTGGTCGACGATCACGACATGGGCGTCACCCATGTGATCCGCGGCGACGATCATCTGATCAACGCCGCGCGCCAGAAGCAGATCTACGATGCGATGGGATGGGCTCTGCCGAGCATGTCCCACATCCCCCTGATCCACGGCCCGGACGGCTCGAAGCTGTCCAAGCGCCACGGTGCGCTCGGCGTCGATGCCTACCGCGCCATGGGATATCTGCCGGCCGCGCTACGCAATTACCTCGTCCGGCTCGGCTGGAGCCATGGCGACCAGGAGATCTTCTCGACCGAGGAAATGATCGCGGCGTTCGATCTCGCCAGCGTCGGCCGCGCCGCCGCCCGCTTCGATTTCGCCAAGCTGGAGAACCTCAACGGCCACTACATCCGCCACGCCGACGATCAATCACTCGTGAAGATGTTCGAGGACGTGCTCGACCATCTCGTGCCCGCACGCGACGAGCTTAAGGCCAAGTTAAACGACACCACGCGCGCGCAGCTTCTCAAGGCCATGCCGGCCCTAAAGGAGCGCGCCAAGACGCTGATCGAGCTGATCGACAGCGCCTATTTCATCTTCGCCGACCGGCCGCTGGAGCTCGATCCCAAGGCGCAAGCGCTGTTGACGCAAGAGAACCGCAAGCTGATCGGCCAGCTTCATTCCGCGCTGGAGAAAGTCGAGACATGGAGCGGCGCCACCACGGAGGCCGCGCTACGCGCTTTTGCCGAGGAAAATAGTCTCAAGCTCGGCGCGGTCGCCCAACCCTTGCGAGCCGCGCTGACCGGGCGGACGACGTCGCCTGGTATATTTGAGGTTTTGGACGTCCTGGGACGCCAGGAAAGCCTCGGCCGGCTTAAGGATCAGTCCAAGGACCAGACTAAGACGTAAGTCGAGCATGCGTGCGGTGATCTTGCAGCGCACACAGCAATAATATACCCATCTCCCCCGTACCTTCTGGAACATCCGGCCTGCCCCATCATCTCGCAAGGGGGCCTCCGGCTCCGGCCCGCTTCACATTTCATCGGGGACCTACGATGGACGCAAAACCGAGCAATAAGACCGCTACGCTGACGGTCGGAAACAAGAACTACGATCTCCCGATCCACAGCGGCAGCGTCGGGCCTGATGTCGTCGATATCGGCAAGCTCTACGGCCAGTCCGGCCTGTTCACCTACGATCCCGGCTTCACCTCCACCGCGAGCTGCCAGTCGAAGATCACCTATATCGACGGCGACGCGGGCGTGCTGGAATACCGCGGCTACCCGATCGAGCAGCTCGCCGAGAACGGCGACTTCCTCGAGACCTGCTATCTCCTGCTGTTCGGGGATCTGCCGACCGCCGCGCAGAAGAAGGATTTCGACGACCGCGTGACCCATCACACGATGGTGCACGAGCAGATGGCCCGCTTCTTCCAGGGCTTCCGCCGCGACGCGCATCCGATGGCGATCATGGTGGCCGCGGTCGGCGCGCTCGCCGCGTTTTATCACGACTCCACCGACATCAACGATCCGAAGCAGCGCATGATCGCTTCCATGCGCATGATCGCCAAGATCCCGACGCTGGCGGCGATGGCCTACAAGTACACGGTCGGCCAGCCCTTCGTGTACCCGAAGAACTCGCTCAAGTTCGCCGAGAACTTCCTGCACATGTGCTTCGCCGTGCCGTGCGAGGACTACAAGATCAACCCGGTGCTGGCTGATGCACTGGACAAGATCTTCATCCTGCACGCCGACCACGAGCAGAACGCCTCGACCTCGACGGTGCGCATCGCCGGCTCGTCCGGCGCCAACCCGTTCGCCTGCATCGCCGCCGGCATCGCCTGCCTGTGGGGTCCGGCGCATGGCGGCGCCAACGAGGCCGCCCTCGCGATGCTCGCCGAGATCGGCTCCGTGGACAAGATTCCCGAATTCATCGCCAAGGTGAAGGACAAGAATTCCGAAGTCCGCCTGATGGGCTTTGGTCATCGCGTCTACAAGAACTACGATCCGCGCGCCAAGATCATGCAGAAGATGTGTCACGCCGTGCTCAAGGAGACCGGCCATGGCGACGATCCGATGCTGAAGGTGGCGCTCGAGCTCGAGAAGATCGCGCTCAGCGACCAGTACTTCATCGACCGCAAGCTCTACCCGAACGTCGACTTCTATTCGGGCATCACGCTGAAGGCGATGGGCTTCCCGGTCTCGATGTTCACCGTGCTGTTCGCGGTCGCCCGCACCGTCGGCTGGATCAGCCAGTGGAGCGAGATGATCGAGGACCCGCAGCAGAAGATCGGCCGTCCGCGCCAGCTCTACACCGGCGTCACCCGCCGCGACTACGTCGCGATCAAGGATCGCAAGTAAGATCCAAGCCGATACGGCTTTCGAAACGGCGCCATCGCAAGATGGCGCCGTTTTTGTTTGAGCCTTGTAGGGTGGACAAAGCGCAGCGTGCCCACCGTCTCTCCGCGACCGACCAAGACATCGTGGGCACGCTTTCGCTTTTGCCCACCCGACGAGACCGTCGCCCTATCGCCGCACGCTCCGCATCGTCGCCAGCACGATGTCGGCGGCGAGCACGCTCGGTGACTTGTTGCCGGTCGACATGATCTGATCGAGTTGGCCAAAGGCCTCGACCTGCTGCCTCCGCAGCGGCGAATCCGTCAGCACCTCAGCGAGTGCCGGCGCCAGCTTCTCCGGCGTGCATTCCTCTTGCAGGAACTCCGGAATGACATCTCTGCCGATCACGAGATTGGCAAGGATCACCGAGGAGACGCGGATCGCGCGGCGCAGGATGAAGGCCTCAAGTGCACCGACGCGGTAGGCCGTCACCATCGGAATACCCGACAGTGCGAGCTCCAGCGTCACCGTACCGGATTTGGCCAGTGCCGCACGCGCGATCCGGAACACGGCGCGCTTCTCGTTTTCGCCGGTCACGACCCTTGGCTTGATCGGCCAGCTTGCGATGCCTTCGCGGATCGTGGCTTCGAGATGCGGCATGGTCGGCAGCATCAGTTCGAAGGCGTGGCCTTCCGCCTGCAAGCGGCCGAGCGCCCCGCCAAACACCTCGAGATGGTGCCTGACCTCGCTGCGGCGGCTGCCGGGCAACACCAGCAGCACCGGCGGCTCGCCATCGCGGCGCGTCTGCTCCTCCGCGTTCGGCCGCAGCGAGGCCAATTGCTCGATCAGGGGATGGCCGACATAGCTGCAGGGCGGTCCGCCGAGCTTGCGGTATTCCTCGGGCTCGAACGGCAGGAGACCGAGCACATGGTCGACATAACCGAGCATGGTCCGCGCCCGCCCCGGCCGCCACGCCCAGAGCTGCGGCGAGACGTAATCGACGATCGGGATCGCAGGATTCTTCGCGCGCACGCGGCGGGCGACGCGATGGGTGAAGTCGGGGCTGTCGATGATGACGAGCGCATCCGGCGCGGCCTCGGCCACGGCGTCGGCCGTCTCGCGGATCAGCCGCAGGATCTTCGGCAATTGCTGCACCACCGCGGCGAAGCCGACGATCGACAACTCCTCGATCGGAAATAGCGATTCCAGCCCCTCGCGCGCCATGGTGCGGCCGCCGACGCCGACGAACTGCACGCCGTCGCCGAGGCGCTGGCGCAGCACCTTCATCAAGGCGCTGCCGAGCCGGTCGCCGGATTCCTCCGTGGCGATCAGGAAGATCTTGCGCTGGGGATCGCGCGACTGCATCACGCCGGCAGACCGATGATGAAGAGATATTTCGCGTCCGCGAGGGCGATCATTGCCTGCGGCTCGGCGGCGATGGTGTTGCCGGCGATGACGGCGATACCGGCAAGGCCGGCCTTGGCGACGCCTTCGATGGTGCGCGGACCGATCGTCGGCAGGTCGAAGCGCAGATCCTGGCTGCTCTTCGGCGCCTTTACCAGCACGCCGCGGCCGGCGGCGGCGCGAATGCGCCCCTCCTCGCGCAGCCGCGCGACGCGTGCGAGCAGCGCATCGGTGCCCTCGATATCCTCGACCGCCACCACATGGCCGTCGATCACCACCGCAGCCTGACCGATGTCGAACGGACCGAGCGCAGTCAGCACCGCGCGTCCGCGCGCAATGTCGGTCTTGCTGTTGTCGTTCGGCCAGGCGCGGCTGATGCAGCCCTCGGGCATCAACAGATCGGGTGCGAGGTCCTTGATGCCAACCATGCGAAAGCCGTCCTGCTCGAGGATGCGGCCGACGCCGGACAAGAGATGATCGTCGCCGCCGCGAAAGGCGCGGATGACATTGCCGAGCAACCGCATCGTCTTGACATCGAACCGGATCTCGGAGAGCGAGGGTCGCACCAAGGTGCCGATGAAGATCAGGTCGCGGCAGCCCTCCTCGCGGAACAGTCGCATCGCGCGGCCGAGCTGGCCGACCGAGATCCAGCGATGGCGGAATTTCTCCACCCGGGCGGGATCGCAGGCCCCGCGCAGCGGAAACAGCACCGGCGTGATGCCGCGCGCGGCAAGCGAGTCGGCGACCGCGAACGGCATCGCGCCGCCGCCGGCGACGATGCCGACCGGCGATGAAATGTCCGACGCCGCCGATGTCATGTCCGCGGCCATGTTCGAAATCACTTCGCGATGGCGGGAAGACAGAGCGGGCGCTTGCCCTTGCCGATGAAGTCGAGGATTTCGGCGATCGCCGGATCTTCGCCTGCGAGCGGCCTGGACGCCTCTAATCGCTCGGCGAAGGTGCCTGAGCCATGAAAGAGCTTTTGATAGAACCCGCGCACCGTCGCAAGCCGCTGCTTGGTGAACTTGCGCCGCTTCATGCCGATCAGGTTGAGGCCTTCCAGCGCCGCGTATTGGCCGTTGACCAGCCCGAACGGGATGATGTCGTCGCGCACGCCGCACACGCCGCCGACCATGACCTGCGGCCCGATGCGGGTAAACTGGTGCACTGCGGAGAGGCCGCCGATGAAGACGAAGTCGCCAATCTCGCAATGACCGCCAAGCGTCGCCGACGTCGCGAAGATCACGTCATTGCCGACATGGCAGTCGTGTCCGACATGGCTGCAGTTCATAAAATACCCGCGGTCACCGACCGTGGTGATGCCGCCGCCCGCGACGGTGCCGGCATTCATGGTCACGGATTCGCGGATGGTGCAGCCCGATCCGATCTGGAGCTTCGTCAGCTCGCCCCTGTAGCTGAGCGACTGCGGTGGCGTGCCCAGGGAGGCAAAAGGATAGATGGTGCAATCGTCGCCGATGGTCGTCTGCGCGGTGATGTGCACATGCCCGATCAGCTTGCAATTCGCGCCGATCACGACATTCGGGCCGATGATGCAATAGGGCCCGATCTCGGTGCCCTCGCCGATCACGGCGCCGTCCGCGACCCGTGCGGTGGGATCAATCTTGCTCATCAAGCAATCTTACTCGTCAAGAAGGTCTGGTTATGCGTTGAAGTCGCTCAGTTTTCCGGTGGTTAGCGCGACTATGCCCGATCTGTCCAGTGACGTATCATCTCTGCCTGTTTCAAGTGCCGGATGAGGCGGCCTTCCCGGCTCCTCAACAACTTCATGCGGAGCTTCAGCTTTCATGGTCAGGGCCCTGGCACTTCTGCTCGCACAGCTCGCGGCCGCACCGATCGTGTCCGAGACGGTCGAGACCGGAGAACGCCGCCGCATCGACCTTGCGACATTCGAATGCCGCGACATCAGCCGCAGCACGGTGCTTCAGCGTGTCTGCTACGACCGTGCGCAGCACGACCTCGTCGTCGCGACCGGCGGCAGCTATGCGCGCTATTGCGGCGTCGCGGCCGAGACGGCCGACCGTCTCCTGGGCGCGCCTTCCATGGGACAGTTCTTCAACCAAAACATCAAGCGCGAGGCCCCCGGTGGCCGCTACGATTGCGGCGGGTGAACCCGCCCGGCGCGACCCGCGTGCTGCTCAGTCCGTCAGCATGGCGCCGACGTCGGCCTCCGCAACCACCTGCCCGTTCACCTTGGCGTCGCCGTGAAACCACCACATGGCCTTGCGGCGGCCGAGCGAGCGCATGTGATACTCGATGGTATCGCCGGGGAGCACGGGCTTGCGGAATTTGCACTTGTCGATGGTGAGGAAATAGACCGCCCGCGGCTTGTCGGTGCCCTCGACCGACTTGATGCCGATCACGCCCGCAGTCTGCGCCATGGCCTCGATCATCATGACGCCGGGATAGACCGGTCGCTCCGGGAAATGCCCCTGGAAGGCCGGCTCGTTGAAGGTGACATTCTTGATGCCGATGCCACTGTAATCGGCGCGGATGTTGATCACGCGGTCGATCAGCAGCATCGGAAAGCGGTGCGGCAGCGTCTGGAGGATGGCATTGATGTCCACCAGCTCGAACTTAACAGGTGATTCCTCCGTCATTCCCGTCCCTCGTCCTTCGGATCAGCCCTGCTGTCGCGTACCAGGCGCTCCACCGCGATAATTTCCTTGAACCACTGCTTGGTCGGCTTGGCAAAGAAGCCACCCCAACGACCGTTCGGCGGGATGTCGTCCTTGACGCCGCTCATTGCGGTGACCTGGGCTCCGTCGCCGATCTTGAGGTGGTTGTTGATACCAACCTTTGCTCCCAGCGCCACGTTGTCGCCGATCGTCAGGCTGCCCGCGAGGCCGATCTGGGCCGCCAGCAGGCAGTGCCGGCCGATCGTGACATTGTGACCGATCTGGACCTGATTGTCGATTTTGGTGCCCTCGCCGATCACGGTGTCGCGCAAGCTGCCGCGGTCGATCGTGGTCCCGGCGCCGACCTCGACGTCGTTCTGGATCAGCACCCGCCCGGTCTGGGGCACCTTCAGATGGCCCTCAGGGCCGAAGAAGATGAAGCCATAGCCGTCCTGGCCGATCGAGCAGCCGGGATGGATCAGCACGTTGTTGCCGATCAGGGCGCACTGGATCGCGGTGCGCGCCCCGACGTTGCAGTCCCGGCCGATCTTGACGCCGGGCCCGATCACCGCCCCGACGCCGACCACCGTGCCGCTGCCGATCTCCACATCCGGGCCGATCACGGCCAGGGGATCGACGATCACGCCGTCCTCGAGCCGGGCCGAGGGATCGATGATCGCCGACGGCGCGATGCCGTCATTGCCGACCCAGGATTGGGGCCTCAGCGCTTCGCCGTGCCATTCCCGCGCGATCCTGACGAAGGCCCGGAACGGCTGCGCCACCCGCAGCACGGCCACATGCGCCGGCACCTGCGCCTCGAAGCGCGGGCTCACCAGGCAAGCGCCGGCCTTGGTCGACTTGAGCTCATCGGCGTATTTGAGGTTGTCGAAGAACGCCAGATGCATCGGGCCCGCTTCGTCAAGCGAAGCAAGGCCCGTGATGATGTGGCCGCCCCTGGCGGGATCGACCAGCTGCGCCTTGGTCAGCGTGGCAATGTCAGCCAGCGTTGAGGCAGGCGGCTTTGTGAAGAAGGTCGGCTGCGCCATTCCACCCCGTCGCGGTCCGGCTTCGGCATGAAGCGGTCGAGCCGCATCATGCTCCATCTCTTGGATTGGCACGATCCCTATCGGAAACCGGCTCCAGTGATCCGGATCGTGCCGTGCTGATCGAATTAGAACGAAGTGCCGCCGCCGAACCGGAACTCCTGCGTGCGGTCGTACTTGCCCTTGCTGAGCGGCACGGCGTAGTCGAAGCGCAGCGGACCGAACGGCGATTGCCAGATCAGGCCGACACCGACCGACGAGCGGACGACCTTGCTGTCGTCATAGACGAGGCCGGTACAGGTGCCCGCCGACGACGGATTGACGGTCGAGGGGATGCAGCCCGGCACATTGACTTCATTCGTGCCGCCGACACCCGTCCAACTCGTCGGTCCCTTATAATCGTAGAGGCCGCCTGCGTCGGCATAGACCGCACCCTTCAGACCCACTTCCTTCGGCAGGAACCAGAACGGCATCTGCAGTTCGAGCGAAGCGCCCCAGTACTTGGTGCCACCGAGCGCGTCCTGCGAACCGAACGGGTTCAAATCGCGCGGGCCGATGCCGTTCGGGGCAAAGCCGCGGACGAGGTTCGAACCCATCTGGAAGTGATCGAGCATGCGCAGATCGCTGCCGATCTTGTTCAGCATGCCGCTCTGCACGCGGATGAGGCCGACGATGTCGGACACCAGCGGAGCATAGTACTTCGCATCGACGACGGACTTCAGGTAGGAGACGTCGCCGCCGACGCCGGCGAAATCCTGACGGAAGTCGACGAGCAGACCATCGGTGGGGTTCTTGTTGTTGTCCAGCGTGTTGTAGGTCAGCGTATAGCCGAGCGCCGAGGTCAGGGTCTTGCCGTTGGCAAGCTCCTTGCGCACCGGCAGCGAGGCTTCGCCGTCGCTGTAGCAGCCGAGGCCGTTGGTCGAGCTGAGATCCGGAACACCGCCATTGGCATTGACGAAGGCCGGGCTCGGGTTGAAGGACGAACCGGCGTTGTTGTTACAGTTCGCCAGGTAGTACGGCAGCGTGATTTCCTGCTGGTAGATCGAGTAGCGCAGCTGCAGCGCCAGATCTTCACGCAGGGAGAAGCCGAGGCGCGGCGAGAAGCCGAGCGTCTTGGTGCCGTAGGAGATGTAGCTGTTGGACAGCTGCTGGCGCTGATAGAGGTCGAGGCCGAGCGCGACGCGGTAGTCGAGCAGATATGGCTCGACGAACGACAGCGAGTAGCCGCGTGCATATTGGCCATAGGTCACCGACGCCTTGGCGAACAGACCGCGGCCAAGCAGGTTGCGCTCGGAGATCGAGACTTCGGCCAGCGCGCCGTCGGTGGTGGAGTAACCGCCCGAGATCGAGAAGTCGCCGGTCGATTTCTCTTCCATGTCGACGATCAGGACCACGCGATCGCTCGACGAGCCGGGCTCCGTCGTGATCTTCACGCTCTTGAAGTAGTCGAGGTTCTTCAGGCGCCGCTCGGCGCGGTCGACCAGGGCGCGGTTGTAGGCGTCGCCCTCGGAGATGTCGAACTCGCGGCGGATCACGTAATCGCGGGTACGCGTGTTGCCGCGCAGGTTGATGCGCTCGATATAGGTGCGCGGACCTTCGTCGATGTTGAACACCACGGAGACGGTGTGCGCCTCGAAATTGCGGTCACCGCCGGGCCGGACCACGGCGAAGGCATAGCCGCGGCGCGAGGCCTCGATCTGCATCTCCTCGACCGATTTCTCGACCGATTCAACGTTGTAGAGCGAGCCGACATTGACGCGCGAATAGGCACGCATCGAGGTGGGATCGAAGTTCGGAATGCTGGAACGGAAGTCGAGCGCGCCGACGCGGTACTGCGATCCTTCCTCGATCTTGAAGGTGACGTTGAAGCCCTTCTTCTCCGGATCGTATTCGGTGAGCGCGGCCACCACCTGGACGTCGGCGAAACCGTTCTTGAGATAGAAGCGGCGGATCAGGTCGCGGTCGGCTTCGACGCGGTCGGGATCATAGATGTCACCGCTGGCAAGGAAGCTCAGCAGGTTCGATTCGCGGGTCTTGATGACGTCCCTGAGGCGGTAGGACGAGAATGCGACGTTGCCGACGAACTCGATCGACTTGACGCCGGTCTTGGCGCCCTCCTCGATCGTGAAGACGAGGTCGACGCGGTTGTTCGGCTGCTCGATGACCTCGGGCGTGACGCGCACGTCATAGCGGCCGGACCGGCGATAGATTTCAGCGATTCGCAGCGTGTCGGACTGCACCATGGCGCGGGAGAAGGTGCCGCGCGCCTTGGACTGGACTTCAGTGGTGAGCTGCTCGTCCTTGATCTTCTTGTTGCCCTCGAAGGCGATCCGGCCGATCACCGGATTTTCCACCACGGAGACGACGATCTGGCCGCCGCCGCCGCGGTTGATTCTCACGTCCTGGAACAGGCCGGTCTCGATCAAGGCCTTGAGGCCGTCGTCGATGGCGCCTTGATCCAGGCGGCCGCCCGGACCCGGCTTGAAATAGGAGCGGATCGTCTCCACCTCGACCCGGCGATTTCCTTCAACGGAAATCGACTGCACGGTCTGAGCAAGCGCAGACGAAGACACAAAAACAGCCCCGACCGGGGCAATCGCCGGCGCGCCGAACATGATCAGGGTTGCGAGCAAGCCCCCCCGGAGTCGCAGTCCAAACTTCATCGCGCAACGCGCCCTTATCATTCCGAGCCAGACCCAACCCCAACGCCGGTCTGGAAGATTCCCCAAGTTCAGGCCGCTTGTAGCCAATTTCACCGACGCCGCAAACGGCCGAAAGCGTCGTAATTTCAATTTCATTCCAAGACGTTGCTCATCAGCAACGCCACAAAAAAGCCGCCATCAGGATGCCGCCATCCGCAGGATGTCGTTATAGGTCGCGAACACCATCAACATCAGCACCAGGCCGAGCCCGATTCGGAACCCCATCTCCTGAGTCCGCTCGGACAGGGGCCGGCCGCGGACGACCTCCGCCGCATAGAACATCAGATGGCCGCCATCGAGCAGCGGGATCGGGAACAGATTCAGCAGGCCGATCGACACCGACAGCACCGCGCAAAGGTTGATCACGAACTGGAACCCGGCGCTGGCCGCCTGCCCCGACATCTTCGCGATGCCCAGGACGCCGCTGACCTCGTTGGGATTGCCGTTTCCGACGAACAGCGAGCCCAGGAACTTGAAGGTGCTGGTGATGATGAACCAGACCTGCTCGACCCCGATCTTGAGCGCCTCGCCGATGCCCACCGGGGCGGTCGAGGCCTCGCCGGCCTGCGATTTGTGCTCGACGCCAAGCACACCGAGGCGGTGGCTGTTGCCGAACGGATCCTTGCGCTCGAGCAGCGCCGGCGTCGCGGTCAGCGAGACGATGGCGCCGTCCCGCTTCACCTGGAAGGCAAGCGCCGAACCCGCATTCATCGCAACGATTCGCTGCATGTCGGCAAAGCTCTCGATCGGCTTGCCGTCGATCTGGACGACGACATCCCCGATCTTGAAGCCGGCCGCAGCCGCGGCGCCATCGGCGACGACGCCGTCGACGCGCGCGATCGTGCTCGGCTTGCCGTAATACAGCGCCATGCCCGCGAAGATCAGCGCGCCCAGGATGAAATTGGCGATGGGTCCGGCCGCGACGATGGCGGCGCGCGGGCCGACCTTCTTGTGGTGGAAGCTGCCGGCCCGCTCCTCGGTCGTCATGGCCGCGAGCGTCTGGGCCGACGGGGTCGAAGCCTCGCTCTCGTCGCCGAAGAACTTGACGTAGCCGCCGAGCGGGATTGCGGAGATCTTCCAGCGGGTGCCGTGGCGGTCATTGAAACCAACCAGCTCAGGTCCGAAACCGAGCGAGAAGGTCAACACGCGAACGCCCGCCCAGCGCGCGACCAGGAAATGGCCGAGTTCATGGAAGAACACGACGATCGTCAGGACGAACAGGAAGGGAACCGCGTAGCCGAGGAGCCCATGGCTCAACGTATTGAAACTATGGACAAAAAAGTCGATCATCGAATTCCCTCATCCAGCGCCGCAAGGCCCTGGCCCCGAACCATCTAGGATGCCTTTAAGGCAATTTGAGGCAATAGGGCGGCAGCTCTATTTCGAGCAACATGGTCAACAGAGATTGCATCATCGGCGGACGTCAGCGGCGCCTGGTTCCCGCCGCGGATCCAGTCGTCCAGTGTAGCCTCCACCAGCCGGGCAATCGCGCCGAACCGGATCTTGCCGGCGATGAAGGCGGCAACCGCGACCTCGTTGGCCGCATTGTAGACGGTGGTCGCCCCCTTCCCGGTCCGGAGCGAATCGAAGGCCAGCCGTAGTCCGGGGAAGCGCTCGAAGTCCGGCGTTTCGAAAGTCAGCTGGCCGATCTTGGCCAGATCCAGCTTGGCCGCCGGCCCCTTGATCCGGTCGGGCCAGCCGAGGCAATGCGCAATCGGGGTGCGCATGTCGGGGGCGCCGAGCTGGGCCATCACGGAGCAGTCGGAGAACTCGACCATACCGTGGATGATCGACTGCGGATGCACGAGGACGTCGATCTCGTCGGGCGCGAGCGCGAACAGATAGGACGCCTCGATCACCTCGAGCCCCTTGTTCATCATCGACGCCGAATCGATCGTGATCTTCTGGCCCATGCTCCAGTTCGGATGCTTCAGGGCCTGCTCGAGCGTGGCCTGCTCGATGTCGGCCGGCTTCCAGGTGCGGAACGGACCGCCCGACGCCGTGATGATGACGCGGACCAGTTCATCGCGATTCCCGGACGCCAAGGCCTGGAACAGCGCATTGTGCTCGGAATCGGCCGGCAGGATGCAGGCGCCCGCCTTCGCGGCGCGCTGCATGAAGAAATCACCGGCGCAGACGAGGCATTCCTTGTTGGCCAATGCCACATGCGCACCGCGATCGACCGCCGCCAGCGCCGGCTTCAACCCGGCAGCACCGCTCACGGCCGCCATCACCCAATCGGCCGGACGCGCGCCGGCCTCGATCACTGCGCTTTCGCCGGCGCCGCATTCGGTGCTGGTCCCGGCCAACGCGGCCTTGAGCTCGGCGAGCTTGGAGGTGTCGGCGATCGCGACGTAGCGCGCGGAAAACTCCTTCGCGAGCTTTGCCAGCGCTGCGACATTGCTGTTTGCGGTCAACGCCTCGACGCGGTAGCGCTCGGGCGAGGCGCGCAGCAGATCCATCGTGCTGTCGCCGATCGAGCCGGTGGCGCCGAGGACCGTGACGCTGCGGACGCTGGACGCCGCAGCCTTGTTGTTACGCAATGGGACCGCGCTCATATCCTCACCAAACCATAAGACCGCTTCCGGCGCTATGCACACCATGGCGGAGAAAGCCGATAATCCATGCCATCAGGATGGCGGCGACAAAGCCGTCCAGGCGGTCCATAAGCCCGCCATGGCCGGGAATTAAGTGACTGGAATCCTTGACACCGAAGCGCCGCTTGACCGCGGATTCGAATAGATCGCCCAACGCCGACACCACCGAAAGGATGGCGCTGACGAGCAGCAATGGCGCCATCTTTCCGAACCCGCAAGCCGCAAAGCCCACCGCAACCAGAAGACTTGCGGCGAAGCCGCCCAGCGCCCCGGACCAGGTCTTTTTCGGGCTCACGCGCGGCCAGAGCTTCGGCCCGCCGATGCTGCGACCGGCAAAATAACCGCCGATATCGGTCGCCCACACCACCAGCAGCACGAACATCAGCGCGGAGAAGCCGTTGACGAGATCCTTCCGCAACAGGATCGACGCCAGCAACGCCGCCGCCGCATAGGCAAAGCCCGTCGCCGCCCAGATGAACTTGCCGCGCGCAATCAGCGTCACGATCGCGCCGCCGACGAGGCCGACGACGACGGACGTCTTCAGCCCGCCAAAAGCGACGGCGGCCCCCATCATCGCGATGACGATCGTCCCTGCCCCGGTTAGCGCCGCCGAGCCCGCGCCGACAACCGTCAGCCATTCCGCGAACAGCCCGATCGACACCAGGGTGACGAGCAGCGCCCACATCCAGCCGCCGGCATAAGCGACCGCAATGGTCAGCGGCGCCAGCACCAGTGCAGCGAGGACCCGCATCACCAGATTGCTCGGGGCAGGCTTGGCGCCCGCCGGTGCGGCGTCTTGTTCGCTCACGAGGCGGTTTTCGCGACCAGGCCGCCGAAACGGCGCTCGCGCCTGGCGAATTCGGCGATCGCGCTTTCCAGCGCCGCCTTGTCGAAATCGGGCCAGTGGATCGGCACGAACACGAGCTCGCTATAGGCGGCCTGCCACATCAGGAAGTTGGACAGGCGCTGCTCGCCGCTGGTGCGGATGATGAGGTCGGGATCGGGAATGTCGGGCGCATCGAGATGCGCGCCCAGCGTCTCCGCGTCGATCGTATCAGGGTTGCGCCTGCCCTCCGCGACCTCGCGCGCGAGCTTCTGCGCCGCCTTCGCGATCTCCTGCCGCGAGCCGTAGTTGAAGGCGACGACGAGCGTCAGGCGCGTGTTGTCGCGCGTCAGCTCCTCGGCCTCGTTGAGCAGCGCGCAGATGTCGTTCTCCAGCCCGTCGCGCTCGCCGATGATGCGGACCTTGACGCCGTCGCGATGCAGGCTGGCGAGATCATTGCGGATGAAGCGGCGGAGCAGACCGAAGAGATCGCCGATCTCGCTCGCCGGCCGCGACCAGTTCTCCGACGAGAACGAGAAGATGGTGAGATAGCGGATGCCGAGCTCGTGCGAGGCGCGCACCACGCGGCGCAACGCCTCGACGCCGCGGCGATGCCCCTCCGCACGCGGCAGACCGCGCGCGGCCGCCCAACGCCCGTTGCCATCCATGATGATGGCGACATGCGCGGGCGCCTCGGACCGATCGGGTCCTTCCGTTGCGGGCGCGGCGGCGTTGGACATTGAAGGTGGCCTTAAACGGTGAGGATTTCTTTTTCCTTGGCGGCCAGCAACTGGTCGATTTCCGTGATCGTACCGTCGGTCGCCTTCTGCACCTCGTCGGCGTGGCGCTTCTGGTCGTCCTCGGACATCTCGTGGTTCTTCTCGAGCTTCTTGAGGACGTCGAGGCCATCGCGGCGGACGTGGCGCGCGGCAACCTTGGCGGCCTCCGCATATTTATGCGCGACCTTCACCAGCTCCTTGCGCCGTTCCTCGTTCAGCTCGGGGATGCGCAGGCGCAGCACCTGGCCTTCGGTCGCGGGCGACAGGCCGAGGTTGGAATCGACGATCGCCTTCTCCACCGCCTTGACCATCGACTTGTCCCAGACCTGCACCGAGATCAGGCGCGGCTCCGGCACGCTGACGGTGGCGAGCTGGTTGAGCGGCATGTGACTGCCATAAGCGTCGACCTGCACCGGATCGAGCATCGAGGCGGAGGCGCGCCCCGTCCGCAGGCCGCCGAGCTCGTGCTTGAGGGACTGGACGGCGCCCTGCATGCGGCGCTTCACTTCGTTGAGGTCGAAAGTACCCGTGGGCATCACGTTTCTCCTTCAAGATCCCGGCGACTGCTCCCGCGACCTTCCCAAAAGGCGCGCGACGGATGAGCGGTCAGCCGGCGACAATGGTTCCGTGGCCGACGCCACGTAGAATCGCGCCGATCGAACCCGGCTCCGCGATCGAGAATACGATGATAGGCAGAGACGTCTCGCGGGCAAGCGCGAAGGCGGTCGCATCCATCACCTTGTAGCCGCCCTCGATCGCCTGCGAATGGGTCAGCCGGTCAAACCGCGTGGCGGCCGGATCCTTCTTCGGATCGGCCGAGTAGACGCCGTCGACATTGGTGGCCTTGAGGACCGCCTGGGCGCCGATCTCGGCGGCGCGCAGCACTGCGGTCGTATCTGTGGTGAAGAACGGATTTCCGGTCCCGCCGCCAAGCAGCACGATCCGGCCCTCGGCGAGATATTTGTGCGCCGCAGTGCGGGTGAACAGCTCGGAAATCTCGGGCATGACGAAGGCCGACAGCGTGCGCGCCGGCGTGCCCTTGCGCTCGATCGCCGATTCCAGCGCGAGGCAGTTCATCATGGTGGCGAGCATGCCCATGGTGTCGCCGGTCGGGCGCGACACACCGCGGGCGGAGACCTCGACGCCACGCACGATGTTGCCGCCGCCGATCACGACCGCGACCTCGGTGCCGAGCTTGCGGGCCGCGATCAGATCGTCCGCAACCCGGTCGACGGTCGGCTGATCGATGCCAAAGCCTTGCTGTCCCGCGAGATATTCGCCGGACAGCTTGATCACGACGCGACGATAGACCGGATCAGTCATGAGCACTTTCCTCGTCCGGGCGCCGCTTCCGGCGGCACGCCGGAAGGAACGTCCCGGCGCTTACTTCTTGCCGCTGGCCGCGGCGACCTCGGCTGCGAAGTCGCTTTCCTGCTTCTCGATTCCCTCACCGAGAGCATAGCGCACAAAGCCGGCGATCTTCAGGGCGCCGCCGACCTTGCCTTCGGCTTCCTTCAACGCCTGCGCCACCGACTTGCCGGTGTCGTGGATGAAGGCCTGCTCGAGCAGGCAGACTTCCTTGTAGTAGGTCTTGAGGCCGGACTCGACGATCTTCTCGATCACGTTCTCCGGCTTGCCCTGCTGGCGGTATTTGTCGGCGAGCACATCCTTCTCGCGCTTGACGACCGCCGGATCGAGGCCGGACGGATCGAGCGCGAGCGGGTTGGCGGCGGCGATGTGCATCGCGATCTGCCGGCCGAGCGCTGCGAGCTCATCGGCCTTGCCGGGCGATTCCAGCGCCACGATCACGCCCATCTTGCCCGCGCCCTCGACGACAGCGCCGTGGACGTAGTTCGACACCACGCCCTGGCTCACTTCGAGCGAAGCGGCGCGGCGCAGCGTCATGTTCTCGCCGATGGTGGCGATCGCGTCGTTGATGGCGGCTTCGACCGTGACGTCACCGACCTTGGCGGCCTTGATCTTCTCGACATCGGCGCCGGCGTCGAATGCGACCTGAGCGATCATCTTGACCAGGCCCTGGAACTGACCGTTGCGCGCGACGAAGTCGGTCTCGGAGTTGACCTCGACCACGACGCCCTTGGTGCCCTTGGTGAGGGCGCCGATCAGGCCCTCGGCCGCGACGCGGCCCGACTTCTTGGCGGCCTTCGACAGGCCCTTCTTACGCAGCCAATCCTGCGCCGCTTCCATGTTGCCGTCGTTCTCGGTCAGCGCGGCCTTGCAGTCCATCATGCCCGCGCCGGTCGACTCGCGCAGGTCCTTGACCATCGCAGCTGTGATCGTTGCCATCGTTGAAAATCCTTTGTGCCTGCTGGTTCGCCGCGGCGTGGCATCGAAGCGCCCCGCCGCGGTCCATCTCAGGGATTCGCGTCAACTGAAATGGTGGCCGGATCTTGTCCGGCCAACCCCATCGCTCTCTTGACTATTCCGCTTCCGCGGTCAGCGCCTTGGCCTTGGCCACCCAGGCGTCCGCACGGCTCGGCAGACCGACTTCTTCGCCGATCGTGTGCGCGGTGTCGTGGTCGAGCTCGGCGAGCTGCCAGAAGTGGAAGATGCCGAGGTCGTTGAATTTCTTCTCGATCGCACCCGACACGCCCGGGAGCTTCTTGAGGTCGTCGGCGGTGCCGCGCGGACCCGCAAGGCCCTGGAAGCCGCTCGCGGTCGTGGGAAGCTCTTCAGCGACCGGACGGACCGAAGCGCCGACGTCAATGCCGGAATCGCCCTGGGCGCGCCCAATGCCGTCGATCGCGGCGCGCGCGATCAGGTCGCAATACAGCGCGATCGCACGGCCGGCGTCGTCATTGCCCGGCACCACATAGGTGATGCCCTTCGGGTCCGAATTGGTGTCGACGATCGCGGCGACCGGGATGTTGAGCCGCTGGGCTTCCTGGATCGCGATGTCTTCCTTGTTGGTGTCGATCACGAAGATCAGGTCGGGCAGACCGCCCATGTCCTTGATGCCGCCGAGCGAGCGGTCGAGCTTGTCGCGCTCGCGCTGAAGCGTCAGGCGCTCCTTCTTGGTGTAGGAGCTGGCATCGCCGCCCGACAGCACGTCGTCGAGGTGACGCAGGCGCTTGATCGAGGCCGAGATCGTCTTCCAGTTGGTCAGCGTGCCGCCGAGCCAGCGCGAATTGACGAAATACTGCGCGCAGCGCTTGGCAGCGTCCGCGACGCCGTCCTGCGCCTGGCGCTTGGTGCCGACGAACAGGATACGGCCGCCCTTGGCGACGGTGTCGCTGACCGCCTGCAAGGCGGTGTGCAGCAATGGCACGGTCTGCGCGAGATCGACGATGTGGATGTTGTTGCGGGCGCCGAAAATGAACGGCGCCATTTTGGGATTCCAGCGGTGAGACTGGTGACCAAAGTGCACGCCGGCTTCGAGCAGCTGACGCATAGTGAAATCGGGTAGTGCCATCGTTCTAATTCTCCGGTTGGTTCCTCCGGAAGCGTGTGAGCAAAACGGAGCGTTGTCGCCCCGGCTGCCACCGGACGGCCTTGTGAGCCATGCTTCCGTGTGAGATGCGGCGCTGTATAGCGCCATTTCGGCCAGAAGCAAGGAAATAAGGGCCTTTCGGGGGCGGTTTTCGCCCGCGAGAGGCCCTTTCCCTGGAGACCGGGCCGCTCCCTAGCGCCCGATTAGCACCCGATCAGCATTTGGGCTGGTTCGGCGGGCACTTCTTGGCCGCCGGCGGCGGGGCTGCGGGACGCGGCGGAGGCGCGGCCGGGCGCGGCGGAGGTGGTGGCGCAACGGCCATCCGCGGCGGCGGCGGGGGTGCCGGTCGAGCCACCGGCGGCGGTGGAGCGGGCCGCGCCATGGGCGGAGGCGCCGGCCGCGCGACGGCCACCGGAGGAGCCGGGCGTGGCGGCGGAGGTGCGGCCATCCTGGGCGGCGGCGGCGCCGACACCCGCGGCGGGGGTGGTGGCGTGGGCCGCGCCACGGCCTGGGGCCGCGGCGGCGGTGCAGCCGGCCTGGCCGCCTGCGGCGGGGCCGCCGATGGCAGATGCTGCGGCCGGATCGGCTCACGTGCCGCCGAAGGCGGCGGCACGATCGGTCTGCCGGCCGCGGCCGGAGGCGTCGCCGGCGCGCCCGCAGCGGCCGGCGGCGAGCCGGCAGGCTCACGGGTCGCAGATTTGGGGTGATCGGCAGGCCCGGTGCCGGGCGGCGTCTGTGCCACCGGCGGCCTGGGGGGCTGGCCCGGCACAGCAGTCGGGTTGGCCGCAGGGGGCGCAGCATTTGTCGGCGCGGCGGCCGTTGGCGCATTGGAATGAGCAGGCAACGTTGTGCCGGGCAACGTTGTGCCGGGAGCAGCCGCCGTCGGCGCCCCCGGACGAGCCGGCGGTGTCGCACCGGGTGCGGTCGCCGTCGGCGGCACGGGCCTTCCGCCCGGCAAAGGCCCCGCCCCCGCTGGCGGCGCCGGCGGACCGCCATGGGCACCAGGAACCGGCAGCGTGTTGGCCTGGGGCAGCCTGGTCTGCGGAGTAAGTGTGGGCGCCGTCTGCGGCCCGATGGATGGCGCTGCGGTCGACGCTGCGGTCGGCGCGACAGCCGTCGGCGTCGCCGGAGGCGTCCCGGGCCTCGCCGTCGGCTGGATCGTCGCGCTCGGCGGCATCGGCGCCTTGCCCTGCTGGATCAGCGCGGCGCGCTGCACGACTGCCTGCGGTACGGCCGGCCCGGCCGGGTTGGCGCGGCCCGCAATCGCTGGCGCCAGATTGCCCGGTCCAGCTCCTGCTCCTGCTCCCGGTCCAGTTCCCGCCCCCACAGCCGGTGCTGGTGCCGGCGGGCGGTTGATCACGGTGTTGATCACCGTCGTATTATGGATGTTCTGGTAGATGATGTTGTTCGGCGGCGGCGCGACATAGATCGGCGGCCTGACGAACACCGGGATCGGCACGAACACTGGCTGCGGCAGCACGAACAGGCCGACCACGGGCAGCGGCGGCGGCAGCACGACGAAATCCGGCGGCGGCGGCGGCAGATAATAGACCGGCGGCGGCGGTGGCGGAGCGAAGCCGAAATCGGGATCGCTGAAATACAGCACCGGACGGTCGACATAGACCACCTCCTCCGGCGGCGGCGGCGGCACGTCGTAGTCGATCATCGCAAAGCTCGGCGGCGGCTCGGCCGGCGCGGTGAGGATCGCGAGGCGCCGGCGCGCGTCCGCCGCATGCGGCCCGCGCGGATAGCGGCGCAGATACGACCAATAGGCTTCCGGCGTGTCGTTCCGGTAGGTGCGCCGCCAGGTGATCGCCTCGCGGCGCGCCGCCACGATCGCCATCACGCGCTTGGCCATGGGATCGCCGGGATAGGCCGCGAGAAACTCCTCATAGACCGGCAGCGTGTCGCGCTCGAGTGCCGCGGCATAGGCATCCTGCACGCCGAGATCGCGGATCGGCTTGCTCCGGATCGCGGCGACCTGGTCGGGCGCGGCCTCCGGCGGCGGCGCGTCGGGTCCGCGCTCGAAGAACGAGAACGGCGCCGAGATCTTCTGCTCGTTCCAGGGCACCTGCGCGCCTTTGGAGGCCTCGTTGACGCGCAGGCGAACGCGATCGAACACCTCAGGCAGCGGCAGGCCGCCGGTCCGGATCATCTCGGCCAGCGACTGGGCGTAGATGCCGTAAGGCCCCGCCTCCTCCGGCGCGACCGTGCCGGGTGCCGCGTTGAACGCGATCAGCATGTTCGGCTCGGGCTCGACCAGCGCCAGACCGCTCGCGATCGGCTGGCCGCCCTCGATGAAGGGCTGCGCGCGGGCCGCGTCGAGCACGAGGATGTTGGCCTTGAGCGGAATCGAAGCGAGCTGGCGCACATAGTCACTGACCCGCAAGGCCTCGGTCGGAACGTCGGTGTCGCGGGTGATGTTGGAATCGACCGGGATGAAATAGTTCTCGCCGGCCAGCTGCACGCCGTAGCCGGAAAGATAGATCATCGCGACGGTGCCCGGCCCCGAGGCCTGGGCCTTCTGGATGAAGTCGCGAAAGCTCTTGCGCAGCGTGTCGCCATCGAGATCGCGGGCACCGACGACGTCGAAGCCGGCTGCCTGCAGCGTCTGCGCGATCAGGCCGGCGTCGTTCGCGGTCGTTGCCAGCGGCGACTTGGCATAGGCGCCGTTGCCGACCACGAGCGCGATGCGCTTTTCCTGCTGCTGCGCGCGGGCCGATCCGGGCGCGCCGGCGGCAAGGGCCACGATCGGCAGGAGAAGGCAAATGAAGACTCGAAACGTCCCACGCATGGCTTGCTTGCCCGCTACTGTAGTTGAGGTGCCACCACGCATGAGGCGCGCAGCCGGCTGAACGGCGGTTGAACGAAAAGCTCGGATTGAGGCGGTGGCGTGGCCACGCGGCTGCTGGCGTCAGCTTCAGGTCGGCTGCAAATCAGCTCACGCCAGCCTCAAGGCCGCGCGGCTCAGCCTAGAAACTTCGCAAGGCTCCTTCAAGTCCCTGCCCTGCGCGATCAGATCTACCATTGCGCGGATCCCACAGACGGCTGTATGGCGGCCGGCCTCTTGCCCGATGGAGGCCGACCGCCTGTCTCCGGTGTTCCCGAAGCTGGGCTTTAGCCCTGCGCGATCAACTCGACGGCCCCTGTGCGCAACCGATAGATACCGCCGACCACCTTGAGCTTGCCCTGTTCGACCGCTGCGTTGAGAAGCGGGGCGGCGGATTTCAGCTTGGCAACATTGTCGATGACGTTCTGGCGAATGGCATTGTCGAGCGCGTTACCGCTCTGCCCGGCCGCCGTCTTCACCGAAGGTGCGATCGCGGAGACCAGCGTGGGGATGTGTCCCGGCAGCGGCTTGTCGTCCTTCAGCGACTTGATGGTCGCATCGACCGCGCCGCAATTGTCATGGCCGAGCACCAGGATGAGGGGCGTGCCCAGCACGGCGACGGTATATTCCATGCTCGCGACGGTCTCGTCACCGGCAAAGTTTCCGGCGACGCGGCACACGAACAGATCGCCGCGTCCGCTGTCGAAGGCATATTCGGGCGCGATGCGCGAATCGGCGCAGCTCAAAACGGCCGCGTAGGGATTCTGACCGCCGACCAGCGCCTCACGCTCATGCGTGAAGTCGTGGCGGCGCGACACACCCGACACGTAGCGCGCATTGCCCTCCATCAGCTTCTTGAGCGCCGCATCGGGCGGCAGCACGTTCTGAGGTTTGGGCGGCGCCTTCGCCTCCTTGGCCAACGCGGTCCCGCCAAACGCGGCCACTCCGAGCGCCGAAGCGGCAAAGAGCATCATGGAGCGCCGCGAAGGAGCGGTCGATTGAAGCAGATTTTCAGAGCATTTGTCGCACATGGTTGTTGTTCTTCCTGGCTTCCCGCCCAACGCGATTCTCGCGAGAACAACTGATAGCTGCGCGCGAGCGACTTCGAAACCGGGCGCGGGCCAAATAGTTAAGCTTTGGTTTGCGGCGGGGCCCGCAATGTCAGAGCTGTTGCACGTCTACCACGCCCGCGACCGCCTTGATCGCGCCGGCGATCTGCGGCGAGACCTTGAAGCGGCCGGGCAGCTTCATCTCCACCTCGGTCTCGAGGTCGAGCATCATTACCAGCGAGACCTCACCGTCGCCATTCGAGCGCGGTGCGATGCCCGGACTGCCGACTTTCGGCGCGGCGCCGTTCGAGGCGGCCATGTCGGGCCCGGCCAAACGCTTGGCGATCGATTCCAGCGGCTTGGTGTCGCGCAGGAAGATGCGCAGGCCCTTCTGCGTCTTGGCGGCGGCATCATCCAGCGGTTCGGCATGCAGCACGCGGGCGCGGACGTCCTCGCCCTGCAGCTCGGCGCCGAGCTGCAGCAGCACGGCAGCGCCCGGCTCCAGCACGTCGCGATATTGCGCGAGGCCTTCGGAGAACAGCACCGCCTCGAAATGGCCCGTGGGATCAGAGAGCCCCATGATGCCCATCTTGTTGCCGGTCTTGGTGCGCCGCTCCATGCGCGAGACCACGGTGGCCGCGACCTTGCCGGCGGTGGCACCGGTCTTCACCGCGCGCGAAAACTCGGCCCAGCTCTGCACCCGCAGTCGCTTCAGCACGGTGGCGTAATCGTCGAGCGGATGGCCCGACAGGAAGAAGCCGACGGCATCGTATTCGCGGCGGAGCTTTTCGGCCGGCAGCCACGGCTCGATCTGCGGCAGCATGATGGTCGGTGCGTCCGCCGACATCCCGAACATGTCGTTCTGACCGATGGTCTCGGCCTGATGCGCGCGCTGGCAAGCGGCGAGGATCGAGTCCGCGCCGGCGAAGACGCGGGCGCGGTTCGGCTCCAGCGTGTCGAAGGCGCCGGCGGCGGCGAGACTTTCGATGATACGCTTGTTGATCGCGCGCGGATTGACCCGCGCGGCGAAGTCGGCGAGCGAGGTGAACAGCCCGCGCTTGGCCCGTTCCTCGATGATCTGCTCGATCGCCTGGATGCCGACGCCCTTCAGCGCTGCCAGCGCGTAGTAGATGACCTTGTCGCCGACCTCGAAGGTCGCGCCGGAACGGTTGATGTTCGGCGGCTCGACCTTGATGCCGAGGCGCTGCGCCTCGGAACGGAATTCCGACAGCTTGTCGGTGTTGTTCAGGTCGAGCGTCATCGACGCCGCGATGAACTCCACCGGATAATGCGCCTTCATGTAGGCGGTGTGATAGGACACCAGCGCATAGGCCGCCGCGTGGCTCTTGTTGAAGCCGTAGTCGGCGAATTTGGCCAGCAGCTCGAAGATGGTCTCGGCCTGCGCCTTCGGCACGCCGTTCTTCACCGCACCCGCGACGAAGATATCGCGCTGCTTGTCCATCTCGGCGCGGATCTTCTTGCCCATGGCGCGGCGCAAGAGGTCGGCGTCGCCGAGCGAATAGCCCGACATCACCTGCGCGATCTGCATCACCTGTTCCTGGTAGATGATGACGCCGAACGTCTCTTTCAGGATCGGCTCCAGCACGGGATGCAGATATTCCGGCTCCTCGTCGCCGTGCTTGCGCGCGCAATAGGTCGGGATGTTCGCCATCGGACCCGGGCGATACAGCGCCACCAGCGCGATGATGTCCTCGAAACGGTCGGGGCGCATGTCGACCAGCGCGCGCCGCATGCCCTGGCTTTCAACCTGGAACACGCCGACCACCTCGCCGCGCGCCAGCATCTGGTAGCTCTCGGCATCGTCGATCGGCAGCGTTGCGAGATCGACGTGGATGTCGCGCGGCTTGAGCAGCTTGCAGGCGACGTCGAGCACGGTCAGCGTCTTCAGGCCGAGGAAGTCGAACTTGACGAGACCCGCGGGCTCGACCCATTTCATGTTGAACTGGGTCACCGGCATGTCGGATTTGGGATCGCGGTAGAGCGGCACGAGCTCGCTCAGGGGGCGATCGCCGATCACGATGCCGGCGGCGTGGGTCGAGGCGTGGCGGGTCAGGCCTTCCAGGCGCTGGGCGATGTCGAAGGCGCGTGCCACCACCGGATCTTCGTCGCGAAACGCCTGGAGCTTCGGCTCGCTCTCGATCGCGGCCGCGAGCGTGACGGGCGCGGCGGGATTCTGCGGCACCAGCTTGGTCAGCTTGTCGACCTGGCCATAGGGCATCTGCAGCACGCGGCCGACGTCGCGCAGCACGCCGCGCGCCTGCAGCGTTCCGAAGGTGATGATCTGCGCCACCTGGTCGCGGCCGTAGCGCTGCTGCACATACTGGATCACTTCGCCGCGGCGGTCCTGGCAGAAGTCGATGTCGAAGTCCGGCATCGAGACGCGTTCGGGATTGAGGAAGCGCTCGAACAGCAGGCCGAACTTGATCGGATCGAGGTCGGTGATGGTCAGCGCCCAGGCGACCAGCGAGCCTGCGCCGGAGCCGCGGCCCGGCCCGACCGGAATGCCCTGGCCCTTCGCCCATTTGATGAAGTCGGACACGATCAGGAAGTAGCCCGCGTATTTCATGCGCATGATGACGTCGAGCTCGAACGCCAGGCGCTTGCTGTAATCCTCGTCCGTCATGCCCTGCGACAGGCCGTGGACCCGCAGGCGATTGACGAGCCCCTCCTCCGCCTGGCGCTTCAGTTCCGCCGCCTCGACCGCGGCGGCGTCCGAGCTCTGCGCGGCACCGACCGTGAAGAACGGCAGAATTGGCTTCCGCGTCATCGGGCGGAACGAGCAGCGCTCGGCGATCTCCACCGTCGAGGCCAGCGCTTCCGGAATGTCGGCGAACAGCACCGCCATCTCGGCGCGTGTCTTGAAGCGATGATCGGGCGTGAGCTGCTCGCGCTCGGTCTCGGCGATCAGCCGGCCGCCGGCGATGCACAGCAGCGCGTCATGCGCTTCGTAATCGTCGGTCGCGGCGAAATACGGCTCGTTGGTCGCAACCAGCGGCAGTCCCTTGGCGTAGGCGAGGTCGATCAGGCCGCTTTCGACGCGCCGCTCCTTCTCGGTGTTGTGGCGTTGCAATTCGATGTAGAGGCGGTCGCCGAACAGGCCGGCCAGACGCTCGCAGCGCAAGGCGGCAAGCTCGGCATGACCGCCGGCAAGCGCCAGCGAGATCGGCCCGTCAGGTCCGCCCGTCAGCGCGATCAGCCCCTCGGTCTCGCCCTCGAACCAGTCGAACCTGACGAACGGAGCATGGCTATCGGGCGATTCGAGGAAGGCGCGCGAGTTGAGCCGCATCAGGCTGCGATAGCCGCGCTCCTGCGCGGCCAGCAGCACCACGCGCGACGGCCCGATCGCGTTGCGCGCATTCGGATCCTGGTCGCCGAAATCGATCGCCAGCTCGCAGCCGACGATCGGCTGGATGCCGGAGCCCGCCATCTTGTCGGAAAACTCCAGCGCACCGAACAGATTGTCGGTGTCGGTCAGCGCCAGCGCCGGCTGGTGGTCCTTCTTGGCAAGCTCGGCGAGCTTGGCGATCTTGATCGAGCCCTTGAGCAGCGAATAGGCCGAGTGAACGTGAAGGTGGACAAATCCGGCGCTCGGCATGGTCGCGTGACGGCCTCTTGCAGATGGAATGGAGCGGTCGCCGGCATCAGGGGGATGTCAGGGAGATCCATCGGATCCCGCCCCGCCTTCCGCCCAGCTTTGCCGACTCGCCCCGCAATGGTGGGGCGTCACTGCGCCAGAGTCCACGCCGGAGCGGCCGCTTCGCCGCGTCGTCCCGCTTTTCCCCAAGGGGGCAGCGGGAGATTCACCTGGAGCTGCGGAATCAGAGCTGCGGTATCACCTGAGCCCAGATCGCGATCATCCCGACGAACAGCGTGATCGACGCCAGCGCGGCGGCCTCTTCCACGAAAACCCTGAACATGGCTTGCTCCCTTGTTGGAACGTATGAAGAACATTGTTCTCATTTCGTTCTCAGGAGTCAAGCGCGGCGGACGACCTCCAGGAGCAATGGTTAACTCGCTGAATTCACGCAAGAAAAAAGCCCCGGCGCAAGGCCGGGGCTTTCGAGGACCGCTCGCAGGCGAGCGATCAGTCTCAGTAACGGCCGATCATCGGGCCGCCGAACTTGTAGTTCAGGCGGACGAGACCCATGTCGACGTCCTGCTTGATGCGGTCGGTGCCCGCGAGGCCGGCGAAGGTGACGTCCTTGTCCGACAGGAAGATGTGGTTGTACTCGACGCCAACCGACCAGTTCGGCGCAAAACCGTACTCGAGGCCAGCACCGACCGTGCCGCCCCAGCGGGTCTGGTCGTTCGAGGACAGCAGCGCGCCCGAGACCGTGCTGGACACGTCGTACTTGACGCCGACCACAGCCGCACCGCCCTTGACGTAGAGCAGGACGTTGTTCCAGGCGTAGCCGACCTGACCGGTGATCAGACCGAACGAGTCGATCTTCGAGCGGTTGCGAGTCGCGAACAGCGCGCTGACATTGTCGCCCGAGAAGTCGGCCCAGTTGCCCTGACCTTCCACGCCGAACACCCACTGGCCGGACTGAAAGCGATAGCCGATCTGACCACCGACCGTGCCGCCGGTGGCATCATGCGAACCTTCGCGGCCACCGCCGACCAGATCCCAGGTCGAGTGCGACGAACCGCCGCCGCCGTTGATGCCGATGTAGAAGCCGCTCCAGTCATAGATCGCGGCAACCATCGCGGGCGCCTTGGTGTAGGGCCGCGCTGCGAGGTCAGCAGCCAGCGCCGGCGCAGCCGCGCTCAGCGCGACAAGGCTCACAGCAGCAAGCAACAAATTCTTCTTCATTTGAGTCCCGTTCCAGTTTCGTCGTTAGGCCCCCTGGCCGTAGCGTGGTCATAACAGCGATCGACGGAATTGCTGTAACCTCGACGCCACAGTTCGCTCCAAAGGCCCGCGCTTCATTAATGAAGATTTATCAGCGCGTTCTGGAAACCCTTTGAAATAAGTGTTTTCTGTAGTTCCATTGTCGGCGACACGAGATAAATTGCATGCGCGCGTAACAACGTCGCGCGCACATTCGCGTGATGGAGAATTGAAGATGCGCAGACGAATTGTCCTCCCCATTGTCGCCACACTTTCGCTCGCAACCGCCACATTTGCATTCGTGTCGATCGCACCCACACCTGCGCGTGCGTTCGGCACGCATCATCCATTCTGCCTTACCGGCGATGAATGGCCGGGCCTGAGCAATTGCAGGTTCGACACCTACGCGCAGTGTCAGGCAAGCGCATCGGGACGCGCGCTGACCTGCATCGCCAATCCGTATTTCGCCGGGCAGAGCGACGACCCCTACGCCTATCAGAATCGTCCCCGCGCGCAGACGCCGGGCTATTCACCAGGCTACTTCCTGCGCTGAGATGCGCCGCGCTCGCCTCGCACTGGTCGTGACCGGCCTGCTTCTCGCGGGCGGATCTGCACCCGCGCAGACCTACGATCCGAGCTATCCCGTGTGCATGCAGATCTACGGCCCCGTCGGCTATCTCGACTGCCGCTACGGCTCGCTGGAGCAGTGCCGATATCTCGCCGTCGGGCGTTCGGCGAGTTGCGTGGTGAACCCGTATTTTCCGCTGAAGAAACCAACGCGCCCTCGCCGCTCGAGCGCGCCGCCTCGCCCCGGATCCTAACCGTTCAGTTTCCGCCGGAGATAGGGCGGGGTAGGCGTGCGGCGAATGCCGTCATCGGCTCAGCTCTGCCAGGGCGTGCTGCGGATGCGCGTGCACGCATTCGGCTTGCGGAAGCTGGGATCGTGATCCTCGATGTAGTCGAAATTGACCGTCCCGAACGTCGTCTGCGGCTTCTTCAGCGCCGAGCAGGTCTGCACCTTCAGGAACTCGTTCTTGAAGTCACCGCGCGGAAACGCCGAGATCACCTGGTCGCGCTGCTCCGGCGTGTAGTCGTCATACCCAATGCCCACGACGTCCACCAGGACACCCGCGTTGGTGAGCGCGATTTCCGGCCGCATGAATTGCGGAATGCCGGGCGTGGTGTGCAGCGCGATTGCCTCCCACACCAGATCGGCTTGCGGCTCGGCGATGCCGCGCGCCCGCAGGAACTCACGCGCAGCGTCGGCTCCGTCAACCTCAAATCGCTTTGTCTGCGTGTGGTAATGGTCGACGAGGCCTAGATCGTGAAACAACGCCGCGACGTAAAGAAGTTCGGGATCGAATTTCAGCTGCTGACGCAGCCCCTTCATGGCACCGAAGACGTAGACTCGGACGGAATGGTTGAAAAGCATGTCGTCTTCGTAGCTGCGCACCAGTTCAGCCGCCTCGCGCGCCAGCTTGCTGTCGGGGATTTTGACGCTGGAAATCACGCTCATCATCTTCAAGCTCCTACTTTGCATTTCGACTGATGCCGCGCGATCCGTCAGGCCGCCTTCTCGAGCGCGGCCTGCGGAGTATTTCGGAAGCTGATCGACATGCGATTGTACGCATTCATCAGGCTGATTGCGATCGTGAGATCGACAAGCTCGCGCTCGCCGAAGACCTTGCGGGCGGCTTGATAGGCTTCATCGGGCACGTTGGTCTCGGCGACGCGGGTGACAGTCTCGGCCCAGGCGAGGGCCGCGCGCTCGCGGTCATCGAAGAGATCGCCGGCCTCGGCCCAAGCCTGCAGCAGCGCGAGCTTTTCGACCTTCACACCGCTCTTCAGCAGATCCCGCGTGTGCATGTCGAGGCAGTAGGCGCAGTTGTTGATCTGTGAGACGCGCAGGTAAGCGAGGGTCACCAGCGTCGCGGGAAGCCCACTCTGCATGACGTAGCCATAGACGCCGCCCAGTGCCTTCGCGCCTGCCGGTGCAATGTGGTTGTAGTTGAGGCGTTCACTCATCCGCTTTCTCCTTGATGATCGAGGGAGCCCCTCTTTCCTCCCTCAGATGCCCCTGCCGTGGTCTATAAAAAAGGACCAAGAACGCGGGAAAATCGTGTACCAAGGATCATGACCAGATCGCTGCGGCTGAAGCTCGACCGGTCGGCGAAGACGCCGCTGGCGGAGCAAATCCACAGGGGGATCAGGGCCGCCATCGAGCGCGGCGTGCTCGCCCCGGGCGCGCGCCTGCCCTCATGGCAGGATTTGGCGGCCCAGCTTGGCGTCGCGCGCGGCACCGTGCGCTCAGCCTATGAAAAGCTCTCATCGGCCCAACTGATCATCGCGGCCCGCGCGACAGGCACCCATGTCGCCGACCGACCGTCCATTCCCGTGCGGCGGGACAAGGCGCCGGACCCCGGCTCGTTCATGGAGATGTACCAGGAGCTCACGGCGGGGCCGGCGATCTTCCAGATGGGCGTTCCTTCGCAGGAGACCTTTCCTGCGACGCTGCTCGCGCGAATGCGCGCACGGGCGGTTCGCGTCGAGATGAGCGCACCTGCGATCTACCCCGACCCGCGCGGCGAACTGGACTTGCGACGCGAGATCGCGGCCTACCTTGCGCTGGCGCGCGGGATCGAATGCGCACCGTCCCAGATCATCATCACCAGCGGCTTCAGCGGCGGCCTCGGCCTGGCGCTCCGCGTCCTCGACCTCGGGCAAAGGAAGAAAGTCTGGATGGAGGATCCCGGCTTTCCCTTCACCCGGCACGGCCTCGAACTTGCCGGACTGTCGATTGTGCCAATCACGGTTGACGCAGATGGGATCGATGTCGATGACGGCCTGCAACAGGCGCCCGACGCCGCGCTGGTTGTCGTGACACCGGGGCAGCAGGCGCCGCTCGGATCCACGCTGTCACTGGCACGTCGATCGCGCCTGCTCGACTGGGCGAACCAAAACAACGCCTGGGTGATCGAGGATGACTATCTCAGCGAACTTCAGCTCAAGGGCCGGGCCACGCCGGCGCTCGCCTCGCTCGATCGCGCCGGCCGCGTCATTCACATTGGCTCCTTCAGCAAGACCGTAACCCCTGCCCTACGGCTCGGCTTTGTCGTTGCACCGGCCGCTCTGGCGTCGCGATTCGCCGAGACCGCAGCGTGCCTCGCGCCGGCACCCGGACCCGCGGTGCAGCTCGCCACGGCAGACTTCATCCGCGAGGGCCATTATCTGCGGCATCTGCGGCGCACCAAGCGCGCCTACACCGCGCAAGGCGATGCATTGCTGAAGCAGCTTCGAACGCGCACCACGAACGTTGCGATTGCAGGACTGGCCGCGGTCCTGCGCTTGCCGGACGGAGCGCCTGATCTTGCCATCGCCAGGCAAGCTGCATCGTTCGGACTTGCGCCCACGCCGCTCTCGCTCTGGTATGCCTCGAAGGCTTCGGCGCGCCCGGGACTGTTGCTAGGCGTCGCGACGTCTCCACTCAAAAGGATCGAGGCGTCCTGCGACCGGCTCCTTCAGATCATCGACCGCCTGACGTGATCCGACTCCGGCGTCGGCAGCTTAACCCGCCAGCGTCACGATCAAAGGCCCGTTGCGGGTGGCGATCACGGTGTGCTCGTACTGAACGGTCGGCGCCTCGGGGCTGCTGTAGAGCGTCCATGGATCGTCGCCATTCTCCGCCCATTCGGCACCCATGGAGAGGAACGGCTCGACGGTGAACACCAGCCCATCGTTCATGATGCGGCGTTCGGAGCGATCGGGCCATGTTGCGATCTCCGTCGGCTCCTCATGCAGCGACAGGCCGACGCCGTGACTGGCAAGATTCCTGACCAGGCTGTAGCCTTTCTTCCGCGCAAAGGTCCCGATCGCCTGGCCGATCCCGGCAATCGGTTTGCCGGCGCCAACCTGCTGCAGGCCGGTCCACATCGCCCGCCGGCCGTCCCGGCAAAGACGTTCGATCGCGCGGTTTACGGGGGGAACGGCGAAGGAAGCACCCGTATCGGCAAAGAAGCCGTTCTTCTCGGCTGACACATCGATGTTCACGAGGTCGCCGCGCGCGATCCGCCGTTCGCCCGGAATGCCGTGAGCGATCTCCTCGTTCACGCTGATGCAGGTCGCCCCCGGAAAATCATAGGCCAGCTCCGGGGCCGAACGCGCGCCGGCGGCCTCCAGAAACTTTCGCCCGATCTGGTCGAGCTCGGAGGTGGTCATGCCCGGCTCGAGCGCCTTCCCCATTGCCTCCAGCGCATTGGCGACGATGCGCCCGATCTCCTTCAGGCGTGTCAGGTCGTTGTCATCGGAGATTGTCATGTCGGGGCTCTTGTCCGGGAGGCCCGGACATAGCGCCTGTGAGGTCGGCTTGCAAACCGGAGAGATCTCTTCGCCCGATCCGGTCTTCAGCCCTCGTCGAGCAGATTGCGAACCTTGACGGCCAAGTCTTCGATCGCAAAGGGCTTGGAAAGCAGATGCTTGCCGGCATCGAGCATGCCGTTGTGAACGATCGCGTTGCGCGTGTAGCCGGTGGTGAACAGCACCTTCAAAGCCGGGTATCGTTTCGACAGCTCGCCCGCAAGTTCAGCGCCGGTCATATCGGGCATGACGACGTCGGTAAACAGCAGATCCGGGACGAGGCCGTTTTCGATCGTCCTGATCGCCTCCTTGGCGCTCGCGGCCTCGATGACCGTATAGCCCAGCTCCCGCAGGCTTTCGGATGAGATGCTGCGGACCCGCTCATCGTCCTCGACGACGAGGATGGTCTCGCTCTGAAGGCTTGCGCCGGGATGTGTCACGCCTTGCGATGGGGTCGAGACTCCCTCCTCGCCTGCGAAGCACGGAAGATAGATCTTCACCGACGTGCCAACGTCGACTTCCGAGTAGACTTTGACGTGGCCGCCCGACTGCCGCACGAAGCCGTAGACCTGACTGAGGCCGAGGCCGGTGCCCTTACCCACGACCTTGGTCGTGAAAAACGGGTCGAACACCTTTCCCAGCACGTCGGGCGGAATTCCGGTGCCGTTATCCGTCACGGCGATGAGAACATATTGTCCGGGCGACAGGGCATATTCGCGGGCAAATTTCCGATCGATCGAGGCGTTGCTGGTTTCTATCGTCAGCCGCCCGCCCTTCGGCATGGCATCGCGCGCATTGACCGCAAGGTTGATCACGGCGCTTTCCAGCTGGGCCGGATCTGCCTTGACGCGCCAAAGACCGGCAGCCAGGACCGCCTCGAGGCGGACAAGCTCTCCGAGCGACCGCTCGAGCAGCTCGCTCATCCCCCCGATCATCTCGTTGATGTCCACGACTTCCGGCGCAAGAGGCTGTTGGCGCGAGAACGCGAGCAGCCTTTGCGTCAGAGTGGCGGCGCGATTTGCGCCATCGATTGCCCCCTCGATGAAGCGGTCAATATTGACCTCTCCCTTGCCGAGCCGTCGCTTGGCGAGATTCAAGCTGCCGAGAATCACGGCCAGCATATTGTTGAAGTCGTGGGCGATCCCGCCCGTCAGCTGCCCCACGGCCTCCATCTTCTGGGATTGGCGCAATTGCTCCTCGGCCTTCATGCGTTCGGCGATCTCGTCGGCGACACGTTGCTCCAGTTCGGCATTGAGCGCCTCGAGCCGGGTCAAGAGCCGAGCGTTGTCGATAGCCGTGGCGGCGTGGCCGGCAATCCCGAGCAAGGCGGCTTCGTGCTCTGCGTGGAATTTACCCGTCTCTGCATGGCCGAAGAAGAGTCCGCCGAGGACGTCGCCCGCTCGCGAGACGACGGGGACCGCGAGGTAGGATCGGACTGGAAGATGTCCCTCGGGCATGCCTTTACGCGGCGCGTTCCCGCCATAGCGCGGGTCCAGCAGGATGTCGTCGGACCTCACCACGCCCGCGCCTTTGAACGTCGGCTCGAACACCGCGGTGTTGCGTGGCATGGGGAAATTCTCGAAGGCCGATCGCGGCGCTCCGGACAGCGAATACAGCATGTAGCTGCCGCCGTCCGCCGCCAGGACGTTGTAGAAGAAGGCTCCGAACTGGGCGCCCGTCAGCTCGACGCCGGCATCTGTCACGATCTGCACGATCTTCTCGAGGTCGCGTTCGCGGGCGACCGACGCCCCCGTATCATTCAGTATTCGAAGTTGGCGCTCGGTCTTCTTTTGCGCGGAAATATCCAGAACTGTCCCGATGAACCGGACGGCCCGCCTGTTGGAAAAGATGGCCTGCCCCGTCGCCGCGATCCAGCGTTCGACGCCATCCTCGATGCCGATGGTTCGGAATTCAATGTTGTAGCTTTTCGGGCAATCGGGCGTCAGGGCTGCGGATACGGCCTCATGGGCTCGCTGCCTGTCGTCTGGATGGATGCCCTTCAGGAAGGCCCCTTCATAGCTCACTTCGGCGCCCGACGATAAACCGAACACCTCCTTGCAGCGGTTGTCCCATCCAAGAACGTCGTTCACCGGATCATAGTCCCAGGTGCCAATACCTGCCGCCCTGGTCGCAAGGCTCAGGCGTTCGGCAGCTTCTCGCGCCGCCTGTTCGGAGCGAACGCGCTCGATGTGAGCCCATGATCTCTCGGTGACCTCGGTGAGCAACGCAAGCTCGCGCGCCGTCCACTGATGCGGGCCGCGGCGATGAATGGCCATCAGGGCCGTAAGCTGCCCTTCCTTGACCAAGGGCATGCAAATCGTCGAGCCTATCCCGATGCTCTGAAAGGTGGCCGCTTCCTCCGGCGCGATTTCCTTCAGACTGTCGTTGAGGACGAGCGGCCTGCCGGCGCTGAGCTCCCGCACCGCCTTCTTGCCGAAGTCGGCCAGGCTGTAATGGCCGAGGATATGCATCGCGCCAGGGGCCGCCCAATCCCCGCGGATGGTGAAGCCGTCTTGGTCGGGATCCATGTCGGCATAGGCGCAGTTTGAGACCCCGAGGTGCTCTCCGACCATTCTCGTCGTCACCGCCATCACGCCGTCGGCATCGCGAGTCCTGGCCGTCTCCTTGTTGAGAGCGTCCAGGAAGAGCAGACGGATCTCGTTCTCCCGCACCGCCGCCTCGGCACGTCGACGTTCGACGGCGGTTCGCGTGCGCTCGGCGACATCGCGGATGAGCTCGAGCTCCTCGGAGCTCCAGACCCGCGGGGTTGCGTTGTTGAGGTAGAGCAGCGCGACGACGCCGTCGGCCTCGGAGACCGGCATGTTGACAAGTGCGCGAGCGGATATCGCTTCGAGCGCACGGGCGCGGTCGCCAACGCGAGGATCTTTCTCCGCGTCGGCACAGATGACCGTCTCGCCTCGCTTCAGGTCTTCGATGTAGTTGCCATAGTCGCGGAAGTGCAGCACCCCCGCCAGGCTCAAGATGCCCGGCGCGTTCCAGTCGCGGGCGATGGTGATGGTCTCGGCCGATGTGTCGACCGTGCCGTAGCCCGCCCGGCTGACCTTCAGGCTGCGGCCGAGCAGCTCTGCCGCGGCATAAGCGAGATCGTCAGGGTTGGCGATCTCTCGGATGTAATCGCCAAGTGCAGCCAGGACGGCATTGCGATCGGTCGAGTCCTCCCCGGCCGCCGTTGTCATCTGACTCCCCCCGACACTTTGCTCGTCACCGAATAGCGTTGAAGGCACCTTGCGGCATCCGCTTCGAGCCGACGGCGATGCCAGCGGGAGATTGGCCCCCGCGCGTCCTGACAACTTCATGAAGGCATTAAGGTTCCCCCCGGCCTGTGCCATGCGCTGGCTCGCGCAAATCACGAACGTCAGTGCTCAGTTGCGCCACGCGGCCATGACCTCGACCGCACCGGCCTCGCCTCAACAGCGCCAGCACCTGGATCGGTGAACACCCTATGCCCGCGTCATGGTCGCGTGTCCGGCGCGCAGCCATCTGCACGTGTCGGCGAAAAATAAACGCGGCTCCCCGCGCCACCGCAAGTTGTGGACGCATCCTTGGTCGTATAGCGTCAGCATCAGGATGCACTTCGTGGTCTCACAGTTCATGCTCGTCCGAGCCCTGCTTCTCCTGGCCCTGCTGTTGTTTTCCGGCGCATTGCGTGCCGAAGGGACGCCGGCCGAAAAACCCGGCTTTGCCTCCCAGCTGACGATCTATCTCGCCAAAGGCGCGCCCGACGCGTGCGGGCCGGGCTGCGACCGCTGGATCGCCATCGAGGGCCAGATCGATCAGGACGCTGCGCCCCGCATTCGCCGCTTCCTCGCCGGCGTCAAGGATCTGCAGCGCCCGATCTACCTCCATTCGCCCGGCGGGAACGTGGAGCAGTCCTATGTGATCGCGCGGCTGCTGCGCAGCCGCAGGGCAATCGCCCGGGTTGGCCGGACGATCGCGACGGCGTGCGCCGCCGGCACGCAGGTGGACGCCGCGTGCCTGAAGATCAAGAACACCACCGGCGAGGTCGAGGCCGAGCTCACCACCTATCATGCGATGTGCAACTCGGCCTGCGGCTACCTGTTTCTCGGCGCGACCTCTCGCGAGGTTGCCCCCGATGCCGCGCTGGCGGTGCATAACTCCAGGCTGATCCTCAGATTTAGCGGCAATCCGCCTCCGGAGGTGGTCGCCGAAGCGCGGCGGCGCCGGATCGCCGGCGCCGATCGCGACCGCGCCGCGTTCATTGTGGCGATGGGAATCAGCCCCGAGCTCGATGCGCTGATCCGCACCGTGAAATTCGAAAACCTGCACGTGCTGACGCGGCCCGAGCTCTACCGCTTCGGTATCGACACGCGGCCGCTGGCCGAGACGATGTGGCGGCTGGAAAAGGGCACACGGCCGTTCATCAGCAAGATCGCCGCGGTGAAGAAGGAGAGCGACGCGTCGTTCCGGACCATGGAATGGCGCCTGTACTGCGAAAACAAGAAGCGCGTGCCGCTGATGTTCGCAGGTGAGATCGACGCATCGGCCGCCGGCAAGAAAACGATCCTGATCGCGGCCAGCGCCGACATGAGCAAGGAAGCCGGCGGGCCACCGGTGCGGTTCGGAAAGTACGAGGTCTGGAACGGCGCCGTCGATCCCGACATGGTCAAGGCGGTGCTGGCCTCGCATTCCCTGAAGGTCCGGGAAACCACGCCTGAACCCGAGGGAAAGGCCGACGTCACCAGCTTCACCATCGACACGACCGGTTTGACGTCGGTGTGGACCCAGCTCGGGACGTCGTGCACCTCAGCCGCGACAGGCCCGGCAAAATCCTGGCCGGCGAATTCCCTGCAGCCGACGCCCTGGACGGACAGTCCCTGGACAGCAGGTGGTGCCCTGCCGAACGTCAGCGCAACGCCTGCGGCCGCGCCCGCCCCGTAAGCGCAAGGCGGGCAAACTCGACAATCAGTCTTCAGAAGTGAAAGCCTGCCGCTCGGTTAGCCCCCGACCGGCGTATAGATCACCAGCTTCAGCGCGGGATCGTCGTTGGCCTGAAAGCTGGTGTGCTCGAAATGCAGGACGCCCTTGGTGGGATGGGTCATGGTCTTGCGGCCCGACAATGTGCCGTGCACTTCGTGCGCGCCCCACCATTTGACGAATTCGGGACTGCCTTCGCGCAAGCGCGTCAGCAGCTCCGCAAAGGCGGGATCGCCGGCCCAGACGTCATGGGTGGCGCGAAACATCGCGACCATGCGCTTGGCGACGTCAGCCCAGCCCGCCCCGTAGGATTTTCGCGTGCGCTTGTTGGTCATCATCAAGAGCAGCGTGTTGCGGTCCTCCTCCGGCAGCCGGCCAAACGCGAAGACCTCCTCGGCCGCCGCGTTCCAGGCCAGCACGTCCCAGCGCCGCCCGGTGATGTAGGCCGGATGCGGTAGGCTCTCGACCAGACGCAGGATCGCCGGCGGCACGATCTCGCGCGTGAACGCGCCCCTTGCGCCATCGCGCGCCAGTGCCTTCAGATGCGCATGCTCGGTCTTGCTGAGCCGCAGCGCGCGCGCCAGCGCATCGACGGTGGTGACGGAGGGGCTGACGGTTCGGCCCTGCTCGAGACGGATGTACCAGTCGACACCGATGCCGGCGAGCTGTGCGACCTCCTCGCGGCGCAGCCCCGCGGTGCGGCGCCGGCTACCCGCAGGCAATCCGACCGTCTTTGGTGCCAGCTTTTCGCGGCGGGACCGCAGGAAGTCGCCGAATTCGACGCGGCGTGGATCGGCCATGGTGTCGCTCCCGCATGGAGGGCCCTGAGAATACTAGGATAATACCAGGCCTTCCCGGCCCCTCCAAGGCCGAGCATATCGGCTTCACCCGACCTTGAGGTGAACATCATGAAAGCTGCCGTACTCACATCCCTGGGATCACCGCTGGCCATCGAGGACGTTCAGGAGCCGACGCTCGGCACCGGCGAGGTCATCGTCGACGTCGTCGCCACGCGCGTGCTCTCCTACATGAACGAGGTCTTTGACGGGACACGCAATTACGCGCTCGACCTGCCTGTTATCCCCGGCCCCGGCGGCATCGGCCGAGTGCGCGCGATCGGCCCGGACGCCACCAGGCTCAGCATCGGTGACTGGGTGTTCTGCGATCCGACGGTGCGTTCGCGCGATGATGTCGTCGCGCCCGATATCGCCCTCCAGGGGCTCACGGCCGCCGGCCCCGGCGGCATGCGCCTGCAACAGCATTTTCGCCACGGCTCGTTTGCCGAGCAGATGCGACTGCCGACCGAGAACGTCAAACGCCTCGGCACGATCACGCCGGAGGAAGCGACGCAATGGTGCGCGCTGGGCACGCTGCTGGTGCCTTACGGCGGCTTCCTCGCTGCAAACCTGCAACCCGGCGAGACCGTGCTGGTGAGCGGGGCCACCGGCAATTTCGGCAGCGCGGCCGTCTCGGTGGCCCTCGCAATGGGCGCGGCCTGCGTGGTCACGCCGGGCCGCAACGAGAAAATCCTCGCCGATCTCGTCCGGCGCTTTGGCAGCCGCGTGAGGCCGGTCAAGCTCACCGGCGTTGAGCACGACGACCGCGAGGCGATGAAGCGCGCTGCATCAGGCCCGATCGATTGCGTGCTCGACATCATGCCGCCCTCCGTGAGTACCAACGTCGTGCGCGCGGCGATCATGACGGTGCGTCCCTATGGACGCGTGGTGCTGATGGGCGGCGTCGGCATGGCCGGCGGCGCGGGCCTCGAGCTCTCCTACCCCTGGATCATGCGCAACTGCATCAGCATCCACGGCGTCTGGATGTACCCGCCGGATGCCGCGAGCCGCTTGATCGCGCTGGTGCGCGCGGGCCTGCTCAGGCTGGAGGAATATGAGACGACGGCCTTCGACCTCGACCACGCCAACGAGGCGGTGACGCATGCCGCGGCCCATGGCGGACCGTTCAGATTGACGGTGATCAGGCCTTAAGGTTCTGAGGCGGCGGCCGAGCGCTGTCGCCGATTTTTTCGTCAGTCCGACCAAGCACTTGGCTACTGTGCATGGGGTTGTTTCCGCAAAATTGGTTATTCGAGCTCGACGACCTGGCCGTTCGACAGCGACACGCGCCGGTCCATGCGGCCGGCAAGCTCCATGTTGTGGGTCGCGATCAGCATCGAAACCTTGGTCGCCTTGACCAGCTGCATCAGGGCCTGGAACACATGATCCGCCGTGTGCGGATCGAGGTTGCCGGTCGGCTCGTCCGCGAACAGCACCCGCGGCGCGTTGGCAACCGCGCGCGCGATCGCGACGCGCTGCTGCTCGCCGCCGGACAGCTCGGCCGGGCGATGGGTGATGCGGTCGCCGAGGCCGAGATAGCCCAAAATCTCCTTGGCGCGCTTGACGCTCTCGGACTTCTTCAGGCCGCGGATCATCTGCGGCATCATGACGTTCTCCAGCGCCGAGAACTCCGGCAGCAGCCGGTGCGACTGGTAGACGAAGCCGATATCGGTACGGCGCAGCTGGGTGCGCTCGATGTCGGGCAGCTGCGAGGTCGGCGCGCCGTTGACATAGACCTCGCCGGAATCGGGCGCCTCGAGCAACCCTGCGATGTGCAGCAGCGTCGACTTGCCCGAGCCTGACGGCGCCACCAGTGCCACCGACTGTCCGGCCCACAGCGCGAGCTTGGCGCCGTCCAGGATCGTCAGCGGCACCTCGCCCTGCAAGTACTGCCGCTTTATCTCGTGGAGATAAATGACCGGTACGTCTTCTGCCCCCTGCTGCTGCTCCATCAACCCCTCACTCGTACCGCAGCGCTTCGACCGGATCGAGGCGCGCGGCGCGCCACGACGGGTACAGCGTCGCCAGGAACGACAGCGTCAGCGCCATGATGACGACGGCCGTGGTCTCGCCGACGTCGATCTCGGCGGGCAGTTTCGACAGGAAATAGAGTTCCGGCGAGAACAGCTCGGTGCTGGTCAGCCAGGACAGGAATTGCCGGATGGATTCGATGTTGAGGCAGATCACGAGGCCGACGACGAAGCCGACCAGCGTGCCGACCACGCCGATCGAGGCGCCCGTGATCAGGAAGATGCGCATGATCGAGCCCTGTGAGGCCCCCATCGTGCGCAGGATCGCGATGTCGCTGCCCTTGTCCTTCACCAGCATGATCAGGCCGGAGACGATGTTCAGCGCTGCGACCAGCACGATCATGGTCAGGATCAGGAACATCACGTTGCGCTCGACCTGGAGCGCATTGAAGAAGGTCGAGTTGCGCTGCCGCCAATCCACCAGGAACACCGGCCTGCCCGCAGCCTCCGTCACGGCCTGACGGAAGGCAACGATCTGGTCGGGATTGGTGGTGAACACCTCGATCGAGGTGACGTCGTTGCTGCGATTGAAATAGGCCTGCGCTTCCGCAAGCGGCATGAACACGAAGCCGAGATCGTATTCGGACATGCCGATCTCGAACACGGCGGCGATCTTGTACGGCTTGATGCGCGGTGTCGTGCCCATGGGCGTCACCGCGCCCTTCGGGGCCACCAGCGTGATGCTGTCGCCGGCATGCAGCGACAGCTGGTCGGCGAGGCGCCGGCCGATCGCGACGCCCTGCCCGTCGTCAAAACCCTCGAGCGAGCCTTGCTTGATGTTCTTGGCGATCGAGGTGAGGTTGTTGAGGTCGTCGGAGCGGATGCCGCGCACCAGCACGCCCGAGGCGTTCCACGGCGAGGACGCCAGCGCCTGCCCGTCCACCACGGGCGCAGCAAGCCGGATGCCTTTGACCTGGCTGAGGCGGTCGGCAACGTCCTTCCAGTCGGTCAGCGGCGATTCCAGCGGCTGCACCAGGATGTGGCCGTTGAGGCCCAATATCTTGTCGAGCAGCTCTTTGCGGAAGCCGTTCATCACGGCCATGACGATGATCAGCGTCGCCACGCCCAGCATGATGCCGAGGAAGGAGAACCCGGCGATGACCGAGATGAATCCCTCCTTGCGGCGCGCCCGCAAATAGCGCGCCGACAGCATCCACTCGAATGGCGCAAAAGGCGCGGTTTGCACGGTTTCGGTCATGGTCTCATCCATCGCTCGATAATCCCATGATTCGGGGTCAAATGTGGCCGGATTGGCGGCCGCGATATCGGGCGATGAACAATATTCAGCCGACCAGGCTTATCAGCCCACAAGTCTTGCGACCGCGTCCGCAGGCGACATGGTCTCGCGGGAGCCGTCACTGCGCCGCTTGATCTCGACCTTGCCGTCGGCGAGCCCCTTCGGGCCGATCATGATCTGCCAGGGGATACCGATCAGGTCGGCTGCGGCGAATTTGGCGCCGGCGCGCTGGTCGGTGTCGTCATACAGCACGTCGACGCCCTTGGCCGCGAGCTCGGCATAAAGCTTCTCGCAGGCCGCATCGACCGCCGCATCGCCCTGCTTGAGGTTGAGAATCGACACGCGGAACGGCGCGACGGCCTCCGGCCATTTGATGCCGGCATCGTCATGGCAGGCTTCGATGATAGCGCCCAGCAGGCGCGAGACGCCGACGCCGTAGGACCCGCCATGGATCGGCACATCGACGCCGTCGGGGCCCGCCACCAGGGCCTTCATCGCGTCGGAATATTTGGTGCCGAAATAGAAGATCTGCCCGACCTCGATGCCGCGGGTATTCACCCGCTTGTCGGCGGGCACTTCCTGCTCGAACCGCGCAGCGTCGTGGACGTCCTCCGTGGCGGCGTAGACCGAGGTCCATTGCTTGATGATCGGCGTCAGGTCGCTCTCGTAGTCGACGTCCTCGCCCGGCACCGGCAGGTCCAGCACGTCGCGATTGATGAACACACCGGATTCGCCGGTCTCGGCCAGCACGATGAACTCGTGGCTGAGATCGCCGCCGATCGGGCCGGTCTCGGCGCGCATCGGAATCGCCTTCAGCCCCATCCGCGCAAAGGTGCGCAGGTAAGCCACGAACATCTTGTTGTAGGCGACGCGCGCCGCGGCCTCGTTGAGGTCGAACGAATAGGCGTCCTTCATCAGGAACTCGCGGCCGCGCATCACGCCGAAACGCGGACGCTGCTCGTCGCGGAATTTCCATTGGATATGATAGAGATTCAGCGGCAGGTTCTTGTAGGACTTCACATAGGCGCGGAAGATCTCGGTGATCATTTCCTCGTTGGTCGGCCCGTACAGCAGCTCGCGCTTGTGGCGGTCGGCGATGCGCAGCATCTCCGGGCCGTAGGCGTCGTAGCGGCCGCTCTCGCGCCAGAGGTCGGCAAGCTGGAGCGTCGGCATCAACAGTTCCAGCGCGCCCGAGCGGTCCTGCTCCTCGCGCACGATCTGCTCGATCTTCTTCAGCACGCGGAAGCCGAGCGGCAGCCAGGCGTAAATGCCGGCCGCCTCCTGCCGGATCATGCCGGCGCGCAGCATCAGCCGATGCGAGACGATCTCCGCCTCTTTCGGATTTTCCTTCAGGATGGGCAGAAAGAACCGCGACAACCGCATGGTAATACTCTGGGAATCAGTGATGGGTTGCAGTGAAACCGGATTGAGAGCGAAAACACAAGACCGGGAATGAGGAAAAGCCGCTAACGCAGCGGAATTCCTGTCATTTTTCCGTCGGACTTCAGGTTCGGCCGGAGCTGCATCTTATCGTTCCGTGACATCGAGTTCATCTTCGAGCGTGATCTGCTCGAAGTCGGTCACCAGCGCGTCGATCCGTACGTGCCAGCGGCCTACAAAGGGCAGCTCGACTTTGCGCACGTGCCAGTAGCCGTCGGGCCCGAGCGAGGCGCTTCGCTCCATCGGCTCGATGCCGCGCTCGGGCAGGCTCAGGGTCAACGTCACCTCCTTGGCCGCCAGCGGCGTCCCTTCGCCGGTCATGAGCTGGAGCACGACATCATTGGTCCCCGCCTTGCCCGGCGAGACCAGGACCTGGAACATCGCCTTGTCGCTGTGGATGTGGATCGCCAACGGCGTCTCCGGCACGATCGTCCGCGGCGGCGGTGTGAAGCGCCAGCCGGCGACCACGGCCAGGATGACGAGAGCAATCGTACTTTCCAGCAGGATCGAGCGCTTGAGCGCGGGCGTCCCTGTCTGGTTCCGGGCCAGAGCCGGAGTCAGCCGGAACCGATTGAGCGCGGCCAGCGCCAGCAATCCCGTGACCAGGATGAGCTTGACCGAGAGGATCAGCCCGTAGCGAGTCTCGACCAGCGCTCCCGGCTTTTCGAGCTGCACGATCGCGAGTGTGAGGCCGGTCAAGGCCAGCACGCCGACCGCGAGCGCAGCAATGCGGGAAAAGCGGTTCACGATCGGGCACGTCGCAATCGTCGGCCGCGACACCAGCGCGACGAGCGGCGCCAGCGCGCCGATCCAGAAGGCAACGCCGAGGCCATGGAGAAAGATCGCCGGCCGCGTCAACGCCTCGGGCGGTGCCGTTGCGGCGTGCCCGGTCATGGCGAGCGACAAACCGACGCCGATGAATGCGATCATCGCAAGGGCGCGCGCGTACCATGCGCTCCGCAGCGCCATCAATGCGAACAGCATCGCCGCGAGGGCAACCAGCAAGGCGGGGCCTGCACTGGTCGCAAATGCGACCTTCCAGGGACCAGCCGTGGCGAGAGCAGATGGCGGCAGCCCAAGGAGATCGAGGCCCAACGCGCCAAGGGACGCCACCGCGCTCGGGAGGCCGAGGGCGAGCGCCATGCGCGGGACCGCCATGCCGGTCATCGACCACGCAACCCAGCGCGCGAAGAACACGCCGCCGACGCCAATGAACAGCCCGACGTAAAGGCCGACGCGCGTCAGCCAGATCAACGCGTTCAACCCACCGTCCACCGCGGCGGGAGGCTTCGTCGTCGTCGGCATGCCGATCGAGAAGATCACCGATCCGGTGACGGGATGGCCGTCCTGCGAGATCACGCGATAGCTGACGACCGCGGTGCCCTCAGGCAGATCCACCGGCATCACGACCGAAATCGTCTCGCCCGATGCGCTGACGCGCGCATCGTCCCGCGCCCTGCCCGCACCATCGATCAGCCGGATCGCGCCCGGCGTCACCGCCTCGTTGAAGCGCAGTTCCACCGCCTTGGGCGCGGCCTTGAGCATGCTGCCGCTCGCCGGCTCGACCGAGACCAGCGCCGCATGCGCCGACGCACCGCTTGCGAAGCCGGCAACGAGGAGCAGCGTCGCAAGCGCGGCGAGCAGGCGCATCAGGGTTTTGGCAAAAGTTTCACGCCCGGCGCCGGCGACTTACCCTCGGACTTGCCCTCATGTGAATGCCCTGCCCCCGCCACCGGAATTTCGATCCAGCGGCTGACGCCGGCCTCGCATTCCTGAACGACGGGGAAGTACAGCACCGTGTTCGGCTTGAGGCTGTCGGTAAGGAACGTGCTGAGGACGAACTCGTCATAGTTCTTGTCCGGCAGCTTGCCGCCGGACCACGCGACCTCCTTGACGCCGGAGGAGAGCTTGTTGCCGTGATAGTCGTATTCCCCAGCATATTTGCCCTCGACGACATCGACATTCCAGCCCGCCTTCGGCATCGGCTTCACCGCGATCACCCCTTCCGGAATTTGCACCCGGACCTTCACCGTCGGCGAGCCCGCGCAGCCATGCGGCACGGTGAAGACGGCCTTGTAAGACGTGCCGACCGTGGCTTGCTTGGTCTCGATCGACACGTGCGCCGCCGCGGGCGAGGCGGCGATCGCGGCAACTAGGATCAGGCAGGATTGCTTCGACATGTTCGGTCTCCCGAGAGTCCAGATCAGTCTCATTTCATCTTCATTCCCGAGTGATCCGGCATTTTCTTCATGTCCATATGACCTGAATGCCCGGCATCGCCAGGCGCCTGCGCGCCGACGCCCTGGACGTCGAGGGACACCGCGACTTTGCCGGCCTTCTCGAATTGCAGCGTCACCGGAACCTTGTCGCCCTGCTTGAACGCGCCCTTGAGCTCCTGGAGCATCAGATGATTGCCGCCGGGCGCGAGCTTCACGGTCTTGCCGGGATCGATGGCGAGCCCCTTGTCGAGCGGCCGCATCTTCATGACGCCGTTGTCCATCGCCATCTCGTGGATATCGCTCTTCCCCGCGATATCGGCGGACACGCTGACCAGTCTGTCGGCCGCCGTGCCCTTGTTCTCGATGGTCAGATAGCCGCCGGCGACCTTGGCGCCGCCCGGCGTCGCACGGCTCCACGCCTGCGAGATGACGAGATCGCCGGCCTTGACGTCGTCGGCGACCGCCGGTGCTGCGGAGATCGCAAGAGCGAACGCGGCGAGCAGCACGTTCTTCGAGATTTTCTTCATGTCGGTATTCCCTTTGCAGACTTGAACTCAGTGTTTGGAATGCTGTTGCGCCGACCATTTTTCAAGATCGGCAATCTCGGCCGAGCCTTCGATCGTCGTGATGGTGCCTTCCGGGGAGATGAGCATGGTCCTGGGGATGTCGCCCTGCCAAGCCGGATCGATCTCGAATCGCAAGCGCTCGACGAAGCCATCGTTGAAGACGAAGTTCTCGGTGGACGAGAGCCCGGCCTTGTCGAGCATCGATTGCGTGGCGGCCGGCAGGTTCGGCACGAGATCGGCGCTGATCGTGACGACATCGATCTCCGGATGCTCCTTTGCAAACCGCCCGAGTAGCGGCAGCTCGACCTTGCACGGGCCACAGGTCACGCCCCAGAAATGCACGAGCGTCGGGCGCCCCGTATGCCCCTTTAGGACGCCTTGCCAGCTGCCACGTTCGAACGGCTTGAGAGTCGGCGGCGCTGCGAGCGCAGAGGCCGATGCGACCAGGATGCAAAGGCCCAGAATGCGTGCAAATCGACGTCTCATGGTTGGTCCTCGATTGCCGTGAGCCGATAGCCGTCCGCCTTCGTCATCCACGACAGGTAGGTCTGCTTGCCGTTGGAGACCAGCAAAGGGTGATCGGAGGTGTCGGTCGTGCTCGATATCGCCTTCGGCGCCGACCACGTCTCGCCATCGTCGCGGGAGACCGTCATCTGGACCGAGGTCTTTTCACCGTCGAACTCCTTCCAGACCATCACCGTGCCCGCCGCGCCCGCGAGCACGAAGGGGCGCGTCGGATTACGATCCGGCCGCCCCAGCGCCATCGGCGAAGAGAACGTGCGGCCCTCGTCGCGCGAGTGGGCGTAGAATAGCCCTTTCCGCGCCTTCCCGTTGGTGTACCAGGCGACGTGATAGGTTCCGTTCGGGGCAACGGTAAGGCTCGGCCCGTGATGCGGACAGGCGTTGATCTGCCAATCGTCGTTGCTGATCCGACGGATTTCTCCCGGTGTCGACAGGTCGGTGAAGGTCATGACGGCGTGATCGCGCACCCCGCCGTCGAAGATATTCCTGAAGATCGCGACCGGCCGCCCGGGCGCTGCGAATGCCAGCCCCAACCGACAGCATTCGCAGGTGCCCTCACGCGCCAGCTTCGCTTCTGCGTAGGTCGTGCCGCCGTCGCTGGACGAAGTGAAGAACAGCCCGGCTCCCTCGTACTTCTGTCCCGCTTCCTTCGCAAAAATGCGATTGCGCTTGTCGAGCCAGGCCGCGAACACCGTCCCATCCTGATCGAGCGCCAGCGCCTCAAACCGCTGGCTCTCGTTATTGGCGGTGATGGGCTTCAGCTCGGCAAAGCTCCTGCCGCCGTCGGCCGAGCGCGTGGTGAGCACCTGACCGTTGAAGGCCTCGTCCCTGAAGGTCGAGAACGCGAGCGCGATGCCGCCGTTGCGATCGACCACGATCTTCGGCCGCGCATCCGGTCCCCAATCGAGGTTCAGCCGCTTCGTCGTGACCTGCGTTGGGGTGGAGAAGGTATGGCCCGCATCCTGCGAACGTGCAACCGAGACCTGCCCTCCCGCCATCCAGACCAGCCACAGCGTGCCGTCCGGACCGAAGGCAGGCGTCGCCTTGGTCGCACAGCGTAGCGTCGGCTCCTCACACGCCGCCTCGGACACATGCGGGGCACGCATCTGCCCCAGCGCCGCGCTTTGCAGGCATGCGAGAGCAGCTATCGCGAGCAAGCCAGTTCGGATCATGGCCCTAGTCCCTTCGAGAGCCCGGATCATTTGAAGGCCACCTTCATACCTGCAACGAACAGGCGTGGCGAGCCCGCATAGATCGATCCAGGCGCCGTGCTTGCGAGCGTGCTCCCTGGAATTTGCAGGCCGGCGGCCGTCACCGTGTTTGCGATGTTGTTTGCGGACGCAACATAGGTGCGATCGAATACGTTCCTGACTTCGAGAAACAGATTGAGTGACCTGAAGGTGTCGGACACCAAGTCGGTCTTGTAGTGGACATTCACATTGACCAATTCGTAGCCCGGCGCCTTCAGCAGATTGGCATTGTCCATGTAGAAAGAGTCCTTCCACTGGACCTCGACGAAGCCGCCGAGGCCTGCCAGCGGCCCGGCGAACTCGTCATAGCCAATTCGAGCCGTCAACTCGTTGGGCGAGATACCGGGAATTTTGTTGCCGGCACGGTTGAAGCTGAAGACGGCGCCATTGGTGATGTTCTCGACATATTCGGTATAGACCTCATCGAGATAGGTGTACGCCGCCATGAACCGCCAACCCGGATAGAACTTCCAATCGGCGGCAAGCTCGATGCCGCGATGTTCCGAGCGCGGCGCGTTGAACGAATAGTTTACACCCGCGACCGATGTCGCCTGGTTGACGATCTCGTTCCGGAAGAACTCGTAAAAGCCAGTCGCGCTGAGCTTGAGCGCGCTGTTCGGCGTCCAATCGAAACCGAGATCGTAGCCAAGATTCTTCTGGGCTTGGAGCTGCGTATTGTTGCCCGATAGTCCCGTCTGAGCGACGAAGAGATTCGAGACCTGCGGAGTGCCATACCCCGTGGCAACGCGTGCCCGGAACAGCCATTCGTTATTGAGATTGTAGAGCAGCGCCAACTCTGGTGCAGTGTTTTGAAACTGCCTGTCCGCGGTCGTCGGCGTTGTCGTGGTGATGCCGGTTGGACCAGCGTACGAATAGGCCGTATTGGTGCCCTTGAGCAAGGTCGTCTCCCAACCGATACCCGCAACGGCCGTTAGCGACGACGTAAGCTTGAGCTCTTCCCTGGCACGAACACCATAATTGGTCGTCTCGCTGTAGAGATTGCTCGACAACCTACCGAGTGTCGCGTTGCCTCCCGGCATCACGTTTCGTGTGTCGCTCGACGCCGTCAGGGTATTGTAGAAGGCGCCGAAGAACGCAGTGGATTCCAGGCCGAGAATCTCTCCGCGCTTGGTGAGATCACTCATGTAGTTGTACGACGGGAAGTCGCCGATCGAGCTGGTGGAGCCAGTTGGCTGGCTGATGTTCCGATCGTCGAACACGAACTGGTTGCGCCAGGTCGTGGTGTTGTCGAGATCGTGCTCCCACCGGCCGCCGACGATTGTTCGGCGGTCGTTGCGGCCGAGCCCGGCCTGCGCGGCCGTCTCCGTATCGGTTCCGGCGGTCGCGTTGAAGCCATTGTTGAACAGCCTGACCGTACCGCATCCGGGCGCGGCCGTGGCACCGGTCGCACATCCCTGCTGGAAGGGATTTTGATAATATTGGTTCAGCGTGGAGCGAAGCGGCAGCCGCGCGCTGAGATCGTTGTTGATGATCTTGACCGTGAAACGGTCGTCCGGCGTCGCCTTGAGCGTGCCGAGGAAGTTGACGGTCTGCGTATTAAACCAGCTATTGCCGATATAGCCGTCGCCTCGTGTGTCGCTCGCGAACAGCGAGCCCTCGAAATTCCCGACCTTCTTGCCGGCCGCCAGGTAATTGTTGAGATAGCCGTAGCTGCCGCCGTCGACGCCGTATTCGACGCCGTCGATCGTGCCGCCCGGCCGTGTGCGAAAATTGAGCGCGCCGCCGGTCGCGTAATTGCCGTAGAGCGCCGACGAGGGGCCGCGGATCACGTCGATCGCACCATAGGCGTGGGGGTCGATCAGGTCGCTGCGCGACAGGCCGTCCGGCTGCGTAACGGGGAAACCGTCGTCGAAGATCACGAGATTGCGGATGCCGAAACCGTTCCGGGCGTTGGATCCGCGAATCGAGATGCCAAAATCGCGCGGGCCATTACCCTGCTTGATCGAAATGCCCGGACTGTCCCGCAGGACGTCGCTGACCGAAAACGACGGGCGGTTGTCGAACTGGCTGCGATCGATGGTCGTCGCGGTCTGGCCGGCCGGCGCCTGATTGAGACCGGCCCGCACTGCGCCGGCGGACATCGTGTTGTTCTGCCCCTGGGCGCCATCGATCGCGACCGGCGCGACCGGCCTCGCTGCGCGCGCCGCCGAAGCGGAGCGCAGCCGCGTTGGCCGGGTGATTGGTTTGGGACGGGACGTCTTGGGCGCCTCGACCGTCACTGCGGGAATCGCTTCCGAGGCAGCCTGGGCGAGCGCGTCTGAACCGATCGGGGACACCAGTCCGAAAAGCACGGGCAAGCCGGCGCGCCCCATCGCACGAATGCGTAACATCTCTTGAATTCCTGACATCCGGCACCTCGGCCGGCCTCATTGAGCACGCCATCGGCGGCAACGGCGCGCGCCAACGGTTCGGTTTGTCGCTACGTCAGGAGAATTGAGGTGGCGCGCGCGCCTGGGCGCTCGAACCCTTGTGAGCGCTGATGGCCGACGCATCCGCCGGCTGCCACACCACGCGCGCGGCATGGCGGAAGGGAATCGAGAGTCCCGCGTGCGTCGGCGAATCGAGCGACGCGCCCGCCTGCGCCAGGCAGCACAGGGCGCACGCACCCGCATGCGCGGCCGGGGTCCCCGTCCGATCGTCGAGGCCGCCCTGCTCGCTCGCACTGTGGCAGATGACAACGGCAGACAGCGGATCGGCAACGGCCCGGCCGGTCGCCCAGCACGCGGCAATCGGCGCCAACACCTGCATCGCCAGGGCGAGCAGGACCAGGGGTAGGAATTTCTGTAGCCGCGCGCGCATCCGCCGAACCGCTTGTTCGTCCACCAACTAAACACCGTGCCGCCCCCAAGTCGAGGTCAGTTCCGCCGCCTTCTTGGCCCAGCACAAATTTGGCGAAAACTGTGGCCGCGGTACCCCAGCACGGCACCGAGCGCGGGCGTTTGAGGCAAATCAAACGGCCCGACATCCACAGATTTCTTATATTTGTCATATACTTGCGGGGCCAAAAGCCCGATCATTTCGTCTATTGCTCGAATTTTGAACATTCGTTGCCGAAAATGATGACAAGTGAGAAAAGTTGATCTAGCATCCCGCTTGCTCAGGCTGGCCGTGAGGTCGAAGTCTGGTGGTCCAAGTCTCGGGAGGAGCCCCTGGCGCGCAAAACGCAGCGTCGCCCCGTCAATCAAGAGCAAATCTTAGAATCGGGGATAATAGGGTCGACACAATTTTTGAGCGGGGCCAGGGCCCCGCTCTTTTTTTGTCCGCATGGCACTTTCGCCGATGAATATGTCCTCCAATCCGGTCGAACTCAGCTTTGAGCTCGCGGCCTCGCGCTGCGCGGATCTCACGCCCCTCGTCTACCAGCGCCTGTTCGACGAGCATCCCGAAACGCAGGCGATGTTCCGCTCGGAGGGCGGTGACCTCGTGAAGGGATCGATGCTCGCGCTGACGATCGAGGCGATTCTCGATTTCGCCGGGATGCGTCATGGGCATTTCCGGCTGATTGCCTGCGAGGTTGCCTCGCACGACGCCTATGGCACGTCGCGCCAGCTATTCACCGCCTTCTTCACTGTCATCAGGGACACGCTGCGCGACCTGCTCGGCGATGAATGGTCAATCGAGATCGCGCAAGCCTGGGACACATTGCTCGTCGACATCGACGCATTCGCGGGCACGACCGCCTGACGCTTTGCGCTGCACCAACGCGGCCTGCTGCGACGGCGCGTGTGATTGCAGATTGAGTGGCATCAACTCTTGTGAGACACTTTCGACATCGGTTGCGCAATCAATGACGCGCCGACGAAAAATTTATGGGAGCGAGCGATGTCCGGGACGAAAGATTTCTCGACGACGAGGCGCGATCTTCTTCAGGCGGCAGCGACCGCCGGCGCCGGAGCTGCCCTTCTCGGCAGCATGGGCATAAATCCAGCGCTAGCCGCAGAAGTGGGGCGAAGCGAGAAGCCGCTGAAGGCCGCCTTCTCCAACGCGGGCCTTCAGGCCACCTGGTGCGCCCAAGGCAAGCAGGCCGCCGAATTCTGGGGCAAGCTGTTCAACGTCGAAGTCACTTGGTTCGACGGCCAGCTCGACGCCGTGAAGCAGCGCGCGGCAATCGACAACATGGCCTCGCAGAAATGGGACTTCGTCGCGATCCAGGCCTTCGGCATCGGCACCCTCACCCAGCCCGTGCAGAAGATGATCGATGCCGGCACGCCCGTGATCGACATGGACACGCTGATTGCGCCGCTCGACCAGATCAACGTCCACTCCTTCCTCGCTCCCGACAACGAGTTCATGGGCGCCTCGGTGACCCAGGCGCTGTGCAACGCGATGGGCGGCAAGGGCAAGATCATCATGACGCAGGGCGCGCTCGGACATACAGGCGCGCAAGGAAGAGCCAAGGGCTTCACCAACACGGTGAAGCAATTCCCCGGCATCGAGGTGCTCGACACCCAGCCCGCCGACTGGGACGTCTCCAAGACCGCGCGCCTCTGGGAAACATATCTGACCAAGTACCCGCAGATCGATGCGGCGTTCTTCCACAATGACGACATGGCGCTCGCGGCGGCCAACATCATGAAGGCGCGAGGCCGCACCAATATCCTGATCGGCGGCGTCGATGCCATGCCGCCGGCGATCCAGGCGGTGAGCGAAGGCCGCATGTTCGCGACCGTCCGCAATCCCTCCTGCCGCATCCATGGCGGCGCCATCATTGCGGGCGTCTCCGCCGTGGTCGGCGGCGAGAAGAGCGGCCAGGGCATTCCCAAGAACGTCGTCACCGACGGTCCGGTGGTGACCAAGGCCAATGCCGCCGGGATGCAGTGGATGCAGGATCACTTCCTGATCTGAACTTTCATGCCCGAGGTGCGTTCGCCCATCCTTGAACTGCAGGGCATCACGAAGAGCTTCGGCGGCGTCGAAGCGCTTCGTGGTGTCGACTTCGCGCTTCATCCCGGCGAGATCCATGGTCTGGTCGGCGAGAACGGCGCGGGAAAAAGCACGCTGATGAAGATCATCGCCGGCGTGCACACCGAATTCTCCGGCCGCTTCCTGATCGACGGGGCGGAGACGCATTTCCGCTCGGCGCGCGATGCGCATGCAGCTGGCATCGCCATGGTGCATCAGGAGCTCAGCGTCGCGCCTGATCTCACGGTCGCCGAGAACGTGTTCTTGGGCAATCAGCCGACCAACGCCCTTGGCTTCGTACAATGGCGGCGCATGGCGCGCGAGGCCGGCGAGCAGCTTGCCCGCTTCGGCATCGACGTCGATCCGATGAGCCGGCTCGGCGACCTGCCCATCGGGCTGCAACAGCTGATCGAGATCGCCCGCGTGCTGTTCTCCGGCGCCCGCATCGTCATCCTGGACGAGCCGACCTCCGCCCTGTCCCCGCCGGAGGTCGAGCGCCTGTTCGCAACGCTCCGCCGATTGCGCGAGGAAGGCACCAGCATCGTCTTCATCTCGCATTTCATCGAGGACATCCTGCTTGTGTCCGACACGGTGACCGTGTTCCGCAACGGGCGGAAAGTTGCCGAGACGGCAGCCTCGGCCACCACCAAGGGCGCGCTGATCGAGGCCATGATCGGCCGCGGCGGCGAAGCGCTCGAGCACAGCTACACCGACGACCTGATGCTGCCGCAGCCGAGCGACAGCTCGGTGGTCCTGAAGGTCGATCAGCTTTCGCTCGCGCGCAGCCTGAAGGACATCTCCTTCGAGGCCAGGGCCGGCGAGGTGCTCGGTATCTACGGCTTCATGGGCTGCGGCCAGCAGGAGCTGTCGCGCATCCTGTTCGGCAAGCTGAGGCCTGATGGCGGCACGCTTCTCGTCGAAGGCACGCCCAAGACCTTTGGCAGCACGGCGGCGGCGCGGCGCGCCGGCGTGGCGCTGGTGCCCGAGAGCCGGCGCGACATGCTGTTTCATCAGGAGCCGGTCTACAAGAACATCTCAATCAGCATTCTCGACCGCATCTCGGCGCTGCTGCTCAAGCCGGCGCAGGAGCGCGACATCGCGCAGCGCCAGGTCGAGCAGTTGCAGATCCGGCCGCCGGTGGTCGGCCTCGATCTCGGCATGCTCTCCGGCGGCAACCAGCAGAAAGTCGCGCTGGCGAAATGGCTGACCTACCCGCCCAAGCTCCTGGTGCTGTGCGAGCCGACCCGCGGCATGGATGTCGGCGCCAAGAACGACGTCATCAACATCGTCCGCGACCTCCGCGCCAAGGGCCTTGCGATCATCGTGCTGTCGACCGAGCCCGAAACGGTGCTGTCGCTGGCCGACCGCATCCTCGTGCTCAAGCGCGGAGCACTGGTGCGGGAATTCAAGAACGAGCCGGTCAGCAAGGACCGCCTGCTGGAAGCGGCGTGACGGAGAAGCACATGAGCAGCGAAACGGCTTTGGCGGCGGGGCAGCGGGCGCGAGGCGTTGCGCCCTTCCTGCGCTCGCAGATGCGCAACATCGCCCCGTTCCTGACCCTGATCTTCCTGTCCGGCTTCTTCGCCTTCGCAAGCCCCTCCTTCGCGACGCTCGACAATCTCGGCAACATCCTCACGCAGGTGTCGGTCACGGGCATCATCGCGGTCGGCCTCACCTTCGTGATCCTCTGCGCCGAGATCGACCTCTCGATCGCCAGCATCGCCAACGTCACCGGCATCGCGGTCGCCTACTTCACGCTGCAGGAATCCTACGTCAACATCGCCAACATTCCGCTGCCCGGCGCGGTCGCGATCATCCTGTCGATCCTGCTCTGCGCCCTGCTCGGCCTCGTCAACGCGCTGGGGCTGACCGTGATCGGCATCCCCTCCTTCATCATGACGCTGGCGATGATGCAGATCGCCGCCGGCATCTCCGCGCTGCTGGTGCGCGGCCAGATCGCCTACAAGGTGCCCAGCCTGATCACCACGCTCGGCTCGGGCTCGATCGGCGGCATCCCCTGGCTCGTCATCATCGCCGCGCTGATGCTGCTCGGCGGCCATCTGGTGCTGACCTACACACGCTTCGGCCGCTACGTCTACATGGTCGGGGGCAACCGCGAGGCGGCCGAATATGCCGGCCTCAACGTCAAGCTCATCCTGGGTGCAGTGATGGTGATCTCGGCGGTCTGCTCCGGCATCGGCGGCATGCTGGGCGTAGCCCATTTCGGCAGCGCACAGCAGAACGAGTTCGACACTTACCTGCTCGACTCCATCGCCGCCGTCGTGGTCGGCGGCACCAGCCTGTTCGGCGGCCGCGGCGGCATCGGCAACACCATCGTCGGGCTTTTCGTTCTCGGTGTTCTCAACAACGGCCTCGACCACGTCAACATCGACAGCTTCCTGAAGATCCTGATCCGCGGCCTGATCCTCTTGGCAGCGCTGGTCATCAACGTCTACGCGCAGCGCTTGAGGGAGAAGACGGCGGAGTAGACGGAGCTCGAAGTAAAAACTGCGAAAACAACCCCATGCACAGTAGAAACTGTGAGGAAGTTCAGCCGCTTACCAAACTGCAATTGCGTGAATGCCACCGCGCTGACGTTTGACACGTCGGGCAAAGCAGGAGCACAACTCCGTCATGGCACCGAAAGCGTGCCCCCCGGGGAGCGAGAGCCCGAATGGTTGTCATCGATCGTCGCGCTGCCCTAGCGGGTGCAGGAGCGCTTCTCATGACGACAAGCCCGCTTGCCTCAGCGCCCTTCGCGTGGGGACCGATCCCCCCGTCCGATGCGGGCTTTGCGTCCGACCTCGATGAGCGGCTCGACAAGGCGATTGCGGACAAGCGCGCCTGGGGCCTGCATGGTGTCGTCGTCACGCGCATGGGCAAGCTCGTGCTCGAACGCTATTTCGCCGGCGAGGACGAAGTCTGGGGCACCCCTCTCGGCCGCGTTACATTCGGCCCCGACACGCTGCACGACCTGCGCTCGGTCACGAAAAGCATTCTCGGCCTGCTCTATGGGATCGCGCTCGACCTCGGCAAGGTGCCCGCGCCCGAGCAGAAGCTGATCGCGCAATTCCCCGAATACGCCGACGCCGCGACCGATCCCCGTCTCCAGCGCCTGACCGTCGCGCACGCGCTCACCATGACGCTAGGGTTCGACTGGAACGAGGACATTCCCTACCAGGACCCGAACAACAGCGAAATTCAGATGGAGAAGTCGCCCGATCGCCTGCGCTACATCTTCAGCCGTCCCTTCATCTCCGATCCCGGCGCGCGCTGGATCTACGGTGCGGCGGGCACCGAACTGATCGGACAACTCCTGGTGAAAGGCACCGGCCAGTCGCTGCCGGATTTTGCACGCACGAATCTGCTCGATCCCCTCGGAATCGGTCCGACCGAATGGACCAAGGGCTTTAACGGGCAGCCCGCGCCCGCATCAGGACTGCGTATGACGCCGCGCGATCTCGCGCGCATCGGGCAATTGATCCTCAACCGCGGGCAATGGGACGGGCGTCAGATCGTCTCGACGGACTGGCTGGCGAAATCGTTCCAGCCCTACGTCCCCTGCGACGAGCAGCGCCGATACGGCTATTTCTGGTACAGCGGCGATCTGCAGTACGGGAATCCGCCGAACCGCCCGATCACGCATTGGGTCGGCGGCTTCGGCTATGGCGGCCAGCGGCTGTTCGCGATGCCCGACCTCGGCATCGTGGTGGCCATCACCTGCGGAAATTACGCCGATGAGCGGCAATGGATGCCACCGATCCGGGTGGTGCGTGATGTCGTGTTGGCCGGGCTGAAGTGAAACGTCGCGCGAGGACCCGTCATCCTGAGAGCTTGTGACCCTA
>NZ_BTIR01000023.1:0-84787 GCF_036247985.1 Bradyrhizobium sp. TM239 | reverse complement strand
CATCCCGGCTCACCAAGAGGGGCGATCATGTGTCGTCACGCATCGCGAGCCGGGCTTGCGGTGGACGCGGCAGCGTCGGCACGAGAGGCGCGGGCAGGGCGGGTAGTCCCTGTGAGCCCGAGGCTTCGTGCAGACGACGGCGCTGTTCAGTTCGTCTCGCCACATTCTTTCGGCAACGTCGACAAGGCCGGGAGATAATGTGGTGACCAGCGAACGCGCGTACGGCAAAACCGTGTGGTCCTGGCCGTCGTTGCTACGGTCAAGCCTTTCGAAGATGCGCGCGAGCCCAACCGGGCAGACGGCATCGTCAATTCGAACGGCGAGGGAGGCCAGAGGGAACTCGGCTCCCGGGAGAGCACGGCATAAGCCGTCCGACCATCGCGCAGGGAAGGCCGAGTGATCGGCACCACCTGTATGCTGCTGTGCGGTTCTTTTTGCGCGTGCTTTCGCGCAGCGGACCGCGGGTGCGAGCCGGCACCCGGTCTTCCCTGCGCCCTCTTGGCTTTAGAGGGCGAGCGATGAAGCAAAGCTCGGGCGAATTGAGCCGCGAGGCTGCGATGGCGTGTCTGCAGCCATACACTCGGTGTCATCGCCCGGCTTTGACCGGGCGATCCAGTACTCCGAGACGGCGGTGATTGAACCGATAAGCCACGGCGTACTGGATTCCCCGCCTTCGCGGGGAATGACAGCGCGTCCGGGACACGAGAGCGAGGCCTTAATTCAACACCCGCTTGTTGTCCGGGCTATCCAGCGAAAACGCGGGAACGTCGATCTCGAAGCGCTCGCCGCTTTCGGTGACCATCTGGTAGCGGCCGGTCATGAAGCCGGAGGCGGTGGAGAGCGGAACGCCCGAGGTGTATTCGAAGCGCTCGCCGGGGGCCAGGATCGGCTGCTCGCCGACCACGCCCTCGCCCTTGACCTCCTGCTGGCGGCCGGAGGCATCGGTGATGATCCAGTGCCGCGTCTTGAGCTGCACGGTCTCCTCGCCCGAATTGACGATGACGATGGTGTAGGACCAGAAGTAGCGGGAACGGTCGGCCGACGACTGCTCCGGAACAAAGTTCGGCTCGACGGTCACTTCGATCTGGCGGGTCACGGCGCGGTACATGGTTGCTATCATACCGAAATCCGGCGCTGGAACCAAACGCCGGAGGCGGCTTTGGCGACATCGTCCCGCCAGAATTCGAGGGGAATGACACCCGGACGTGATCCGGCCGCTTTGCGAGACGACGACCGGACCGGTACACTCCTCAACGTCGCGATTTGCCGAAGGGTTTTTAGGCCCCGATGACCATTGCCGACCAAGTGACGGGATCGACGATCGCGGGAACCGCCAACCCTGCTGACGTCAAGCCCGCTGACGTCAGGCCTGCAGACAGCATGGCTGTGGACAGCAGGCCCGCGGGGGCGACGCCGCGCGCGAGGGCGCCGGCCATCACGCTGCCTGCCATCGGCGAGCGCGAGCTCCGGCTCGACCTGTTCCGCGGGCTGGCGCTGTGGCTGATCTTCATCGACCATCTGCCGCCGAGTCTGCTGACCTGGTTCACGATCCGCAATTACGGCTTCAGCGACGCCACCGAGATCTTCATCTTCATCTCCGGCTACACCGCCGCCTTCGTCTATGGAAGGGCGATGCTGGAGAGCGGCGTCGTCATCGCCACCGCGCGCATCCTGCGCCGGGTCTGGCAGATCTACGTCGCCCACGTCTTCCTGTTCACGATCTTCCTCGCCGAAATCTCCTACGTCGCGACCCGGTTCGAGAACCCGCTCTACACCGAAGAGATGGGGATCATGGATTTCCTCAAGCAGCCCGACGTCACCATCGTGCAGGCGCTGCTGCTGCGTTTCCGCCCCGTCAACATGGACGTGCTGCCGCTCTACATCGTGCTGATGCTGGCGCTGCCGCTGATCCTGTGGTCGATGAAATGGCGCCCCGACGTCACGCTCGGCCTCTCGGTCGTGCTCTACGCGGTCACCTGGGAATACGATCTCTACTTCTCCGCCTATCCGAACGGATTCTGGGCGTTCAATCCGCTGGCCTGGCAATTGCTGTTCGTCTTCGGGGCATGGTGCGCGCTCGGCGGTGCGCGGCGCATGTCGCGTATCCTGGCTTCGCCGGTGACGATGTGGATCTCGATCGCCTATCTCGCCGCGGCGTTCTACGTGACGCTGACCTGGTACGTGCCGCAGCTCTCCCAATTCATGCCGAAGCGGGTCGAGCAGTGGATGTATCCGATCGACAAGACCGACCTCGACGTGCTGCGCTTCACGCATTTCCTGGCGCTGGCCGCGCTCACCGTGCGCTTCCTCCCCCGGGATTGGCCGGGCTTGAAATCGCGCTGGTTGCGACCATTGATTCTATGTGGCCAGCATTCTCTCGAGATCTTCTGCCTCGGCGTCTTCCTGGCCTTCGCCGGGCATTTCATTCTCGCCGAAGTCTCCGGCGGCGCAGCCATGCATGCGCTGATTAGTCTCTCCGGGGTCCTGATCATGTGGGGCGTGGCCTGGGTGATTTCGTGGTACAAGCGCGTGGCTGACAAGAGCGGTGCGAAAACCAAAAACGCCGTCGGCAACGCCGATCTGGCGGGAGGGGGCTGATGAAGGCGAAGGTTCTCCTGAGCCTGGTCCTGCTATGCGGTAGCCTCGCCGCGCCTGTGGCGCGCGCGGGCGATGCTGCGCCTGCCACCGCGCCCGCGGCGTGCGAATTGCCGTCTTATCTGCTTACCAGCGAAAGCCAGCTTCCCAAGGTCGCCGAGGCCGTCAAGGCCGGCAAGCCGCTCGAAATCCTGGTCATTGGCAGCCGCTCGACCACGATTCCGTCCTCGGAGGGCAGCTCCTATCCGGCGCGCATGGAAGCGATTCTGAAGGAAAAGCTGCTGCCGCCAGAAGTGGTGCACGTCTCCGTAGAAATACAGAGCAAGCGAACGGCGGAGGAGGCCGCCTCGACCTTCGTTAAGCTGATGGAAGCAAAAACGCCTACTTTGGTCGTCTGGCAGACCGGGACCGTGGATGCCATCCGATCCATCGATCCCGACGAATTCCGCAGCGCCGTTACCGAAGGTGTTATTGCGTTGCAAAAGGCAGGGGCCGACGTCGTCTTGATGAATTTGCAGTACAGCCCGCGTACCGAAACGATGATCTCGGCCCAACCATTTCTCGATAATATGCGCGTTGTGGCGCAGGAGCACGATATTCCGCTGTTCGATCGTTTCGCGATCATGCGGCAGTGGAATGATCAGGGTCAGTTCGACCTGTTCAGCCCGTCCCGCGGGCCCGAGCTGGCGAAGCAGGTTCATGATTGCCTTGGCCGGGCGTTGGCACAGTTCGTGATCGACGCAGCCCATCTGGAGCCGGTCCAGCAGCAAAATTGAGGTCTAGCGTTAATGAGTTCTCTCCGCCCTTTTTGCCTGACGGCATGGCTGGCCGCGCCTGCAGCAGCAGTGCTGTTGTCGCTGGCGCCGGCCGCGCAGTCCCATGCGCAGACGCAAGCCGCACAGGCGACGCCCGCACCCGCGCAGTCAGTTGATCCGGCGCCCGCCTCGCCCGCACAGACCAATGTCGCCGCAACCTCTCCCGAGCAGCGCGGCATCGCCGCGCGCGCCATCGACAAGGTGAAGCAGGTCGCCAAATCCGCCGGCGACGTGTTCAACCGCGTGCCCTGCCTGCCGCCGAAGGGCGGTGCGAAGGCGATGGGCTCGCTGCCGCATGTCGCGGGCAAGCTCGTCGCCGGCAAGCCCGTCCTCATCGTCGCGTTCGGCTCGTCGTCGACCGCGGGGTTCGGCGCCAGCTCGCCGGAATTCAATTATCCCAATCGCCTCGCCGCGCAGCTGCACCGGCACTATCCGACCGCCGACATCACCGTCGTCAATGCTGGCGTCGGCGGCGAGGATGCGCCCGAGATGATGAAGCGCCTCCAGACCGAGGTGATCGACGTGCATCCGGATCTCGTGATCTGGCAGGTCGGCACCAACGCGGTGCTGCGCAACCTCGATCCCGGCGACACCGCAAAGCTGGTCGAGGACGGCATCAGCCGCATCCAGGCCGCCGGCGGCGCCGACATCGTGCTGGTCGATCCGCAATATTCGCCGGCCGTCAACCAGCGCGCCGAGAGCGCCGGCAAGATGGTGAAGCTGCTCGGCAAGGTCGCCGAGCTCCGTCACGTCGGCATCTTCCCGCGCTTCGAGGTGATGCGCGACTGGCACGAGAAGCAGGCTATCCCGGTCGAGAGCTTCGTCATCGCCGACGGCCTGCACATGAACGATTGGGGCTACGCCTGCTTCGCCCAGCTGCTCGGCGACGACATCATCCGCTCCGTCGGCCAGATCAAGCTGGGCGTGAACGTGCCGGGGGATGTGCGGACCTATCGGCCGATGTAGGCGCGGTGCCGTAGGGTGGGTTAGGCGAAGCCGTAACCCACCATGCTTCAGCGAATGCCAAACGAAGTTGGTGGATTACGCCTTCGGCTAATCCACCCTACAAAGCCTACGCCTTCTCCAGCGCCGCGGTCAGATCCTCGATCAGATCATCCGCATGCTCGAGCCCTGCCGAGAAGCGAATAAAACCCTCGCTGATGCCGAGCGCGGCGCGGTCTTCCGGCTTCAGACGCTGATGCGTCGTGGTGGCCGGATGCGTGACGAGGCTCTTGGCGTCGCCGAGATTGTTGGAGATCTTCGCCAGCTTCAGTTCGTTGAGCACGCGGAACGCCGCCTGCTTGCCGCCCTTGACCTCGAAGCCGACCAGCGTCGAGCCGCCGCGCATCTGCTTCTTCACGAGCGCCGCCTGCGGATGATCGGCGCGGCCCGGGAAAACCAGCCGCGAAATCTTCGGGTGGCTCGCCAGCACGTCGGCGATACGCGCGGCGGTCTCGGTCTGCGCGCGCACGCGCACGCCCAGCGTCTCCAGGCCCTTGAGCAGGACCCAGGCGTTGAACGGCGAGATCGACGGGCCGGTCTGGCGCATGAAATTGTGGATGTGTTCGGCGATGAAGGCTTCCGACGACAGGATGATGCCGCCGAGGCAGCGGCCCTGGCCGTCGATATGCTTGGTCGCGGAATAGACCACGACGTCGGCCCCGAGCGCGAGCGGGCTCTGCCAGATCGGCGTTGCGAACACGTTGTCGACCACGAGCCGCGCGCCGCCCTTGTGCGCGATCTCGGCGATGCCGGGAATGTCGAGCACGTCGAGGGTCGGGTTGGTCGGGCTCTCCAGGAAGAACGTCTTGGTGTTCGGCCTCACGGCGCGCTGCCATTGGTCGAGATCGAGGCCGTCGACCAGCGTGGTCTCGATGCCGTAGCGCGGCAAGAGGTCCTGCACGACGTAGAGGCACGAGCCGAACAGGGCGCGGGAGGCCACCACGTGGTCGCCGGCCTTGAGCGGCGCCAGGATCGCGGTCGTCACCGCGGCCATGCCGGTCGCCGCCGAGCGCGCGGCCTCGGCGCCTTCGAGCTCGATCATGCGGCGCTCGAACATCGCGATGGTGGGATTGGAGTAGCGCGAATAGATGAAGCCCGGATCCTCGCCCTTGAACCGCGCCTCGCACTGCTCCGCGGTGTCGTAGACGTAGCCTTGCGTCAAAAACAGCGCCTCCGACGTCTCGCCATATTGCGAGCGCAGGGTGCCGGAATGGACCAGGCGGGTTTCGGGACGGTAGTTGGTGGTCGACTTCGACATAGGTACCTCCGACATGACCGTCTTGTCGAAAACGGTCACAAAAAAACCGGCCTGGATATCTCCACGGGCCGGGATCACAGAGGTCCCCGGCCTGTTTAGCGACTTATTTAACGTGGCTGCAAGCCGGCCGGCTCAAATCACCACGGGATAAGGTTCCTATAGCTCTGTTGATGACCTGTTGACAAGTGGTTTGCAACAAATGGGAACTGGGTAAAACGTCGAATTGGGTTGCTCAAAAATCGCGACGCACATACACCTTGGCTCTCACCTGCATCTCCCCGGGGAAGAACCATGGTCGCTCTGCCGCTGGCATCCGATAATAGAGAAGAATTGCTTCCGCTTGATATCCCTGAAGACAATCTTTCGTTGACTGCCGGCATCTTGCCAGCTCAGTGGATTAAGAGGCTTTTTGATCGGGACCAGATTGGTGGGAAGCCGCTTGCTGAGGGACAAATTCAGCCGGCGAGTTTGGACCTTCGTCTCGGGAAGATCGCTTATAAGATCCATGCAAGCTTTCTTCCCGGTACCAACTCCTCTGTTCAGAAGAGAGTTGAGCAGCTGACCTCTTACGAGCTCGATCTGTCCACGCCGCAGGTGCTGACACGTGGCTCGGTCTATCTCGTCGAGATTGAGGAGCAGCTGAATTTGAGCAACTCATTGTCGGCGGTGGCTAACCCAAAGAGTTCGACCGGCCGGTTGGACGTCTTCACGCGCGTAATCGCAGACCGAAGCGACGCGTTCGATGTCATACCAGCAGGATACAAGGGGAAACTATGGGCCGAGGTGTCGCCCCGGACTTTTGATGTGATGGTTCGTCAAGGGACGCGCCTCAGTCAAATTCGCTTTCGGCGCCGCACATCGAGTCAGCATGTTCACTCGACGTCACGTCTCGACGACACTCAGCTGGAAGCTCTTCACGCTCGGTCCCGTGTTACGGACGAGAAGCCGATCATAAGGCAAGGACTGAATCTCCGCGTAAATCTCAAGCGGGATAACGGATCGAATATAATTGCTTACCGAGCCAAGCGTTACACCAATTTCATTGATATGGACAAAGTCGGCGCTTATCGAGTGGACGATTATTGGGATGCTATTGAGCCGAATGCAGCAGGCAACTTGTTGCTGAGTCCGGGTGAATTTTATATTTTGGCATCGAAGGAAAAGCTGCACATTCCCAATGACCATGCAGCGGAGATGGTGGCCATCGACCCCATCATGGGTGAATTCCGTGTGCACTACGCGGGCTTTTTTGATCCCGGATTTGGCATGACGTCTAGTGACGGGCCTGGCAGCAAGGCCGTCCTAGAGGTTAGGACTTATGATATCCCATTCTTTCTGGAGGATGGCCAAACTATCGGGCGTTTGGAGTTCGAGCGTCTCACAGACAAGCCCACGGCGGACTACGGCGCAGCCATCTCTTCAAACTACCAGGGGCAAAGACTTAAGCTTTCAAAGCACTTTATTCAGCGATAGTTCAGGGTGCGTGCCCGCTCGTCGCAGGCAGCGAAGCGGCGGGCGCGGCTGCGGCCGATGATTGAGCCGTGGCGGACTGCAGTTGTTCGTTGACGAGCTTCGAGACGAGCGCGTGTAGTACGCTCAGGTCTAGATTGCCTTGTGCAAACGAGTCATGTCCTAGCTGAAGTGCGTCACAATATTGCTGTCTATTCTGGCGGATAAGATCGGGAAGTATCTTTGTGCCCGGTAATAATCCGCCAGCTGCGATACAAAGCACAAAATAACAAGTTGCTCGCGCAGTCCTACCGTTCCCATTGATGAATGGGTGAATGTTATTAATCCGCCACAGTACATAAGTGGCCAGGGCGATGGGGTCCGTGGTCTGGTCCCAACTGCGATTGACGGTGTTGACAAAGTCGTCCATCAGCGCCTGAACACGATAGTGAGCAGGCGGTGCGTATTGCCCCACGCTCACCGGGCAGGGGCGATATTCACCTGCGTAAGCATGAAGGCAAGTTATGGCGTGAAAGTTGAAAGCCTTAACAAGTTGCTGAGAAAGAAAGGGCTTCCCCATATCTAGGGAAGCCTGAACAATTGAGCGCAAAAAGTCGTACTGTCTGTTGCCGTTAGAAATCTCCAGAGCTTTGTATACAGGGTGGCTCTCTGTATTAACTAGCTCATAGACAATCACTTAGGCGACCTTTCGCCCTTTCTGTTGAGCGAGGATCTCTCCTACCTCCGCACGAGTAATCTCGTTGCTGGCTTTCAAAGACCCCATGACAAAAGACAGGCGCTGCTGCTCAACCTCTTCTGGGGGCTGGGGGAGGCCCACGGCACGCTTCAAGGCGGCAAGCAGTTCTGGATCAGTCTTCAGCTCAGACATTTTGTTCCCTGACTTTCAACATAGTATACAACCTTTGAGGAGTCTTTTCAAGACTCCTGACGCGTGTAGGTTGTGTTTCTTCTCGCGCTCTGCGCGAGTGGCTAGGTTATCTGGTATGGAAAGTCTCGAAGTGGGTCAGAGTTCAGTTCCAGTGTGCCCCCCAAAGCTCGCGGGTGAACAACGGCCATTGAGAACAGAGGTAGATGTCTATCGCCAGGAATGAAAATGGCATTTTGCCGGACCGCATGATCGCGGCGATGGCCGACGCCGGCCACATCCTGCCTGCCTACGACTTCGTCGAAAGCCAAATCCAGCCGGCGAGCCTCGATTTGCGCCTCGGCGACATCGCCTATCGCGTCCGCGCCAGTTTCCTGCCCGGTCCCGGCGCCACCGTCGCCGAGCGCATCGACGAGTTGAAGCTGCACGAATTTAGCCTCGTCGACGGCGCGGTGCTGGAGACCAACTGCGTCTACATCGTGCCGCTGCTGGAAAGCCTAGCGCTGCCGCCGGAAATCGTTGCGGCCGCGAACCCGAAGAGCTCCACCGGCAGGCTCGATGTCTTCACGCGCGTGATTGCCGACGGCACCCGTCGCTTCGACATGATCGGCGCCGGCTATCACGGCCCGCTCTATGCCGAGATCAGCCCGAAGACCTTTCCGGTGCTGGTGCGCGAGGGCTCGCGCCTGTCGCAGGTGCGCTTTCGCATTGGCGATGCCATCCTCAATGCCGATGAACTCGACGCGCTGCATGCCGCCGAGCGTCTCGTCGATGTCGACGATGCCGATCTCTCCGGCGGCGTCGCCGTCTCCGTCGATCTCTCCGGCGAGAAGAGGTCTGGCTTTGTTGGCTACCGCGCCAAGCGCCATACCGGGGTTATCGACGTCGATCGCCGCTCGGGCTACGCGATGGAAGATTTCTGGGAGCCGATCTCGGCGCGGCCCGACGGCAGCCTGATCCTCGATCCCGGCGAGTTCTACATCCTGGCGTCGAAGGAAGCCGTGCTGGTGCCGCCCGACTACGCCGCCAAAATGGTGCCGTTCGATCCGCTGGTCGGCGAATTCCGCGTGCACTATGCCGGATTCTTCGATCCCGGCTTCGGCTATGCCGGCGCGGGCGGGCTAGGATCGCGTGCCGTGCTCGAAGTGCGTTCGCGCGAAGTGCCGTTCATCCTCGAGCACGGCCAGATCGTCGGCCGCCTCGTCTACGAGAAGATGCTGGCCCGTCCCGACGCGATGTACGGCCAACGCATCGGCTCGAACTATCAGGCCCAGGGCCTCAAACTATCGAAGCATTTTCGGGTGTAGCCCGATCCTGTAGCCCGGATGGAGCGCAAGCGTAATCCGGGGCAGTCTCACTCGTGGCACGATCCCGGATTACGCTCCGCTCCATCCGGGCTACATGCGAGGTGACGACATGAGCAACCCATCCGAACTCGACGCAAAGATCGCCGAAGACGTCGCGGATGCGCTGATCTATTCGGACCGCTCCGGCACGATCATGCGGTGGAACCGTGCAGCGACGGCCCTGTTCGGCTTCTCCGCGGCGGAGGCGCTGGGCCAGAATCTCGATCTGATCATTCCCGAGCATCTGCGTGCCGCGCACTGGAAGGGTTTCGAGGCCGCACTCGCGAGCGGCAGCATGAAGCTTGCAGGCAGGCCGACGCTGACCCGCGCGCTGCACAAGAGCGGGCGCAAGCTCTACATCGAGATGACCTTTGCGCTGGTGCGGGATTCCGGCGACAACGTTCTGGGATCGGTCGCGATGGCGCGCGATGTCACCGAACGGGTCGAGCGAGAGCGCGCGGCCAAGGCGCCGCCGCAAACTTCGTGATGCGGAATTGGTCGGCGATCGCGCAGGGCGCCCTGCATGGGCGTCATGTTGCTTGCCGAAAGCTGCGGTGACACACTCGATCGCAACAACGATCGGGAGCGAAACGCATGACCGCCGCAGCGGATGCCGCGCAGCAAGCCCAATGGAAGCGCTGGCGTGCGGTCGCCGACCTCTATCACGCCTATTTCACCGGCCTCATCCTCACCGTCGTCACGCGGCGCGGACCTGCGGATGCCGCCGAGTTCGTCTTCCGCGTATTCCGCCGCCAGCAGCAGGAGCGCTTCCTGCCCGGGCTCAGGAAGCTCGGGATCGATCATCTGCCGCCGGCGGTGGCGGCCGCGCAATATCACTATCTCTCCAACTGGATCGGCGGCGTGCACGTCGAATACATGTATGAGAGCGATGCCAAGGCCTGGATCCGCTATCCGCCGCCACGCTGGATCTGGAAGGGCACCGCGATCTGCGGCGTGCCGGGCGAGGTCTCGCGCGCCATGCTGCGGGGATGGCACGCCAATAACGGTGTCGCGCTCGGCGATCTCAGGCTCGGCTTCGTCTGCACCAAGCAGAGCGTCGACGGGCAGGACGGGCTGGAAGGCTACTATCACCAGTACGACCATCCGCTCGAGCTCGACCAGCGCCTCGTGTTCGCGCGCCACCTCGAAGCGCCATTGTTCGACGCCAACACCGCACCGGCTCTGCCGGTCGCAAGCTGGCCGAAGCCGCGCCTGGAAAAAGCCTATCGCAACTACGCGATGGAATATGTGCGCACCGCCGCACCCGTGATGGTGCAGCTGTTCGGTCCGGAAGACACCGGCTATCTGCTGCATCTCACCGGCAAGCTGATCGGGATGCAATATTTCGATGACGTCGCGGCCGCGCTGGCGATGAGCCGCGGCGGGGCAAGCGAATTCGCGTCGTTCCTGGGCGCGCTGTTTGCGGCGCAGGATGACACGGCCGAGACCTCGCAATCCGAAGGCACGTTCGAAATCCGCCAGCAGAGCTGGAAGCTGATGGACGACGTCGCCGACTATCACCCCGCCTGCGCCAGGGTGCTGGAGGGGTTGTTCGAAGGCCTGGCTGCGGGATGCGGGCGGCACATCGGCGTGCACATGAGCCCCGCCGCTGGCGGCCGCCCGCCGTTGGTCTGGACGATCGAATAGCCTTCATCCGTTGAAATGCGCTGCCGCAGGGCACGCCTGCAGCTAGCGCAGGAGGAATCGCTGCGGGCCGTGCTAACAAGCCTCTCGCCGCGCCTTCTGCGCGAAGAAAATAATGGCACACCTACGCATTGCCGCGCCGAAATGGCGCTCGTGCCCCGGAGAGGACATGTCCGACATCGCCGAAATCCCGGTCGATGAGCAAGAGCGTCCGCTGCCGCCGCCCCCGCGGCCGCTGCGAAGCGCGCTGACGGACGGGCCGATCCTGCGCACGCTGCTCTCCCTCGCCTGGCCCAACGTGATCGCGCTCTCGGCCGGCACCTGTACGGTGATCGCGGAGACCTCCTATATCGGCCGGCTCGGCGTCGAGGCGCTGGCGGCGATGGCGCTGGTGTTTCCGACCGTCATCCTGACCATGACGATGTCGGGCGGCGCCATGGGCGGGGCGGTGGCGTCCGCCATTGCCCGCGCGCTTGGCGCCGGCGATCGCGAGCGCGCCGCCACGCTCGCCGTGCATGCGATCCTCATCGGCATCAGCTTCGGCCTCGTCTTCATGCTGGGCATGCTGATCTTCGGGCCAAAGGTGCTGGAAATGCTCGGCGGCCGCGGCGATGTGCTGACCCATGCGGTCGCCTACACGCAGGTGTTTTTCGGCGGCGCCGTGCTGCCCTGGCTGCTCAACACCATGGCCGGCGTGCTGCGCGGCACCGGCAACATGAAGCTGCCGTCGTTCCTGATCCTCAACTCCGCGGCCTGGCAGATCGTGCTCGGCGGCACGCTCGGCCTCGGGATCGGGCCGGTGCCGCAGCTCGGCATGCGCGGCGTCGCGGCCGGCGCGCTGATCGCCTATTCCATGAACATTGGCATCATGGGCTGGTACCTGTTCTCCGGTCGCGCCCGGGTTACACCGAAGCTGCGCGGCCTGCGGATCCAATGGGCGATGTTTTTCGACATCCTGAAGGTCGGCGCCATCGCCTGCTTCTCGCCGCTGCAATCGGTGCTGACGATCTCGATCTTCACCCACATGCTGGCGAAGTTCGGCACCGCGATCCTCGCCGGCTACGGCATCGGCGCGCGGCTCGAATTCCTGCTGACCTCGATCGCATTTTCGTTCGGCATCGCCTGTGTGCCAATGGTGGGGATGGCGATCGGCGCAGGCAACATTGCGCGCGCCCGGCGCGTCGCCTGGATCGCCGGTGCATCCGCATTCGTGGCCGTCGGCGCGCCGGCCTGCGTCGTTGCGATGTTCCCCGATCTCTGGATCAACATCTTCACGGACAGCGCAGCCGTGCGCGCGGCGAGCCATCAATATCTCTCGACGGTCGGACCGTTCTACGCGTTTTTCGGCATTGCCACGACGATGTATTTCTCCTCGCAAGGCGCGGCCAAGGTGATCGGGCCGGTGCTGGCGCAGACGGCGCGGCTGATCTACATCTCGGCGGCCGGCTGGTGGCTGTCGACCCACGGGGCGACCGCGCAGAGCTTCTTCTGGCTGGCCGCGAGCTCGATGGTCGTGCTCGGCCTGCTCTCCTTCTCCAGCGTGGTGCTGACGCGCTGGGGACCGCGCGCGAACAAGGCTGCGATCAGGCCGGCGCTATCGGGCGCTGCCGACTAAAGCGCGATGAGATTGGGTCGAATCGTCATCGCGCTTCGGGTTGTCGTTTGAGCATGATCTCTTCGGAAAACCGCTGCGCACTTTTCCGGATCATGCTCTAGCGATGCCTGTGGCGGCGATGACTGCTACCGCCGCCGACATTGGCGAGCCGCATCAATTGCGGAATCATCGCCATCATGTCGCCGCCGCCGGAGCCGCCGAGCATGCCCATGATGTCGCCGCCACCAACGCCGCCATAACCGGCCGGCATGGTGCCGCCCCCTGTCGGGGTGTAGCCGCCGTAATTGGGTGCGCCAAAACCGCCGCCGAGATGGCCACCGAGGCCGCCGCCCATCATGCCACCAAGCCCTCCGCCGCCATTCTCCATCATGCGGCTCATCATCGGGCCCATGGTCTGCATCATCATGGCGAAGCGGCGCTTGCCCATCTTCGCCTTCATCATCTCCAGCATCGGGGCCATCTGGGTCATCATGTCCTCGCCGCCGGCACCTGCGCCGCCGAGGAACTGCGCCTTCGCCGGCGAGCTCGCGACGGAAAACAGCAGCAGCACGGCGGCCGCCTGGCAGATCACCTTGTCAGCACCTCTCATGGCATGCTCCTCGCGTGCGTGGCACCGCCGGGAGCGCGGAGCCGACCGGACGCACGCCGCGATGATTACGGCTGGCGAGGGCGGAGCTCTGTGAGAAAACTCACGGAACGGCAAAGCGTGGACCGCGGCTCACGCCGCAGCGGGTGGGAACGCCTTATGTATCGCAACGACGGCCTCTTTGGTCTGTCCCTGGACATAGGCTGCAAGCTCGTTCGGCAGCATGTCGATGATCCACACCAAACGGCTTCTCCGCTCGCCGTCGGCGAGCACCTGCACCGAGGCGCTGTAATGCTTCAGCCGCTCGTTGCTGATGGCATAGACGAGGCGCTGCCGCGCGTCGTCGCAATCGACCAGCACCTCGCGTGCCACCGAGCCGTTGGCAAAGGTGACGATACGCGCATCGCCGTCGAGCGTGCAGGCAGTGACGAAGCCGGGCGCCAGCCGCTCATGCAGCGCGCCGAAGTCGCGCACGGCGTCCCAGACGTCGCGCGCCGGCGCATTGAGGGGGATGTCGTTGTGGATGGAGGCCATGGAGTTTCCTCAAAAACAGTTTTGTAGGGTGGACAAAAGGCGAGTAGCGCCGTGCCAACCATTTGGATTGACGCGAGCAGTCGGTGGGCACGCTTCCGCCTTCGCTCTTCGAGCTACGGCGGACAAGTCGCTTTGCCCACCCTACGAGATCTCGCTGGCGGCTAAAGCTCACGCACAAACCGCCTCGACATTGTTGCCATCAGGGTCGATCAGGAACGCCGCGTAATAGGTCGGGCTGTAATCCTTGCGCGGCCCGGCGCCGCCATTGTCGCGACCGCCGCTCTTGAGGCCTTCGTTGTGGAACGTCTTGACCGCGTCATGATTTCCGGCGCGGAACGCAATGTGCACGCCGTCGGCCTTGCGTCCCTTGTTCAGGTGCAGCCACAGCGCCGGCTCGCCCTTCGGCCCGAAGCCGGCATAGCCGTCGCCGCTGGAGCACAGGACGTAACCGAGCGGCGCCAGCACCGCCGTGTAGAAGCGCGTGGCGGCGTCGAGATCGGCAACGCGAAGCCCGATGTGGTCGTACATGGTCGTCTCCATTTGCAAAGCGCGCCGCAAATGGCGCGCGCCGGAGACGACCCTAGTCGGGACGAGGCGGGCGGCTCTTGGAGAATCTTGCGCTTGGCACCCGGCTAGTTCGCCGGCGCCTCCGACTGCCACCGGATCACCCGTTTCAGGTGATAGACGTGAACCCACATGTTCGTTCCGATCACGCTGACCGTGGCGACGGTCAGGGCCGTGAGCTTCTGCGGGTCGTGAAGGGCGAGAATGAGCAGGAACGCGGACAGGGCCGCCGTGACGGCGAAGCTGAACCAGAGCCCGATGAGACGTGGGGCAAACCAGGCCGGCTGGCCGTCGGTGCCCCACTGCATCGGAATCCTGTGCGAGGTGATCCGGCGGCCATAATAGACGGCGCAGCCGGCGATGAAAGCGAGGCCGACGGCAAGCGCAACCAATGTGGCCGCAATCACGTCATTCGGGGCACTGTTCATCTGCCGGGTCGCCGCACTGAAAGAGCGTTGATTCGCTCTTTGGTTGTAATATCGCGCGGCGTGCCGTAAGCCCAGCGCGTCGCGCCCGTCTGGTCAACAGACTATTACCCGCCCCCGCAGCCGACCTGTCTCAGTTGAGGACGAGGCGTTCGGCGAAGATGCTGCGCTCTCCCTTCGAGGCCTGGCGGAATTTGGTCGGCGATACGCCGGCGGCACGGTGGAAGGTGCGGACGAAATTGGAGAGGTCGCCGAAGCCGACGTCATAGGCGACATCGGTGACTGCGATGTCGTCATCGGTGAGCAGCCGCGCTGCGTGCCGGAGCCGCGAGCGCACCAGATATTGATGCGGGGTGACGCCGAGCACGCTCGAGAACAGCCGCAGGAAATGGAACGGGCTGAGGCCCGCCTGCTTTGCCGCCTGTTCGAGATCGAGCTCGGCATGCGAATTGTCGTCGATCCACAGCGCGGCCTCGACGGCGCGGCGGCGGTCGCGCGCGGTGGGTGTCGCCGGCTTGCGCGCCCTGCCGGACACAACATCAATGAAGCGGCCGGCCAGGATCTGGCCGACCTCGTCGAGGCCGATGTCGCTGTTGCCATCTGCCGCCGTCTGGGCGAGCTCGCCCAGCACCATCAATTCGGGCAGCGGCGGCGTGGCGCCGACCTGCCAGACCTCGCGTCGTCCCCCGAGGGCGTCGACCATGTCCTCGCCGAAGAAGAAGCCCAGGCAGACGTCGCCGCTGACATGCTCATGCGTGCAGGTGTATTCCTCGCCCGGCGCGCCGACCAGCATCGAGCCCGCCACCAGCTCGAAGAAACCGGCGCGGCAATGGCAGCCAAAGCTGCCCGAGCGCACATAGGCGATGGAATGCCCGGTGCGGCATTCGGCAAATGGCGTATCGCCCGGTCCCGCGTCGCAGCGGAACTCGGAGACGGTCATCGATTGTGACGTCAGCAGCGTGGTCGCGTCCATGCCGCCTTATCTAGGTGGACGGCCTTGGTGGGGCAACGGGCAGCAGCACCTCGAACAGCGTCTTGCTGGCGACGGGATGGGCGCCTTCGAGCGCCAGCAGACGCCGCTTGGAGATCACCCCGCCGTAAGGCGAGAGCCGGTCGGTGTAATTGCCGGCCTCCAACATCCGGTGGCAGGGCACGATCAGCATGTAGGGATTCTTGGCGATCGCCTGTGCGACCGAATGCGCCGCGCCTGAAGCGCCCAGCGCCTTGGCGACCTCGTGATAGGTCCGCGTCTCCCCGCGCGGAATCGAGCAGGCGAACTCATAGACGCGCCGATTGAAGCCGGGCACGCCGCCGGCATCCAGGCTGACCTCGGAAAAATCGGGATCGTTGCCCTGCAGCAGGCTCACGATGCCCTCTATCGCAAGCTCGGCATTGTCGGAGGGGCGCTGCTCGCGCGCCTCGGGATGGACTGCAAAAATGCGGCGGCGGGTGTCGATCTCCCGCGCCCCCGGCAATTGCACGGCCACCACGCCGGTGTCGCTCCAGATGATGCCGCAGCGCCCGATCGCCGTGTCGAATATCGAATAGCCACGCCCCACCATGCACACGCCCCACTCAGTGCACGTCTCTCCCCAGACATCCGATCATAACACCGCCACAATCCGACGCACCTGGAATCTTGCCAAGACGTTAATAACCGGCCGGCTGGCTGCGCCAAACCGCTTGGCGGGAGGCGCCGTCTCGGCTAATCAGGACGGGCGTGAGCAGCGCATCCGCGGGCGTAGTTCAATGGTAGAACGGCAGCTTCCCAAGCTGCATACGAGGGTTCGATTCCCTTCGCCCGCTCCAAGTTTTCGGCCGGCCAGTCTGCGGAATGTGAATGTGGTAGGCTGAAGCCATGGTCAGGACGCTCGAACAAGCCCTTGCGCAAATTTCCCGGTTGCCGGCCGCCGATCAGGAAGAGATCGGCCGGAAATTGCTTTCGCATGTCGAGAAGCTCAACGCCCTGCGGTCGGAAATAGACCGCGGCATCCATTCGCTCGATGCAGGCAAGGGCGAGACCCTGAATATGGAAGAGTCTCTGCGCGAAAAGAATTCACTGCGTGGTGGCGCGTAAGCTTCCGGTCATTGGTCGCTGGAAGTGCTCGCCGATATTGATCAGCTTCGGGACTACTACGCTGCTGCGGCTTGTCCATCGAGCCGGAGTATTCCCAGCGAGTGGCCGCCGGCGAAGATTCTAATATGTTAGCCTCTCGCTCTCGGCATGCATACCCCGCCCGCTCTAAGCTCCCTCCCGCCCCGTGGATGCGGTCCCTACACCGGGCAACGTTCGGATGAAAGCCATGGACCAGCAGAAACTCGACCGCGCGGTCGGTCGCCGCCTGAAGACGCTGCGGACACAGGCGGGCATGACGTTGAACGAGCTGGCCGCGCGCTCCGGCGTCAGCCGCGCCATGATCGGGCGGGTGGAGCGGGCGCAGAGCAGTGCGACGGCGGCGCTGCTCGGCAGGCTTTGCGCGGCGCTGGACGTGTCGCTGAGCGATGTCGTCGCGCTGGCCGAGAAGCCGCCGGAGCGGCTGGTGCGGCTTGCCGACCAGCCGCATTGGCGCGATCCCGACAGCGGCTATCGCCGCCGGCACGCCTCGCCGACGGATGCGGCGAGCGGGATCGAGATCATCGTCGTCGATCTGCCGGCCGGTGCGCGGGTGCCGTACAGCCCCTGGGGCCGCAACGCCTTCACCCAGCAGCTCTTGATGCTGGAGGGCGCGATCGCCGTGCACATCGACGCCAAGGCGGTGCGCCTGCGCGAAGGCGACTGCCTGGATTTCGACGTGATGCGCGCCGTGATCTTCGAGAACGAAACCAGGCAGGACGCGCGCTACGTCATCATCACGCGGCGCGGCGCCTCCTACGGGAAGCTGTGAGATCAGGGCAGACCTGTCATGGCCTGTCGACAAGTCCGGTCAACGCTCAGGCCAGTTGCGGGAGCGGTTGGACCCGTTCGCCGGCCCAGGAGCTGAGCATCTGATGATAGAGCGTTGCGGACTGCCACAACACGCGTTGATACAGCCTGCCTTTGTCCGAATCCCTGGCGACATCGCCGCAAATATCCAGCCCCATCGACAGATGGTGCGCATCGACGTCCGTGTGGGTCCTCCAGTAGCGTCCGCTCAGAATCCTGAGTCGGTCCAGCACCGGTATCACGGCTGAATAGAAGTCCAGCGCAACGCCCTCGCTGAGCAGGTTCAGGGCGACGACCTGCACATCGTGCGGATCGCGCATCGCGCTGCGCCAGCAATATGAGATCGCGCTCATCGTTTCGATCGTCGGCGGCACATCGCCGGGCTCGGTGTCGCGCAAAAATCCGTGCTCGGTCATCCAGGCCACGAGCTGATCGGGATGGTCGGCTTCCTCCATGGCGTGTTCGGCGAAGACGGGCTGATAACGCCTGTCCTGACACAGCGCGGACCGCAGACAAAGCGCCTGGGTGAATTCGCGCGACTGGTGGACGAGCTGGTGAACCCATTGCAAATCGTTTGGCAGCGTCGCGCCGGCAACTTGTCTGAAGAAGGGACCTTCCCGGAGCTGTGACCGGTACTGCTCGGAAATATCAAGCAACCAATTCATAAGGCTCTCTCTCATGATCTTGCCGCGAACGCCCGTTGTGGCGCCGTCGGTGAACGGCAACCATAGGCAAGGCGGCCGGACCGCGCGTCCTGCGTTCGAGCGAGACGCCGATGGCGAGCTGATGGCTGTATCTGCAATCGGAAATTGAGTTGCGGCTGCGATGGTCCTCAAAATGAGTTGCGTACCTCAAAACACCTCTGCTAACCTTCAGCGATGGCCGATACCCTCGCCGCGACCGCGCTGACGCTGAAGGACATCGCCCGCGAGGCGGGCGTCAGCCTGGCGACGGTCGATCGCGTGCTGCACAATCGCCCGGGGGTGCGGCCGGACACGGTGCGGCGCGTCAAGGCGGCGATCGAGCGCAACGCGTTCCAGCCGCACGTTGCCGCCGCCGAGCTCGCCCGCGGCCGCGCCCGCCGCTTTGCCTTCGTGATGCCGTCGGGGCCGAACCCGTTCATGCAGCAGATCGAGGCCTATCTCGGCGAGATGTCGGCCTGGCTCTCGGTCCGCCGCCTCAATGTCGAGATGGTCGCGACCGACGTGTTCGATCCCTCCGTGCTTGCGGCCTCACTGGAGGCGCTGTCGGGCGATTACGACGGCGTCGCCGTGGTGGCGCTGGATCATCCGGGCGTCCGCGCCGCGATCAACGATCTCGTCGATGCCGGCACCAAGGTGGTGACGCTGGTGTCGGACGTGCCGTCGTCGCGCCGCCACCATTATGTCGGCATCGACAACATTGCCGCCGGGCGCACCGCCGGCGCGCTGGTCGGGCGGCTGGCCGGCCAAAGGTCCGGCAAGGTCGCGATCGTCGCGGGCTCGCAGGGCCTGCGCGACCATGCCGAGCGCATCTTCGGCTTCAACCAGGTGATGGCGTCGGAATTCCCCGGGCTCAACGTGCTGCCGGTGCTGGAAGGGCGCGACCAGGACGATCGTTCGGAGCAGGTGCTGGCGCGGCTATTGGGCAAGCATGCCGACATTGTCGGCCTTTATAACGTCGGTGCCGGCACGCAAGGCGTCGCCAAAGCGTTGAGCGATGCCGGCCGCGACGAGGTGGTGTTCGTCGGTCATGACGTCACCGTGCTGACGCGCCGGCTGCTGCTGCAGGGCGTGATGGATGCCGCGATCTCGCAGAACCCCGGACATGAAGCGCGCGCCGCCGTGCGCGTGCTGCTCGCGCTCGCCCGCGGCGAGCCGATCCTGCGCGAACAGGAGAAGATCAGGATCGACATCGTGATGCGGGACAATCTGCCTTAGCGGCAGATGAATATGGAACGGCCTGGCGGGAAGGCGACGCAAGCTCGCGCACCGCAATGGGCAATGGGAGGACGATTTGTATCTCGGACTGGACATCGGCACCTCCGGTGTGAAAGCGGTGCTCGTGAGCGAAGCCGGCGCGATCCTCGCGACGGCGGCGCGCGAGCTTGCGCTGTCGCACCCGGCGCCGCTGTGGTCCGAGCAGGACCCCGATTCCTGGGTCGATGCAGTCATCGGCGCGGTCGACGATCTCGCCGCCCGCCATCCGCGCGAGGTGGCGCGGGTCCGCGGCATCGGCCTGTCGGGCCAGATGCATGGCGCGACGCTGCTCGACGAGAACGGACGGCCGCTGCGTCCGGCGATCCTCTGGAACGACGGGCGCTCCCAGGCCGAATGCGCCGTGCTGGAGCAGCGTTGCCCCTCGCTGCACGCGATGGCCGGCAATCTGGCGATGCCCGGTTTCACCGCCCCGAAGCTGTTGTGGGTCGCGCGGCATGAGCCAAAAATCTTCGCGCGCGTCGCAAAGGTGCTGCTGCCGAAGGCCTATGTGCGCTATCGCCTGACCGGCGAGTTGATTGAGGACATGTCCGATGCGGCCGGCACGCTGTGGCTCGATGTCGGTCTGCGCCGCTGGTCGCCCCTGTTGCTGCATGCCACCGGGCTCGATCTGCACCACATGCCGCGCCTCGTCGAGGGCAGCGCGGTGAGCGCAGTGCTCGCGCCGGAATTCACCCGGCGCTGGGGCATGGCGAAAGATGTCGTGGTCGCGGGGGGCGCCGGCGATAACGCCGCGAGCGCGATCGGGCTCGGCGCGATCGCGCCGGGCGATGCGTTCCTGTCGCTGGGAACGTCAGGCGTGGTGTTCCGTGTCACCGACCGGTTCGCGCCGGCGCCTGAAACGGCGGTGCATGCGTTCTGCCACGCGCTGCCCGGCCTCTGGCACCAGATGGGCGTGATGCTCTCGGCAGCGGCCTCGCTGGCCTGGCTCGCCGGTGTGATGGAGACGCCGGCCGCAGCGCTGCTGGCGCCGCTCGGCGAGAGCGTCGACGGGCCGAGCCCGATCAAATTCCTGCCCTATCTCGACGGCGAGCGCACGCCGCACAACGATGCCGCCGCGAGCGGCGCCTTCGTCGGCCTGCGCGGTGCGACCGGGCGGACGCAGATCGTGCAGGCCGTGCTCGAAGGCGTGGCCTTTGCCGCGCGCGACAATCTGGCGGCGCTGAGTGCGGCGAGCGGGCCTGTTGCCGAGCTCGATCTCGTCGGCGGCGGCTCGCGCTCGCCGCTGTGGGCGCAGATCTGCGCCGATGTGCTCGGCATTCCCGTTCACCGCGTCGAGGAAGGCGAGGTGGGGGCGGCCCTCGGCGCCGCGCGGCTCGGCCGGCTCGCTGCCACCGGCGAAGATCCTGCGGACGTCTGCACCCGCCCGCGGCGGCTCGCGAGCTTCACGCCCCGCGCATCCGTCACTGAGGCCTATGACGAGGCCTATCGGCGATGGCGCGCGCTTTATCCCGCATTGAAGGAGACCCCTTAAGTGAACGCGTCAGCCAAATTCTTCGATGCAACTGCACCCGTCGCCTTCGCCGGCAAGGAGGCGGGACAGGCGCCCGCGTTCCGCTGGTACGACAAGGACCGCCTCGTGCATGGCCGCAGGCTGGAGGATCATCTGCGCTTTGCGGTCTGCTATTGGCATTCGTTCTGCTGGCCGGGCGGCGATCCCTTCGGCGGCGAGACGTTCCTGAGGCCGTGGCACCAGGGCGGTGACGCGATGGCGCAGGCACGGGCCAAGGCCGACGTCGCCTTCGAGCTGTTCCGCCTGCTGGACGTGCCGTTCTTCACCTTCCACGACGTCGATGCGGCGCCGGAAGGCAGCTCGCTCGCCGAATCCGTCGCGAATCTCAACGCGATCGCCGATCTGTTCGAAGCGAAGATGGCATCAGCTAAGGTCCGCCTGCTCTGGGGCACCGCCAATCTGTTCACGCATCGCCGCTACATGGCGGGCGCGGCGACCAATCCCGACCCGGAGATCTTCACCTATGCGGCAGGCCAGGTCCGCGCCGCGCTGGAGGTGACGCACCGGCTCGGCGGCCAGAATTACGTGCTGTGGGGCGGGCGCGAGGGCTATGAGACGCTGCTCAACACCGATCTCAAGCGCGAGCTCGACCAGCTCGGCCGCTTCATCTCGCTTGTCGTCGAGCACAAGCACAGAATAGGCTTCAAGGGGCCGATCCTGATCGAGCCGAAGCCCAAGGAGCCGACCAAGCATCAATATGATTTCGACGTCGCCACCTGCTACGGCTTCCTTGCGCGCTACGACCTCTTGAAAGACGTCAAGCTCAACATCGAGCAGAACCACGCGATCCTCGCTGGCCACTCCTTCCACCATGAGGTCGCGCTCGCCGAGACGCTCGGCGTGTTCGGGTCGCTCGACGTCAACCGCGGCGACGATCTGCTCGGCTGGGATACCGACCAGTTCGCGATGAACGTCCCGGAGCTCGCCTTGGTGTTTCACGAGATCCTGAACCGCGGCGGCTTCACCACGGGCGGGCTCAATTTCGACGCCAAGATCCGGCGGCAGTCGATCGATCCGGACGATCTGATCCACGCCCATGTCGGCTCGATGGACGCCTGCGCGCGCGCGTTCCTCGCCGCCGCCGACATGGTCGATGCCGGCGCCCTCACGGCGCCGCTCACCGAGCGTTACCAGGGATGGGCCGGCCCCGAGGGCCGCGCCATTCTCGGCGGCCAGCGCTCGCTCGCCGATCTCGCCGACCATGCGCTTCGTCCCGGCTTCGACCCGCAGCCGCGCTCGGGCCGGCAGGAATATCTGGAATCCCTGGTCAACCGCTACGTCTGAGGAAGGCCGCTGATGACAAAGGCTGACGCGACACCGGTCCTCGAGCTGACCGGTATCGGCAAGGAGTTCGGCGCGATCCGCGCGCTGCACGGCGTCGACATGCAGGTCATGCCGGGCGAGGTGGTCGGCCTGATGGGCGACAACGGCGCCGGCAAGTCGACGCTGGTCAAGATCATCGCCGGCAATTTCCGCCCCAGCCATGGCGAGATCCGCTTTGCCGGCAACGCGGTCCATTTCAGCCGGCCGGTCGATGCCCGCGCGGTCGGCATCGAGGTCGTCTACCAGGACCTCGCGCTATCGGACAATCTCACGGCGGCGGCCAACGTGTTCCTCGGCCGCGAGCTGAAGCGCAAATTCGGACCCATCGCATTGCTCGACCACAAGGCGATGGCGGCGCGCGCGCTGGAATTGTTCGGCGAGCTGCGCTCGGAGACGCGCCCCGACGATCTCGTCAAGCAGATGTCGGGCGGCCAGCGCCAGGCGGTCGCGATCGCGCGGACGCGGCTCTCCAATGCCCGGCTGGTGATGATGGACGAGCCCACCGCCGCGATCTCGGTGCGCCAGGTCGAGCAGGTGCTCGGCCTGATCCACCGGCTCAAGGAGCAGGGTGTCGCGGTGATGCTGATCTCGCACCGCATGCCCGACGTGTTCGCGGTGTGCGACCGCGTCATCGTCATGCGCCGCGGCGAGAAGCGGGCCGACAAGCCGATCCACCAGACCTCGCCAGAGGAAGTCACCGCCCTCATCACCGGCGCGAAGGAGGCGGCGTGATGGCCATGCCCATGGAATCCCCGATCAGCTTCACCAATGTCGGCCGGATCAGATGGTGGCAGCGCGGCATCTTCGCCTCGCAGACCGGCTACGTGCTGCTCGCGCTCGCGGTGCTGCTGGTGATCATGCATTTCGCCAGCCCGTATTTCTTCACCGAAGGCAACATGCAGAACGTGGCGAAGAACTTTTCGTTCATCGCCATCGCCACCCTCGGCGTCACCTTCGTGATCATCACCGGCGGCATCGATCTGTCGGTGGGATCGATGATGTGCTTCTCCGCCATGATCACCTCGATGGTGATGACCGAGCTGTCGGCGCCCGGCTCGCCCGCGGGCTCCCTGTTCGTACACATGGCGGCCGACGGCAAGACCGTAATTGCCAACGTGCCCGGCCTGATCCTGTTGATCTCGATCCTTGCTGGCCTCGGCGTCGCGCTGATCGCGGGTCTCGTCAACGGCTTCTGCATCGCCGTGCTCGGCCTGTCGCCCTTCGTGACCACGCTCGGCATGCTCTCGATTGTGCGCGGGCTCGGCTATGTCGTCTCCAACGGCCGCGGCAGCTTTCCGGGCGGGCCCGACGCCGATCGTTTCTACGCGCTCACGTCGGGCGACGTGCTCGGCGTGCCCGTGCCTTTCATCTATCTCGTGGTCCTCGCGCTGACGATGGCCGTCGTGCTGCATCACAGCGCGTTCGGTCGCCATGTCTTCGCGCTCGGCGGCAACGAGAAGGCGGCCGAATTGACCGGCATTCCGGTGGTGCGGGTGAAGATCGAGGTCTATGTGATCTGCGCGCTCGCAGCAGGCCTGCAGGGCATCATCATCTCCGGCTGGCTCGGATCGGCGCCCGCCAACATGGCGACGTCCTACGAGCTCAACGTGATCGCGGCGGCCGTGATCGGCGGCGCCAACCTCGCCGGCGGCATCGGCGGCCCGCTCGGGGCCATCGTCGGCTGCGTGCTGCTGGAGGTGATCCGCAACGGGCTCGTGCTGGCGCAGGTCTCCTCCTACTGGCAGCAGACGCTGGTGGGCGTGATCATCATCCTGGCCGTGCTGGTCGATCGCATCCGCTCGCGGATGAGCTGACGTAACGTCGCTTCGGGAAGACAAATAAAATGTTGCCTGTCCGCTTCCCGGGCGCTTTCGAGAGGATAGGCACCAAACAAGGGTGGAGGAGACAATGAGGAAATTTCTTCTTGCCGGCATCGCCGTCGCAATGATGGCAACGCCGGCGTTGGCCGCGAACTACCGCTTCGTCATCGTGCCCAAGGCGATGAACAATCCGTTCTTCGACTTCGCGCGCGACGGCTGCCTGAAGCGCGCCAAGGAGCTCGGCAATATCGAGTGCATCTACAAGGGACCGGTCGAGCATGAGCCGGCGACGCAGGCCCAGATCATCCAGGACTTCGTCACCCAGAAGGTCGACGGTCTCGCCATCTCGGTCGCCGACGTCGCGGCCATGACCAAGTCGATCGAGGCGGCGACGGCGGCCGGCATCCCCGTCATCACCTTCGATGCTGATGCGCCCGGCTCCAAGCGCATCGCCTATATCGGCACCAACAATAAGGAGTTCGGCGTCGCGCTCGGCAAGCAGCTGGTGAAGATGCGCCCCGACGGCGGCAAATACGCCATGGTCTCGGGCGGCCCCGGCGCCAAGAATCTCGCCGAGCGCGTCGACGGCGTGCGCGAGGCGCTGAAGGGCTCGAAATGGACGGAGGTCGCGGGCTCTCCGACCTTCTGCAACGACGATCCCGCACTCGCTGTCCAGCAGATGACGGACATGCGCACCGCAACGCCTGATCTCGCCGCCATCGTTCCCATCGGCGGCTGGCCGATGTTCGCGCCCGAAGGCTTCAAGGCTTTCGCCAGCAGGAACAAGAAGGACATCGATTCCGGCAAGTTCACGCTTGTCGTCGCCGATACGCTGAAGATGCAGCTCGAGCTGCTGCGCGACGGCTATGCCAATGCGCTGGTCGGCCAGCGTCCGCTCGAGATGGGCGAGAAGGCGATGGACACGCTGCTCGCCATCAAGAAAGGCGAGAAGGTGCCGGAGATCGTCTATACCGGTCTCGATCTCGTGACCAAGGACAACGTCGCGCAGATGTTGAAGTAGGAGCGCCGCCAGCCCCGCGCTCCTGCGTGCCTCTCCCGCTTGCGTTTTCCGCGAGCGGGAGAGGTGTTTTGTTGGAAGGATATGGCATGAAACGGTCGCGGCTCGGCTCGCTCGACGTCACCTCAATCGGTCTCGGTTCCGCCCCGCTCGGCGGATTGTTCAGCCCGGTCAGCGATGCCGATGCGGAAGCGACGATCGCGCGCGCCTGGTCGCTCGGGGTGCGATTCTTCGATACCGCGCCGCTCTACGGCTTCGGCCTTGCGGAACGGCGGCTTGGCGCATTCCTGCGGCAACAGAATCGCGACTCCTACGTCATCTCGACCAAGGTCGGCCGCCTGCTGCGCGCACCGGATGACGGCGCCGCCGAGGACGAGCACTACAAGGGCACGCCACGCGAGCGGCCGGTGTTCGATTTCAGCCATGACGGCGTGCTTCGCTCGGTGGAGGAGAGTCTTGCGCGCCTCGGGCTCGATCGCGTCGACGTCCTGCTGGTGCACGACCCTGATGATCATTATGACGACGCCGTCGCCGGTGCTTTCCGCGCGCTCCAGCGCCTGCGCAGCGAGGGCACGGTGAAGGCGATCGGTGCCGGCATGAACCAGTCGGAGATGCCGGTCCGCTTCGCCGAGGCCGTGCCGGTCGACTGCTTCCTGCTGGCCGGGCGCTACACGCTGCTCGACCAGGGCGCGCTGGATGCGCTGTTTCCGCTCTGCACGGCGCAGAACATCGGCATCCTGCTCGGCGGCATCTACAACAGCGGTATTCTCGCCAATCCGCATGCGGGCGCGAAGTTCAACTATCAGGACGCCGATGCTGCGCTGGTGGCGCGGGCGCTGGAGCTGGAGGCGCTCTGCCGCAAGCATCGCACCGAGCTGAAGGCCGCCGCGCTCCAGTTCTGCATGGCGCATCCGGCCGTCACGGTCGCCGTGATGGGCGCGCGCAACGCCGCGGAGGTTGCCGACAACATCGCGATGTCGGAGACGGCGGTGCCGGCGGCCTTCTGGCAGGAGCTGCATGCTCGAAACCTCGTCGATGCGCGCGCGCCGCTGCCGGGTGGGGCGTAGACATGATCATCGACGCCCATCAGCATTTCTGGGACCCGGCGCGCGCGGACTATCCCTGGATGGCAGCGGACGAGCTGACGCCGATCCGCCGCGCCTTCGGTCCCGCCGACCTCGCGCCGCTTCTGAAAGCGAACCGCATCGATGCCAGCATCGTGGTGCAATGCCGCTCCTCTCTCGAGGAGACCGAGGAGTTCCTGCGGATAGCGCACGAAAATCCCTTCGTCGTCGGCGTGGTCGGCTGGGCTGACCTGACGGATGGTACGCTCGGCGAAGCGCTCGATCGGCTTCGCGCTTCACCCGGCGGCGGCAAGCTGGTCGGAATTCGCCACCAGGTCCACGATGAAGCCGATCCCGATTGGCTGCTGCGCGAGGACGTCCAGCGCGGCCTCACCGCTGTTTTCGCCCGAGATCTCGCCTACGATTTCCTCGTCCGCACCCGCGAGCTGCCCGCCGCCATCGCAACCGCGCAGGCCTTTCCGCACGCGCGGTTCGTGCTCGACCACGCGGCTAAGCCGCCAATCGCCGATGGTGGCAGCGACGAGTGGGCCGATCGCATCAAGGCGCTCGGGGCTTGCGGCAATGTCTGGTGCAAGATCTCAGGGTTGGCGACGGAGGCGGTCTGGAATGATTGGGATGCGGAACGCCTGTTTCCGTTCGTAGCGCACGCCGCGAGGTGTTTCGGCGAAGACAGGCTGATCTTCGGCTCGGACTGGCCGGTGTGCCTGCTCGCGGGAAGCTACGGCGAGATCAAGAGCGCGCTGGAGGCCTGCCTGGCAAAGCTTGGCCCGCAGCCGCGGGACAAGGCATTCGGTGTGAATGCGACGCGGGCGTATCGGTTGGCTGTCGCAAGTTAGCGCCTGAGCGCGCTCTTGCTTCCTGCCTCTCCTGACAAAGCAGGAGAGGGGAAGCAGCAGCGGCGTCGCCCCTTGTCTACTCGGACATCGGCTTGTCGGAGATGTCCCAGTCCTTGCCGGTGAAGGTGGAGATGAAGAGCGTCTTCATCGGCGTGTAGTCCTCGGGCGTGTAGCTGTAGGTGACGCCGTCGAGGAAGTAGGGCGAGTGGAATCCCTTGAGATTCGAGGCCTGCTTCAGCACGTTGGCGCGGGTGAGGTCGTCGCCGCAGCGGCGCAGGATCTCGCCCATGGTCACGGCCTGGCCGTAGCCGGCGAAGGCGATGGTGTTGTCGGGGTCGATGGCCGGGGTGTACTTCTTGCGCAATTCCTCGAACGCCATCACGTCGGGGTCCTTCTCCCATTTGGGCAGGCCGACCTCCTTGTTGTAGCGGATGGCGACGATGCCGGTGGCGTTCTCGAGGCCCGCGGCACTGAGGATCGAGCGGCCGGTCGAGCCGGCGGACAGAAGCTGCAGCGGCTTCCAGCCGAGCTCGGCGACTTTGCGGATCGACTGCGACGAGGCCTTGCCGGTCGAGATGTTGTAGAAGACGTCGGCGCCCGACTTCGAGAGGTTGATGAGCTGGGAATCGACGGTCGGCTCGGTGAGATCGTAGGTCTGCTCCATGATCACCTTTGCGGTGCCGCCGGCGTCTTCCAAAACCTTCTTGAAGGGACCGAGGAAGTCGCGACCGAAGTCGTCGTTCTGGTAGAGGATGCCGATCTTGGCGTTCGGCTTCACGCTGACGACGTGGCGCGCAAGGATGCGCGCCTCGGTCGGATAAAGCGGCAGGCCCGCCATCGTCCATTTGAACTCTTTCGGATTGTTCCACTTCGATGCGCCGGTGTTGAGCAGCAGCTGCGGCACGCCCTTGGAGTTCAGATATTTGTGCACGGCGGTCTGCGGCGCGGTGCCGAGCGAGCCGTACAGCGCGAGCACCTCCTCCTGCTCGACCAGGCGCCGCGTCGCCTCGACGCATTTCGGCGCGCTATAGGCATCGTCCATGGTGAGAAACTTGACTTTGCGTCCGTTGATGCCGCCCTTCTCGTTCAGCATCTGGAAATAGGCTTCGCCGATGCGGCCCAATACGCCATAGAGCGAGCCGGGGCCGGAATGCGGCACGGTCTGCCCGATCTTGATCTCGGTGTCGCTGGCGCCCGCATCGTATTTCTTCTCCGCGGCCCAGACGTAAGGGGCGGGCAAGGTGGATGCGGCGATGGTGGCGAGCGCGGCGGCGCTGAAATCGCGCCGCGATGGATTCTTCGTCATTATTTGTTTCTCCCTGGCATGCGCATTGTGCTGGGAACGCAGCACGGCTCGCAAGTGGGAAGTCACGGCTTTGCGACGCAATGACGCTCAAATCACGGGGCGCTAGCGCCTAGACTCAAGTTTTCTCGGCCACGATCACGAGACCGCTCACCGGCTCGTTATTCTCAATGCGCGGCGAGGCCGGCTCCAGCGTCAGCAGCTTGAGCCCGGCCTTGGCGATGGCACCGCGCACATATTCCGCCGAATGGGCATAACGCAGGCCTTCGCCGAGCACGATGCCGTTGCCATCGTGCGTCTCCAGCGTGAAGGCGAGCACGCCGCCGGATACGAGCACGCGTCTGGCTTCGCTGAGGACCGGTGCGAGATCGGAGAGGTAGACGAACGCATCCGCGGCGACGACGAGGTTCGCGCATCCATCGGCCTTGCTCCGCAGCCCTTCGATCATGTCGGCGACTTCGAGCTCGGCGTAGAGGTTGGTGGCGCGCGCCTCCCTGATCATGCCGGCCGACAGATCGATGCCGATGAAATGGTCGACCTGTTTGGCGAAGGCGGCGGCCGCAAGCCCGGTGCCGCAGCCGAGATCGATGGCGCGCTTGAACAGCGCGGGCTTCCTGGCGGCGACGCGCGCGGCCAGCACCGCCTTGAAGATCAGCGATGGGGCGCGATAGCCGAGGTCGTTGATCAGCGTGTGCTCGAAGCGCGGCGCATATTGATCGAACAGGGCCTGCACATAAGCCTTGGGCATTTCGGCGAGTTGCGCGTCGCCAAGCCGCATCAGATGCAGGGCGGCGCCGTGCTGGTCATCGGGGTCGGCCCGCCTCGCTTCGCGAAACGCCGCAATCGCCTTGTCGCGCTCGCCAAGCTGGGCACGGATTTCGCCGAGCGTGAACCAGGCGGAGGTGAAGTTCGGCGCGAGCTCGATCGCCTGCTCGATGAGGTCGGCGGCGGCGGGCAGGTCGCCCTTGAGCTGGAGATCGCGCGCGAACTCGAAGCGGCGGTCGGCCATGAGATCGCCGGAGGTCAGGAACAGGCGGAGGGGCATCGGGAACCAGGGAACGAAGCGGTGATGAGTAGAAGATGCGATGACGCAACCTATATAGCAGGCATGCGTCCGCAAGACATCCTGCTGCCAGTTGCTGCCGGCCTGTGCTGCAAGCCCGGCGGCTTCCATATCGACCCCGTCCGCCCTGTCGAGCGGGCCGTGATCACCCACGGCCATTCCGACCATGCCCGCGCCGGCCATGGTGCGGTGCTGGCGACGCAGGAAACGCTGGACATGATGCGGCTGCGTTACGGCGAGAATTTTGCCGGATCGACGCAAGCCATCAGCTATGGCGAGGAGATCCGGCTCGGCGATGTCCGCGTGAAATTCCACCCGGCCGGCCATGTGCTGGGATCGGCGCAGATCGCGGTGACCTGCAAGGACACCTGCATCGTCGCCTCCGGCGACTACAAGGACGCGCCCGACCCGACCTGCACGCCGTTCGAGCTGGTGCAATGCGACGTCTTCATCACCGAGGCGACGTTCGGGCTGCCGGTATTCCGGCATGGCGATGCGAGCGACGAGGTCAAGAAGCTGCTCGCCTCCGTCGCGCTGTTTCCCGAGCGCGCGCATCTGGTCGGCGCCTATTCGCTCGGCAAGGCCCAGCGCGTGATCAAGCTGCTGCGGCAGGCTGGCTATGACGCACCGATCTTTCTGCATGGCGCGATGGAGAAGATCACGGAGTACTATCAAAGCCGCGGCATCGCGCTGGGCGAGCTCAGGCCGGTGAAGGGCGTGAAGAAGGCGGTGCTTGCCGGCACCATCACGCTGGCCCCGCCGTCGGCCACGTCAGATCTCTGGACGCGGCGCTTTCCTGATCCCGTCACCGCGTTCGCGTCGGGCTGGATGCGCGTGCGCGCCCGGGCGCGGCAGCGTGGCATCGAGCTGCCGCTGGTGATCTCCGACCATGCCGATTGGGACGGTCTCACCGCCACCATCGCCGCGACCGGTGCCGGCGAGATCTGGGTCACGCACGGCCAGGAAGATGCGCTGGTGCATTGGTGCCGGAGCAAAGGCCTCAAAGCGCAGCCGCTCGATCTCGTCGGCTATGGCGACGAGGAGGAGAGCGAGGCGCCGGCCACCGACGAGGCCGAGGCATGAACCGCTTCGCCGAATTGCTGGACCGTCTCGCCTACGAGCCCGGCCGCAACAACAAGCTGCGGCTGCTCACCGGCTATTTCCGCGAGGTCGGAGACCCCGACCGCGGCTATGCGCTGGCCGCGCTCACCGGCGCGCTCAGCTTCAAGCATGCCAAGCCCGCCCTGATCCGCGATCTCATTGCGGCGCGTACCGATCCGGTGCTGTTCGGGTTGAGTTACGATTACGTCGGCGATCTCTCGGAGACGGTGGCGCTGATGTGGCCGAAGACGCGAGACAATGCGCAGTCTTTTCCGGGCCACCCCTCTCCCCAACCCTCCCCCGCAAGGGGGGAGGGAGCGCAGCGGAGTGGGGCGCTGTCAGCGAGCACAATATCTCTTGGCGATTCCCAAAGTGAGGGACGCACGAGCCTCACCGTTCCCTCCCCCCTTGCGGGGGAGGGGCAGGGAGGGGGGTACCCCGGGCGAGATGCTGATGAGTCCCCTCACGCCCGCAACCACAACAATCCACCGCCGCCGACCCTCACCGAAGTCGTCACCACGCTTCGCACCCTCGGCAAGACCGAACTGCCGAAACAGCTCGAGCGCTGGCTCGACGAGCTCGACGAGACCGGCCGCTGGGCGCTGCTGAAGCTCGTCACCGGGGCGCTGCGCATCGGCATCTCTGCGCGCCTCGCCAAGACCGCCGCGGCCGCGCTCGGCGACAAGGACCCGCACGAGGTCGAGCTGATCTGGCCGGGGCTCAGCCCGCCCTATCTCGACCTGTTCGCCTGGCTGGAGGGCCGCGGCGAAAAGCCGGTCAACCGCGATCCCGCGCCGTTCCGCCCGGTGATGCTGGCGCATGCGATCGAGGACAGCGATTTCGCGGCGCTCGATCCCGCCGACTACATCGCCGAGTGGAAATGGGACGGCATCCGCGTGCAGGCGGTGGCAGGGCGCGACGAGCGCGGCCACGTCACGGCGCGGCTCTATTCGCGCACCGGTGAGGACATCACCGGGAGCTTTCCCGATCTCGTGCCGTCGCTGCGCCTGCCCGGCGCGATCGACGGCGAGCTTCTGATCCTGCGTGAGGGCCGTGTGCAGAGTTTCAACGTCCTGCAGCAGCGGCTCAACCGCAAGGTCGTCTCGCCCAAGCTGATCAAGGAGTTTCCGATCCACCTTCGCGCCTACGATCTGCTCGGCGACGACGAGAACGATTTGCGCGAGCTGCCATTCGCGGAGCGGCGCGAGCGGCTGGAGGCGTTCATCGGGAAGCTCGACGATCCCCGCATCGATCTGTCGCCCACGGTTTCCTTCACAAGCTGGGACGCGCTCACCGCCGCACGCGCCGATCCCGCGAGTGCCGGTGCCGGCGAAGACGCGGACGCCGTCGAAGGCGTGATGCTGAAGCGGCGCGATGCGCCTTATCTGCCGGGCCGGCCGAAGGGCCAGTGGTGGAAGTGGAAACGCGATCCGCACATCATCGACGCCGTGCTGATGTATGCGCAGCGCGGTCACGGCAAGCGCTCGTCCTTTTATTCCGACTACACGTTCGGCGTCTGGACCGCGGGCGAGGGCGGCGACGAACTGGTGCCGGTCGGCAAGGCCTATTTCGGCTTCACCGATGAAGAGCTGCTGCAGATCGACCGCTTCGTCCGGCGCAACACCACGGAAAAGTTCGGCCCCGTCCGTCATGTCGTACACGAGGGCGACAAGGGGCTGGTGCTGGAGGTGGCGTTCGAGGGCCTGCAGCGCTCGCCGCGCCACAAATCCGGCGTCGCCATGCGCTTCCCCCGCATCAGCCGCCTGCGCTGGGACAAGCCTCCGCGGGAGGCCGATCGGCTGGAGACGCTGGAGCGGATGCTGAAGGCGGAGGCGGCGGAGATCGAGGTCTGAGGCGCCCGAATTAAACTCCCGTAACCCGATTGAAGCCTCGTTGCGGGTTCCCCATCTGCCTCGCCGTGCCCTATAATGGGTCGAATCCCCTGAGGAGTTTGAGATGGTCCAAGACGTCAGAGATTTGCCGGCCGGCCGCAACGACGGGCTGAACCGCTTTCTCGGCGGCTCGCCGCTGGCGGTCGCGTTTCGCCTGGTCCTGCTCTCGATCCTGGTCGGTGTCGTGCTGGCCGCGATCGGCTTCGATCCCTGGAACATCCTCACCAGCATCCGCCTGTTGTTCCAGCGTCTCTGGGATCTCGGCTTCGACACCATCAATTGGCTGTGGCGCTACTTCCTGCTCGGCGCAGTCATCGTGATCCCGATCTGGCTGCTCTCGCGCGTGTTCGGCACGCCGCGCGGCCGGTGAGATTTTGAGGGTCCGCAGCCGATGCAATTGCGCTTTGTCGGCTGCGGCGATGCTTTCGGCTCCGGCGGCAGGCTCAACACCTGCTTCCACGTCTCGGGGCGCGAGGCCAACTTCCTGATCGACTGCGGCGCGTCGGCTCTGCCGGCGCTGAAGCGGCTCGAGATCGACCGTGACGAGATCGATCTCATTCTGATCACGCATTTCCACGGTGATCATTTTGCCGGGTTGCCGTTTGTCCTGCTCGACGCGCAATTCTCGCGGCGGACGCGGCCGCTCACGATCGCCGGCCCGCAAGGTATCGAGAGGCGGCTGCGTGAGATGATGGAGGCGCTGTTCGAGCACTCCTCGAAGACACAGCAGCGCTTCGAGCTAAATGTCGTCGAGCTCTCGCCCGAGCAAAGCCGGACTTTCGGCCCCGTGACGGTGACGCCCTATCCGGTCGTGCACGGCGAATCCGGTGGCCCCTTCCTTGCTTACCGCGTCGAGGCCGAGGGCCGCACGCTCGCCTACAGCGCCGATACCGAATGGACGGAGACGCTCATTCCGCTGGCGCATGGCGCGGACCTTTTCATCGCCGAGGCCTATACGTACGAGAAGGTGGTGAAGAACCATCTCAGCCTGAAGACCTTGGAACAGCATCTGCCGGCGATCGGCGCCAAGCGGCTCGTCCTCACCCATATGAGCGACGACATGCTGTCGCGCCTCGAAGCTCTGCCCCATATGGCGGCCGAGGACGGCATGGTCGTCGTGTTCTGACCATGCACGCGCCCGTCCATCCCAAAGTCGGCACACGTGAAGTGTTCGCCATCGCCGGTCCGGCGATGGTCGCGAACCTGACCACGCCGCTGATCGGCATCGTCTCGACCACGGCGATCGGCCGTCTCGACGATGCCGCGCTGCTCGGCGGCGTCGCGATGGCCTCGGTGATCTTCGACTGCCTGTTCTGGCTGTTCGGCTTCCTGCGGATGAGCACGCTCGCCTTCACCGCGCAATCGCTGGGCGCGGGTGACACGCGCGAGCCGACCGCGATCCTGGCGCGCGGCTTCATCGTTGCGGGCCTGATCGGCGCCGCGCTGATCGTGCTGCAACTGCCGCTGGCCGCAGTGCTGTTCGACCTCATGGGGGGCAGCGAGGGTGTGACGCAGGCCGCGAAGACTTACTTCAAGGTCCGGATCTGGTCGTCGCCGTTCGCGCTCGCCAATTACGTCATCCTCGGCTGGCTGATCGGCCAGGCCCGCGCCAATTCGGCCTTGATGCTTCAGGTCGTCATCAACCTCGTCAACATGGCGGCGACGATCCTGCTGGTTCTGGTCTACGACACCGGCATCGCCGGTGCCGCGATCGCCGCGCTGTTGTCGGAAGCGGTCGGGTTCGCCCTCGGCTTGATCGTCTGCCGCCATTATGCCGATGGCGGCTTCGCCGTGCCGTACGCGACGCTGCTCGACCGGCAGAAGCTGTTGCGGATGCTGGCGGTGAACACCGACATCCTGATCCGCACCGCGGCGCTGATCGCCGTGTTCCTGTTCTTCACCGCCAAGGGCGCGCAGGCCGGCGACGTCACGCTGGCCGCCAACTCCGTGCTCAACAATTTCCTGCTGGTCAGCGCTTTCTTCCTCGACGGTCTCGCCAACGCAGCGCAGCAGCTCTGCGGCCGCGCTGTTGGCGCGCGCGATGCAAAGGGCTTTGCGGATTCGACCCGGCTGGTGCTGCTATGGGGCCTCGGCTTCGCGCTGGTGGTGTCGGGACTGTTCGCGCTGTTTGGGCCGCATTTGATCGATTTCATGACGGCGAGTGACGACGTCCGCCGTGCAGCGCGCGAATTCCTGCCGTTCGTCGTGCTCGCGCCGATCCCCGGGGTATTCGCCTTCGGCTTCGACGGCATCTATATCGGCGCGACCTGGGCGCGCGAGATGCGCAATCTGATGTTGGCTTCGCTGCTGATCTTCCTCGCCGCCTGGTGGGCGCTGCAATCGCTCGGCAATGCCGGACTGTGGTGCGCGCTGATGGCCTCCTACCTCTCGCGTGGCGGCTTGCAGGCCGCACGCTACCCGGCGCAGTTCAGGGCGACGTTCTCGAAATCATAGCTCTCGTGTCCCGGACGCGCTGCAGCGTGAAACGCTGCTGCGCAGAGCCGGGACCCATTCCTCCTCGAACTCGCCGTCACATGGGCCCCGGCTCTGCAGCGCACCGCACCGGACGATGCTTCGCATCGCCGGGAGAGCGCTGCGCTGCGTCCGGGGCACGAGAGCGCCTTACATCCCCGGCCAGTCTTCCGCGGTGAGGGTCGCTGCATCCGCGCCGACGATCTCGGACAGGGAATCCCGCCCGGTGCGAAGCAGCGTCGAGGTGAGGTCGCGCTTGATCTCGTCGACGAGGCCGAGGCCCTTGTAGATCAGCGACGAATAGAGCTGGATCAGGCTCGCACCGGCGCGGATCTTCGTCAGCGCGGCACCGCCCGAATCCACGCCGCCGACGCCGATCAGCGGGAATGCGCCCTCGACGCGCACATAGGTCTCCGCGACCATGCGGGTCGACAGGCGGAACAGTGGCCGGCCGGACAGGCCGCCTTGCTCCTTGGCGCGCATCTCCTCCCGCAGCGTGCTCGGCCGCGCGATCGTCGTGTTCGACACGATCATGCCATCGACCCGGCGCGAGCGCGCCACCTGCACGACGTCGTCGAGTTGGGCGAGGCTCAGATCCGGCGCGATCTTGAGCAGCACCGGCGTGTCGCCGGCCTTCTGGCGCACCCGCTCGCGCGCGTCGATCACCCTGGCGAGGAGATCGTCGAGCAGGGCGCCTTCCTGCAAATTGCGCAGGCCCGGCGTGTTCGGCGAGGAGACGTTGACGGTGAAATAGCTCGCGACCGGGGCAAAGGTCTCGATCAGCTTGACGTAATCGGCGACGCGGTCCGGCGAATCCTTGTTGGCGCCGACATTGACGCCGACGATGCCGCCATGCTGCGCGCGCGCGGCCAGCCGGCGCAAGGCGACGTCGGCGCCGTCATTGTTGAACCCCATGCGGTTGATGACGGCCTCGTCGCGCTCCAAACGAAACAGCCGCGGCCGCGGATTGCCGCTTTGCGGCCTCGGCGTCACCGAGCCGATCTCGACGAAGCCGAAGCCGAGCCGCAGCAATGCATCCGGCACCTCGGCGCTCTTGTCGAAGCCCGCGGCCATGCCGATCGGGTTGGGAAAGTTGAGCCCGAAGGCGCGCATCGCGAGCTTGGGATCGTCAGCGCGCGGCTTGACCGGCGGCAGGAAGCGCAGGCCCTGGATCGCGAGGCGATGGGCGTCTTCCGGATCGAGCCAGCGCAGCACCGGCAGCGAAAAGGCGTCGAAAGCGCGGATCACGGCAACAGCTCCGGAGTGTCGTGGCCGCCGTCGGAGCGGATGTTGAGGTTCATCACCGACAGCACCGCGCCGAGGTCGAGCTCGCCGTAGAGATGTGGAAACAGCTCGTCATTGCGCGAGCGCTCCCAGCGCAATTCGCTGCCGAGCGCGTTGCCATCGACCTCCACCAGGAACAGCGCGCGCTGCCCGACATAATGCTTGCGCAAGGTCTCGGGAACCTGCGAGGCGGTCGAGAAATGGATGAAGCCGTCGCGCGCATCGTCCGCGCTGCCGAGATAGACGCCCTGCCGTTCCGCCTCGCGCCAGGCCGAGGCCGGACAGATTTTGTAGATCTTGACCACCGCTTGCGCAGCCCTGTTTGCTCTTTGAGTCAGCTCTTTGAGTTTCTTGGGTTTTTTCGCCGCGTGCGGGTCCCCGAAACCCGGGCGCGACCGTAAAGGCCGCCCCTTCCGAACTCAAGGCTTAGAGCCTATTCCGTTCCGATGAAATCGGAACGGGGCTCCAAACTGCTGTTTTGGCGCGTTTTCTTGCGGCGTTTTCTTGGGGCGAGCCGATATCCACTTCGCTTGAAGGCGCTCGCTCTGCCGCCTCTTGCGCCAAAAACGGAAAACCGGTTGATTTGAGGACAGTTTTCCTGGGTTGCGACGGGCTGGACCTTGCATGGTCAGGCAGGCCAAAGCGCAGAGGATACTAACGCACGACCAGATCTGGGTGGCCCTGGATCGGCTGGCGGCGCGCGCCGGTCTGTCGCCGTCCGGCCTCGCCAAGCGCGCCGGGCTCGATCCCACCACTTTCAACAGGTCCAAGCGCGTCACCTCCGACGGCCGCGAGCGCTGGCCCTCGACCGAATCGATCGCAAAGGCGCTGGCCGCGGCCGACGCCTCGATCGAGAGCTTTGCGCGGCTGATCGACGACGAGGCCGGCGACGGCCGCTCGGTACCGCTGCTCGGCTTCGCGCTGGCCGGCGCGAGCGGCGCTTTCGATGAGGCCGGCTTTCCATCCGGCAAGGGCTGGACCGAAATCGCGCTGCCCACCGAGGACAGCCATACCTTTGCGCTGGAGATTTCCGGCGATGCGCTGCTACCTGCCTATCGCGACGGCGACCTCATCCTGGTCTCGCCCGGCGCGCCGATCCGCAAAGGCGATCGCGTGGTGGTGAAGACCAGGGCGGGCGAGGTGATGGTCGCGACGCTGGGGCGTCGCACCGCGAAGGCGCTGGAGCTTCAGCCGCTCGATGCGTCGCAGGCCGGACGCACGATGGCGGCGAGCGATTTGGCGTGGGTGGCGCGCATCATGTGGGCGAGCCAGTGACCTCGCTCTTCGTCAGCGCAAGTTCGGCACCAGCCAGCGAAACAACACCACGGCCGCCAGAGCGCCCAGCGTTTCCGCGACAAGGAAGCCGGGTACGTCGATCGGGCGAATTCCGGAGAACGTATCGGTGAATGCGCGCGCCAGGGCGACGGCGGGATTGGCAAAATCCGTGGCCGTGAACCAGAAGCCGGCTCCAATATAGGCGGCGACCGCGCCCGCAAGAGCGGACGGCCGCATGCGCGAGCAGGTCCACACCATTCCGATCAGGCCGAATGTGACCAGGAATTCGCTCAGCCATTGCGAGGGACCGCTACGAAGATGGGATGACAGCGAGTAGGGCGGCATGTCGAACATCGCGTCAGCGATGGCAACACCAGCGACGGCGCCGACCAGCTGGGCTGGCACGTAGAATACGGCGACGCGCGGCGCGATGTCGCCGCGAAACGCCAGCACCAGCGAGACGAGCGGATTGAAATGGGCGCCCGACAACGGCGCGAGCCAGACGACCAGGGCGTAGAGTGCGGCACCTGTCGAGAGCGCATTGGCGAGCAAGGCCAGCGCGACATTGCCTGCCGCAAGCCTCTCGCCGAGAATACCAGAGCCCACGATCGCGATCAGCAGATAGGCGGTGCCCAGTCCCTCTGCGACCAGCGACCGCGCCAGCGAGGGTCTGTCATTGCGGTCGCCGGCACGACGCAGCTCGCTCAACGCGTCCACGGAAGTCTCACAGCACTTCGAAGATCTTGTAGGCGACGGCGCCCTCGACGAGATAACCCTTGCCGACACAGACGATGTCATTGACCCAGGCATAGGTCTGCGAGCCGGTTTCGAACATTGGATTGGTGCGGAAGTAATATCCGACGGGATCGACCTTGGTGCGCCGCGCAGGGTCCGCCATCTCGGCGCGCAAGCCCTGCGGCGTCACCCAGCGGCCGCCATAGGTCATGTAGATCAGTTCGCCGTCATGGGTCCGCAGCGACAGCCGCACATCGAGGGTCATGGTGCCGTCGGCGCGGAATAACGCCCAGTCCCCGCCGCCCCGCATTACCTCGCCGCGCAAGCGGGGGCCTTCGAAGGAGCCCTTGGCCGCCCCGAACAGCACGCGCTGCCCGATCGGCCCGGCGCCGAAATTGATGCGCGGATCGAGGTCGACGACGATGTCGAAGAGAAGCCTGGTCGCGAGGTCGCCGACGGGCTTGATGCGGGGATCGGCCATGGTCTGACGCTCCTGTTTCGTGGATGGTGTTGCGTCGGCGAGCTACGCTGCCTGCGTGGCTTCGCCGAACAGCTTGCGCCTGACCACGTCGGTCGAAACGCCGGATTGGGCGCAGAGCTCGGAGAGATCGAAGACGAAGCGCTCATGCGCGATCTTGTCGTCGCGAAAGGCGAAGGCGATGAACACGGGCAACTCCGCACGGCGCCCGTTGGGCTCGGCCCCGAAGCGATCCCCCGTCATCGTCATCCGCGCGGTGCCCCAGCAGACCAGCGTGTCAGCGGAATTGGCGTGGCCGTCGAGGGTGACGTGATAGTCCGGGAAGGACTTGAAGAAGCGCGTCAGGATGCGCTGGTTTTCGGCGAGGCCTTGCGCCCTGGTGCCAAAGGCCGGCGTCTCCAGCACCATGTCGGGATGCAGAACCTCCAGCGCCGCTGGGATGTCCTGCCGGCTCTTCGCGATTGCCAGCCTTTCCGCCAGCTCGAACATGCGCTTGCCGTCCATGGCCCTGCCTCATAACATTCTTCATGTCTAATACATACATCATGTATGTTATATACGGTTTGATACCGACGCGTCAAGCGTTAGGTTGCGCGCGATGCGGGCGAAGGATCCTCCGAGAAGTCGTCGGGAAGAGTACAGCGAGGCCACCAGGCAGGCGCTGCTCGATGCTGGACGCGAGGCGTTTGCCGCCAATGGATTTCAGGCGGCGGGCATGGAGGCGATCTCGCGGGCGGCGCGGGTCACGCGCGGCGCGTTCTACCATCACTTCGAGGACAAGAAGGCGCTGTTTGACGCCGTCGTAGTCGCCATGCAGCGCGACGCGGCCGCCAGAATCGAGGCCGCGGCGCGCAACGAGCGCAAGATCTGGGATCGTCTCAGCGCCGGCATCGACGCCTATCTCGACGCCTGCGAAGAGCCGGACTACGCGCGCATCGTCATCCAGGAAGCGCAAGCCGTGCTCGGCGAGCCGCGCTATCGCGAGATCGAGGAGACCTATCCGACCGCGCTCCTGATCGCGACCCTGCGGGCCTTGAAGCGCGATGGCGAGTTGCACGCGGACGATGTCGATCTGCTCAGCCGGATGATCGACGCCATGATCTGCAAGATCGGATTGCTGCTGCCCCACGCCGACGATTCCAGGAAGCTGCGCAGAAACGGACAGAAGATCGTCGCCGCCGTGCTGGAGACCTTTCGCCAGAAGGTCTGAATCCGCTCCCGGCCCGCGATCGCCTGCATCGCCATTGCGACTCACCGCCGCTCTCGCATAGGTTGCGGCCGAGATTGCCAATCCAATTCATCTTAGGGGGGAATATGATGAATCGCCGTCACGCATTGAAGGCTCTGGCGGGTCTTGCGCTTTGTCCGCTCTGCAAGCCGGCCTTCGCCGCCGAAGGCGCGCATTGGAGCTATGAGGGCGTCGGCGGCCCGGCCAAATGGGGCGATCTCGATGCGGCCAACAAGGCCTGCGCGGTCGGCCTGCAGCAATCGCCGATCGACATCGAGGGGACGATCAAGTCGCAATTGCCGGTTCTGAAGCTGAACTGGGGCAAGAGCGCCGACACCATCGTCAACAACGGACACACGATCCAGCTCAACTTCGCCGAAGGCAGCACGTTGATGCTCGGCGACGTCAAGTACAAGCTGCTCCAGGTGCACTTCCACCGGCCGAGCGAGCACATGATCGGCGGCAAGAATTTTCCGATGGAGGCGCATTTCGTCCATCGCAACGAAGCCGGCGGCCTCGCCGTGGTCGGCGTGCTGATGGCCGAGGGCAGGCCGAACCCGGCCTTCGGCAAGATCGTCAAGACCATGCCGGCGGCGGAAGGCCCCCCGGTGAAAGCGGATGCGGGCATCGACCCTCACGCCATGCTGCCACCGAGGCTCAGCTACTTCCGCTATCCCGGCTCGCTGACGACGCCGCCCTGTTCGGAAGTGGTCGAATGGCTGCTGCTGACCACCCCGATTCAGGTGTCGGCCGCCGACGTCGCCGCGTTCGCAAAGCTCTATCCGATGAACGCGCGCCCGGTGCAGAAGGATAACAGGCGCTACGTATTGCGCTCGGCCTGAGCGAACGCTCCAATGAACGCTGTCGTCCCGGCGAACGCCGGGACCCATACCGAGTGATCTCTCGGAGAGTGGCGGTCTTCGTACCAACGCAGGCGCAACTACGAATCTTCGCCCAACTTCTCCCTGTGGTTATGGGTCCCCGCTTTCGCGGGGACGACGATGGAGAAAGTCGTGGCCTCACGCGCTCCGCGCCAGCGCGCCGTCTATCATGTTGACTGCGTTCTGCACGCCGTACACCGCGACGAAGGAGCCGAAGCGCGGGCCCTTCTCCTGGCCGAGCAGTACTTGATAGAGCATGTTGAACCAGTCCAGCGTGACGCCGGGACGGCCGTCCTTGCCCTTCTTGACCTGATCGAGGAAGGGCTCGCGGCGGCCGATCTCGTAGACCACGTTCTGGATGTCCTCGGCTGATGCGTCCTGCGCAAGCTGTGACAGCGCATCGCGCAGATCCTGCAGTGCGCTGCGCTCGGTGTCCGTCGGCACCCGGAACTGCTTCGTCGGCGCGACGAAGTCGCGGTAGTAATTGATGGCGTAGCCGACCATCGCATCGAGCTTCGGATGCGTCTGGGGCGAGACGCCCGGACGATAACGGCCAATGAAGCCCCACAGCGTCTCGGCATTCTCCGCGTTCGACGACGACACCAGCGTCAGCAGGAGCTGGAAGGTGACGGGCATGTCGCCCTGCGGCGGCTTGCCATTGTGGATGTGCCAGACCGGATTGCCGAGCTGCTGCTTGTCATCCTGCCGGGCAAAGCCGTCGATGAACTGCTGATAGTCGTCGACGTTGCGCGGGATGACGTCGAAATACAGCCGCTTGGCCGCCTTGGGCTCGCGATACATGAACAGCGACAGCGATTCCGGTGAGGCGTAGCGCAGCCATTCGTCGATAGTGAGGCCGTTGCCCTTCGACTTCGAGATCTTCTGGCCCTGCTCGTCGAGGAAGAGCTCGTAGTTGAAGCCTTCGGGCGGCGTGCCGCCGAGCGCCTTGGCGATTGCACCGGAGAGCTTCACCGAATCGATCAAATCCTTGCCAGCCATCTCGTAGTCGACGCCGAGCGCGACCCAGCGCATCGCCCAGTCGGCCTTCCACTGGCACTTGACGTTGCCGCCAGTCACCGGCGTCTCGACCTCCTGGTTGGTGTCGGGGTCGACATAGGTCACCGTGCCGGCGGCGACGTCGCGGCGGATCATCGGCACCTGCAGCACGACACCGGTGGTCTTGCTGATCGGCAGGAACGGCGAGTAGGTCGCGCGGCGATCGGGACCGAGCGTCGGCAGGATGATCGCCATCACCTTGTCGTAGGCCGCTAACATCTTGAGCAGCGTCGCGTCGAAGCGGCCCGAGGTGTAGTAATCGGTCGAGCTTGCGAATTCGTAGTCGAAGCCGAAATGATCCAGAAACGCGCGCAGGCGTGCGTTGTTGTGCGCACCGAACGAAGGGTACTCGTTGGAGAACGGATCCGGCACCCGCGTCAGTGGCTTGCCGAGATGCGCGGCCAGCATCTCCTTGTTGGGGACGTTGTCGGGCACCTTCCGAAATCCGTCCATGTCGTCGGAGAACGCCAGCAGGCGCGTCTTGACCTTGTTCTCGGTCAGCACGTGGAAGGCATGGCGCACCATCGAGGTGCGCGCGACCTCGCCGAACGTGCCGATATGCGGCAGGCCTGACGGTCCGTAGCCGGTCTCGAACAGCACCTCGTCCTTCGGGCTCTTCTTCAGCCGCGCGACGATGGCCTTGGCCTGCTCGAACGGCCAGGCGTTGGATTGTTCGGCGAGCGCACGAAGATCGCTCGGGCTCATGTTGGGATCGATAACGGACATTCAGAAGGGCCTCCGGGCCGCGGAAAATAGCGATTTCCCGGCAGAATGCAATTTTGTGGGGCGGTGTTGCCGCCTTCGTCGTCATTGCGAGCGGAGCGAAGCAATCCAGAATCTTTCCACGGAAACAGTCTGGATTGCTTCGTCGCAAGGGCTTCTCGCAATGACGGCGGAGGGAGCAGCGACCAGGTCAGAACGGGCTCACCGAGAAATACCGCAGCCACAGATCGGTGTAGCGGCCTTTTTCCCAGACGCGGAACAGGGCCCAGTTCAGGGCCTGGCGCAGCACGTCGTTGCCCTTGCGCACGGCGATGCCGATGCCTTCGCCGAAGAAACGGCTCTCGACGAAGGGACCGCCGGAGAAGGCGCAGCAATCGCCGGAATCGGTGCCGTTGATCCAGAACGCCAGCGAGATGGCGTCGCCGAAGATGAAATCGACCTCGCCCTTGCGCAACGCGGCGCGCATCGCGTCGTCGTTGGGATAGGGGTGCAACTCGGCGTCGGTGAACATCGCCTTGAGGTAGGCCTCGTGCGCGGAGCCGGCGATGACGCCGACCTTCTTGCCCTCGAGATATTCCGGGCGGATCTCCGGCATCACCGCGTCCTTGCGCGAGGCGAAGCGCGCCGGCACGCGGTAATAGGGATCGGTGAAGTCGACCCGGGCGCGCAGCTGCGGGCTCACCGCCATCGAGGCGATGATGGCATCGCCGCGGTTGGAGGAGAGCGCGTCGACCAGCGTCTCGAAGCGGCGCATCTGCACGGTGCAGGTGACCTTGATCTCCTCGCACAGGCTGCGTGCGAGATCGACGTTGAAGCCGGCCGGGTTGCCGTCGGCGCCAGTGAAATTGAAGGGCGGATAGTCGGTCTCGGTCAGGAAGCGGATCACGGTCAGACGCGACAGGTCCGGCCGCTCCGGTCGCCGCCGCGGGTCCCAGAAGCCGGGTACGGCCTGCGGGGCGGCCTGCACCGCCCGAGGCGCGGTTTGTGGCGTCCCCTGTTGTGTTCCTTGGGGCGCCGCTGGAGGCTGCTGGGCCGGGGCCTGCGCCTCGGCGCCGGGAAGGCCTGCGAGCAGGCAGGCGCCGACGGCTAGCCCCGCCAGCAAGCTACGGGCAGATTTGGACGATTTCGCCTGTTGCGATGGAGCCATCGGCCGGAAATGAACGAATTTCATTGGGATCGGAGGGCGTTATAGACCATCCCGGCGGGAACGCGAGTGCGGAATGCGGCCAGGGTGAAGGTCTGCTCCCTCCCCCGCAAGCGGGCGAGGTGCATCGCGCACGAGGCGCGATTGATCCGCCGAACTAGAGATACTTCTTCAAATCCGCCGCCGCCTCGTCCGGCGTCCGCTTCAGGTTGAACGGCGACACGAAGCGGCCGTCGCGATCCATCAGATAGATCAGCGCGGTGTGGTCCATGGTGTAGTCGCCGTCCTTGGTTGGGACCTTCTTGGCGTAGACCCGGTAGGAGGTGATGACCTTGGCCGTCTCGGCGGGATCGCCGGACAGACCTTCGAGATGCGGATCGAAACTCGACAGATACTCCTTCATGGTCGCCGGCGTATCGCGCTCGGGATCGACCGAGATGAAGACGGCATTGACCTTGTCGGCATCCTTGCCCAGCGCGCGCAGCACTTCCGAGATCTCGAACAGCGAGGTCGGGCAGACGTCGGGGCAATGGGTGTAGCCGAAGAAGATCAGGGTCGGCTTGCCCTTCAGGCTCTTGTCGGTGATGGCCTTGCCGTTCTGGTCGGTCAGCTGGAACGGGCCGCCGATCGCGGCCGGCTGCGCCACCTTGCTGACCCCGCCCATGGCCCAGAACATGATCAGGAGGCCGATAACGAGGCTTGCGGCGAAGGCGGTCGCGATCACCAGCGGACGGGCGGCGGAACTCATGAGCGGAAAACTTCCTGTCGTGGATCAGAAGCAGGCGGCGAAACCGGTCCTGATCATCTCGAAGAACATCTGCGTGCCGTAGTGGAACCACAGGGCCAGCGCGCCGAGCACCAGCAATCCGCCGATCCCCGCGCCCGCCAACAGGAGCACGAACGGCGTTCGGCCGGCAGTGGGCGAATTGTCCTGTAACGGATGCGAGGGGTGCAGTGGTTGAGCCATGACAACGATCGGGGGCGAAGGCCCCGGTTCCCAGCCCTCAGATAAGCTTTAGCCCGCCTGCGGGCAAGGCGCCGCCGGCGGGCCGGAACGATCTCGTCAAGCTGGAAGCGTCAGTGCAGGAGCTGGCCGCGGGCGGATTCGATCTGGTCCGTTTGCGGGAGGGGCCTGCGCGACGGCTTGTTGGTCGAGGCTTGCGCGTCCAGGTAGCAGGGCTTGTACATGGCCTGGAGCTGCTTGCCCTTCAGGAAGAGCATGTGCGGGGTGAGGCCGCCCCGCTGGCTGATCCAGCGCTTCACCTGCGAGGGATACATCGCATAGAGCATCTGGGTCGCCTCAGCATTGGTGACGGCGCGGCCATTGCTGCCGAAATCCCAGGCGGCGTGGAAGCCGAGCGTCGCGCTCGAGGTCACGCAGATGCGGTCATGCGGGATGGCGCCGAGGACGATGGTGCAGGCGGAGGCGCAGAGGCCGTCGATGATGACGGTGTCACCGGACTGCCGCAGGTCCTGGTATTTGTCGACGTAGGTTCCAATCCGGCCACCGCGGTCATCCGCGATCCGAACCACCGCGTGAGAAGCCCCCATGCCAGCAATCAGGAGAACCGCCGCAAGCAACCCCGTCAGAAACTTCATTGTCCCCCGCCCCAGTCGAATTCGAATCTGCGTGTTCGGTGGTGATGCGCGACTAGCGTCTGTCGTAACCAAGGTTTTGTCTAGGCAGGCCGGCTCGCTCAAAACAAATTCAAATCCAGTGTTGCGTCCGCGCTGCACCCGATGGGTCTCTATCCCAAAGTGGAACAAGTTAATGATGTCTTATGCGTCACACCCTTGATCTCAGTTACAACCGCTGGCTTCAATCCGGGCGACTACAGGGGGGAACCTGTGGAGGGGGAAACATGGAGGGGGAAACACATGGCTGAAGAGACTGACGTCATCGTTGTCGGCGCGGGACTATCGGGACTGGTTGCCGCAACCGAGATCGCGGATGCGGGCAAGCGCGTGATTGTGGTCGACCAGGAAGGCGAGCAGTCGCTTGGCGGCCAGGCGTTCTGGTCGTTCGGCGGATTGTTCCTGGTCGATTCGCCGGAGCAGCGCCGGCTCGGCATCAAGGATTCCTTCGACTTGGCCATGCAGGACTGGATCGGTGCCGCCGGCTTCGACCGCGACGAGGACTTCTGGCCGCGGCAATGGGCCGAGGCCTATGTGGCGTTCGCAGCCGGCGAGAAGCGCGCCTGGCTGCGGGCGATGGGCCATCGCATCTTCCCCGTGGTCGGCTGGGCCGAACGCGGCGGCTATGACGCGATGGGCCACGGCAATTCCGTGCCGCGCTTTCACGTCACCTGGGGCACCGGCCCCGGCATCGTCGAGCCGTTCGAGCGCCGCGCGCGCGAGGCGATGAAAAGCGGCCGGCTGAGCTTCAGGTTCCGCCACCGCGTCGACGCGCTTTCGATCACCAACGGCACGGTGGATGGCGTCAGCGGCGCCGTGCTCGCCCCCGACACGATCGAGCGCGGCAAGAGCTCCTCACGCAACGTCGTCGGCGAGTTTGCGCTGAAGGCGCAGGCCGTGATCGTGGCGTCCGGCGGCATCGGCGGCAATCACGAGCTGGTGCGGCAGAACTGGCCGAAGCGGCTCGGTGATCCCCCGAAATTCATGATCTCCGGCGTGCCCGAACATGTCGACGGCCGCATGATCGGCATCACCGAGACATCAGGCGCGCGGCTGATCAATCGCGACCGCATGTGGCATTATGTCGAGGGCATCCAGAACTGGAATCCCATCTGGCCGCGCCACGGCATCCGCATCCTGCCCGGCCCCTCCTCGATGTGGTTCGACGCAACCGGCACACGATTGCCGGCGCCGCTATTCCCGGGCTCCGACACGCTCGGCCAGCTCAAATACATCATGTCGACCGGCTATGATTATTCCTGGTTCATCCTGACCCAGAGCATCATCAAGAAGGAGTTTGCGCTGTCGGGCTCGGAGCAGAACCCCGACCTGACCGGCAAGAGCTGGCGCATGACCTTGCGCCGCGCCACCAACAAGGGCGCGCCGGCGCCGGTCGAAGCATTCAAAAGCCATGGTGTCGACTTCATCGTACGCGACAAGATCGAGGACCTTGTTGCGGAGATGAACAGGCTTGCCGGCAGCGACCTCCTCAAGCTCGAGCACATCAGGATGCAGATCGAGGCGCGCGACCGCGAGATCGCCAATCCCTACGTCAAGGACGCGCAGGTGATGAACATTCACAATGCGCGCCGCTATATTGGCGACAGGTTGATCCGCACTGCCTCCCCACACAGGATCCTGGATCCCGCGCAGGGGCCCCTGATTGCGGTCAAGCTCAATATCCTCACCCGCAAGACGCTGGGCGGCTTCGAGACCGATCTCGACTCGCGTGTGTTCGGCGCTGAGGGCAGCGTCATTCCCGGCCTCTATGCGGTCGGCGAAGCCGCCGGCTTCGGCGGCGGCGGTGTGCATGGCTATCGCTCGCTGGAAGGCACCTTCCTCGGCGGCTGTCTGTTCTCGGGCCGCAATGCGGGCCGGGCCGCGGCGAAAGCGGTGGGCTAGATCGTGCGGCTGTGGATGCGCATCGGGGCGGTGGTCGCGGCATTGGCCGCCGCTTCGGCTGCATCCGCCGAGACGATCGACGTCAACGGCGCAAAGCGCTCCTACACCGCGCAATTGCCGGCCAGGAAGCAAGCGCCGCTCGTGATCGTGCTGCATGGCAAGACCCAGCGCGGCGCCGACATGATCACGCGGACGGCCTGGCCGCAGGTCGCAAAGCGCGAGGGTCTGGCCGTGGTCTTTCCGGACGGGCTCAACAATGCATGGGCGGATGCGCGAACGAAGGCGGGGCCTGCCCTGCGTGGACCGCCGGCGGGCACCGACGACGTCGCCTTCCTCGCAAAGCTCGTCGAGAAGCTGGTGGCCGACGGCACGGCCGATGCAAAGCGCGTCTTCGTCGCGGGCGTCTCCAACGGCGGTGCCATGGCGATGACCATGGCCTGCGCCCGCGCCGATCTGTTTGCGGCCGGTGCGAGCGTGATCATGAATCTCACCGACGAGGCCGCCGTCACCTGCCATCCGTCACGGCCGCTGCCGATGCTGCTCATGAACGGCACGGCTGACCAGCTGGTCCCCTACGCCGGTGGACGCGGGTCGAGCTATTTTGCGGCGGACGGGTTCTGGTCGACCGAGGAGACGCTGGCCTTCTGGCGCAAGCTCAATGGCTGTGAGACCGACGATGCCAGCGTGACCGACATGCCCGACAAGGCGCCTGCAGACCAATCGACAGTGACCCGGATCTCGTCGCGCTGCCCCAGGGGACACGACGTCGTGCTCTATCGCATCAACCATGGCGGCCATCGCATGCCCGGATTTTCTCCGGATGCCCGCTTCCCAAGGGTCGCAGCCGGCTTGCTCGGGCCGCAGAACGGCGACATCGATGGCGCCGAGACGATCTGGGCTTTTTTCAGTCAGCTTCCTTAAATGCCGCATGACCGGCGGTGACGGCATGCGTGCCCGGCAACGCATGCGTGCCTGGCAACGCATGCGTGCCCGGGGTGGCACGGCGCGAGGTGCTGGGCTAGACAGGGCCGCCATTCCAGCAGGAGATCCGTAAATGAGCATTCAGCGTTTCGAAGCCGGCCCGCGCATGAGCCAGGTCGTCGTGCACGGCAACACCGTCTATCTCGCCGGTGTCGTCGCCAACAAGGCCGCGGGCGAAAGCGTGACGAAGCAGACCCAGGACATCCTGGCGACCATCGACGGCCATCTCGCCAAGGCCGGCACCGACAAGTCGAAGCTGCTCTCGGCTACGATCTACATCACCGACATGAAGACCTTCGGCGAGATGAACGCGGTGTGGGACGCCTGGGTGTCGGCCGGCAATACCCCCGCCCGCGCCACCGTCGAAGCCAAGCTGGCGGCGCCGCAATACACCGTCGAGATCATGGTCACGGCCGCGAAGTAATCTTCACGACCAATTCGCATGCGAATGGAGCGCGATGACAGCATCATCGCGCTCCATTCTTTTCGCGCAACGATGACCTGCGAGGTAATCGATCGGCGCGCACAATCCTTCGATAGTCAGGGACAGCCGCATACGGCGTCATCGAAGGAGAGCACCATGACCGACCCCATCACCATCGCCCGCCGCTACATCGAGCTCTGGAACGAGCGCGCAGCCGGTCGACGTCGCGAGCTGCTCAGCGAAAGCTGGACGCCGGATGCGAGCTATGTCGATCCCTTGATGAAGGGCGAGGGCCGCGACGGCATCGAGGCGCTGATCGCTGGCGTGCAGCAGCGCTTTCCCGATTTCAAGTTCAGCCTGATCGGCGAACCCAACGGCTACGGCGACCACATCCGCTTTTCGTGGGGACTTGGTCCCGATGGCACTGACAGCCCGATCAAGGGCACTGATTTTGCCGTGCTGAAGGACGGCCGCATCCGAAGCGTGACCGGATTTCTCGATCAGGTGCCGGCCGGGGCGTGAGGCCGCTGGCCCTCCTCGTACAGGGGAGGGCAGCACCCCTCGACGAAGCCATCCTCGCGGCTTACCTGTCATGGTGTGACGCGCCGTATCCCCAAAATTCAGGCCGAGGCGCCTGCGCTGCTGCCCGACCGCTTCAAGGCGTGGTTCGCGGCCCGCGGCTGGTCGCCGCGCGCGCATCAATTGGCGCTGCTGGAGAAGGCTCGGGAGGACCGCTCGGCGCTGCTGATCGCACCGACCGGCGCCGGCAAGACGCTGGCGGGATTTTTGCCGACGCTGGTGGAGCTGTCTTCTCCCTCCCCCCTTGTGGGGGAGGGGCGGGGAGAGGGGTGGCCACACGCACCGCTCGTGGAGCGACCCCCCTCCCGTCAGCCTGCGGCTGCCGACCTCCCCCACAAGGGGGGAGGTAACAAGAAAAGCCTCGTCTCCACCGGCCGTAGCCTGCAACGCACCGGCGGCCTGCACACGCTCTACATCTCGCCGCTCAAGGCGCTCGCCGTCGACATCGCGCGCAACCTCGAGCGACCGATCGCGGAGATGGCGCTGCCGATCAAGGTCGAGACCCGCACCGGCGACACGCCGGTGTCGCGGCGGCAGCGGCAGCGGCGCTATCCGCCGGATGTGTTGCTGACGACGCCCGAGCAGCTCGCGCTGCTGCTGTCCTCGGATGATGCGCCGTTCCTATTCTCCTCCCTGAAGCGCATCGTGCTCGACGAGCTGCATGCGCTGGTGACGTCCAAGCGCGGCGATCTGCTCTCGCTGGGGTTGGCGCGGCTGTGGCGGCTGGCGCCGCAGATGCGCGCGATCGGCCTGTCGGCAACCGTCGCCGAGCCGGACCAGCTCGCGCGCGTCCTGGTGCCGCAGCCCGACGGCAAGGAAGCTGCCGCCGACGTCGTCATCGCCGGCGGCGCGGCGCCACCGCTGGTCGAGATGCTGGACACGCGCGAGCGGCTGCCCTGGGCCGGCCACAGCGCGCGCCACGCGCTCCCTGAAATCTACGAGCTGATCAAGGCGAACAAGACCACGCTGGTCTTCGTCAACACCCGTAGCCAGGCCGAGATGCTGTTCCAGAATCTCTGGAGCATGAACGACGACGGCCTCGCCATCGCGCTGCATCACGGCTCGCTCGACGTTGCCCAGCGCCGCAAGGTCGAGGACGCCATGTCGGCGGGACGCTTGCGCGGCGTGGTCTGCACCTCCTCGCTCGATCTCGGCGTCGACTGGGGCGATGTCGATCTCGTCATCAATATCGGCGCGCCCAAGGGGTCCTCGCGCCTGATGCAGCGGATCGGCCGCGCCAACCACCGCCTCGACGAAGCCTCGCGCGCGGTGCTGGTGCCGGCCAATCGTTTCGAAGTGCTGGAGTGCCGCGTCGCCATTGATGCCATTGCCGAGAACGCGCAGGACACGCCGCCCTTGCGCACCGGCGCGCTCGATGTGCTGGCCCAGCACGTGCTCGGCTGCGCCTGCGGCGAGCCGTTCATCAGCGATGATCTGTATGGCGAGGTCCGCACCGCCGCGCCTTACGCCGACCTGTCGCGGCCGGATTTCGACGACGTCGTGGATTTCGTCGCCTCCGGGGGATACGCGCTGAAGACCTATGAGCGCTTCGCCCGCATCAAGCAGGACAAGCAGGGGCGCTGGCGCGTCGCCAATCCCAAGGTGCGGCAGAGCTACCGGATGAATGTCGGTACCATCGTCGAGGATGACATGCTGAAGGTGCGCCTGGTGCGTTCGCGCCGTGGCGGAGCGGGGTCGACCGGCGTGATCGCGCGCGGGGGTCGGTTGCTCGGCGAGATCGAAGAAGCCTTCATCGAGGGCTTGAGCCCCGGTGACACCTTCGTGTTCTCAGGCGAGGTGGTGCGCTACGAGACCCTGATCGAGGACCAGGTCTATGTCTCCCGCGCCAACGACAAGGACCCGAAAGTGCCGTCCTATATGGGCGGCAAGTTTCCGCTCTCGACCTATCTCGCCGAGCGCGTGCGCCGGTTGCTCGATGACGGCCGCGCCTGGGGCGGCTTGCCGGAGCAGGTGCGCGACTGGCTGTCGCTGCAGAAGGATGTCTCGCGCGTGCCGGCGGTGCGTGAACTCCTGGTCGAAAGCTTTCCGCGCGCCAACAAGCACTACATCGTTTGCTATCCCTTCGAGGGGCGCCTCGCGCATCAGACCCTCGGCATGCTGCTGACGCGCCGGCTGGAGCGCGCCCGCGCACGGCCGCTCGGCTTCGTCGCCAACGAATATGCGGTGGCGATCTGGGCGCTCGGCGATCTCTCCTCCATGATCCGTGACGGCCGGATCGATCTCAACGCGCTGTTCGACCCTGATATGCTCGGTGACGATCTGGAGGCCTGGCTCGCCGAATCCGCCCTGATGAAGCGCACCTTCCGCAATTGCGCGATCATCTCCGGCCTGATCACACGCCGGCACACCGGCGAGGAGAAGAGCCGCCGTCAGGTGCTGTTCTCGACCGATCTCGTCTACGACGTGTTGCGCAAGCATCAGGCCGATCACGTCCTCTTGCGCGCCGCGCGCGCCGATGCCGCCACCGGCCTGCTCGATTTGCGCCGCCTAGGGGACATGCTCGCCCGCATCCAAGGCCGCATCACGCACCGGGAACTCGACCGCGTCTCTCCATTGGCCGTGCCCGTGATGCTGGAAATCGGCCGCGAGTCAGTCTATGGCGAAGCTGCAGACGAACTTTTGGCGGAAGCCGCCGATGAGCTCGTCAAAGAGGCGATGGGATAGCAGCAGGTTTTACGTGACGATTGGCGCGCAGGTTTCAGGAGACGTCGACGACATGCGCGTGTCCACAGTCACCATCAGCGATGTGACGTTCGCTGCCGATCTCTCCGGCGCGCTGTTCTGGGAAGAGCAGCGCCTGCTCGTCGTCTCCGACCTGCATCTGGAAAAAGGTTCCAGCTTCGCCGCCCGCGGCGTGCTGCTGCCGCCCTATGATACGCTGGCAACGCTGAGCCGTCTCGCTGCTGTCATCTCCCGCCATGATCCCGGCGTGGTCATCGCACTCGGCGACAGCTTTCATGACCGCACCGCGCATGAGCGGCTGTCGCCGGAAAATCGCGATGCGGTCGCGGCGCTCCAGACCGGCCGCGACTGGATCTGGATCTCGGGCAATCACGATCCGATGCTGCCGCGCGATCTCGGCGGCACCGTCGCCGACGAAGTCGCGGTCGGCCCGATCACCTTCCGTCATGAGCCCACCGGGGCGCGCGGCGAGATCGCCGGCCATCTCCATCCCAAGGCGCGCGTCTCCGCGCGTGGCCGCTTCATGGAGCGCCGCTGCTTCGCCTCCGACGGGATGCGTGCGGTGATGCCGGCGTTCGGCGCCTATGCCGGCGGCCTCAGCATCCGCGACGCCGCCTTCGCAAAGATCTTTCCGGCCAACGGTTTTGTCGCCCATCTGCTCGGCGACCGCCGCGTCCACGCCATTGCAGCCTCGCGCTGCTCCTGAGACCAAAAATTGGGACAGCACTACGTTCGGTAGTTTTCCGGAATCGCCCAAGCCCGTTGTCGGCTCTAACGTTAGGCTTGCCGGGGCTGGAATTTCTGATCCCGAACAAGATTGTAACCGGCAAGGGGCCGCTGCGAGGCGGCCCCTTTCATTTCCGGCGGTCAAAACTTTCGAGGACCGCTGCCGGGTTCGGAACAAATTAGGAACACTTTAGCAAGTCTTTGATATATCATTGTGATTCGGCGCATTGCCGACACAAGATCTAGCGTCTGTCAGACTTTGCGAGGACTACATGTCCACCATCGCCTTCGATCAATTTGCCCTCACCCGGATCGCCGATTTCGCGCGCTCGCTGTCGCGGCTGCATCAGGCGGCCCGGCGCCAGAGGATCGATGACGACCAGTTCGACCGCGAGTTCAACGCGGTGTGCCAGTCGATCTGGGGTTACACCATCGACGACGTCAGCGACGAGCTGTTCTCGACCGAGGATCATCTGTTCCTGGACACGCTCGACGAAGCCCAGGCGCGCATCTTCGCGGCCGAGCAGGGCTACGACCTCGTCGGCGATCAGGGCATGCTGACGGACTGGTGGGGCTTCTGCTGGATGATCCTGGCCGAGAAGCGCGGCCTCTTGACCCCGGACAACCGCGCCGCCGCGCGCGCGGCGATCGAGGAAAAATATCTGGCGGCGCCGAACGTGATCGGGGTGATTATCGGGAGGTGATCGCCGTGCCCCGGACAAAGCGCAGCGCGCCAAGCGATGTGCCGCCGTCCGGGACACGAGATCAATCCAGCCCCGCCCGCTTCGCCGGCTTCTGTGCCGTCGTCTTCGGCACCGTCACATCGGGCAGCGTTCCACGCACGATCTCCGCAGCGGGCGCATCTGCCGACACCGTCTCTGCCCGCACCGGGGCCACCTTCATCTCGCCGAGGCGGGCACGGACCTGGGCGGTGAGGCCGGGATAGGAGGCAACCGGGGTGAAGTCCGCAGCCTGGTCGTTGCCGACGCGGATGCCGGTATAGGCGACGAGGCCGTCAGTGGTGGCAATCACGTCGCCGGCTTTCAGCGAGGAGTCCAGCGCGAGATCGACCGGGGCAAGGCCGACCGGCTCGCGGCCGTTGCAGGTGCAGTCGGCGCGCAACGCCTTGCGATAGGCGAACGCGTTCTCGCTGTCGGCGTAGCGCTCGCCGGTCTGCGACGCCGCACCGTCGATCGAGGAGCCGAAATAGACCTTCGTCGCGCTGGCGGGACAGAACGCCTGACACATCTGCGCCGGCGAGGTGAGGCCGCGCATCAGCGGAAAATATTTGCCGTCGCAGCTGCGCACGCAGAAGGCCGGGCCGGAGCCTCCGGCCGCCGCCGAGCGGGTCGGCGGCACATATTGCGGGGTTGCGGCATTTTGCTGCCCGGTGAAGGGATCGGCGTAGGAGCTCGCCTGCTGCGGCACCTCGCGCTGCGGCCGCTGCTGCTGCATGCCGCCGAAGAAGAAATCGAACAGGCCTTCGGCCGAAACCGGGGCCGGAGCCGCAAGCAGCGGTGCTCCAAGGGTGGCGGCCACAAGCATCGCGCGACGCCGCCGGCGCGCATGGGACAGGACTGGACGCAAACGCTTACTCCACCCGACGCTACCGAACCGGCTGGGACCCCAAGGGGGTCTCAGCACGTGATTCACCATAAAGCGGGATGGTAAATGAGGGTTGAACGAGCGCGGATTCCGCGGACTGTCGCGCCCTGGACGCAGCGCCGCGCGCCGCCCTTCGCGGCGTGATGCGCTGCAGAGCCGGGGCCTATGCTCGCGACATTCTGGGTCTCGGCTCTGCGCCGCGTCCGGGACACGAGAGTCGTTACGCCTTCAAGAATTCCGAGGCCTTGTACAGCGAGCGGAACGGCAGACCGGCCGCACCGAACGTGTCGGTGGCGCCTTCCTCGCGGTCGACCATGGTCAGCACCAGCACCACCTCGGCGCCGGTCTCGCGCACCGATTCCACCGCCTTCATCGCCGAGCCGCCTGTCGTGGTGACGTCCTCGACGATCACGACGCGCTTGCCTGCCAGCGTCTCGCCTCTGGGCAGCCCTTCGATCGCGAGCTTGGCGCCGTGCTCCTTCGGCTTCTTGCGCACGAAGAACGCCGCGATCGGATGGCCCTTGATCCAGGAGATCTGCGCCAGCGCGCCGGCGAGCGGCACCGCGCCCATCTCGAGGCCGCCGATGAAATCGAGATTGTCGTCCTTGAGCGCCTCATAGGTCAGCTCGGCGAGCAGGGTCGCCCCCTCCGGGTCGAGCATGGTCGGCTTGAGGTTGAAGTAGAAATCGCTCTTGCGGCCCGACGCGAGCGTCACCTCGCCGCGGCCGAAGGAGCGCCGGCGGATGATTTCGAACAGGCGGGCGCGGGAGGCAGATTTCGACACGGCGGTCCCTCGAACAGCGTTTTTGGAAGTGGCGGAATTTATCCGCGACCGCCGCGACATTCCAGAGGGGGCGTCCCTCGTCAACAGGGATCGGCCATCCCGGACCGCCGGTTGTGGGGGCGCGACCTTCTGGAGTAGGTGGATGCCAACCTGTTGGGGAAGGAAGCAAGGCATGACCATCGAGCTGCACACCTGGAACACGCCGAACGGACGCAAGATCTCGGTCGCGCTGGAGGAGATGGGGCTGCCCTACAAGGTGGTCCCGGTGAACATCACCAAGGGCGAGCAGATGGCACCCGAGTTCCTCAAGCTCTCCCCGAACAACAAGATTCCCGCGATCGTCGACCCCGAGGGCCCGGACGGCAAGCCCGTCAGCATCTTCGAATCAGGCGCGATCCTGCTCTATCTCGGTGAAAAGACCGGCAAATTCCTGCCGAAATCGCTTGGCCAGCGTATCCCCGTCTACGAATGGCTGATGTGGCAGATGGGCGGCTTCGGCCCGATGCCGGGCCAGGTGCACCATTTCATCGCGCTCGAGAACGAGCACGACCGCGCCTACGGCCTGAAGCGCTACATGACGGAGACGCGCCGGCTCTACGGCGTGCTCGACCGCCGCCTGGCTGACCGCGACTTCGTCGCCGGTGACCTCTCGATTGCCGATTTTGCCATCCTGGGCTGGGCCTGGCGTCACCCTCGCCACAAGGTTGAGCTGGCCGACTTCCCCAACGTCAAGCGCTGGTACGAGGCCCTGATGGCCCGTCCGGCGGTGAAGCGGGGCATGGAGGCGAAGCTGGATTAGTTTGGCAGCGAACTCCCACGCCTCGTGCCCCGGACGCGACGCAGCGCGTAGCGGTGCGGCGCAGAGCCGGGGCCCATGGCTCCGCGATCTCGTTCCTGGCTTTCTGGGTCCCGGCTCTGCGCAGCAGCGCAAGAGCGCTGCAGCGCGTCCGGGACACGAGCGCGCCGTTTGACGTCGGCTACACCTTCTTCGCTTCGACCGCCATCCGCACCGCGAGCCCGGCGAGCACCGTGCCCATCAGCCAGCGCTGCACCAGCATCCAGCTCGGCCGGCTCGTCAGGAACAGCGCGATCGATCCCGCCGCGAGCGCGATCATCGCATTGACGCTGACACTGATCGCGATCTGGATTGCGCCGAGCACCACCGACTGCGTCAGCACGCTGCCGGCGGTGGGATCGATGAATTGCGGCAGCAGCGCCAGATACAGCATCGCGATCTTCGGGTTGAGCAGGTTGGTGACAAAACCCATCGCGAACAATTTGCGCGGACTGTCGATGGCGAGCTGTTTCACCTGGAATGGCGAACGTCCGCCCGGCTTCACCGCTTGCCAGGCGAGCCAGAGCAGATAGCCGGCACCCGCAAAGCGCAGCGCGTCATAGGCAAAGGGAATGGCGAGCAAGAGCGCCGTGATGCCGAACGCCGCGCACAGCATATAGAACACGAAGCCGAGCGCCACGCCGCCGAGCGAGACAATGCCCGCCGCCGGCCCCTGCGTGATCGAGCGCGAGATCAGATAGATCATGTTCGGCCCCGGCGTGAGCACGAGGCCAAGGCAGACGAGGGCGAAGCCGAGCAGGGCGGAGGTATGGGGCATGGGTGAACCGGTGCGGGAGATGGCACGGTTCTAATATGCGAGGCCTTCTCGGGCCATCGCGCAATTGCTCGGAGGACAATTGAGCTCGCGTGTCCGGACGCGGCGCAGCGTGAAACGGTGCGCTGCAGAGCCGGGACCCAGTTGGCGCGACGTGGGCCCCGGATCAGCAGCGCATCACGCCGCGAAGGGCGGCGCGCTGCGCAGCATCCGGGGAAAGCAGCCTCAATGCGCCTCGTCCCAATTGTTCGCCGCGCGTGCATCGACATGCAGCGGCACCGACAGCAGCACCGCCGGGAACGGCGCGTCCTGCATCACGTGCTGCACGACCGGCAGCGTCGCCTCGACCTCGGCGTCGGGCACCTCGAAGATCAGTTCGTCATGCACCTGCAGCAGCATCTGCGCCGACAGCTTCTTTGCGGCCAGCGCGTCCTCGACCCGCGTCATGGCGCGGCGGATGATGTCGGCCGCGGTGCCCTGCAGCCGCGCGTTGATCGCGGCGCGCTCGTTGAAGGCACGCACCGAGGCGTTGGAGGCCTTGATGTCGGGGTAGTGGCACTTGCGGCCGAACAGCGTGGTGACATAGCCGTTCTGCCGGCAGAAATCGCGCGTCTCGTCCATGTAGGCGCGGATGCCGGGGAAGCGCTCGAAATATTTCTTGATGTAGGCCGAGGCCTCCTCGCGGGCGATGCCGAGCTGGTTGGCGAGGCCGAACGCGGAGATGCCGTAGATGATGCCGAAATTGATCGCCTTGGCACGGCGGCGGATCTCGCTCGGCATGCCCTTGATCGGCACGCCGAACATTTCCGACGCCGTCATGGCGTGAATGTCGAGACCGTCGCGAAACGCCTGCTTCAGCACGGGGATGTCGGCGATCTCCGCCAGCAGCCGCAGCTCGATCTGCGAATAGTCGGCGGAGACAAGCTTGTGGCCGGGGGTGGCGATGAAGGCGCGTCGGATCTTGCGGCCGTCCTCGGTGCGCACCGGGATGTTCTGCAAATTCGGCTCGTTCGACGACAGCCGGCCCGTCGTGGTCGCGGCCAGCGCATAAGTCGTGTGCACGCGATGGGTCTGCGGATTGACGTAGGTCGGCAGCGCGTCGGTATAGGTCGATTTCAGCTTGGAGACCTGGCGCCACTCCAGGATCTTCTTCGGGAGGTCGTGGCCCTGCTCGGCGAGCTCGTCCAGCACCTGCGCGGTGGTCGACCATGCGCCCGTCTTGGTCTTGGTGCCGCCGGACAGTCCCATCTTGCCGAACAGGATGTCGCCGATCTGCTTGGGGCTGCCGACATTGACCGGCTCGCCCGCGATCTCCTGGATCTCGGCCTCGACGCGGGCCGCGGTCTGGGCAAAGTCGCCGGACAGGCGCGACAGCACCTGTCGGTCGATCGAGATTCCGCGCCGCTCCATGCGCGCAAGCACCGCGACCAGCGGCCGCTCCAGCGTCTCGTAGACCGCGGTCATATGCTCGGCGACCAGGCGCGGCTTCAGCACGCGCCAGGCGCGCAAGGCGACGTCGGCGCCTTCCGCCGACAGCGCCGCGGCCTTGTCGATCGGCACCTGGTCGAAGGTGATCTTGCCCTTGCCGCTGCCGAGCAGCTCGCTCTCCTTCAGCATGGCGTGTCCGAACCAGCGCTCGGACAGCGATTCGATCGCATGCGAGCCGCGGCCGGCGTCGAGCACGTAGGAGATCAGCTGCGCATCGTCGGTGTTGCGCAAGGTGATGCCGTGCTGCGCCAGCATGACGGCGGTGAATTTGAGGTCGAAGCCGATCTTGAGAATGCCCGCCGATTCAAGCACGGGCCGCAGCGCCTCGATCGCATCGGCATGCTTGACCTGATCGGGTGCAAGGCCGGCGTCGAACAGGCCGGCCCCGCCGCCAGCTTGCTTGTGCGCAAGCGGCACGTAGCAGGCCTCGTTCGGCGCCAGCGCCAGCGCGATGCCGCAGAAATCGGCTTGCATCGGATCGATCGAGTTTCCGCGGATCTCGACCGCGACATGACCGGTATCGTGGATGCGCGCGATGAAGGCGTTGAGCTCCTCGAGCGACTTGATCGTTTGATACTTGGCGCGATCGACCGGAAGCTTGCGCAGCGCCTCTTCCCGCGCGGCGGCCAGCGAGATCGGCGCGCCCTTCAGGCTGGCACCCTTGTCGCCCTTGTCACCGCCCGTTGCGGTGGCCGCAGGCGCGGCGAAGAGATCGCCGGAGGCCTCGGACGATCTTGCCTTGGCGGCGCCGTCACCGGCCTTGTTGCCGGCCTTGGCGCCGCTGCTGTTGCTCGCATCGGCATCGACGTTCGACGGATCGATCTGCGAGTAGTCGGCGACGCGGCGCGTCAGCGTGGTGAATTCCATCGCCTTCAGGAAGGCAATCAGCTTGCGTGCGTCGGGTTCGTGGACGGCGAGGTCGTCGAGCGGCACGTCGAGTGCGACCTTGTCGTCGAGCAGCACCAGCTTGCGCGAGATTCGCGCCTTCTCGGCATTCTCGATCAGCGCCTCGCGCCGCTTCGGCTGCTTGATCTCGGTGGCGCGGAACAGCAACTGGTCGAGGTCGCCATATTCGGTGATCAGCTGCGCCGCGGTCTTGATGCCGATGCCGGGCACGCCAGGCACGTTGTCGGTGGAATCGCCGGCCAGCGCCTGCACCTCGACCACCTTCTCCGGCGGCACGCCGAATTTCTCGATCACCTCGGGGATACCGATGCGGCGGTCCTTCATGGTGTCGTACATCATGATCTTGTCGTTCACGAGCTGCATCAAATCCTTGTCGGAGGACACGATGGTCGTGGTGGCGCCGCGTTCGCTGGCCTGCCGCGCATAGGTTGCGATGAGGTCGTCGGCCTCGAAGCCGCCCTGTTCCAGGCAGGGCAGGTCGAAGGCGCGCACGGCCTCGCGGATCAGCGCGAATTGCGGGATCAGATCATCAGGTGCGGGCGGCCGGTGGGCCTTGTATTCGGGATAGATCGCGTTGCGGAAGGTGACCTCCGACTTGTCGAACACGATGGCGAGGTGGGTCGGCCGGTTGTCGGCGGGCATGTCGCGCAAGAGCTTCCACAGCATGTTGCAGAAGCCGAGCACGGCATTGACCTGCAGCCCGTCCGACTTGCGGTTGAGCGGCGGCAGCGCGTGATAGGCGCGGAAGATGTAGCCGGAACCGTCGACCAGGAAGATGTGGTCGCCCTTGCCGGCCGCCTTTGCTGCAACCGGCTTGGCCGCGACCGGTTTGGCAGTAGCTGTCGCGGCGGGCTTGGTATCGGCGGCGGCCTTGGGCGCGGTGTCAGCTTTGGCGGTCGTCTTCGGGGATGTTTTGGGCATGGCCGCAATGTATGAATTTTTGCGGGCTTTGACAGCCTTGGGAGGGTGATTTTTGCCTCGCTGGCGCCGCTATCCCCACTGTCATTCCCCGCGAAGGCGGGGAATCCAGTACGCCGCGGCCTATCCGTATACGACCGCTGCCTCTGGAATACTGGATGCCCCGCCTTCGCGGGGCATGACAGCTACTCCGCCGCCTGCAACACCGGCCCCGCCTTCTTCGGCGCAATCCAGAACGCATCGGGTCGCTCGAACAGGAAGCGCGCATTGAACAGCAATGCGGCCTGCCAGATCGCGAGCGCGCCGACCACGCCGGCGATGGTGACGATCAGCGACACCGTGCCGATATCGGGAATGATGCCGGTGCGCAGCAGCAGCGTCCGCGTCGCCGCCATCGGCAGGAAGAAGGCGAGATAGATCACGATCGAATGCTCGCCGCAGAAGCGGAAAAAGTTCAGCCACTGCGCGCGCGCGAGCAGCGTACCCATCGTGATGATGGCGCAGGCACCGGCAAAGCCGAGCACGAGCGAGACGATCTTCCATTCGCTGGTCCCCGACGCGACGAGGCCGGCATTGACCAGCACCCAGGTCGCGAGCGCTGCAAGCGCGAGGGCGGGGTGCTTCCGTGCGCGATCCGACAATGCGAACACGTAAGGCGCAAACAGATAGCCCGAATAGAAATAAACGAAGCGCGAGCAGAACTCGTCGATCGCGGTCCAGCCGGTCGAGATGCGGGCCGTCTCCAGCGCGGCGGCGACCAGCCAGATCGCGAGCGGCGGGAATTTGCGTGTCAGTTTTGTGACGACGAAGAAGACCGGCAGCAGATAGATGAACCACAGCGTGCCGAACGGCTCGACGAAGGATTCGAGATACAACAGGCCAACGTGGTGCCAACTCGTCTCCGCCGCGAAAGCGGGCGCCTTGAAGCCGAACTGGATTGTCACCCAGACGACATAGAAATAGGCGAAATGCACCACCTTGCGGTCGAGATAGGTTCGCCAGTCCCGGTCGATCACCAGCGGCAGGAACAGGCCCGAGATCAGGAAGAAATCCGGCATCCGGAATGGCTTCGCGAAGGCTACGGCGACATGCATGAAACCGGTCTGACCGGCGGCGAGCTCGACCCCCAGCACCGAATGCATCATCACGACCATGATGATGCAGATGCCCTTGGCGTAGTCGATCCAGTCGACACGCGCGGCAGCCCGGTCTTTGGTGCCTCCGCTCCCTGCGACTGTGCCTGATGGTGCCATGGTGTCCCTTTTCGAGGCGTGTTCCGCCCCGTCCTGTTCGGGTGTGGGGCAGTGTGGGGCCTCTACGGTTTCCGACTTCTTTACCGGTTCAAGTCCCATGCCGCTTTTTTGCCTGCGGACTGTTCCCTCCCCTCGGGAAAATGCTAAACCGCCCCGCGTCGGGGTTTCGTTAACCAATCTGAAACAGGGATTTTCATGCGCATCGCGATGATCGGCACGGGTTATGTGGGACTGGTGTCCGGAGCCTGCTTTGCTGATTTTGGTCACGACGTCACCTGCGTCGACAAGGACGAGAAGAAGATCGCCAGCCTCCGTCGCGGCGAGATCCCGATCTACGAGCCCGGGCTCGACGAGCTTGTCGCGACCAACGTCAAGGCCAAGCGGCTCGACTTCACCACCGATTTGTCCAAGCCGGTTGCGGATGCCGATGCCGTGTTCATCGCGGTCGGCACGCCGTCCCGCCGCGGCGATGGCCACGCCGATCTCTCCTATGTCTACGCCGCCGCGCGCGAGATCGCGCAGTCGCTTACCGGCTTCACCGTCGTGGTGACGAAGTCGACCGTGCCTGTGGGCACCGGCGACGAGGTCGAGCGCATCATCCGCGAGACCAATCCCAACGCGGACGTCGTGGTGGCTTCGAACCCCGAGTTCCTGCGCGAGGGCGCGGCGATCCGCGACTTCAAGTTTCCCGATCGCGTCGTGGTCGGCACCTCGGACGAGCGCGGCCGCAAGGTGATGGGCGACATCTACCGTCCGCTGTCGTTGAACCAGGCGCCGCTGATGTTCACGGAGCGTCGCACCGCCGAGATGATCAAATACGCCGCGAACGCGTTTCTCGCGACCAAGATCACCTTCATCAACGAGATCGCCGATCTCTCGGAGAAAGCCGGCGCCAACGTCCAGGAGGTCGCGCGCGGCATTGGCCTGGACAACCGCATCGGCACCAAATTCCTGCATGCCGGTCCCGGGTTTGGCGGCTCGTGCTTCCCCAAGGACACCAAGGCGCTGATCAAGATCGCGCAGGATTACGACGTCTCCTTGCGCATCGTCGAATCCGTGCTGGCGGTCAACGAGAACCGCAAGCGTGCGATGGCGCGCAAGGTCAGCCAGGCGCTCGGCGGCTCGCTGCGCGGCAAGACCATTGCGGTGCTCGGCCTCACCTTCAAGCCCGACACCGACGACATGCGCGATGCGCCATCGATCCCGCTGGTGACAGGCCTGATCGACATGGGGGCGACGGTCAAAGCCTTCGATCCCGTCGGCATGCAGCAGGCCAAGGGCGAGTTACCCGATATCACCTATTGCGAGGACGCCTATTCCTGCGCGCAAGGCGCTGACGCGCTCGTCATCGTCACCGAATGGGTGCAGTTCCGGGCGCTCGATCTCGACCGGCTGAAGGCCGTCATGGCCCAGCCCGTGGTCGTCGACTTGCGCAACATCTACCGCCCCGAAGACATGGAAGCCGCCGGCTTCACCTATGACAGCATTGGCCGGCCGCCTGTGCAGGGCTGATCGCCACACACGATTGTCATACCCCGCGAAGGCGGGGTATCCAGTAATCCCGATCTTCGTGATGATCGGGATCTGAGTTGACTGGATCACCCGCCCGGCGCGCAAGGCGGGTGATGACGGATGCGAGATCTTGCCCCGCAGTTTCGACACACCCCTCCCGATCGATGCCGTGCTCGACGATTTGTCGCGCACGCTGGAGGCGCACAACGCTGCCGTGCTGGTGGCGCCGCCTGGGGCCGGCAAGACCACGCGCGTGCCGCTGGCGCTGCTCGATGCGCCCTGGGCGAAGGCTAAGAAGATCATCGTGCTGGAGCCGCGGCGCATCGCGGCACGGGCCAGCGCCGACCGCATGGCCAAATCGCTCGGCGAGCGCGCCGGCGAGACCGTTGGCTACCGCGTCCGGTTCGGCTCGAAGATCTCGCGCACCACGCGCATCGAGGTGGTGACCGAGGGCATCTTCACCCGCCAGATCCTCGACGATCCCGAACTCTCAGGCGTTGCCGCCGTCCTGTTCGACGAATTCCATGAGCGCTCGCTCGATGCCGACATGGGTCTCGCGCTGGCGCGTGACGCGCAGACCGGCCTGCGCGAGGATCTGCGCATTCTCGTGATGTCGGCAACGCTCGACGGCGCGCGGGTGGCAAAGCTGCTTGGCGATGCACCCGTCGTCGAGAGCGAGGGCCGCGCTTTCCCCGTCGAGACGCGCTATCTCGGCCGCAAGGCGGACGCGCCGGTGGAGCGGCAGATGGCGGATGCGATCGCATCCGCGCTGCGCGCCGATGGCGGCTCCGTGCTGGCGTTCCTGCCGGGCGCCGCTGAAATCCGCCGCACCCAGAATTTCCTCTCCGAGCGCGTGCAGGATGCCAGCATCGAAATCGTGCCGCTGTTCGGCGCGCTTGATGCCGCGGTGCAAGATCGCGCCATCGCGCCTGCGCCCAAGGGCACGCGCAAGGTGGTGCTGGCGACGTCGATCGCGGAGACCTCGCTGACGATCGAAGGCGTGCGCATCGTGGTCGATTCCGGGCTTGCCCGCGTGCCGCGCTACGAGCCGGACATCGGGCTGACCCGGCTCGAGACCGTGCGCGCTGCGCGCGCGGCGGTGGACCAGCGCCGCGGTCGCGCCGGCCGCACCGAGCCGGGTGTCTGCTACCGGCTCTGGGACGAGCCGCAGACGGCTTCGCTCGCGCCCTACACCCAGCCGGAAATCCTGAGTGCCGATCTATCCTCTCTGGTGCTCGATCTCGCGCAATGGGGCGTTGCCGACCCCTCGGCGCTGTCGTTCCTCGACCCGCCGCCCGCACCCGCCTGGAAGGAAGCCAAGAGCCTTCTGACCGAGCTCAACGCGCTCGATGGCGACGGCCGCATCACCGCGGAAGGCAAGAGCCTGCGTGCACTGGCGCTGCCGCCGCGGCTCGCGCGCATGATCGTGGATTCGCATCGCGTCGGGGAGGGCGAGGCCGCCGCCGAGATCGCGGCCATCATCACCGAGCGCGGACTTGGCGGCGACAGCGTCGATCTTGAGCACCGCCGCGACCAGTTCCGCCGCGACCGCTCGCCGCGCGCCGCCAGCGCGCGCGATCTGGCGCGGCGCTGGGCCTCGCAAGTGGCGGCTTCGGAGAAGGCGGGGCCGCAGGATGATCTCTCGACCGGCTTGATGCTTGCCTATGCGTTCCCGGACCGCGTCGCGCGAAACCGCGGCAATGGCAGTTTCGTGCTTGCCAACGGCCGTGGCGCCGCGGTCGAGCAGACCTCCTCGCTCGCCCGCGCGCCTTACATCGCGATCGGTGAGATGACGGGTACGGCGGCGAGCGGGCGTATCTTGCTCGCTGCGCAAATCACTGAGGACGACATCGAGCGGCATTTCGCCGAGCATATCGAGACCGTCGACGAGATTTCGTTCGACCGCGGCGCCATGGCGCTGCGTGCACGGCGCAAGCGCGCGCTGCACGCGATCACGCTGTCCGAAGCGACACTGGCCGTGTCGCCCTCCGAGGACACCGCGCGCATCTTCGCAGACGGATTGATCGCCGCCGGCCTCGATCGGCTGCCCTGGTCGAAGGCTGCAAAGCAATGGCGCGACCGGGTGATGTTCCTGCGCAAGGCCGAGGGCGACAGCTGGCCCGATCTGTCGGACGACGGGCTGATCGCGCGCCGCGACGACTGGCTGGTGCCGGCGCTCTACGACAAGATCGCGCTGAAGGACATCTCGCCCGGCGATCTTTCCGATGCGCTGATGGCGCTATTGCCGTGGGAGATGCGCGCGCGGCTCGACCGCGAGGCGCCGACGCATTTCGAGGCGCCGACCGGAAGCGTGCTCGCGATCGACTACGAGGCCGAGCAGGGGCCGACCATCGCGGTGCGGCTGCAGGAATTGTTCGGTCTCAACGCCCATCCCTCGATCGCTGCCGGCAAGGTGCCGCTGGTGCTGGAGTTGCTGTCGCCGGCGCAGCGCCCGGTGCAGGTGACGCGCGACCTTCCCGGTTTCTGGCGCGGCAGCTACGCCGCGGTCCGTTCCGACCTGCGCGGCCGCTATCCCCGCCATCCCTGGCCGGACGATCCGGCCAGCGCGGTGCCGACCCGGCGGGCCAAGCCGCGCGGGACGTGAGGGCGCATTAACCGTCCGCTCATCCTTTTCGTCAAGATAGCATCGCTCTGGCCGCAGCAACGCTCGCGGCCTGGTGTGCCGCGTGTTGAAATCGAGCTTTCCGGCTCGGAAGTGGTGTGATGCGTAACATTATGATCATCGCAGCCGTCATGATCGGCCTTGGCACCTTCATGGCGCAGATGGCGGACAAGATGAGCTCCGCCTCCGCAAGCTCGGTGCCGCGCACCACGGTCGCCGTCGCGGCGGCTGCGCCTGCCGGGGGCCGCAGCCTCGCCATTTCCCGCGATGGCCGGGGTCATTTCCAGACCGAAGGCCGGATCGACGGCCAGCGCATCGGCTTCATGCTCGACACCGGCGCCTCCGTGGTTGCGCTGAATGAGACCTCGGCGGCCCGCTTTGGCCTGCGTCCCTCGCGCAGCGATTACAACGCCACCGTCTCCACCGCCAACGGCACCATCAAGGCCGCGCGCACCCGCATCGCCATGCTGGAGGTCGGCGGTCTCATCGTGCGCGACGTCGATGCCATGGTGCTGCCCGACGAGGCGCTGTCGGAGAACCTGCTCGGGCTCTCCTTCCTGTCCCGCCTCAAGCGCTTCGAATATTCCAACGGCCAGATGGTGCTGGAGCAGTAGGCGGAGCCTTTCGCGATCAAGCGCCGTCCATTTCAAGATAGCTATTTGCCTCGACCGCCCTCGCGGTAACGTTTCTTCGTTACCAAACTGCCGCAATTATCGGCCATAAGCCTTCATTCCCGCCTTCCGCTGCGGCCCTGCATTCGCTAAGGCTGCCTCAATTCCTGCCCTTCACGAGACCATCTCAATGTTCCCGAAGCCGAAATCCGTCCTTTTGCCCAACACCTACGCCTTCGAATCCGAGCCGATGGTGAAGCCCACCGGCTTTCGCGAATACGACGCGCGCTGGTTGTTCCAGAAGGAAATCAACCTGATGGGTGTGCAGGCACTCGGCATGGGGCTGGGCGCGCTGATCGCCGAGCTCGGCGTCAAGCAGGAGATCGTCACCGGGCATGATTTCCGTGGCTATTCGGCCTCGATCAAATACGCGCTGATCTCCGGCCTGATGGCGGCAGGCTGCAAGGTGCACGACATCGGGCTTGCGGTGACGCCGATGGCCTATTTCGCCCAGTTCGATCTCGACGTGCCCTGCTGCGCGATGGTGACGGCCTCGCACAACGACAATGGCTGGACCGGCGTAAAGATGGGCGCCAACCGTCCGCTGACCTTCGGCCCCGACGAGATGACGCGGCTGAAGGAGATCGTGCTCAATGCCGATTTCAAGAACAAGGCCGGCGGCTCCTATCAGTTCCACGAGAATTATCCGGCGCGCTACATCGCCGATCTCACCTCCCGTCCGAAACTGAAGCGCAAGCTCAAGGTCGTCGCGGCCTGCGGCAACGGCACCGCCGGCGCCTTCGCGCCGCAGGTGCTGGAGGCGATCGGCTGCGAGGTGATCCCGCTCGACACCGAGCTCGACCACACCTTCCCGAAATACAATCCGAACCCCGAGGATATGGAGATGCTGCACGCGATCCGCGATGCGGTGCTGCATCACAAGGCCGATGTCGGCCTCGGCTTCGACGGCGACGGCGATCGCTGCGGCGTTGTCGACAATACCGGCGAGGAGATCTTTGCCGACAAGGTCGGCGTGATGCTGGCGCGCGACATGTCGGCGATCCACAAGGACGCGCAGTTCATCGTCGACGTGAAGTCGACCGGCCTGTTCGTCACCGATCCCGTGCTGCAGAAGCAGGGCGCCAAGGTCGCCTATTGGAAGACCGGCCATTCCTACATGAAGCGCCGCACCAACGAGACCGGCGCGCTGGCGGGCTTCGAGAAGTCCGGCCATTTCTTCTTCAACAAGCCCTATGGGCGCGGCTATGACGACGGCCTGGTGTCGGCGATCGCGATCTGCGACATGCTCGACCGCGCGCCGGGCAAGTCGATGGCGGACCTGAAGAACGCGCTGCCGAAGACATGGTCGTCGCCGACCATGTCGCCGCATTGCGCCGACGAGACCAAGTACGGCGTCATCGACCAGGTGGTGAAGCACTTCGAGGGCTTGCAGGCCAAGGGCGCCAGGATCGGCGGCCAGGCGATCCGCGACCTCGTCACCGTCAACGGCGTGCGCGTCACGGTCGAGGACGGCAGCTGGGGCCTGGTGCGTGCCTCCTCGAACAAGCCCGAGCTCGTCGTTGTGGTCGAGAGCCCGGTCTCCGAGCAGCGCATGCACGACATGTTCGAGATGGTGAACAGCGTGCTGCGCACGCATCCGGAAGTCGGCGAGTACAATCAGACGATTTGAGAGGCGACGGCGAACCCCTCTCGCTGTCATGCCCCGGCTTGACCGGGGCATCCAGTACGCCGCAGCTTCTCCGTATCCCGTCGCCGTCTCTGGAATACTGGATCGCCCGGTCGAGCCGGGCGATGACACCTTCTCTGCGGCGTGACGGAAGCTAAGCCGCCACCACCGCCGGGATCGGCAGTGCGGTGACCGACTTGATCTTCTCCATCGCGAAGCGCGAGGTGACGTTCTTCAGCGGCACGGCGCTGATCAGCTTCTTGTAGAACACGTCATAGGCCTGCATGTCCGCGACCACGACGCGCAGCATGTAGTCGACGTCGCCGGCCATGCGATAGAACTCCATCACCTCGGGCATGGCGCTGACGGCTTCGGCGAATTTCTTCAGCCAGGCGTCGGAATGGTCGGAGCTTTCGACCGACACGAACACAGAGATGCCGAGCCCGATCTTGTTCTGGTCGACCAAGGCCACCCGCTTGATGATCACGCCGTCGGCCTCCAGGCGCTGGATGCGCTTCCAGCAGGGCGTCGAGGACAGGCCGACGCGGTCGCCGATCTCGGCGACGGACAGAGAGGCATCCTCCTGGAGCACCATCAGGATCTTGCGGTCGATGGCATCGAGGCGGCGGCTGGTCTCGGGGATCTGGACGGCGAGGTCGGTCATTTGAAGAACTTTGTTCCATTTCAGGGGCTGATTTCCCTGATATAGAGAAAATCTTTCCCCAGCAAGCCCATAATCTCGGCGCATCGATGGAATTGCTCTAGGGCCTCCCTCGCAAAAACCCTTCAACTTCAATACGTTGGGGTGCAGCCATGCCGCCGCCATGGTGGGTGCATTTCAGTGCTGCAGCGGCCGCGGCGAATCGCAGCGCCTCCGGCACCCCCTTACCCTCGGCGAGGCCAAGCGCGAAGGCGCCATGAAAGACGTCACCGGCGCCGAGCGTATCGACCGCCTGGACCGGGAAGGCGGCGGTTTCTTTCGGCTCGCCTGCCTCGTTCAGCCAGATCGTACCGAGCGGACCGCGGGTCGCGGCAAGGAAGGCCGGCGTCAGTCTGGCCAGGCGTTGCAACGCCTTGGCGTCGTCGGCGATGCCGGCGGTCTCCTGCACCTGCTCGCTGGCGAACAGCAGATGCGAGGCGGCGGTCAGCAGGCCGTCCTGCAACGACATCGCGCGATCGACGCCGACGATGACGGGAATGTCGCGTCGCCGAGCCTCGGCGCAGAGATCAACGCAGAATGAGGCACAACGGCTTTCGACGAGGACCGCGCGGCAGTCGACCAGCAATTCGTCGGCATTGGGCAGCTTCACGCGCCACAGGCCGGGATCGCGATAGATCGTGAGCGTCCGCTCGCCCGAGGGCTCGATCATGATCGCCGAGACCGGCGTGGTCATATCAGGCATGCGCACGATATGCGTGGTGTCGATGCCCTCCTGCGCCATTTGGTCGAGGATGAAGCCGCTCGGTGTCTCCCGCGCATCGCCCATGGGGCCAGCGAAGAAGACGTGACCACCAAGCCGCGCAATCGCGATCGCGGCATTGAGCGCGTTGCCGCCGCAGATCTCGGCGAGGTGGCTGGCGTTGGCCTTGCTGCCGCGCGCCGGCACGGCCTCGACCCGAAAGGTGAGGTCGCGCACGGGAATGCCGATGCAGAGGATGCGCGGCGCGGTCACAGCTAGCGCCATCGGCAGTCAGTTCTTGTCGTGGACCCAGCGGCCGAGCAAGTGATGGGCGATGGCGAAGGGATGCGGGCCGGCGAGCCCGTCCGGATGCGTCCGCGTCAGCATCAGGGCTGCCTCCTCGCGCGTGAACCAGCGCGCATCCTCAAGCTCCGAGTGATCGACGACGATGTCCTCGCTCACAGCTCGCGCGCTGCAGCCGATCATCAGCGACGATGGATAGGGCCAGGGCTGCGTCATGTAATACTGCACGTCGGTGCAGCGGATCCCGGATTCTTCCAGGATCTCGCGGCGCACCGCGTCCTCGATGGTCTCGGCAGCCTCGACGAAGCCGGCGAGGCAGGAATACATCCCTGCCGGAAACTGCTTCTGGCGGCCGAGCAGGCATTTGTCGCCGGAGGCGACGTGCATGATCACGACAGGGTCAGTCCGCGGAAAATGCTCGGCCTTGCAAGCCGGGCACTCGCGCTTCCAGCCGCCTTCCTTCATCGCGCTGCGCGTGCCGCAATTGGCGCAATAGCCATGGCGCTGGTGCCAGCCGACCATCGACTTCGCCATCGCGATCGCCGACAGCTCGTCTGGGGGAATCGCGCCCTGCATCGCCATGCCGCGCAGCTCGGTCACGGTGTAGTCCTCGCGTCCGACCAGCTTCTCGGCGGCGGCCTGCGACAGGCCCATGCCGAACATCGCGGCGCCGTCGCGCAGCCCCAGGAAGATCGTGCCGGGATTGGCGCCGCACTTCAGCGCCTCGTCGATCGAGAGCAGCGCGCGCATCTTGTCGCCCTCACGCTTGACCAGCAGCGAGTCGCGGTAGACCACATAGGCGCGCGAGGTCGGCTTCTGCTCCATCGCGAACAGCTTTTGGTCGTCGCGGCGCAGATGCGCGGCGCGATCGAGGATGTTGGTGACGAAGGCCGGCTGTCCCAGCGGAAATGCGTTGAATGCTGACATTATCGTTCTTTCAACCCAACCAGATCTTGCGGCGAAGCGCGCTGATGAAATTCTGAACCTCTGCGGCGTCATGCGCCAATGGCGGCATCACGCCCCAGACCGGGCGCGGCCAGGCGGCGTCACTGGTGCGGCGCGCGATGATGTGGACGTGAAGCTGCGGCACGAGGTTGCCGAGCGCCGCGATATTGAGCTTGTCGCATCTGGTGATCTCCTTCAGTGCGCGCGAGACGCGGGAGATCTCGGTCATCAGCTGTGCCTGCTGGACCTCGTCGAGATCGATGATCTCGACCGCATCGGCGCGCCGAGGAACCAGCAGCAGCCAGGGATAATGCGCGTCCTTGATGACCAGCACCTTCGACAGCGGCAAATCGCCGATGTCGATGGTGTCCTCTTTCAGGCGGGAGTGCAGCGACCAGGCGGGTTCGGGCATATGCGTTTCCGGATGGCCCGGTGGGTTCGGGCGTGTTGGGCACGACCATACGATAGGGATTCCCTGAGGGGAAGGATGGCGCCCCGCTGTCACCGCATACGCGGTCGTCGTCCCGGACAAGCGAAGCGCAGATCCGGGACCCATAACCACAGGCAGTCGTGTGGCGAAGACTCGTGGTTGCCGGCTCGCGCGCCAACCTCGCCCTGTGGTTATGGATTCCGGGCTCGCGCTGCGCGCGCCCCGGAATGACGGAAACTCACGCCTCCGCGATCACCCTTGCATTGGCGCGGATCGAGGCTTCGCTGACGCGAATGCCGAGGCCGGGCCCGTCGGGCACCACCACGTGACCCGCACGGTTGGCGACGCGCTCTTCCAGCACGTCCTCGGTCAGCACGTGGTGCGGCATGTAGAATTCGCAGCCGAGCGAGATGCCGGGCGTCGCCGCGATCAGCTGCGTGCCGGCGGCTAGCCCAATGCCGCCTTCCCACAGCGTGCCGCCATAACCGGGCAGGCCGGCGATGTCGGCGATGGCCATGATCGCCTGCGCCTCGAACAGGCCGCCGGCCTTCATCAGCTTGATCGAAACGGCATCGGCGGCCTCGCGGCGCACCACCTCCATCATGTCGCGGCGGTCGAAGCAGCTCTCATCCGCGAGCACGGGCGTTTCCAGTGCGGCGGTGAGCTGGGCCATCACGTCGAGATATTTGCGCGGCACCGGCTGCTCGATGAAGGTCGGCGCAAACTCTTCGACATCGCGCAAGATCTTGATGGCGCCGAACGGCGCCAGCGCCTGGTTGTAGTCGACGCGCAGATCGACCTTGTCGCCGAATTCCTTCCGGATCGCCGCGAGATGCTCGAGGTCCTCGCGATGCGGCTTCACGCCGGTCTTGACCTTGTAGATGACATTGCCGTCCGGAACCATTTTCCGCATGCGCTCGAGATCGGCGGCGAAATCCGGATCGGCGATCGAGAAGGAGAGGGGAATCGTGTCGCGCACGCGGCCGCCGAGCAGGTCGGCGACCGACAGCCCGGACGATTTGCCGACGATGTCGAGCAGCGCCATCTCGATGGCGACTTTTGCTTCGGCATGGCCGACCAGCGCGCGATCGAGCTCGGCCATCAGCGCGCGAATACGACGCACCGGTTTACCGAGCACGATGGGACGCAGATAGATATCGAGCGCGGCGAACGCGGCCTCCGGCGTTCCCGTGAACACTTCCCACGGCGCGGCCTCGCCCCAGCCGATCATGCCGTCGCTGGACGTGAGCTCGATCAGCACGCGCTTCACCGTGCCCTTGACGTTGCCGACGCCCTGCAGGCGCGCCATCTTGATCGGGCTTTCGATCAGGAACAGCCTGAGACGTTCGACGGTTGCTTCGCTCATGTCAGGCCTCCATTGACGTGCCAGACCTGGCCGGTGACGTAGGACGCCTTCGGTGACGCCAGGAAGGCGATGATTTCGGCGACCTCCTCCGGCCGCCCGCGGCGGCGCATCGGGATCAGCGCTTCGGTCGCGGCGATCTGCTCGGGCGACAGCCGGCTCTCGCTCGGCTTGTCCTTGATGATGAGGCCCGGCGACACCGCGTTGACGGTGATGCCATCCTTGGCAAGCTCGATCGCGGTGAGCCGCACCAGCGCTTCCAGCGCGGAGCGACTCGCGGCCGTCGCCGCGAACGGCGCGAATTCCGGCCGGATCGTATGCGCGACGAAGGAGGACACGGCGACGATCCGTGCATCTTGCCCTGCGCGAAGCAGCGGCAGCGCGGCAGCGACCAGCCGTGTGAACGCCAGCGCCGATTCATCCATCGCCTGTCGGAACTGATCCGCCGGCGTGCCGATCGCACTGCCGCGGCGAGCGTGACCGCCGACCAGGATCAATCCGTCGAGCCGGCCGAAGGCGGCTTGCGCGGCGGCGATGGCATCGGTGGCGGCGGTCTCCTCAGCGAGGTTGCCCAGGCATTTTGAGACGACAGCGCCCTTCGCTTCGGCATCCGCTGCGGTGACGTCGAGTCCCTCGGCGTTCGCGCGCGTATGGAGCAGCAGCGCGGTGCCGGGCGCGGCGAGCAGCTTCGCAGTGGCACGGCCGATGCCGCTGGCGGCACCGGTGACGAGATAGGCGCGGTTGATATCAGGCATCACGGTGCTGCGTTGGCCGGCGGCAATGCGCCGGTGCGGTGGAAATGGCTGAGGAAGGCGCGCGTGGCGGCTTCCCTTGGGTTGTCGATCACTTGCCGTGCCGGGCCTTCCTCGACCACGATGCCGTCGCGCATGAAGATGAGACGGTCGGCGACCTCGCGGGCAAAGGCGATCTCATGCGTCACGATCACCATGGTCATGCCTTCGGAGGCCAGTTGCTGGATCACGCTCAGCACCTCGCCGACGAGTTCGGGATCGAGTGCGGAGGTGGCCTCGTCGAACAGCATCACGTCAGGCTCCATCGCGAGTGCCCGCGCAATCGCGACGCGCTGCTTCTGGCCGCCGGACAGCGTCGCCGGATATTGGTCTGCCTTCTCCGCAAGCCCCACCTTGGCGAGTTGCGCCCGCGCGAGCGTCTCGGCGTCCGCCCTAGCCATGCGCCGCACCGTGACAGGGCCCTCCATGACGTTCTGCAGCGTCGTCATGTGCGGGAACAGGTTGAAATGCTGGAACACCATGCCCGTGGTGGCGCGGAATTTTGCCAGCGTCTTCACGTCGGGCAGCTTCGCGCCGTCGCCGAACGCAAAGCGCGTGTCGCCGACGCGGACGCTGCCGCCGTCGGGCACGACCAGCAAGTTGATGCAACGGAGCAGCGTCGATTTGCCCGAGCCTGATGGCCCGATCAGCGCCACGACGCCGCCCTTGGCGACGTCGAGATTGATGTTCTTCAGGACCTCGTTGCTGCCGAAGCTCTTGCGAAGGCTGCGGATCTCGATTTTGCAAATATCTTTTGGCGTCTCGCTCATTCGCTGACCGCCAGTCGCTTCTCGCCGCGGCGGACGAGGATGGTCAGGGGAATCAGGATCGCCGCATAGGCGACCGCGACGGCGGTGTAGGTTTCCAGCGGCCGGTAGCTGTCGTGGGCGGCGACCTGGCTCTGATAGACGAGGTCGGGCACCGCCAGCACCGAGACCAGCGAGGTGTTCTTGAACTGGATGATCGACTGGTTCATCAGCGCCGGGATCATGCGCTTGATCGCCTGCGGCAGCACGATGCGTCGCATGCTCTGGCCCGGTGTCATGCCGAGTGCTGCGCCGGCTTCGGACTGGCCGCGGTCGATCGAGATGATGCCGCCACGGATGATCTCCGAATAGAACGAGCCGCCATAGAGCGAGAGCGCCAGCGCCGAGGCCGTGATCGGCGTCATCTCGACGCCTGCGAGGATCGGCAGCGCGTAGTAGAACCAGATCAGCTGCACCAGGATCGGCGTGCAGCGAAACGCTTCGATGAAGGTGAGCGCGAGAAGGCGCAGCGCCTTGAACCGCGACAGGGTACCGAACGCCCCGAACAGGCCGAACAGCAGCCCGCACGCGACGATGACCACGGTGAAGCCGACGGTGACGCCGAGCCCGTTGAGAAAGAGCCAGCGATAGCTCCAGAGGATGCCGAAGTCCCACTGATACATTTTTTCCGGACCTCAGTCGCGGGATGACTTGGAAAGCTCGAGCCGCGTGCTCGGTGCACCTCTCCCGCTTGCGGGAGAGGTCGGCGCGAAGCGCCGGGTGAGGGGTCTCTCCTCTCGGGGAGTCTCCCCAGAGGAGACACCCTCACCCCAACCCTCTCCCGCAGGCAGGAGAGGGAGCGCAGCGAGAATGCCGATGCGGCAACGCTCAATCACCTTACAGCGAAACGCCTGGCGGAATGTCCGCCTCGGTCACGCCCACCAGCTCCATGTTGGTGATGATCGCGTTGCGGATGAAGCCGAGGCCCTTGTTGAAGTCGATCCAGGTGTTGACGTAATCGCGCCAGGTCTTGTCGGTCTCGCGGCGGAAGCCGGCATTCGACGTCGTTGCGAAGATCGGTGTCGGCAACACGAGCTGGCCGAGCGAGGGGTTCTTCTTCAGCACGGTCAGCGACAGCATGGTGATCAGGCACTGCGCGTCGACGCGGCCGGTCTGCAGCGCGGCGGTGGCATCGTCGGCGGTCTTGAGCCGCGAGATCTGCGCCTTCGGCGTCAGGCGGCTGACGACCTGATCGTGCGAGGAGCCCTGGTCGACCGCGATCTTGATGTCGGGCGAGTTCAGCTCGGCCCAGCTCTTCGGCTTGAAGTCCTTCTTGCAGAGAATGGCGAAGGCGTTGTTGAACACGGGCACCGAGAAGTCGACCACCAGCGCGCGCTTCGGGGTCGGGTTGAGGCCGAAGAAGATGTCGATCTTGTTGGCCTGCAGGTCGAGCACCGAATTGCCCCAAGTGGTCTCGGTGATCTCGAGCTCGGCCTCCATGTCGTCGGCGAGCGCTTTGGCGATGTCGACGTAGAAGCCCTTCCACTGACCGGTGGAGAGATCCTTCATGTAATAGGGCGCGCCGCCGCCGACTGCGCCGATCCGCATCTTCTTGGTGCGGCGGATGCGGGCGAAGGTCGATTCGTTATCGGCGGTCTGGGCCACGGCCGGCGAAGCCAGCGCGGCCGCGGTCATCGCACCAAGTCCGACAATCGATGCAACATCACGACGTGTAACCATTGGGATCAATCGCTTTTCTGGTTGGGATAAGGTTCCGGCAGGTTCATACCAAGGCTGGACTTTCAGTGAAAGCACAGCCTATCGGCTGGGCAGATCGGGAATTGCCCGGATGCTGGGCAGGCGCCGTCGATCAGGGGCGATAGCCGCTTGCTTTCCGCCCCTTTTGGCCCCAAATAGGGACCGGGAGATTGGCGGTGGACGAGCCACTCGCCAACCGGGTCAGGTCCGGAAGGAAGCAGCCCTAACGAGGTCCGGATCGGGTCGCTCGTCAGTCTCCTACCTGTTTTTCGAGCGAACCAGCGCCGGCGGCACCAGCCGCCAGCGCGCTCCTTTCCGCAAAAGCCGGCCAAGAGACATTTCATTGCGGATCGACCGATGACCGACGCTGGCGCCCCTTCCAACCCCGACAGCGCCGGCCAGGCCGGCAATGCGCCGTACCGGGTGCTGGCGCGCAAATACCGTCCCTCCAGTTTCGACGATCTGATCGGCCAGGAAGCGGTGGTCCGCACCGTCTCCAATGCGTTCGAGACCGGGCGCATTCCGCAGGCCTGGATCCTCACCGGCGTCCGCGGCGTCGGCAAGACCACCACCGCGCGCATTCTGGCCCGTGCACTCAACTACGAGATGCCGGATGGTTCGGTGAAGGGTCCGACCATCCACATGCCGACCCTGGGTGTGCACTGCCAGGCGATCATGGAAAGCCGGCACATGGACGTGCTGGAGATGGACGCGGCCTCGCACACAGGCGTTGACGACGTCCGCCAGATCAATGACAGCGTGCGCTACGCGCCGGCCAGCGCGCGCTACAAGGTCTACATCATCGACGAAGTCCACATGCTGTCGACGGCGGCGTTCAACGCCTTCCTGAAGACGCTGGAGGAACCGCCGGAGCACGCCAAGTTCGTGTTCGCGACGACCGAGATCCGCAAGGTTCCGGTCACCGTGCTGTCGCGCTGCCAGCGCTTTGACCTGCGCCGCGTCGAGGCCGACGTGTTGATGAAGCACCTCGCCAATATCGCCGCCAAGGAAAACGTCGAGATCGAGCCGGAGGCGCTCGGCATCATCGCACGCGCTGCCGAAGGCTCGGTGCGTGATTCGCTGTCGCTGCTCGACCAGGCGATCGCGCACGCGGCCGGCACCGTGAAGGCCGACGCGGTCAGGCAGATGCTGGGGCTCGCCGATCGCACCCGCGTCATCGATCTCTTCGATTCGCTGGCGCGCGGCGACATCGCAGCCGCGTTCAAGGAGTTCCGCGACCAGTACGACGTCGGCGCCGATCCCATCGTCGTGCTCTCGGACCTCGCCGAATTCGTCAATTTCGTCACCCGCGTGAAGATCGTGCCGGCGACCGCCGACAACGTCGCCTATGGCGAGACCGAGCGCGTGCGTGCGAAGGATTTCGCGTCAAAGATCTCGATGCGCGTGCTGTCGCGGATGTGGCAGATGCTGCTCAAGGGCATCACCGAGGTGCAGGCCGCAACGCGCCCTGCCGCCGCTGCCGAGATGGTGCTGGTGCGCATCGCTTATGTCGCGGACCTGCCGACGCCGGACGAAGCGATCAGGATGCTGGAGCAGAACGGCGGCAGCTCGCCGGTCGTGAGCGGCGGCGGTGCTGCACGCAGCGCGCCGGCCGCGCCGACGGCCTCCGCAGCACCTGTTCGCATGCCGACCTCGTCGCCGCCTTCGTTCGGCGGTGGCGGCGCGCGGCCGCAGATGGCGGCGCCCGCGCCGGATCCGCAAGGGGCGGTGCCCCAACTGCGCGTCACGAGCTTCACCCAGCTCGTCGCGCTCGCCGGGCAGAAGCGCGACATCATGACCAAGAGCGCGCTCGAGGGCGACATGCGCCTCGTCCGTTTCGAGGAGGGCCGGCTGGAGGTCGCGCTCGAGCCGAACGCCTCCAAGACCATGATCTCCGAGCTCGCGAAGAAATTCGAGCTGTGGACCGGCCGGCGCTGGACGGTGATCGTCTCCAACGAGCAGGGCCAGCCGACGCTGCGCTCGGTGAACCAGGCGGCGAAGCAGGAGCATGCCCGTACCGCGGAGGCCGATCCGCGCGTGCGGGAGGTGCTGTCGCGTTTCCCCGGCGCCAAGGTTGTCGAGGTCCGCAGGCTTGCCCCCGAGACGCCGGAAGCCAATATAAACGCTGACTACGGCAGTGACGATCCGCCCGACGGTTCCGACGGCGACGATCTCTGAGCCCATCTTTTTCCAAGGACGAGCACCGATGGCTGATTTTCTCGGCATGATGAAGCAGGCGGCGCAGCTGCAATCCAAGATGCAGGAGATGCAGGAGCAGCTGGCCAACGTGGAAGTCGAGGGCATTTCCGGCGGCGGCCTCGTCGCCGTGCGCATGACCGCGAAGATGGACGTCAAGGGCATCAAGATCGATCCCTCGCTGATGAAGCCGGAAGAGCGCGAAGTGCTCGAAGACCTGCTCGTCACCGCGCTCGGTGATGCCCGCCGCAAGGCCGAGGCCGCGATGCAGGAGAAGATGCAGTCGCTGACCGGCGGTCTCGGTCTGCCGCCGGGGTTGTTCGGCCAGTAATATGGGCGCGGTTGCAGGTCCTGAAATCGAGCGGCTGGTGCAGCTTCTCGCGCGGCTGCCGGGCCTCGGTCCGCGCTCGGCGCGGCGCGCGGCGCTGCATCTGATCAAGAAGCGCGAAGCGCTGATGATGCCGCTGGCTTCGGCCATGCAGGTCGCGCTGGACAAGGTCCAGGTCTGCAAGACCTGCGGCAACATCGATACGCAAAATCCCTGCACCGTCTGCACTGATCCGAAGCGCGATGACGCCATCATCGTCGTCGTCGCCGACGTCGCCGATCTCTGGGCGCTGGAGCGCGCCAATGCGACCCAGGGGCGCTATCATGTGCTGGGCGCGACATTGTCGCCGCTCGACGGCGTCGGCCCGCAGGATTTGACCATCGACGCGCTGGTGGCGCGCGCGCATGATGCGCAGGTGCAGGAAATCATCCTGGCGCTGAATGCCACTGTGGACGGCCAGACCACGGCACACTACATCACCGACCTGCTTCAGGACGCCAACGTAAAGGTAACCCGGCTGGCCCATGGTGTGCCGGTCGGTGGCGAGCTTGATTATCTCGACGAAGGTACGCTATCGGCCGCGATGCGGCAGCGTACCCTGTTCTAGCCATCCAGACTTTACGGAACGGACGACATGACGAAACTTTTCGCCACACGCCTGGCTTTGGTCGCGACGATGATGCTGCTGGCAAGCCCGGCCATCTCCGCGCAGCAGGACGACGGGGCGCCGCCGCCGTCCAAGCCCGGCAAGCCGATCAACGCCGGCGAGGTGCTGTCCGGCGAGTTGAACGCCTTGAAAGTGCGTGACGTCAAGAATGCCGGCAAGCGGGTCGCGACCTACCAGATCACCTCCGAGCCGCGCCGTCTGCCGCCGCCGAACGGTCTGTGCAACCTCGAGACCGGGCCCGAGACCTTCCAGCTCGTTCCGAGCGGCGATGCGCAGGCCGCGCAGCTGAAGACGTTCGTCGGCAAGGAAATCTCGGTCAAGGTCGACGAGGTCGCCTGCGCCAGCGATCCCGGCCAGATGAGCGAAGCCGTGATCACGAAGTGGAGCCTGATCAAGAAGCAGTAGGGGGATCAGATCGAGATGCCGTAGGGTGGGCAAAGCGAAGCGTGTCCACCGCCTCTGCCGAATGCTTGGAACGATGGTGGGCACGGCGCAAGTGCGCCTTTGCCCACCCTACGAGACCATCACACCCTCACCGGCCCCAGCGCCTCGAAATGCCCGCGCTTCTGTAGCCACGTCAGTAGCACCAGGCTCGGAATGGCCACCAGCACGCAGATCACGAAGAACAGCGGCCAGCCCGTGGTGTCCGCGACATAGCCCGCGCTCGACGACAGATAGGTTCGCCCCACCGCCGCGAGTGCGGTGAGCAGCGCATATTGCGTCGCCGTGTGCAGCGGGTTCTGGCAGAGCGCCGAGAGGTAGGCCACGAAGATCACGGTGCCGATGGCGCTGGTGAAGTTCTCGGCGCAGATGGCGAGCGCCAGCGCCCATTGATTGGTGCCGACCACCGCGAGCCAGGCAAAGGACAAATTGGCCAGCGCCTGCACCACGCCGCCGATCCAGAGCGACATTGCCAGCGGATAGCGCCGCGCGACGAAACCGCCGGCAAATCCGCCGATCAGCGTGGCGGCGAGCCCGACGCCCTTCACGATCGCCGCATAGTCGTTGCGGGTGAAGCCGAGGTCGATCACGAACGGCGCCGTCATCGTGCCCGAGAACGCGTCGGTGAACTTGAACAGCACCACGAAGGCGAGCGCGGCGAGTGCGTCCTTGCGCGACAGGAACTCGGAGAACGCGCCGATCGCCGCGCTCAACACGCGCGCAAAGGCGGTCTCGGTTTGTGTTGCAGCTTCTGCCTGTGCGGATTGCGCCGGCTCGGTCGCGGCCAGCGCGGTAATCGTGCCGATCAGCACCATCGACGCCATCACCACATAGCCCCACATCCATGCCGAGGTGCGGGTGATGCCGGTGCTCTCGAAGCCCGAGACGATGAACAGCGCGCCCGCGGTCGAGACCAGCATGCCGATGCGATAAGCCGCGACGTAAGCCGCCATGCCGGCGGCCTGCTCGCTCTCCGGCAGGCTCTCGACGCGGAAGGCATCGACCACGATGTCCTGTGTCGACGACGTCGTCGCCACCAGCAGCACGCCGAGCGCGACGTAGAACGGCGAGCGCGCGGGGTCGGTCATCGCCAGCAGCAGGATCGCGACGATCAGCAGCAATTGCGAGAACAGCAGCCATCCGCGCCGCCGCCCGAAGACGCGCGTGAACAGCGGCACATGCAGCGCATCCACCAGCGGCGCCCACAAAAATTTCAGCGTGTAGGGCGTGCCGACCAGCGCGAACAGCCCGATGGTCTTGAGATCGACCCCGGCCTCGCGCATCCACACCAGCAGCGTCGAGCCTGACAGCGCCAGCGGCAGCCCGGAGGAGAAGCCCAGGAACAGTACGATCAGCACCCGCGGCTGCAGGTACACGGCAAGGCTGTCGCGCCAGGAGGGCGCAGGGACGGAGGTCGCGGCGGGGGAGGTCGCGTCGGGAGCGGTCATGGGGTGGTGTTAGCAGATTCTGGGGGAAAAGACTCTCATCCGCGTTAGTGAGGGCGAAAGCTCTCACCCCCTCACGATGTCATCGTCCGCGAAGGCGGACGACCCAGTAATCACCAGCATCTCGATTCAATCATAACCGCCGCAGCGTACTGGATGCCCCGCCTTCGCGGGGCATGACAGTGTGCCCTAATCTCACTCCCCCGCCTGGAGCTTCCGCGGAAACAGCTCGCCCGCGCCCGCGACCAGCCGCGGTCCCTCGGCCGGCGCGTCCGACTTGCTGAAATCCAGCTCCTCGATCCTTCCTGCGCGCTTTTCGATCTTGTCGGCGGAAATCAGGATCTGGCGGACGTCCTCGTTCGCATCGGAAAAATGCTTCTGCAATTTGACCACGCGATCCCTGAGACGTCCCAGATCGTCGCCGAGCTTGATCACTTCGGTCTGAATCAGGTCGGCGGCGTCGCGCATGCGCGCGTCCTTCATGATCTGCTGCATCACCTGGATCGCCAGCATCAAGAGCGAGGGCGACACCAGCACCACGCGGGCGCGGTAGGCCTTCTGGATCACGTCGTCGAAACCGTCGTGGATTTCCGCATAGACCGATTCCGACGGCACGAACATCAGTGCCATCTCCTGGGTCTCGCCGGTGACGAGATATTTTTCCGCGATGTCGCTGACATGCTTCATCACGTCGCCGCGCAGCCGCTGCGTGGCGATCCGCTTCTCCTCGTCGGTGCGGGCGTCGTGCAGCGCCGTCATCGCCTCCAGCGGGAATTTCGCGTCGATGCAGAGCGGGCGCTGGTCGGGCAAGAACACGACGCAGTCGGGCCGCTTGCCGGTCGAGAGCGTGAACTGGAACTCGTACGCGCCCTTCGGCAAGCCGTCCTGGACGATCGCCTCCATCCGCGCCTGGCCGAAGGCGCCGCGTGACTGCTTGTTGGCGAGCACGTCGCGGAGCGTCGTCACCTGGGTGGTGAGATCGGTGAGGTTCTTGTGGGCGCTGTCGATGATGCCGAGCCGCTCGTGCAGCGCGCGCAGGCTCTCCATGGTGTTGCGGGTCGAATGCTCCATCGATTGGCCGACGCGATGGGTCACCGAATCCAGCCGCTCGTTGACCGCGCGCGCCATTTCGGCCTGACGTCCCGCCAGCGCCTGGGTCATGGCGTCGGCTCGGCCGGCAGCTTCGCTCTGGGCGTGCAGGACCTGGCTGAGGCGCTCCTCGAGCTCGTCGGCCCGGATGGCGTGCGCCATCGCGAGTTCCGCGCCGCGCCGGCCCGAGCGGGCGATCACGACCGCAATCGCCACCAGGAGGATGAGGACAAGGGCGCCGAAGCCGATCAGCGCATCGATCGTGCGCACCGGCCAGTCGCCCAACATGAAAATGATCTCGTTCATGGGCCCTTCTAGCGCGATTCGCCGACCTTAGCGAACGAAGAGGGAACGGTTATGGTTAATAGCCCCCTAATTTTTATGGTTAACGAAACCTGAAGTTTTATGGTTAGCGAGGGGTTAACGGGGTTCCTGGCCGGATTGACCGCGTCCGGCGCGCGGCTTAAATCGCGGCCATGGCCCTCAGAGAAATCATCATCCTGCCCGACAGGCAGCTGCGTCTGGTCTCCAAGCCGATCGAGAAGGTCACGGCCGAGATCCGCAAGCTTGCCGACGACATGTTCGAGACCATGTACGACGCGCCCGGCATTGGCCTCGCCGCGATCCAGGTCGCGCAGCCGCTGCGGCTGATCACCATGGACCTCGCCAAGCGCGACGAGAACGGCGAGACCACGCCGCTTCCGCGCGTCTTCATCAATCCCGAGATCATCGCCTCGTCCGAGGAGCTCTCGGTCTACGAGGAAGGCTGCCTCTCGATCCCCGAATATTACGAGGAGGTCGAGCGCCCCGCGAAGGTGCGCGTGCGCTTCACCGATCTCGACGGCAAGGTGCACGAGGAGGATGCCGAGGGCCTCTATGCCACCTGCATCCAGCACGAGATCGACCACCTCAACGGCGTGCTGTTCGTCGACTATCTGTCGAAGCTCAAGCGCGACCGCGTGATGAAAAAGTTCGAGAAGGCCGCCAAGCGCGCGGGCGAGTGAATCATCGGAGCTGCCCCATCCTCGGTGCGCTCCCTCCCCCCTTGCGGGGGAGGGCGGGGGAGAGGGGTAGCCCAGCAAAAGGTGCTCCTGATCTGCGGAGCGCAAGCAACAAGGCGCTCGCGCTCAAACCGACAGAGCGCGTCGTGTGGCACCCCTCTCCCTAGCCCTCCCCCGCAAGGGGGGAGGGAACATACCGAGTTCTTGTCATGCCCCTTCGCCTGATCTTCATGGGCACGCCCGATTTCTCCGTGCCGACGCTGCTCGAGCTCGTCGCGCATGGCCACGAGATCGCGGCGGTCTACACCCGCGCGCCGAAGCCCGGCGGGCGGCGCGGCCTGCAATTGCAGCCGACGCCGGTGGAAGAGGCCGCGCGAAAACTCGGCATTCCCGTGCTGACGCCGAAGACGTTGAAGACGCAAGAGGCGCTCGACGAGTTCAGCGCGTTCGATGCCGATGCGGCCGTCGTCGTTGCTTACGGCATGATCCTGCCGCAGGCGATCCTCGATGCGCCAAAGCTCGGCTGCTACAATCTGCACGCCTCGCTGTTGCCGCGCTGGCGCGGCGCGGCGCCCATCAACCGTGCGATCATGGCTGATGATGCCGAGAGCGGCGTGATGGTGATGAAGATGGATGTCGGCCTCGACACCGGCGACGTCGCCATGGCCGAGCGTCTGGCCGTCACCGACAACATGACTGCGCTGGACCTGCACGATCGGCTCTCCCGTCTCGGTGCCGACCTGATGGTGCGCGCGATGGCCGCGCTCGCCCGCGATGGCCTCCAGCTCAAGAAGCAGAGCGAGGACGGCGTCACCTATGCCGCCAAGATCGACAAGGCCGAGGCGCGCATCGACTGGACCAAGCCGGCGCGCGCCGTGCTGCGTCACATCCACGGCCTGTCGCCATTCCCGGGCGCATGGGCCGAGCTTGCCGGCGTCAGCGAGAACGCGCGCGTCAAGATCCTGCGGTGTGAGTTGGCGAAAGGGGAGGGCGCGCCGGGCGAAGTGCTCGATGACAAGCTCACCATCGCCTGCGGCGAGGGCGCCATCCGCATCATCGAGCTCCAGCGCGAGGGTAAGGGCCGGATGCAGGCCGCGGACTTTTTGCGCGGTGTGCCGCTGAAGGCGGGAGCGAGGTTCAACTAATCAGCGATGCCCCGCTACAAGCTCACCATCGAATATGACGGCGCGCCGTTCTTCGGCTGGCAGGTGCAGGACACGCTGCCCTCGGTGCAGGGCGCGCTTGAGGCGGCCGTGAAGGCGATGACCGGCGCGGATTTGCGCGTGCACGGCGCCGGCCGCACCGATGCCGGTGTGCATGCGCGTGGCCAGGTCGCGCATGTCGACATCGACAAGCAGTTTCCACCGGGCCGCTTTCGGGACGGGCTCAACGCGCATCTGCGTCCGCATCCGATCGCGGTGCTCGAGGCCGAGATCGTGCCTGACACGTTCGAGGCGCGCTTCTCGGCCGTCAAGCGCCATTATCGCTACCGCGTGATCAACACCCGCGCCAATCTCGCGCTCGACATCGGTCATGCCTGGCGCGTGCCGCGCCGGCTCGATGCTGATGCGATGCATGCGGCGGCGCAGCGTCTGCTCGGCAAGCACGATTTCACGACCTTTCGCGACACCGAGTGCCAGGCCAAGTCGCCGGAGAAGACGCTCGACCAGCTCGACGTGGAGCGCTGTGGCCGCGAGATCATCATTGTCACCTCAGCGCGCTCCTTTCTGCACAGTCAGGTCCGCTCGATGGTGGGATCGCTGGTCTGGGTCGGCGAGGGCCGCTGGACCGCCGACGATCTCTCCGCGGCACTGCAAGCCCGCAACCGCGCGGCCTGCGGCATCGTCGCGCCGCCGGACGGGCTATATCTGATGAAGGTAGATTATTGAGGGGCGGGCTGCTGAGAGCGCGTGCTCTGGCCGCACCCATCGCTGTCATGCCCCGGCTTGACCGGGGCATCCAGTACGCCGCGGCCCCTCGGCTCAATCACTGCCGTCTCTGGAATACTGGATCGCCCGATCAAATGTTTAGCCCGGCCAGATCACTGACCGGTGTTCGGAGACATAGCTGACACATCAAACTGGGCTGG
>NZ_BTIR01000022.1:0-230869 GCF_036247985.1 Bradyrhizobium sp. TM239 | reverse complement strand
TGCTTTAATGGTTGCTACGGGTCCTCGTCGAATTGTCAGATCCTCCGTCCCGCCTGCTCCCAATAGGGATCGCGCAGACGGCGCTTGAAGATCTTGCCGGAATCTTCGCGCGGCAGCCCACTGCGGATCTCGATGTGCTTGGGTACCTTGTAGTCGGCCAGATGCGCCTTCAGCGCGGCGCGAACACCTGCAGCATCCAGCGTGACGCCGGCTTGCGGCTCGACCACCGCCATCAGCGCCTCGCCGAACTCGGCATCGGGGATGCCGAACACGGCGCAATCATGCACGCCTGATACGGCGTGCAGCACGGACTCGATCTCGGCCGGATAGATGTTGACGCCGCCCGAGATCACCATGTCGCGCTTGCGGTCGCAGATGAAGACGTAGCCGTCCGCGTCGATATAGCCGACGTCGCCGGAGGTGATGAAGCCGTCGCGGTCGATCTCGGCGCGCTTCTCCGGCTTGTTGTGGTAGGTGAAATCGGCGAGATCGGCCATGCGCGAATAGATTTCGCCGATCTCTCCCACGCCGAGCACGCGGCCGTCTTCGCCCAGGAAGCGCAGCTCGGCGCCGGGCGAGATTTTACCGACGGTGCCGGGCTTCTTCAGCGCGTCCTCGGAGGTCGCGAAGGTGACGGCGCTGGACTCGGTCGAGCCGTAGAATTCGTAGATCACCGGCCCCCACCATTCGATCATGGCGCGCTTGACGTCGGCCGGGCACGGCGCGGCGGCGTGGATGACATGGCGCAAGGAAGAGACATCGTACTTCCTGCGCACCTCTTCCGGGAGCTTCATCAGGCGGATGAACATGGTCGGCACCATGAAGATGGTGTCGATTTGGTAGCTCTCGATCAGCTCGAGGAATTCCTCGGCCTCGAAACGCGGCATCAGCACCAGCGCGCCGCCGAGCTTGCCGGCGCGGATGCCGAACGAGTTCGGCGCGGAGTGATAGAGCGGGCCCGGCAGGATCGCGCGGGCGCCGGGCTTGAGCCCGTAGATCATCGCGCGCATGCGCTCGCCGGCCGCCTGCTGCTCCGGCGTCGGCGCGTTGCGCCGCACGCCCTTGGGATGGCCTGTCGTGCCCGAGGTGTAGATCATGTTCATCGGCTGCGGCACGACGGGGCCGTCATAGGGCTCGAATTGCGCGAGCCAGGCTTCGAAATCGACGGCGAAGTCCGGCGCCGTCAGATGGTCAGGATCGATCTTGTAGTTGGACAGGATCTCCGGCGGCGTCGGCATGCTGAGCACGGTGACGCCCTCAGGAATCGCATCGCGCAAGGCGTGCAGCATGTCGGCATGTCCGATCAGCACGGAGGTGCCGGTATCGTTCAGGATGTAGTTAATCTCCTCCGGCTTGAAGTGCCAGTTGATCGGCACGCCGTAGGCCCCGAGCCGCATCGCGGCGTAGGCGGCCTCCAGGAAGGCGATGTCGTTGCGCATCAGCATGCAGACGCAATCGCCTTGGCGGACGCCGATTTTGGCGAGGCCGCTTGCGATGCGGTCGGCGCGACCGGCGACCTCAATGTGGGTGCGGCGGCGTTCGCCGGAGACGATTCCGAGGAATTTTGACGTTTCGCTCATTGTTGTTTTCCGATCTTTCGTCGGGTTGAGAACGTAAGCACAGATCAGGCCGTCATTCCGGGGCGATGCGAAGCATCGAACCCGGAATCCATTTCACAGCAGAAGATGCGGCTCGATGGATTCCGGGCCTGCGCCTACGGCGCATCCCGGAATGACGGCGGAGAACTAATCCGCATATTTCGCCGCGCGCTTCTCCAGGTTGGAGCGCACCGCTTCGGTCTGGTTGGCGCTGCCGATCAGCTTCTGCTGCTCGACCGACTCCGCGAGCAGCGCCGGACCCGGATCGACCGAGAGATTGTTCAGCAGACGTTTTGCCGCGCGGATCGCATCGGGGCTCTTGCCGGCGATCTCGCGTGCGGTCTCCAGCGCGGCGGCGCGCGGGTCGTCGCAGATGCGCGTGGCGAGGCCGTAAGCCATCGCCTCCTGCGCGGAGAAGATGCGCCCCGTATAGGTGAGATCGCGCAAAATGTCGTCGCGCACGAGGCTCGCAAGGATCGGCGTGCCCGCCATGTCGGGCACGAGGCCCCATTTGATCTCCATGATCGACATCCGTGCGTCCGCCGAGAGGAAGCGCATGTCGGCGCCGAGCGAGAGCTGGAAGCCGCCGCCGAAGGCGACACCGTGCACGGCCGCGATCACGGGAACCGGAAGCTGGCGCCAGCCCCACACCGCCTGTTGCGGGAAGTTCGCCTGGCCGTGCGTGCGCTTGGTGAGATCGCGATTTTCGCCACCCGGAATTCCGTTGCCGCCCTTCTCCTTCATGGCGGCAAAACGCCCCATGTCGAGCCCGGCGCAGAAGGCGCGGCCTTCGCCGGAGAGCACGACGACGCGCACGCTCTTGTCCTTCGAAAGCCGGTCCGTTGCGGCGACAAGTGCCTCGAACATGGCCTGATCCAGCGCGTTCATCTTGTCCGCGCGCACCAGGCGCACGTCGGCGACGCCTTCCGAGATCGAGATCGAGACGCGCTCTTCCATGGATGAATTCTCCCCTAGTTCTTGCCTGTTCTTGTTCAGTGCCGCTTTACAGGACGCTGGCGGCCGGATTTAGTCAATCGACCAATTAACTGACAATCCGTACGGGAGAAACAGCCATGTTCAAGGAAAATCTTCTCGCTGGACGGCGCATTCTCGTGACCGGCGGCGGCACAGGTCTCGGCAAGGCGATGGCGGCGCGCTTCCTCCAGCTCGGCGCCGAGGTGCACATCTGCGGCCGGCGCAAGATCGTCTGCGACGAGACCGCGACCGAGCTGATGGATCTCTATGGCGGCCGCGTCACCAGCCACGGCGTCGACATCCGCAACGCGCTCGCGGTCGAGGAGATGGTGGAGACCATCTTCCGCGACGCGCCGCTGACCGACCTCATCAACAACGCCGCCGGCAATTTCATCTCGCGCAGCGAGGAGCTGTCGCCGCGCGGCTTCGATGCCGTCGCCAACATCGTCATGCACGGCACGTTCTACGTGACGCAGGCGATCGGCAAGCGCTGGATTGCCTTGAAGCAGCCCGGCAACGTGGTGTCGATCACCACGACGTGGGTGCGCAACGGCTCGCCTTACGTGGTGCCGTCGGCGATGAGCAAGTCGGCGATCCATGCCATGACGATGTCGCTCGCGGCCGAATGGGGCCGCTACGGCATCCGACTCAATACCATCGCGCCCGGCGAAATCCCGACCGAGGGCATGAGCAAGCGCATCAAGCCCGGCGACGAGGCCGGCGCGCGCACCAAGGCGATGAACCCGATGGGCCGCGTTGGCACCATGGAGGAACTGCAGAACGTCGCAGTGTTCCTGATCTCCGGCGGCTGCGACTGGATCAACGGCGAGACCATCGCCATGGACGGCGCGCAAGCGCTCGCCATGGGCGGCAATTTCTACCAGCTCCGCGACTGGAGCGACGACGACTGGAAAACCGCGCGCGAGAGCATCATGGCGCAGAACGAGAAGGACCGGGCGAAGCGGGGGTAGTACTCTCTCGTGCCCCGGACGCAGTGCAACGCGCCGCCTTCGGCGTGGTGCACTGCTGAGCCGGGGCCCAGATTTCCTGCACGCGGAGAGAATGGGTCCCGGCTCTGCGCAACAGCGCAAGAGGCGCTGCAGCGCGTCCGGGACACGAAACCATCTCTTCACTTCTCCCGTCTTGCCTCCGCCCGCGGATGTCGCCACACTCCCAGGCATAAAAACAAGACGCCACGGGAGAAACATGTCCACACAGCCATTGGCAACTCTTGCCGACATGGTGCGCGAGCGCGCCAGGAGCCGCGGCAACGCCATCGCCTACGAGTTCGAGGGCCGCCTCACCAGCTTTGTTGAATTCGACGCGAGGACCAACAAGGTCGCCAATGCGTTGATTGCGATGGGCGTCAGACACGGCGACCGCATCGCCTATCTCGGCAAGAACAGCGACCTCTATTTCGAGCTGCTGATGGGCGCGATGAAGGCCGGCGTCGTGACGGCGCCGGTGAACTGGCGGCTTGCCGGGCCCGAGGTCGCCTTCATCGTCGACGATTGCAAGGCCGCGGTGCTGTTCGTCGGGCCGGAGTTCGTCACGCAGGTCCGCCAGATCAGGGATCAGCTGCCGGGCGTGCGCACCATCGTCACCACCGAGGGCGGTGCGCCGGAATGGCAGGATTTTGCGGCGTGGCGGGATGCGCAGAGCGGCGACGATCCCGGGGTGCCGATCGATACGAAGGACATCGCGATCCAGCTCTACACCTCGGGCACCACGGGCAAGCCGAAGGGCGCGATGCTGAGCCACGCGAACTTCCTCAACCTCGTGCAATCGGGCAACGCCGAGGACAAGCCGGAATGGAACCGGTGGTCGACCGACGACGTCTCGCTGGTGGCGATGCCGATCTTCCACATCGGCGGCTCCGGCTGGGGCGTGATGGGGCTCTATCACGGCGCCCGCGGCGTGATCGCGCGCGAATTCGATCCGACCAAGGTTCTGGATTTCTTCGAGCAGTCGGGCATCACGAAGCTGTTCATGGTGCCGGCGGCGATGCAGTTCGTGGTGCGGCAGCCGCGCGCGAAGGCGGTCGATTTCTCCAGGCTGAAATACATGCTCTATGGCGCCTCCCCCATTCCCGCAGCGCTGCTGAAGGAATGCATCGAAGTCTTCAAATGCGGCTTCGTGCAGATGTACGGCATGACCGAGACCACGGGCACGATCGTCGCGCTGCCGCCGGAGGATCACGTCGAGGGGCTCGAGCGGATGCGCTCGGCCGGCAAGGCGCTGCCCGGCATCGAGCTCGCGATCCTCGATGTGGACGGCAAGCCGTTGCCGCCGCGGCAGGTCGGCGAGATCGCGACGCGCTCGGGCTCGAACATGGCCGGCTACTGGAATTTGCCGGAGGCGACCGCCGCGACGCTTCGGTTCGACGGTTGGCTGCGCACCGGCGATGCCGGCTATATGGACGAGGACGGCTATCTCTACATCCACGACCGCATCAAGGACATGATCATCTCCGGCGGCGAGAACATCTACCCCGCCGAGGTGGAGAGCGCGCTGTGCGATCATCCTGACGTCGCGGAGGCCGCTGTGATCGGTATCCCCGACGACAAATGGGGCGAGGCGGTGAAGGCCGTCGTCGTGATGAAGCCCGGCAAGGAGGCGAGCGCCACCGACATCATCAACTTCACCCGGACGCGCATTGCCGGCTTCAAGACGCCGAAGAGCGTGGAGTTTTTGCCGGCGCTGCCGAGGAATCCGAGCGGCAAGATTTTGCGGCGGCAATTGCGCGAGCCGTATTGGGCGGGGAAGGACCGGCGGGTGAATTAGGATGCAGTGCCGTAGGGTGGGTTAGCCGTAGGCGTAACCCACCTGTTTGCTGTCCACGCGGATGGAGGTTGGTGGGTTACGCCACGCAATTGCGCTTCGCGCAATCGCACGGCTAACCCACCCTACGGGAGCGGTGCAGGCCTCAATGCTTTCCCGGCCCCATATAGCCGAACAGGAATCCCGCGACCTTGCGCATCTGGATCTCCTCGCTGCCTTCGGTGATGCGATATCTCCGGTGGTGGCGGTAGATGTGCTCGAACGGCTTGTGGCGTGAATAGCCCATGCCGCCGTGGACCTGCATGGCGCGGTCGGCGGATTCGCAGCAGAGGCGGTTTGCCCAGTAGTTGCACATGGAGACGCGGTCCGAGAGCGTGCGCTCGATCTGCTCCTCGGTGAGCTGGTCCATCTCCCAGGCGGTCTTGCGGATCAGAAGGCGCAGCATCTCGGCCTGCGTCGCCAGCTCGACCAACGGAAACTGGATCGCCTGGTTCTCGGCCAGCGCCCGGCCGAACGGCTTGCGCTCGCGCGCGTATTTCACACTCTCGTTGATGCAATAGACCGCCGCGCCGAGCGAGCTTGCGGCTTGCCGGATGCGGTTCTGATGCACGAAGCACTGCGCCAGCGACAGGCCGCGGCCGACCTCGCCGAACAGGGCGTCCTCAGGCACGAACACGTCGGTGAAGCTGACGCGGGGATGATCGGTCGGCATGTTGAAGGTCCACATGTATTCCTCGACCTTGACGCCATGGCTCTTGGCCGGCACCAGGAAACAGGTGATACCGCGGGCATCGCCGTCATTACCGCTGGTGCGCGCGAACAGCGCGCAGTGCGTGGCAACATGCATGCCGGTGGTCCACATCTTCTCGCCGTTGATGATCCAGCCCTTGACGTTGTCGCGGGTCGCGGGCACCGCGCGCGTCTCCATGTGGGTGGCGTCCGAGCCGTGATGCGGCTCGGTCAGGCCGAAAGTGATGCGGTACTTGCCCTTGATCGAACCGTCGATCATCGCCTTCTGGTCGTCGCGGCCGTAGCGGTCGAGCATGGTAACGACGGGGAAGTTGCCGACGACGGAGTGCTCGTTCTGGAGGTCGTTGTGCAGGCCGAGGCCTTTTGCGGCGAAATGCTCGCGGATCACCGCCATCCAGAGATTCGAGCCGTCCTTGCCGCCATATTGCTTCGGTACGGGAAAGCGCAGATGTCCGGCGGCGTCCGCAAGATCCTTGGCCTTGCGCAACAGCGCCTCCCATTCGTGGCGCGGCAGGCCGCCATTCTCGAAATCGGTGCGCGCCCATTCGCGGCGATGATCGAAGAAGCGGATGTTGTCGTCAGCCTCCTCCAGCGGCTTGATCTCGCGTTCGATGAAACGATCGAGCTCCGCGAGATAGGCGACGAGATCGGCAGGCAATGAGAAGTCCACAGGTTCTCTCCCGGATTGATTTTATCGTTTTGCGTTAAGGCGCTAGGCGCGTTTCTGCTTCGTGCGATTAAGCTGAGAAGAGCGCGCGCAAGTCAAGCAAAGCGAGGCGTGTGACGCGCGCAAGGCGCATCAGCGCAATTCGATGGTGCTCCAGCGCCGACGCGCGGTAGTATGCCGCCCATATTCCTTGACGAGAAAATGCGGGAGCGCGCGATGGAGCTGAAATTCTCAAAGGTCGAACGCAAGGGGCCGATCACGATCGTCACGCTGTCGCGTCCCGAGGTCTACAACGCGCTGCACACCGACGCGCATTTCGAGCTGCAGAAGGTATTCGACGATTTCTCCGCGGATGCCGAGCAGTGGGTCGCGATCGTCACCGGCGCCGGCGACAAGGCGTTCTGCGCCGGCAACGATCTGAAGTGGCAGGCGGCGGGGGGCAAGCGCGGTTGGGACAAGGACGGCTTTGCCGGCCTCACCGCGCGCTTCGACTGCGACAAGCCGATCATCGCTGCGGTGAACGGCGTTGCCATGGGCGGCGGCTTCGAGATTGCGCTCGCCTGTGACCTCATCATCGCCGCGGAGAATGCGACCTTCGCTCTGCCCGAGCCGCGCGTTGGACTAGCCGCACTCGCCGGCGGCCTGCACCGGCTGCCGCGGCAGATCGGCCTGAAGCGCGCCATGGGCATGATCCTCACCGCGCGCCACGTCAGCGCCAAGGAAGGTCATGAGCTCGGCTTCGTCAACGAGGTGGTGCCGCAGGGCGAGGCGCTGTCGGGCGCGCTGCGCTGGGCGGAGATGATCACCAAGAACTCGCCGATGTCGATCCGCGCCTCCAAGCAGGCGATCCAGAAGGGGCTCGGCGTGTCGCTGGAGCAGGCCATCGAGGAACAGCGGGAGTATCCGGCGGTGAAGGCGATGGTGGCCTCGCAGGACTACATCGAGGGCCCGAAGGCGTTCTCGGAGAAGCGGCCGCCGAAATGGGTGGGGAAGTGACCGCGCTTTGCGCGGTCATTCCGGGGCGCGCCGACAGGCTCGAGCCCGGAATCCATCGGGCGGCAGAACGCGCGGATCAATGGATTCCGGGCTCGTCGCTACGCGACGCCCCGAAATGACGGCAGCTTCGTAGGATGGGTAGAGCGCAGCGAAACCCATCAATGACGGGACAAGGTGTGAGATGATGGGTTTCGCTGCGCTCTACCCATCCTACGGATTGCGCCCGAGCTCGCGCTTGTACGACGCGTAGCTCGGCTGATCCACCGCGAGCTTGTCCATCGTCGTTTGCCACAGGTGCTCGGCGAGGCCCGGCGTTGCGAGGTCAACCTCGCCCTTGGCGATCCGGTCGGCAAGCGCGCGGTTGAGCTCGGTCACCGAGCCGTGGATACCGAGCAGCGCGCGCAGGCGCTCGACCTCCGCCGCATCGCTTCCCTCCTCCCGCGTCAGCTGCCGCGTCACGAGGTCGAGAATGTTGATGGCGACGCGCAGCTTGAAGGCCTGGTGGCCGGAGATCAGCGGCGTGATGTCGTTGCGCAAGAAATCGGCGACCGATTTGGTCAGCTCGATCGGGGTCGGTTCGTCCTGCATGCCTCAGCTCCCGCGCGGCGCCAACAGCCGCAACAGATCGATCTCGGTCTCGGAGGCGCGGCGGCCAATCATCGCGCGTTCCATGGAATGATCCGGCCCCTCGCGAAACCGCTGCATCATGCCGCCGCACATGATGCCCCAGCGCAGCGTCCCCATCACTTCCCAGAATTTGACGCGCGACGGATCGACCTTGCGGCCCGCGGCCTCATAGCCCGCGAACAGCTCTTCGCGCGAGCCAAAGCCGCCGACGGGCTTGTCGATCTCGCCGAAGCGCCAGGAGTTGACGCAGACCCAGCCGAGATCCTCCATGGGATCGCCGAGATGGGCAAGCTCCCAGTCGAGCACAGCGCGCACGCCATCGGCACCGATGATGAGATTGCCGTTGCGGAAATCGCCGTGCACCAGCGTGGTTTCGGTCGACGGGCCGGGATCGTGGTCGCGCAGCCAGCGCAGCGCCAGCTCGAACACGGGCTTTGGCCAGTTCAGGCTGCGATAGTCGCGCTCGAACTCGGAAATCTCCTGGGTCGCCGACCTGCCGCGAAGCTCGGGCAGCCTGTCCTTTGGCAGTCGATGCAGGCCAGCGAGAATGCCGCCGATCTGCCGCGCGAGATGGGGGCGCGCCGCCGCATATTCGTCATCGCGAAGAATCTTGCGCGCGATGGTCTCGCCTTCGATCCGTTGCATGATGAAGCCGGTCCCGAGATCATCTTCCGGCACAAGCACATGCATCACGCGCGGCGACGGTACGCCGGCCTCATAAGCGAGCTGCATCAGCTGCGCCTCAGCCGCAAGGCCCGCCGCGCGCGTCGGCGCTGCGCCATACCCCTTCGGCGAGCGGCGCAGGATCGCGCCGATCACGCCATCGGGATGCACGATGTCGAAGCGCCAGGTTTCCTGACTGGCGCCGCCGGACAATTTAGCCGCAGAGGTCGCGCTGGTCGCGCCCTTGCACCAGCGCTGGACGCTGCGGGAAAGCTCGACCTCGATCATTTGCCTTTGAACTGCGCGGGCCGCTTCTCCAGGAATGCGCCGACGCCCTCGCGGAAATCCTGGGTGTCGCCGGCGCGGAGCTGGCACTGGAATTCGAGGTTGAGCTGATCCTCGAAGGAATTTTCCGGGCTGTCCCAGTACAACTTGCGGATCAGCGACAGCGCGACCGTCGGACCGCTGGCGAGGTCGCGCGCGAGCTTCATCGCCTCCTCCATCAGCACGCCGTCATCATAGACGCGGTTGACGAGGCCCCATTCCAGCGCCTTCTCGGCCGGCAGCCGCTCGCCCATCAGCGACAATTCGATCGAACGGGCACGGCCAATGAGGCGCGGCAACAGCCAGGTCGAGCCGCAATCCGGCACGAGGCCGATGCGCCGGAAGGCCTGAAGGAAGTAAGAAGACCGCGCGCACAAGATCATGTCGCCGAGCAGCGCGAAGCTCATGCCGGCGCCGGCCGCCGGGCCGTTGACCGCCGTGACAATCGGGCAGTGCAGATTGCGGATGCGGCGCAGGAACGGGTGAAAGCCGGTCTCCAGCGTCAGGCCGGCCTTGGTCTTCTTCGACTGGTTGTTGCGCCCTTGCAGATTGGCGCCGGTGCAGAACGCGCGGCCCGCGCCGGTCAGCACCACGCAGCGCACCTCGTCCTTCTTCTCCTCGATCGTATCGAGCGCTTCGGCGAGCCCGCCCAGCATGTCCACGGAGACCGCGTTCATCACCTCCTGATGGTCGAGCCTGAGGATCGCGACCGAGCCATCGAAATCGAGCGTGACGTGTTTGAACTGCATGGCTTCCTCGTGAGTTGCGGCCTGCGTCAATTTCGCAGACCGGAATTGCTTTTGCCGGGGCGCATATTTGATTTTTGGCGCGGTCTTGTCCATGGTGATCAGAGCATAGCAAGCAATCTTGCGCGCAGCGGCTGATGCGCCGCATCCCAAGATGTCTCGCCCAAAAACAGGAAACGCGGCATGAACCTTTTCGACCTCTCCGGCCGCGTCGCCGTGATCACCGGCGGCAATGGCGGCATCGGCCTCGGCATCGCGCAGGCGCTCGCCGGCCAGGGCTGCAACGTCTCGATCTGGGGCCGCAATCCCGACAAGAACAAGGCTGCTGCCGCGAGCATGGCGGGGTTGTCAGGCAAGGTGGACAGCCGGGTCTGCGACGTCACTGACCCGGCTTCGGTCAATGCCGCGATGAAGGCGACGCTCGACATCTTCGGCCGCGTCGACGGCTGCTTCGCCAATGCCGGCATCGGCGGCGGCGGCCGGCGCTCCTTCATCGAGCGCACCGAAGAAGAATGGCGCACGATGTTTTCGACCAATCTCGACGGCGTGTTTCACGCCTTCCAGGCCGCGGCGAGACACATGACCGATCGTGCCAATGCCGGCGATCCCTTCGGCCGGCTGGTCGCGACCTCGAGCCTCGCCTCGATCTTCGGCACCGCGCGCAACGAGCATTATGCGGCAACCAAGGCCGCGATCAACGCGCTGGTGCGCGCGCTCGGCGTCGAGCTCGCCCGCCACGGCGTCACCGCGAACGCGATTCTTCCGGGCTGGATCAAGAGCGACATGACGTCGGGTCTCATGGCCAACGAGAAGTTCGTCGCCAACGTGATGCCCCGCATTCCGATGCGCCGCTTCGGCGAGGCATCCGATTTCGGCGGCATCGCGGTGTACCTGATGAGCAAGGCCTCGTCGTATCACACGGCGGACACGTTCGTGATCGACGGCGGCTATACCGCGTTTTGATTCTCGTAGGGTGGGCAAAGGCGCTCTTGCGCCGTGCCCACCGTTAGCATTTTCGAATGTCGTGGTGGGCACGCTGCGCTTTGCCCACCCTACGGCTTCTCGTTTTGTCAGCGCAGAAGGGAATGGGCAAATGTTCTCACACATCATGATCGGCACCAACGATCTCGACAAGGCCAAGACGTTCTACGACGACCTGCTGAGCACGCTCGAAGTGCGGCCGGCCAGGGTCGACGGTCACCGCATCTTCTACATCACCAAGACCGGCGTGTTCTCGGTGTCGAAGCCGATCAACGGCGAGCCGGCGACGTGCGCGAACGGTGGCACGATCGGCTTTGCCTGCAATTCGCCGGAGCAGGTCGACAAATGGCACGCAGCCGGTATCGCGGCCGGTGCCAAATCGATCGAGGATCCCCCGGGCGTCCGCCAGGGTCCGGGCGGCAAGCTCTATCTCGCATACTTGCGCGATCTCGACGGCAACAAGATCTGCGCGATGCATCGGATGCCGAACTAGCCACACATCCAGTGTCGTCCCCGCGAAAGCGGGGACCCATAACCACAGGGAGAAATGAGGGCACGACGCTCTCAACTCCGAGTCATCGCCAAACCACTCCCTGTGGCATCGCGACGAGCGCCAAGCGCTCGCGCGGAGGTCCCGGATCTGCGCTTCGCTTGTCCGGGACGACACCGGCGAGGGAGCGCCGCCCTCCACGCCATTCAAACAACATTTCAAACGCCCTCGCCATATTCCATCGCATGGCAAGACTCCGCGTGAAAAATGCGCGCTCGCACTTTGGCCGCGCTGCGACTATTCTTGCGCCCAGAACGAACGCAGCGTCCCCGGGAGGAACAATGACAAAACACACCTACATTCCCCGCACCACCAACTACACCCTCAATCCCGGCGACGAGCTCAACGACCTCCGCATGTCGGACCAGGTCCGGCCGCTCTACGACCACGTCAAGAAATTCATCCGCGACACCGTCGAGCCGATGTCGATCGAGTTCGCCAAGGCCGGTGAAGGCAAGGAGGATCGCTGGAGCTTCACGCCGAAGCAGCTCGAGGTGCTGGAAAAGGCCAAGAACAAGGCCAAGCAGGAAGGCCTCTGGAACTTCTTCCTGCCCGATGACGAGACCGGCCAGGGCCTGAAGAATCTCGACTACGCCTATATCGCCTCGGAGCTCGGCAAGAGCCCGCTGGCGTCCGAGAGCATGAATTGCTCGGCGCCCGACACCGGCAACATGGAGGTGCTGGAGCGCGTCGGCACCAAGGAGCAGAAGGAGAAGTGGCTGAAGCCGCTGCTGAACGGCGAGATCCGCTCGGCCTATGTCATGACCGAGCCGAACGTCGCCTCCTCCGACGCCAAGAACATCTCGACGACGGCAAAGCTCGTCGGCGACGAATGGGTGATCAACGGCGAGAAGTATTACATCTCCGGCGTCGGCGATCCCCGCTGCAAGATCCTGATCGTGATGGTGAAGACCAATCCGGACGCGGCGCCCAGCAAGCAGCAGTCGCAGATCCTGGTGCCGCGCGACACGCCCGGCGTCGAGGTGCTCGGTCCCATGTATGTGTTCGGCCAGGACCACGCCCCGCGCGGCCACATGCACATGCGCTTCAACAATGTCCGCGTGCCCAAGGAGAACATGCTGCTCGGCGAAGGTCGCGGTTTCGAGATCTCGCAGCTCCGCCTCGGCCCCGGCCGCATCCATCACTGCATGCGCACCATCGGCAAGGCCGAGAAGGCGCTGGATCTGATGGTGCAGCGTGGCCTCACCCGCGAAGCCTTCGGCAAGAAGATCGCCCATCTCGGCGGCAACATGCAGATCATCGCCCAGGCGCGCTGCGAGATCGAGGCGATGCGGCTGATGGTGCTGAAGGCGGCCAAGGCGATGGACGTGCTCGGCAACAAGGAGGCCCGCGTCTGGGTCTCCATGGTCAAGGCCATGGTGCCCGAGCGCGCCTGCAAGATCATCGACCAGGCCATCCAGATGCACGGCGCCACCGGCATCTCGCACTGGACCCCGCTCGCGGAGATGTATCAGGACGTGCGCCACCTGCGCTTCGCGGATGGTCCGGACGAGGTGCACTGGATGGTGGTCGGCCGCCACGAGCTGAGCATGGCGTGAACTATCTTCTCCCTCTCCCCGTTCTTACGGGGAGAGGGTTGGGGTGAGGGGCTCTCTCCACACGTGAGATTGTCGAGGGACCTGTACCCCCTCACCCGGATCGCAAGAGCGATCCGACCTCTCCCCGCAAGCGGGGCGAGGTGAAGTGTGCACCGTCCTATGACGCGACGGCCTCGACCTTATCCTGCGTCTTAGTCTCGAAATCGCTGGCATCATGCCGCTCGTGGAGCTGGCTAGCGGGATCGCCGGAGACGCGGTTGACCATGCGGCCGCGCTTCACGGCGGGGCGCTGCGCGATCTGGTCGGTCCAGCGCTGCACGTTCTTGTAGTCCTGCACCGAGAGGAATTCGCCGGCGCCATAGACCAGCCCCTTGGCGAGCGCGCCGTACCAGGGCCACACCGCCATGTCGGCGATCGTATACTCCTTGCCCGCGAGATAGTCGTTGTCGGCAAGGCGCCGGTCCAGCACGTCGAGCTGGCGCTTGGTCTCCATCGCGAAACGGTCGATGGCGTATTCGATCTTGGTCGGCGCATAGGCGTAGAAATGGCCAAAGCCGCCGCCGAGATAGGGCGCGCTGCCCATCTGCCAGAACAGCCAGGACATCGCCTCGGTGCGGCTCTTGATATCCTTCGGCAGGAAGGCACCGAACTTTTCCGCGAGATAGAGCAGGATCGAGCCGGACTCGAACACCCGGATCGGCTCCCGACCGGAGCGGTCCATCAGCGCCGGAATCTTCGAGTTCGGGTTGATGTCGACGAAGCCGCTGCCGAACTGGTCGCCGTTGCCAATTCTGATCAGCCAGGCGTCGTATTCGGCCCCATTGTGGCCGAGCGCCAGAAGTTCCTCCAGCATCACCGTGACCTTCACCCCGTTCGGCGTCGCCAGCGAATAGAGCTGGAAGGGATGCTTGCCGACCGGCAGCTCCTTGTCGTGGGTGGGACCGGCGATCGGGCGGTTGATGCTGGCGAACTGCCCGCCATTTTCCTTGTTCCAGGTCCAGACCTTGGGCGGCACGTAGGCGGGGGTATCGGTCATGCGGGGGGCTCCGGCGGGGAAAGATGCGCCTGCATTAATTGGCCCGGGAACGGCCAATAACAAGGGTACCCAGCGCATTGACCGGCGGGACAACGCTACTTTTTCGTATGGCATCCCCTCACCCGTCATTCCGGGGCGCCCGCAGGGCGAGCCCGGAATCCATCAAGCCTCAGGATTGCTCTGAAAAATGGATTCCGGGTTCTCGCTGACGCGAGCCCCGGAATGACGGCCCACCCAGGACGCCGGGGCCAGCGGGTAGGGCGCGACGTCTACACACAAGATGCCCTGCCGAATCCGGCATGTCATCGATCGGCTAGCGTCACCTTGCTTCGCGAGCGAAAGCAATGAGAACGCGACGGTTGCCGCTGGGGGAGAGAGCCATGAAATCGCCGATCTGCGACATGCTGGGCATCGAGTTCCCGCTACTGGCCTTCAGCCATTGCCGCGATGTCGTCGCCGCCGTCAGCCGCGCCGGCGGCTTCGGTGTGCTCGGCGCCACCGTGCACACGCCCGATACGCTCGAGCGCGAGCTGAAATGGATCGACGACCACGTCGACGGCAAGCCATATGGCATCGACGTGCTCATTCCCGAAAACATTTCGACCTCAGGCGAGAAGGACGTCACCTGGAAGAGCCTGGAAGCGCGCGTGCCGCAGGAACATCGCACCTATACGCGCGAGCTCCTGAAGAAGTACGACATCGAGTTGACTTCCACGGAGGTGGCGGCCGATCAGCCGCAGCCGTTCGACGGAAAGACGGCGCTGCAATTGCTCGAAGTGTCCTTCAATCATCCGATCCGGCTGATCGCCAATGCGCTGGGCGTGCCGCCGAAGGCGATGATCGAGATGGGCAAGAAGCACGGCGTGCCGGTCGCAGCGCTCGTCGGCGCCAAGGAGCATGCGCTGCGCCAGGTTGCGGCCGGCGTCGATATCCTCGTGGTGCAGGGCACCGAGGCCGGCGGCCATTGCGGCGAGGTCTCGACCATGGTGCTGGTCCCCGAGGTGATCAAGGCGATCAAGCCCATCCGCGACGTGCCGGTGCTGGCGGCCGGCGGCATCATGACGGGACGGCAGATGGCGGCCTGCATGGCGATGGGCGCGGCCGGCGCCTGGACCGGTTCGGTGTGGCTTGCGACGGTGGAAGCCGAGACCACGGAGATTTTTCGCGAGAAGATGATCGCGGCCTCTTCCCGTGATGCAGTCCGCTCGAAAGGCCGTACCGGCAAGCCGGCGCGCCAGCTCCGCTCGGTCTGGACCGATGCCTGGGACCGCGCGCCGGACAGCCCCGGCGCGCTGCCGATGCCGCTGCAAAGCATCGTCAGCCGCGATGCCTTCAACTCGATCGACCGCGCCGCCGCGAGCGGCAATGCCAAGGCGCGCGATCTCGTCAGCTATTTCGTCGGCCAGGGCGTCGGCCTGATCGACAGCGTGAAGTCGGCGGGCGCCGTGGTGCAGGAGTTCAAGGAAGATTTCGCCGAAGCCGTCGAGCACATGAACGCGCTGGTGGCGGAGTGATGGCTCTTGGCCGGCATGGTGCTCGTGGCCCATCCTTCGAGGCTCGCGGCGCGATGCTAGCGCATCGTGCCACTCGCACCTCAGGATGACGCCGTATCCGTAGCCGTCATCCTGAGGTGGCCGCTTCTTCAGCGGCCCTCGAAGGACGACGGCGTGCCCCAAGATTTAAAACGAAAAGCAAGAAAACATGACCAATACCCCCGAAGACCGCATCCCCGTCATCGTCGGCATCGGCGAGATCGTCGATCGTCCGAAAGACATCACCGACGGCCTCGAGCCGCTCGATCTGCTCGAGCAAGCGCTGCGGCGGGCCGAAGCTGACGCTAGCGCAAAGCTGCTGGGCGAGGTGCAGTCGCTCGACGTCGTCAACTTCCTGAGCTGGCGCTACCGCGATCCGGAGAAGCTGTTGGCTGGGCGCCTCGGCATCACGCCGTCCCATTGCTATTACGGCCCGGTCGGCGGCGAGAGCCCGATCCGCTACATCCACGAGGCCGCCAAGCGCATCGCGCGCGGCGAATGCACCGTGGCAGCCGTGTGCGGTGCCGAGGCGCAGTCGACCGCGACCAAAGCCGAGCGCACTGGTGCAAAGCTGCCGTGGACGCCGTTCGCCCATGACGTCGAGGAGCCCAAGCGCGGCGCAGCATTCCAGAAGCCGCTCGCCGTGAAGTTAGGGGTGTTCCGGCCCGTCACGGTCTATCCGTTCTATGAGGCGGCTTCCTCCGCGCATTGGGGCCAGACGCCGCGCGAGGCGATGGCGGAATCAGGCACGCTGTGGTCGCGCTATTCCGAAGCCGCCGCGCAAAATCCCAATGCCTGGCTGAAGCGGCGCTATGCACCCGAGGAGATCACGACGCCGACCGCAGACAATCGGCTGATCGCCTGGCCCTACAACAAGCTCATGGTCGCCAACCCCAGCGTCAACATGGGCGGTGCGCTGCTGCTCACGAGCCTTGCCAAGGCACGTGCGCTCGGTATCGCGGAGAACAAGCTGGTCTATCCGCTCGGCGGCGCCTCGGCGGAGGAGCCGCGCGACTATCTGTTGCGCGATCAGTTCTACGAGAGTCATCCGCAGAACGCGGTGCTGAAAGCGGTGACTGATCTCGCCGGCGGCGACGGCAAGTCGTTCGACGCCATCGAGCTCTATAGTTGCTTCCCCTGCGTGCCCAAAATGGCGCGGCGAACGCTCGGGCTCGGCGCCGACGTGCAGCCGACCGTGACCGGCGGCCTCACCTTCTTCGGCGCCCCGCTCAACACCTACATGACGCACGCGGCCTGCGCGATGGTGCGGCGTGTGCGCGACGGCGCAAAACTCGGCCTGCTCTACGGCCAGGGCGGTTTTGTTACCAAGCACCACGCGCTGGTGGTGGCGAAGGCGCCGCCGCGTGAGGCGTTGGCGCAGGAGACCAGTGTGCAGACCGAAGCCGACCGCAACAAGCGCGCGGTGCCGGAGTTCGTTGCCGACGTCTCGGGCAAGGGCCAGGTCGAGAGCTTCACGGTGCTCTATGGCCGTGGCGGTGAGGTCGAGCACGGCGTGGTGATGCTGCGGACGGAAGATGATAGGCGCACGCTGGCGCGGATTCCGGCGAACGATGCGACGACGCTGGCGCATCTGCTGAACATGGATCGTACGCCGGTGGGATCGCTCGGCGAGATCGCCATGGCTGCGGACGGCGTGCCGGAGTGGCGGGTGGCGTGATCTCTCGTGTCCCGGACGCGGTGCGGCGCGAAGTGCCGCTCCGCAGAGCCGGGACCCAGAAAGCGACACTGTACTTTGAGGAGAGATGGGCCCCGGCTCTGCAGCGCATCACTGCGTGCTGCGCTGCGTCCGGGGCACGAGACCGCCCTACCCCTTCGGCGCCTGCTTCTCCGACGCGGTCGCCGGCTTGGCCTTGGCGCCGACCACGCGCACTGCATCGCCGTCCGACAACCCGTCCGGCGGGGCCGTGATGACGCGATCGTCCGCGGCGATCCCCGAGGCGAGCTCGATCTCGCGGCCGAGGTCGCGGGCGATGGTCACCGGCTTGAACAGCACCTTGTCATCAGTCCCGACGGTCGCGACGCGCAGGCCGTTGCTGTTGAAGATCAACGCGCTGGCGGGGATGCTGAGCGGGGCGGAATCGCGCTGGAGGTTGAGCTTCACGCTGGCATAGCCGCCGGGCATCAGCTCTCCGTTCGAATTGTCGAGCCCGAGCTGCATGCGCGTGGTGCCGGAGGCGACGTCGACGGCTTGCGAGGACGCCTCGACCGTCGCCTGGAACGTCCGGTTCGGATACTCCGGCAACGCGATGGTGGCCTTGGCGCCGATCTTGATCGCCGGCACGTAGTTCTGGGGCACGTTGACGTAGACACGCAGCTTGGTGATGTCGGAGATCACGAACATCGCCGGGCCGGAGCCGCCGCCGGCATTGATCAGCGCGCCGACGTCGGTGTCGCGCGCGGTGACGACGCCGTCGAACGGCGCGGTGATCTTCTTGTAGCCGGCCAGCGCTTCCAGCCGCTCGACATTGGCCTTGCCCGAATTGACGGCCGCGTTCTTGTTGGAGAGATCGGCGGTGCGCTCGTCGATCTCCTGCGCGGAGACGAAGTTGGAGGCGACCAGCGTCTTGCGCCGGTTCAGCGTCGCCTCCGACAGCCTGGCGCTGGCCTGCTGGCTGGCGAGGTCGGCTCTAGCCTGCAGCAGCTGCTGATCGAGGTCCGGCGCCTCGATCTCGGCGATCACCTGACCGGCCTTGACGCGGGCGCCGATGTCGGCGCTCCAGCTCTTCAGATAGCCCGACACGCGGGCGAAGATCGGTGCGCGATAATAGGCTTCCAGCCGGCCCGGCAGATCGATGGTGGCGTTGAGCGCCTTGGCGCTGGGCTGGGTCACCGCGACGCTGGGAACGGCCTGATCATCGGTCCATTCCTTCAACTGGGAGCTCTGCTCCTCGCGGGCGCGGATGCCGGTGCCGACGACGAGGCCCGCCGCGATCAGCGCCACCACGCCGAAGATGCCCAGTTTCCGGTGCGACACCGGCGAGCGGGGTTCAGTGGGCGACATGCGGGGTCTCCAGTGGGGCGGCGGCTTTGGCGCCTTGTTTCTTGTGGACCATGCTGAATACCACGGGAACGAACATCAGCGTGGCAAAGGTTGCAAAGATCAGGCCGCCGATCACGGCGCGGCCGAGCGGCGCATTCTGCTCGCCGCCCTCGCCCAGACCCAGCGCCATCGGCGCCATGCCGATGATCATGGCGAGCGCGGTCATCAGCACCGGGCGGAACCGGACGAAGCCGGCTTCCAGCGCCGCGGCGACGGGATCGCCGAGCTCCTCGTAGCGTTCGCGCGCGAAGGAGATCACGAGCACGCTGTTGGCGGTGGCAACGCCCATGCACATGATGGCGCCGGTGAGTGCGGGGACCGACAGCGTGGTCCCGGTCGCGAACAGCATCCAGACGATGCCGGCGAGCGCGGCCGGCAGCGCCGTGATGATCACGAACGGATCGGACCAGGACTGGAAGTTCACGACGATCAGGAAATAGATCAGCACGACGGCACCGAGCAGACCGAACAGGAGGCCGGTGAAGGCGCTGTTCATGGTCTGCACCTGGCCGAGCAGCACCACGGAAGAGCCCTTCGGCACCTCCTTGGCAGTGTCGGCGATCACCTTTCGGATATCGGCGGCGACGGCGCCGAGATCGCGGCCCGAGGTCGTTGCGAAGATCTGCACCATCGACTGGATGTCGTATTGCGAGACGACCGCGCTCGACGTCGAACGCTTGATGTCGGCGATGCCGCCGAGGATCGGCGACTGCGCATTGCCGGCGGCGGTGATCGGCAGCGTCTGCAGCGCGCTGAGCGAATCGATCTGGTATTGCGGCGTCTGCATCACGATCGAATAGGACACGCCGTTGTCGGGGTTGAGGTAGTAGGTCGGCGCCACCTGCGAGGAGCCGGCGAGATTGACCACGAGGCTGTTGGTGACGTCGCGCTCGGTCAGGCCGACATATTGCGCGCGGGTGCGGTCGACATCGATGTTGAAGGTCGGCGCGTTCGGCGACTGCTGGATCCGGGCATCGGCAACGCCGGGAATCCTGCGGACCTTGGCCAGCAGATTGTTGGCGTAGACAAAATTGGCACCGAGATTGGCGCCGCGGATCTGCAGGTCGATCGGCGCCGGCGCGCCGAAGTTCAGGATCTGGCTGACGATGTCGGCGGGAAGGAACGCGAAGCTGACGCCGGGGAACAGTCGCGGCAGCTGCTCGCGCAGCACCTTCACGTGCTCCTCGGTCGGCTTGTGGCCTTCCTTCAACTTGATCTGGATGTCGCCGTCCTGCGGGCCGATCACGCCGGTGTTGTTGTAGGTCATGTTGATGCCGGAGATCGGCATACCGATGTTGTCGGTCATGGTCTCGATCTCGCCCGGAATCAGCTTGCGGACCGCCTTCTGCACGTCGGCCAGCTGGTTGGCGGTCTCCTCGACGCGGGTGCCGACCTGGGTGCGGACATGCATCAGGATGTTGCCGGCATCGACCGCGGGAAAGAAATTGCGGCCGAGGAACGGCACCAGCGCGAAGGATATGCCGACCACGCAGAGGAAGCCGATCACGAACACCGCGCGATGCGCCAGCGCGAGGCCGAGGAAGCCATGGTAGCCGCCGCGGATGCGCTCGAACCGTGCCTCGAAGCCGCGCTGGAACCAGACGAGAGGATTGCGCGATTTCGGCGGCCCGCCTTCGTGATGGACATGCGCCTGCAGCAGATAGTTCGCCATGGTCGGCACCAGCGTGCGCGACAGGATGAACGACCAGATCATCGCGAACATCACCGCTTCCGCCATCGGCACGAACAGGAAGCGCGCGACGCCCGAGAGGAAGAACATCGGCACGAACACGATGCAGATGCACAGCAGCGACACGAAGGCCGGCGTCACGATCTGGTTGGCGCCGTCGAGGATCGACTGCTCGACCGGCTTGCCCTGCTCCAGATGGTAGTTGATGTTCTCGATCGTGACGGTGGCGTCGTCGACGAGGATGCCGACCGCGAGTGCGAGCCCGCCGAGCGTCATGATGTTCAGCGTCTCGCCGATCGCCGACAGCATGATGATGGCGCCCAGCACCGACAGCGGGATCGAGACCGCGATGATGATGGTCGAGCGCCAGCTGCCGAGGAACAGCAGGATCATGACGCTGGTGAGCAGCGCCGCGATCACCCCCTCGATCGCGACGCCTTGAATCGCGCCGCGGACGAACACCGACTGGTCGCCAATGAAGCCGATCTTGAGCGCGTCGGGGAGCTGGTCCTTGACGTCGATGACCTTCTGCTTGATGCCGGCGATGATGTCGAGCGTCGAGGTCGCGCCCGCCTTCAGCACCATCATCAGCACCGAGCGGTTACCGTCGACATGGACGATGTTGGTCTGCGGCGGATTGCCGTCGCGTACGGTGGCGACGTCGCGCACATAGACCATGGCGCCATTGACGGTCTTGATCGGGAGGTTGCCGAGTTCGTCGATCTTCAGTGGCGAGTTGTTGAGCTGGATGTTGTACTCGAACTGGCCGATCTTCTGGGTGCCGACCGGCGTGATCAGGTTCTGGGCGGCGAGCGCATTGGCGACGTCCTGGCCGGACAGGCCGCGGGCCTGCAGCGCGGTGGGATCGAGGTCGATCTGGACCTGGCGCTGCTTGCCGCCGAATGGATAGGGGATCGCCGCGCCCGGCACGGTGACCAGCGGCGTGCGCAGATTGTTGATGCCGATGTCGGCGAGGTTCTGCTCGGTGAGGCCATCGCCCGACAGCGCCACCTGGATGATCGGCACGGTGGAGGCGGAGTAGTTCAGGATCAGGGGCGGCGTCGCGCCCGGCGGCATCTGCTTGATCAGCGTCTGCGAGATCGCGGTGACCTGCGCGTTGGCGGTGCGGATGTCGACGTTGGGCTGGAAGAAGATCTTGATGATGCCAAAGCCGTTGTAGGAATTGGCCGTGATGTGCTCGATGTCGTTGACCGTGGTCGTCAGCGCCCGCTGGAACGGCGTGGTGATGCGGCCGGACATCTGGTCCGGCGGCAGGCCGGTGTACTGCCAGACCACGCCGATCACGGGAATGCGGATGTCCGGAAAGATGTCGGTCGGGGTCCGCAGCGCCGCGAGCGGTCCGATGATCAGCAGCAGAAGCGCGAGCACGACGAACGTATAGGGCCGGCTCAAGGCAATACGGACCAGAGCAATCATGCGCCAGGAAAATCCAGGTCAAGGAGGATACGGAATCTGCCCCCACGGCGATCCCTATTCCCCTTTACCCGAGCACCGCCGGAAACGCTAATAACCAGAACTATCCTGCATTCACTTCCCTGCTACCGCACTGCGAAATCGACATCGCAGCTATGCGGCGGCCTGTCTCAGGCGGCGCGGACCGCGTTCAGGAACTTGCCGACCTCAAGCTTGAGGCGATTGGAATCGCGCGAGAGCATCTGCGCCGCCGACAGCACTTGCGAGGACGACGCGCCGGTCTCGGCGGCGCCCCGCTCGACCTCGCCGACATTGGACGAGGCCTGCTGCGCACCTTTGGCCGCCTGCTGCACGTTTCGTGTGATCTCCTGCGTCGCCGCACCCTGCTCCTCCACCGCCGCGGCAATGGCCGCAGCGATTTCGGACAGCCGCGCGATGGTGCCGCCGATGTCGCGGATCGCCGCGACGGATTCCTGGGTCGCCGACTGGATGCCGGTGATCTGCTGCGCGATCTCACCGGTCGCCTTCGCGGTCTGCGCGGCGAGGGCCTTGACCTCGGAAGCCACCACCGCGAAGCCGCGACCGGACTCGCCGGCCCTCGCCGCCTCGATCGTTGCGTTGAGCGCGAGGAGATTGGTCTGCCCCGCGATCTGGTCGATCAGTTCGACGACGTCGCCGATCTTCGCGACCGCTCGCGACAATCCGTCGATATGCCCGTCGGTCAGCCGTACCTGGTCGACGGCTTCGTTGGCCATTCGCGCCGAATCCTGCACCCGGCGGCTGATCTCGTTGACGGAGGACGACAACTGCTCGGTCGCGGACGCGACCGACTGAACGTTTGCGGAGGCTTCCTGCGAACCGTCGGCGACGGTGACGGCGAGCTCCTGCGCCCGCGCGGCCGTCACGTTCATCGCACCGGCGGAGGCTTCCAGCTCGGTCGACGCCGAACTCACCGCGTCCACGATCTCGCCGACTGCAGTCTCGAACTGACCGGCAAGCCGGTGCATGTCGGCACGGCGCTGTTCGGCCGCGATCTGGTCCTGCCTGATCTTGGCGTCCGCGACCTCATGCGCCTTCTGCTCGGCCTTGACCTTGAACGTCTCCACCGCGTGGGCCATGTCGCCCACCTCGTCCTTGCGGCCAAGCCCGGGGAGAACCACTGCGAAATTGCCGCCGGCCAATTCGTCCATCGCGGCCGTCAGTGCCGCAAGCGGACGCACGATCCTTGAAACCGCGATCCAGAAGCTCAGCAATGTGAGGCCGAGGCTCGCAAGCAGGATTGCAGCACTGATGATCAGGTTGGAGGCGCTCGCCTTCGCCTGTTCGGCAGCCTCCGTATCCGCCGCCGCGCCGATTGCGCCCGCCAGTCCGAGAATGGAATTGATGGCCGTCGTCGCGCGGCCCACATAGTCGTGGCCGCTGATCTTGTATTCGCCGCTCGGACCTGCGGCGAGGATTTCGGCACGCAGTGCGCCATAGGTCTGAAAGTAATCCTCATTCACCGACTTGATGGCCCGCGCGAGCGCCGCCGGAACGTCGGTGCGGTCGGCGATCGGGGCGACCGTCTCCCAGGCGAGCTCCACGTGGCCGCGGAAGGTCGCGATCCGGCCGATGCCGTCCGCGGCGAGCTTCGCGTGCGAACTGATCAACCCGCCGAGAAGCGCACGTTCGCGCCCGGCGTTCTCTGCCATCTCCGCTGTCAGGTGCCGGAGGCCGACGAGGCGTGCCATGGCGGCCGAAGGCGAACTGGTCAGCGTTTCCAGCGTCAGGCGCAGTCTGTTGGCCGCGACCTCGATCAGATCGGTGATCGCCGGGGCAAAGGCCTTGACCACCTCGGCGTCCCGCTCCGACCCAGGCTTGGCCAGATTCGCATCGACCCTGCGGCGCAGGCTCTCGAAGCTTTGGAATGCCCGTTCGGCTTCCGAGATGCGTTGTTCGGCGCCCTTCATCGCCGTGACGCCACGCAAGCGCTGCACAGCATCGCGGAAGGCCCGATCCGACGTCGCGCGCACAGCGTCGATTTCGGAGCGGCGATCGGCCGGAAGCACCTCGGGCGAATTCAACGCCGCATTGGTCATGCCGCGCTCCTTCGCCCATTGCCCGGCGCTGTGCAACAACGATTGCGAAATGCCGTTGAGACCGACGAAGATCTCGGCCTCCTGACGGTCGTGGTAGGCGTGAATGGCCGTGTAGCCGGTGGCCGCCACTCCCATCAAGGCAAGCGCCGAAATGATGACCGGTAGGACCGTGCCAATTCTGAGATGCACCGCTGGCTTCCTTTTCCCGAGCGCCGCTTCCTCCGAATGGAGGGATCGACCCCCACGAGAGATATAAGAAGCCTGCAACGCGATGTTGTCTCACGTCAAAGTGCGGTCTCGCTGCCGGGGGCGCCACCGCATATGCTTATCAAAACGTTGCCCGCGACAACGCGCGATGCAACGCTGCGGCGTCGTGCTCCCCTCAGGCAGCGCGGACGGAGTTGAGGAACTTGCCGACCTCGAGCTTGAGCCGATTGGAATCGCGGGACAGCATCTGCGCCGCTGACAGCACCTGCGAGGACGCCGAGCCGGTTTCGGAGGCGCCGCGCTGGACGTCGCCGACATTGGACGAGACCTGTTGGGTGCCCTGGGCGGCCTGCTGAACGTTGCGGGCAATCTCCTGGGTGGCCGCGCCCTGTTGCTCCACGGCCGCGGCGATCGCCGCAGCAATCTCCGACAGGCGCGCGATGGTGCCGCTGATCTCGCCGATCGCGCTGACCGAATCCTGTGTCGCCGCCTGAATGCCGCCGACCTGCTGGCCGATCTCGCCGGTGGCCTTGGCCGTCTGCTCGGCGAGCGCCTTGACCTCGGAAGCCACGACGGCGAAGCCGCGGCCGGCCTCGCCGGCCCGTGCTGCCTCGATCGTGGCATTGAGCGCCAGCAAATTGGTCTGGCCGGCGATCGCATTGATGAGCTCGACGACGTCACCGATCCGCGACGCGGCCCGCGACAATTCGCTGACGCGCTCGGTGGTGGCCTGTGCCTGGCTGACCGCCTCACCTGCGATCCGGGAGGAGTCCTGCACCTGACGGCCGATCTCGCGCACCGAGGACGACATCTCTTCGGCGGCCGATGCCACCGAGTGGACATTGGTGGACGCTGCTTCCGAGCCGGATGCCACCACTGTGGCCAGCTCCTGCGCCCGGCCCGCGGTTGAGGACAGGGTCGAGGCCGACGCCTCGAGCTCGGTTGCGGCCGACGACACGGTCTCGACGATCTCGCCGATCGCGGCCTCGAAGCCGTCGGCGAGCTTGGTCATGTCGGATTTGCGCTGCGTCTCGGCACGACGCTGCACTGCCTGCACCTCGTCGCGGCTGAAGCGGATGATGGTCTGCACGGTCTGAAGGTTGCGCAGCGCCTCGCCGATCTCGTCGTCGCGCTCGATCACGATGCGGTTGTCGAGCTTGTCCTGCACGAGGTTGACCAGGGTGTCGTTGAGCTGCTGCATCGGCCCCTGGATCGCACGCATGGTTGCAAGGCCAGCGAAACCGACGACGGCGGCGCCAACGACGGCCAGCGCCGACAGCATCAGGCTGGCCGACCCGCCGGAAGCGAGCGCGCCGCCGCTGCCGAGCGCGAGCATGAACAGCGCCTGGAGCGCCATGGTCGTGACGAGGCGCGCCTTCAGCGTGCCGGTAAAGACACTGAAGCGGTCGAGCCACGAGCGACGACGGATGATGCCGGCGTCGACGCGATAGCCGTGCGGCTTCTTCTCGCGGATCGCGGCGTAGACCTCCTCGGCGAGCTTGCGCTGATCGGCCGGCAGTTTTGTGCGGATCGAGGTGTAACCCTTGACCTGGCCGTTCTCCCGGATCGGCGAAGCCGTCGCCAGCACCCAGTAGAAGTCGCCGTTCTTGCGGCGGTTCTTCACCGCGCCGAGCCACGGCTTGCCGGCCTTCAGCGTGTCCCAGAGATTGTCGAACGCCTCCGGCGGCATGTCGGGGTGGCGGACGATATTGTGCGGCTGGCCCATCAGCTCGGCCGATGTGAACCCGGCCGCGGCGAGGAAGTCTTCGTTGAAGTAGGTGAGCTTGCCCTTGAGATCGGTCCGCGAAACGATCAGCGTCTCGTCGCTGACCGGATATTCGACATCAGTGACCGGAAAATTCTTGCGCATCGGGGCCCCCAGCAGACCGCTCTCAGGATGAAATCATTCCAATCGGGACCCGCCATGCACGAGGCTCCGCTCTCTCAACCTTCGTGAATCCGATTTAACCATCGATGAAACGGCCCGCCCGTAAGATTACGGCCAGTTCCCGAGATGACCGCCTGCGGCCGATCTCATGCTGCCCGGCAAGACAAACGAGCGGCGCTTTCGGCGCCGCCCGTGGTTTTGATCGGGCGAAGGTTTACGCCGCGCGGACGTTGGTCAGGAACCTGCTGACCTCGTTCTTCAGCCGGCCCGAGTCGTTCGACAGCATTTGCGCCGCCGACAGCACTTGTGAGGAGGCCGTGCCGGTCTCGGTCGCGCCGCGCTGCACGTCGGTGATGTTGGAGGAGACCTGCTGGGTGCCTTGCGCGGCCTGCTGCACGTTGCGGGCGATCTCCTGGGTCGCGGCGCCCTGCTCTTCCACCGCCGCTGCGATCGCCGACGAGATCTCCGAGAGGCGCTCGATGGTCGAGGAAATCTCCTTGATGGCGCCGACCGAGTCGTTGGTCGCCGCCTGGATGCCGGAGATCTGCTGGCCGATTTCACCGGTCGCCTTCGCGGTCTGCTCGGCGAGCGCCTTCACCTCGGAAGCCACCACGGCAAAGCCGCGGCCGGCCTCGCCGGCACGTGCCGCCTCGATGGTCGCGTTCAGCGCCAGCAGGTTGGTCTGGCCGGCGATGGTGTTGATCAGTTCGACGACGTCGCCGATGCGGGACGCCGCCTTGGAAAGCTCGCTGACGCGCTCGGTGGTGGCACGGGCCTGGCCGACGGCATCGCCCGCCATCCGCGCCGATTCCTGCACCTGACGGCTGATCTCGCCGACCGACGAAGCCATCTCCTCGGTCGCCGAGGCCACCGACTGCACGTTACCAGATGCCTGGTCGGACGCGGTGGCGACGACGGAGGCGAGCTCTTGCGCCCGCTCGGCGGTCGAGCTCAGCGATCCGGCCGAGCTTTCCAGCGCGCCGGACGCGGCGGACACCGTTTCCACGATACCGCCCACCTGCGCTTCGAAGCTGTCGGCCAGCTCGTTCATGGTGCGCTTGCGTTCGCGATCGGCAGCGGCCTGGTCCTGGGCGCGCTGCTCGATGCTGCGCTTGATGTCGTCCTGCATCGAGCTCAGCGACGTCGCGAGCCTGCCGACCTCGTCGGCCTGATCGATCTTGAGCTGCTGGTTGAAGTCGCCCTTGGCGATGCCGTCGGCGAAATTGGCGCAGTCCTGGATCGGCCGCGCGATCTTTCGTGCAGCGAACGAGATCAGGAAGATCGCCGCCAGCACGATGACGAGGCCGACACCGAGCTGCCAGAACGTGCTCGACGTCGCACGGGCACTGAGCGAGGCATCCAGCTGCCGTGCGGACGCCAGCACGACCTCGCGCGGGACCGAGATCACGACCGACCACGCATTCTCGGTGAGCCCGAAGCGGATCGGCGCATAGATATCGATGTTGGCGAACTTCGGATCGTCCTGCACCGCGCTCTTGCCGGCCTTGACGATGGCGAGGCTCTCGCTCCAGCGCGGATCGGCTGCCGAAGCGTTCTTGCCGATCACGTCCTGATTGGCGCTGTTGGCCACGATCAGGCCGGTGTCGTTGAGGATCGCGACCTTGCCCTTGCCCTCGAACAGCGAGGCATTGATCTTGAGGGCCAGCTTCTGCACGAAGTCGAGATTGTAGTCGGCGCCGGCAACGCCGCGGAACTTGCCGCCGATCATGACCGGCACCGACATGGTCGCCAGGAAGACGGCCTTGCCCTGCACGATATAGGGCAGCGGACCGAGGATGTTCTCCTTACCCGTCGTGTTCGGATTGATGTACCAGGCGCCCTTCACCAGACCGTTGGGATGCCGCTCGCCGCTGTCGTACTCGACCAGCGGCTGAACCGCGATGTCGCCGTTGGCATTGCGCGTCCAATAGGGCAGGAACCGGCCGGTATTGTCCGATCCGACCTCCTTGCGGCCCTTGAACGCCGCGTCATCGCCATCCAGCGCGCCGGGCTCCCAGGCCGAGTAGGTGCCGTTGAAGGCAGGATTGAGCTCGAGCACGTGGCGGAGCAGCGCGTTGAACTGAGCGCGCCGGGCTGCGATGGGGGTGCCGGTCTTCTCGTCTGCCAGCGTCGCGAACGCATGCGCGATGGTGCGCGCGGCATCGAATCCGACCTCCAGCTCGGCCTTGATGGCGCTGGCTTCAGTGGTAGCGCGGTTGGTCAGGCTTTCCTTGGTCTGATTGTCGACCAGCTGCATGACCTCGTGGGTCACGTACTGGTTCATGCTCTGCGTGGAGAAGAGGCCGTAGCCGATCAGCACGACGCAGGTGACCGCGAGGCAGAGGCCGGCGATCAGGGCAATCTTCAATTGGATGGAGCGAATGGCAGAGAACGAAAACAGCTTCACGATGGGCCTCCGAAATGCTGCAAGGAGTTAAAGTTCCCCGCGTTCGGAACCCGTAAAGATTTGGAACCGTATGACCCACGTGAAAAATAAGTCCGGGGCCGGGCGGTGCGCCAAAAGCAAAGAGCGGCGCCGATGACGCCGCTCTTGCGTAGTCTGATACCTGTCCGGAAGGATCAGGCCGCGCGGACGTTGGTCAGGAATTTGCTGACCTCGTTCTTCAGCCGGCCCGAATCGTTCGACAGCATTTGCGCCGCCGACAGCACTTGTGAGGAGGCCGTGCCGGTCTCGGTCGCGCCGCGCTGCACGTCGGTGATGTTGGAGGAGACCTGCTGGGTGCCCTGCGCGGCCTGCTGGACGTTGCGGGCGATCTCCTGCGTCGCGGCGCCCTGCTCTTCCACCGCCGCTGCGATCGCCGACGAGATCTCCGAGAGACGCTCGATGGTCGAGGAAATCTCCTTGATGGCGCCGACCGAGTCGTTGGTCGCCGCCTGGATGCCGGAGATCTGCTGGCCGATCTCGCCGGTCGCCTTCGCGGTCTGCTCGGCAAGCGCCTTCACCTCGGAAGCCACCACGGCAAAGCCGCGGCCGGCCTCGCCGGCACGTGCCGCCTCGATGGTCGCGTTCAGCGCCAGCAGGTTGGTCTGGCCGGCGATGGTGTTGATCAGTTCGACGACGTCGCCGATGCGGGACGCCGCCTTGGAGAGCTCGCTGACGCGCTCGGTGGTAGCACGCGCCTGGCCGACGGCATCGCCCGCCATCCGCGCCGATTCCTGCACCTGACGGCTGATCTCGCCGACCGACGAAGCCATCTCCTCGGTCGCCGAGGCCACCGACTGCACGTTGGTCGAGGCTTCCTCCGAAGCGCTGGCAACGGTGGTCGCCAGTCGCTGGGAACGGTCGGCGGTCGAGGTCAGCGTCGAGGCGGAGGCCTCCAGCTGGGTCGAGGCCGACGACACGGTCTGGACGATCTCGCCGATCATGGTTTCGAATTCGCGGGTGATGTTGTCGACGCGGCGGCCGCGCTCGATCTTGGCTTCGGCATCCGTGGCCGCGGCCTCATCGGCGGCCTTCTTGGCGATCAGAGCCTCCTTGAAGATCTGGAGCACGTCGGCCATGGCGCCGATCTCGGTCTTCTCGCCCCGGTGCGGGACTTCGGCGGAGAGGTCGCCCTTGCCCAGCGCCTGCATCGGCTCAATGATCGAGTTGATGCCCTTCGAGACGTCCTGGACGAGATAGAAGCCGACGCCGATGCCGATGATGACGGCAGCGCCGAGGATGATCGAGACCAGCATGAAAGCATAAGAATAGCTGTCCGCAGCATCCTGAGCCGCCTGATCGCCACCCTTGGTGTTGAGTTCGATGTCCTTCATCAGGACCTCATCCGACGCAAGACCGATCTTGTTGACCGTCTTGGTGTTCAGCTCCTGTGCGTCGTGCGGGACCTTGCCGGCCTCCTTGCGCGAGAGCGCCATCACCTCCTCGGTGCCCTTCTTGTAGTCATCCCAGAGTTTTGCCCACTGGTTGTAGAGCGCCCGCTCCTCCGGCGAGGTGATCATTGGCTCGTACCGGCCGCGGATCTTGGCGAGCGCCTCGATCACTGTCACACCCGTCTTCTCGTTGGCGAGTTTTTCGTCCAGCGTTTCGGAAAGCATGTGCTGGCGGACCACGTTGCGATAGGTGATGACGCTCGCACGAAGCTCGCCAAGCACCCGCACGCTGGGCATCCAGCTCGTGGTGATGTCGATGGTGTTGGCGTTCATCGACCGCATTTTCATGACGGCCAGGAGACCCATGCCGGCCATTGCGACCAGCAGGAACGCCACGACACTGATGATCTTGGCGCGGATGGAAATGGTGGCAAGCATAATGGGGTCTCTTTGTGCTGGCGCGGTGCGCTTATTACGAATCAACCAAAGGGAGCAGCACCAACATCCAACACCAGAGCACCTGCGCAGATGTTAACTACGACTCCGTACGAGTACGGAGCCTGAAAGAGATGAACAGGCCGCTAAAAATGCTCTGCGCTTAGCGCATGAGCCTAAGCGCATCGGAGAAAAATTCAGCGCCGCCGAAATTTCCGGACTTCAGAGCGAGCAGCATGTCGGCTTCGGCGCCCACCGAGTGGAGCACCGGGACACCCGCCGCGATCTCCACTCCTACGAGAAATCCGGGGATCTTCAACCGATCGACGACGGCACCGGATGTCTCGCCGCCGGCAACGATCAGTCGCCGCACGCCTGATTTTACGAGGTTTTCTGCAATGTCGGCCATGGCCTGCTCGATCGCGTGGCCGGCCGGGTCGCGACCGTGCCGCGCCTGCAGTGCGGCGACCTGACCAGGCGTCGCGCTCGAGGCGATCAGCACCGGCCCCTCCGCAAGCCGCGGCCTCGCCCAATCCAGCGCGCGCTGCGCTTCGCCGCCCCCCGTAATGATACGGTCCGGATCGAGGTGAAGCACCGGCATGACCCGTTCGGCGTTGACGATCTGCTGAAGCGTCGCCTGAGAGCAGCTCCCGGCGAGGCAGGCCGCCGGTCCGCCGACGGCAATGCCGGTCTCGCCGTTCGCCCCGGCTGATTTGACTTTACCAGTCGACGCCAGCGCACGCGCGAGCCCGAGGCCCATGCCGGAGGCGCCGACCGACAGCCGGTGCTCGGCGGCGACGAGGCCGATGGTCTCGAGGTCGCGGTCGAAGACCGCGTCGATGATGGCGGCGCCGATGCCCTTGGCCGCGAGTTCGGCCAGCCGGGCCCGCACGGCATCTGCGCCGCGCGTGACGGTGGCGAGGTCGACGAGACCGATCTGCGTCCCGCTCTGGCGCGCAAGCACGCGCACCAGGTTGGAATCATGCATCGGGTTGAGCGGATGGTCCTTCAGCGGACTCTCGTTGAGCGGCACCGCGCCGACGAAGAGGTTGCCCTGATAGACGGTGCGGCCGGTCTCCGGGAACGCCGGCGTCACCAGCACGGCGCCCTCGCCGCTATCGGCGCGCAGCGCGTCCATGACAGGGCCGATATTGCCGGCGTCCGTGGAATCGAAGGTCGAGCAGATCTTGAACAATACGTGGCCGGCGCCGCGGCCGCGCAGCCACTGATCCGCCGCGCGCGAACGCGACACGGCGAGGCCGGCCTCGATCGAGCGGCTCTTCAGCGACACCACGACGGCATCGACCTCGGGCAGTGCGAGATCGTCGGCGGGCACGCCGATGGTCTGCACGGTGCGCAGGCCCGCGCGCGTCAGCGTGTTGGCGAGATCGGAAGCGCCGGTGTAATCGTCGGCGATGCAGCCCAACGCAAGCGTCACGGCTTCACTCCAGCGTAAGGCTTGAACCAGGCAAGACCGTCGGTGGTCTTGCCGCGCGGATTGTATTCGCAGCCGACGAAGCCGGCATAGCCGAGCCGGTCGAGCTCTTCGAACAGGAACGGATAGTTCAGCTCCTCCCCGTCGGGCTCGTTACGCGAGGGGACGCTGGCGATCTGGATATGGCCGATGATCGGCATCATCTCGCGCAGCCGCATCGTGACGTCGCCATGGATGATCTGGCAGTGATAGATGTCGAACTGGAGCTTGAGGTTCGGAAGCCTCAGCTCCTGAATCAGGTCGCGGGCGAAGCCGAAGTCGTTGAGGAAGTAGCCGGGTACGTTGCGCGCATTGATCGGCTCGAGCACGATGTCGATGCCGTGCGGGGCGAAGAACTCCGCGGCCCATGCCACCGATTTGTAGAACGCCTCGATCGCGACGCGCTCGCCGCGATTGGCGATGCCGGCCATCAGGTGCAGTCGCTTGACGCCGGTCGCCTTGGCGTAAGGCAGCGCCGTCTCCAGGCCCGCCTTGAGATCGGAGAAGCGCGAGGGGAGCGCCGCAAAGCCCTTCTCACCGGCGTTCCAGTCGCCTGGAGGCAGGTTGAACAGCGCCTGGGTCAGGCCGTTGCGCTTGAGGCGCTCGCCGACCGCCTCGGCCGGATGCTCATAGGGAAAGAGAAACTCGACCGCGGTGAAGCCAGCCTGGGCTGCGGCATCGAAGCGATCGAGGAACGGCACCTCGGTGAACATCATCGAGAGATTGGCGGCAAAACGGGGCATTGGCGTCCTCTTCGTTACTTGTCGCCGGGCAGCTTGACGCCGGTGACCTGCGCATACATCCGCGCCACCGAGGCGTCGTCGTCCCGGCCCATGCCGGCGGCTGATGTCATCAGGAACATCTGGAGTGCGGCGGCGGAGACCGGCACCGGGAATCGCGCGCTGCGCGCCATGTCCTGGATGATGCCGAGGTCCTTGACGAAGATCTCGACGGCGCTGCGCGGTGTGTAGTCGCCGTCGAGCACGTGCGGCATGCGGTTCTCGAACATCCAGGAATTGCCGGCGGAGGCGGTGATCACCTCGTAGACCTTGCGGATGTCGAGGCCCTGCTTGGCCGCGAACGCAATCGCCTCGCTGGCGGCAGCGATATGCACGCCGGCGAGCAGCTGGTTGATCATCTTGAACGCGGCGCCCTGGCCGGCGGCATCGCCGAGCTCGTAGAGCTTCGCGGCCATGGCGTCGAGCGCGGGTCGTGCCTTCGCGAACGCTGTGGGGCTGCCGGAGGCGAGGATCGTCAGCTCGCCTTGCGCGGCGCGCTGAGCTCCGCCGGAAATCGGCGCATCCAGATAATGCCGGCCGGTCGCCTCAAGCTGCTTTGCCAGACGCCGCGCCACGTCGGGGTCCATCGTGGCGGAGGATACGAAGACGCTGCCTTCGGGCATGGTCTCGGCGGCACCATCCTTGCCGAACAGGACCGCTTCAGTCTGCGCGGCGTTGACGACGACGCTGACGACGATGTCCGCGCCCTTGGCCGCCTCGGCCGGCGTTTTGGCACCCGCGCCACCATCCTTCGCGAAACGCGCCACGGCCTCGGCCGAAACGTCGCAACCGGTGACGGCGTGGCCGGCGCGCTTCAGCGAGGTCGCCATGCCAAACCCCATCGAGCCGAGCCCGATGACCGCGATGCGCTGATTTTGTGACGTGGAGGCGGACATACAACTAACCCTTGCGAACGTTTCCCGGACGGCCGGCTTCTGCGGCGGCTCGGCGAACCGATATCACGGCTTGGCCGCGCTGCCAAAGCGTGAGACAAGCGGGCATGACGGCCATGAAACCTGAAGCGAGCAACGAGACGCGGCTGCGCGAGGACATCTGCCGCTTCGGACGGTCCCTGTTCGAGCGCGGGCTGACGCCCGGCTCCTCCGGCAATATCAGCGTCAAGCTGGACGGCGGCGGCTGGCTGGTGACGCCGACCAATGCCTCGCTCGGTTTCCTCGATCCTGCGAAGCTGTCGCGGCTCGACGAGAGGGGCCAGCTGGTGTCGGGCGATGCCCCGACCAAGGAAGTTCCGCTGCACAATGCGCTCTATGACACGCGCGGCAGTGCACGCGCGATCGTGCATCTGCACTCCACCCATTCGGTCGCGCTCTCGATGCTGCCGGAGATCGACCCGCGTGCCGCGCTGCCGCCGATGACGGCCTATTACCTGATGAAATGCGGCGCCACCGCGCTCGTGCCGTACTACCGCCCGGGCGACCCGGCGGTGGCGACCGCGATCAAGGGACTGGCGGGAAAATACTCGTCCGTGCTGCTCGCCAATCACGGGCCTGTCGTCGCCGGCGACACGCTGGAAGCCGCCGTGTTCGCAACCGAGGAGCTGGAGGAGACGGCGAAGCTGTACCTGCTGCTGCGCGGGATGAACCCGCGCTATCTATCGCCGGAGCAGGTGGCGGATCTGGTGAAGGTGTTTGGGGTAACGTTGCCGGAACACGGGCACGGGCATTGAACCACACCCACCGCCGTCATCCTGAGGCGCGCAAGAGCGCACACCTCAGGATGACGGCGGAGATTGCGGCGACGGCGTCAACGCCTACAGCCCCAGATACGCCTTCCTCACGTCCGGATTGCCCCGGATCTCGGCCGCGGGCCCCTGCATCAGCACACGGCCGGTTTGCAGGATGTAGGCACGGTCGGCGATCTCCAGGCACTCGGCCATGCGCTGCTCGACGATCAGAACGGTCATGCCGGCGTCGCGGATGCGCTTCACCGCCTGGAAAATCTCGTCGACCAGCTTCGGCATGATGCCCTGCGAGGGCTCGTCCAGCATCAACAGGCGCGGGCGCGTCATCAGCGCGCGGCCGATGGCGAGCATCTGCTGCTCGCCGCCGGAGAGCGTTTCGGCGCGTTGCTCGAGGCGTTCGGACAGGCGCGGGAACAGCTCGAAGACGAGACCGAGCGGTTCTTCGCGGTTCGCTTCGCCGCGGTAGAGATAGCTGCCGAGACGAAGGTTGTCGCGCACCGAGAGGCGCGGAAACAGACGGCGGTTCTCCGGCACATAGGCGATGCCGGTGGCGGTGATGTGGTGCTGCGCCATGCCGTCGAGGCGCTTGCCGTCGAAGGTTACGGTGCCGGAACGCGGACGCTCGGCGCCGGCGATGGATTTGAGCAGCGTCGACTTGCCCGCGCCGTTGGCACCGGCGACGCAGACGATCTCACCCTTCTGGACCTCGATCGAGACCGCGGAGATCGCGACCAGGCCCTGATAGGCGGTCGTGACTTCACGCACGCTGAGCATGACGATCTCCCAGATATGCGCTGATCACCTTGGGATCGCGGACGACATCGGCGGGCTTGCCCTCGACCAGCACCTTGCCGAGATCGAGCACGATCGCACGGTCGACCAAGGGCATCACGATCTCCATGACGTGCTCGACCATCAACACGGTGATGCCGGCATCGCGCACCTTGCGCACCAGCGCGACACCGGTCTGCGCCTCGGTCGGCGTCAGGCCGGTGAGGACTTCGTCGAGCAGCAGTAGTTTCGGTTCGGTGGCGAGCGCGCGGGCGACTTCGAGGCGGCGCTTCTCGGCCGGCACGAGGTCGCTGGCGAGCACGTCCGCGCGCGCGGCAAGGCCGGTGAACTCCAAGACCTCATGCGCCTTGCGGCGCGCCTCGCGCATCACGGTGTTGCGCACGAGGGCACCGACGATGACGTTGTCGATGACAGTCATGGTCTCGAAGCTCTTGACCACCTGGAAGGTGCGCCCCACCCCGCGCTGGCAGCGTTCGGCCGCCGGCATGTGGGTGACGTCCTCGCCGTCGAAGAGAATCGAGCCTTGCGTCGGCGGCAACACGCCGGCGATGAGATTGAACAGCGTCGACTTGCCGGCACCGTTGGGTCCGATCAGGCCGACGATCTCGCCGCGGCCGACCGAGATCGAGACGTCGCTGTTGGCGACGAGGCCGCCAAACCGCTGCCAGACGCCGCGGGTTTCAAGAAGCGCGGTCATCGGGCGGCCCCCGTCTTCTTCGGGCGGGAGAACAGGCTGAGCAGCCCCCGCGGCAAGGCCAGCGAGATCAGGACGATCAGCGTGCCGTAGACGATGAGGTCGACACCGCGCCCCGAGCCGCCGAACTTGAAGCGGGTCAGCTCCGTCAGCGGGATCAGAATGGCAGCCCCTAACACCGGGCCCCACAGGGTGCCGATGCCGCCGAGCACGGCGGGCAGCGCCATCAGCAACGAAAACTGGAAGCCCATGACGCTTTCAGGATCGATGTAGGAGACGAACTGGGCATAGAAGCTGCCACCCACCGCGACCAGGAAGGCGGAGACGGCGGCCGCGCCCATCTTGGAATTGAACACGTCGACACCCAGGCTCTCGGCCGCGTCCGGATTGTCCTTCACCGCACGCCACCAGAATCCCCATTTGGAGTTCTCCAGCCACCAGGTGACGAACCAGGCCAGGCAGCACAGCGCCAGCGCGAAATAGAAGTACGGCAGCTTGGTGCGCAGGAACTGGAATTTCAGCCAGCTGTCGCCGCGGATTGGAATGGTGATGCCCATCGCGGCGCCGGCCCATTCCCAGTTGTGGAACAGCAGCAAGCCGATCTCGGCGATGACGATGGTGGCGATCACGAAGTAATGGCCGCGCAGGCGGAAGAAGGGATAACCGAGCCCCATCGCGATCAGCGCCGACACCACGCCGCCCGCCAGCATGCCGAACCATGGCAGCACGCCGAACTTCGTGAACAGCAGCTCGGTGGTGTAGGCACCCAGACCGAAATACAGCGCGTGCCCGAGCGAGATCTGCCCGCAATAGCCGGACAGGATGTTCCAGCTCTGCGACAGTCCCGCGTACATCAGCGTCAGGATCAGGATGTTCTGGACGACGACGTCCTTCACGAACAATGGCGTCGCTGCGGCAATCACGGCGAGCACCGCGGCGATGATGAGGTCGCGGCGGCGCCGCGCTGCAAAATCCTTGTCCATCAGATCGATCCGAACAGGCCGCGCGGCCGGATGAAGACGACCAGCAGATAGACCGCGTAGATGCCGACCGATTTCAGCGACGGCGGCAGCACCAGCGCGGTGACCGCTTCGACGAGACCGACGATGATGCCGCCGGCGAAGGCGCCGAACACGCTGCCGAAGCCGCCGAGCGCCACGGTGACATAGGCGATCAGCGCAAAGGACGCGCCGACATCGGGATAGATGTAGAAGAAGCTCGCCATGATCGCGCCGGCGAGACCGACCAGCGCGGCACCAAGGCCCCAGCCGAACGCAAACACGCGGTTCTTGTCGATGCCGACCAGCGCGACCGCACCGGGATCTTCACGAGTGGCTTCCAGCGCGCGGCCGAAATCGGTGCGATGGATGAAGAAGTAGAGGCCGGCAAAGGCGAGGATCGAGACCAGGGCACCGACCAGCTGCGGCTCCGGCAGGAAGATACCGGCGATCGAGATGGTTTTGCCGCCGAGCCAGGATTGCGGAATGCTGCGATAATCCGGCGTGAAGAAGAACTGCGCCAGGCCCCTCATCACGATGGCAAGGCCGAAGGTGGTGAAGATCTGCACCATGCCGGCGTTGGCCTTGGCCCGCATGGCGAAGCGCACAATGAGCAAGTAGATCACCGCTCCGAAGATAAAGAGCGCCGCGGCGACCAACGGCGCCGACAGCAAGGGGTCGATGGCGAAGAACGCGAACAGGAAGAAGGACAGGTACATCGCGATCATCAGGAACTCGCCATGGGCGAAGTTCGTGACATCCATCAGGCCGAAGATCAGCGCGAGGCCGACCGCGATCAATCCGTACAGCAGCCCCATGAGGAGGCCGCTGGCGAGACTTTGAATAATGGCTTGGGCTGTCAAAAGTCCGTCCCCCGAAATAGATCCTCATCCCGAGGAGCGCGCACAAGCGCGCGTCTCGGAGGATGGCCAGCCCCCGTCCTTCGAGACGCGGGCTACGCCCGCTCCTCAGGATGAGGGCGGGAGCTGCATCTAAGCTCCCGCGTCCCAGTCTTACTTCATCGGCCAGACCGCCTCGGCGATCGCGGCCTGCGGCGGGAAGATGGTGACGAACTTGCCGCCGATATATTGCAGCAGCACCGGGTCGGCGTCGTTGTTCTGGCCCATCTCGTCGAACTTGACGCGCTTCCAGGGCATGATGGTCTGCTCGCCCGGGATGTCGGTCGCCGCCAGCGCGTCGCGGATCTTCTCGCCGTCGGTCGACTTGGCGCGGCTGATGGCGTCGGCGAGGATGATCAGGCCCATGAACTGGCGCGAGGTGAGGTCGTTGAAGTCCTTGCCCGACCGCGTCTTGAACATCTCGTTGATCTTGCCGACCATCGGGCGCTTCTGCGCGAGGTCGAGCGAGAACGTGCCGCGCGAGATCACGCCTTCGAGCTTGTCGCCGACGGCATCATAGAGCGCCTTCTCAGAGAAGCCGGCGTCCTGCGCCACGATCGCATTCGGCTTGTAGCCGAGCTCGGCCATGGTCTTGACCAGCAGGATGCCGTCGGTGGTGTAGCTGGAGGGCATCAGCACGTCGGCATTCGCGGACTTGAGCTGCTGCACCTCGGCCGAGAGCGAGGGCGAGTTGGCGCGATACTTGATGTCGGTGACGATCTTGTAGGCGCGCTCACCGGCGATCTTGGCCTGGGCGTTGCCGGAATCGGTACCGAAGATCGTGTCCTCGTGGAACAGCGACAGCGTCTCGATCTTTTTGCCCTTCTTCTTCATGGCGTCGAAGAAGTCGAACATGGCGGCCGAATACATCTCGTCATGCGGCGCGGCGCGGAAATAATACTTCAGGCCTCGGCGGTGCAGGCTGGGCGAGGAATTGTCGGCGGAGACGAACGGGACCTGGTAGCGCTCGCAGATCTGGCTCACCGTGACGGCGACGGCGCTCTGATAGGTACCGATGATGGCGGAGACCTTCTCCTGCGTGATCAGGCGCTCGGCTTCGGCGCGGCCCTTCTGCGGATCGGCCTGGTGATCGGCGAACACGAGGCGGACCTTGGCGCCGCCGAGGCCCGGCAGGCCCTCGCCCTTCGCCAGCGGCAGGTCGAAATCGGTGTCCTTGTTGATGACCTCGAGCGCGGTCTCATAGGCCTTCTGCGCATCGACGCCCTGCTGCGCGCTGCCGCCGGAGAACGGATAGATGACGCCGATCACGACTTCGGAAGTCTGTGCGCGCGCCGCCAGCGGCACCAGTGCGGCAGTCGCGGTGGCTCCCAACAACACGTCGCGGCGAGTGATCGTCATGGCAAAGTCCCCTGTACTGAATTTCGGCTGATCGAATGAAGCGATTGATGGATGCAGTAAAGCCCGAACATGCAGCATACGCTGCCCATTAAATCACGGCCATGGTCCTGTTCTTGAGATCCGTCACCAGCATCAGGCCGGGCGAATGCGTGATCGCGAACGGGAGCTTGGCGGCGTTGATCACCGATTGCGGCGTCACGCCGCAGGCCCAGAACACCGGAATCTCGTCGTCGGCGACCGGCACCGGATCGCCATAGTCCGGCTTGGCGATGTCCTTGATGCCGATCAGATGTGGATGGCCGAGATGGACGGGCGCGCCGTGCACGGCGGGATAGCGCGAGGTGATCTGCACCGCGCGGATCGCATCCGCCGGCTTGAACGGGCGCATCGACACCACCATGGGACCGGCGAACGGACCGGCCTCGCCGCAGGCGATGTTGGTACGATACATCGGCACGCGCACATTGCGCTCGATGTGCCGGATCGGCATGCCCTCGTCGAGCAGCGCCTCCTCGAACGAGAAGGAGCAGCCGAGCACGAAGGTCACGAGATCGTCGCGCCAATGCTTCGTCACGTCGGTCGGCTCGTCGACGACCTCGCCGTCGCGCCAGACGCGGTAGCGCGGCACGTCGGTGCGAATGTCGAGATCGGCGCCGAGCGAAGGGATGTACGGACTGCCGACATCGGACATGCCGATGATCGGGCACGGCTTCGGATTGAGCTGGCAGAAGCGATGAAAGGCGCTGGCATATTCCGCCGGCAGGATCGCCAGATTGCCCTGGACGAAGCCCGGGGCGATTCCGGCGGTGGAGGCGACCAGCCCTTGCCGGTAGGCAAGCCGCGCCTTGCGGCTCGGAAGGGCGTCGGGCGTTTCAGTTTGCTGCACTGCCACCAAAACAGTCATGTAATCGACCTGCCTATAAACTCGACAAAGACAGCCAACACCAAGCGTGCTATAAAGTCTAATCGTCCTTTCTAATCGATATCGATAAATCTATTTTATCGACGAGGAAAATCCTTCCAATGCTGGACTTCAGGTCGATCGAGACTTTTCTCTGGGTCGTAAAGCTCGGCAGCTTCCGCGGCGCCGCAGCACGGCTCAATACGACCCAGCCGGCGATCTCCCAACGCATCGCCCAGCTCGAGCGCGAGATGGGCGTCAAGCTCCTCAACCGCGACCATCGCGTCGCCTCGCCGACACCGAGCGGCCGGCAAATGATGGTCTATGCGGAGAAGCTGATCGGCCTGCGCGCGCAGATGATGGCCGAGGTTGGCGACCGCTCGGCGATGCGCGGCGTGATGCGCCTCGGCGTCGCCGAGACCATCGTGCACACCTGGCTGCCGCGCCTCGTGAAGAGCGTGAACCAGGTCTATCCGAACCTGTCACTGGAGATCGAGGTCGACATCACGCCGAACCTCACCGCGCGCCTGCTCGCGCAGGAGATCGAGCTTGCCTTCGTGGTCGGACCGCTGTCGGCGTCCGGCGTGCATAATCGCGTGCTCGCCGATTACCCGATCGGCTTCCTCGCAAGCCCTTCGCTCGGCCTCGGCAAGGGCCGGGTGACACCGGCGGAGCTCGCGCGGTTTCCGATCATCACCTTCCCGCGCAAGACCAAGCCTTACGAGGTCGTGCGCGAGGTATTCGACCGGCCGGAGCTGCCGCCGATCCGGCTGCACGCGTCCGCATCGCTCGCGACCGTTATCCACATGGCGGTCGAAGGCCTCGGCGTCGCCGTGATCCCCGATGCGATCGTCGAGAACGAGCTCGCCGACGGGCGGCTGCAATTGCTCGACACCGATCTTGCGATCGCACCGCTGACCTTCACCGCAAGCTGGCTCGCCTCGCCTGACGTCGTCGCCGTGGAGCGCGTCGCCGAGCTTGCACGGCAGATTGCGCAGAGCAGCCTCGCAGTTGACGCGCCCGCGCTGGCGCGTCATTGAAAAAGGCGCCGGACAATCGAGAGACCCACCGCATGAGCCGAGCCGCCACCAATCTGCAAATCGATTCCGCCCGCCTCTGGGGCTCCATCCACGAGACCGCGCAATTCGGCGGGACGGCCAAAGGCGGCGTGCGGCGGCTGACACTGAGCAGCGAAGACAAGATGGTGCGCGACTGGTTCCGCAAGGCCTGCGAGGACGCTGGTCTCGAAGTGCACACCGACGCACTCGGCTCACAATTCGGCCTGCGCAAGGGCCGCGACATGTCGAAGCCGCCCGTCGGCATCGGCTCGCATCTCGACACGCAGCCAACCGGCGGCAAGTATGACGGCATTCTGGGCACGCTCGGCGCGCTGGAGGTGATCCGCACGCTGAACGATGCCGGCATCGAGACCGAAGCACCTATCTGCGTCGTCAACTGGACCAACGAGGAAGGCTCGCGCTTCGCGCCCGCGATGATGGCCTCCGCCGCCTATGTCGGCGACTTCACCACCGACGACATTTTGTCGCGCAAGGACGCCGAGGGCACGACCGTCGGCCAGGCGCTGGACAGCATCGGCTATCGCGGCGACAAGCCGGTCGGCTTCCAGAAGCTCGGCTGCTTCGTCGAATTGCACATCGAGCAGGGCCCGATTTTGGAGGCCGAGGGCAAGACCATCGGCGTGGTCGATTCCGGCCAGGGCGTGCTGTGGTATGACGGCAAGATCTCCGGCTTCGAGAGCCATGCCGGATCAACGCCGATGCCGCTACGCCGCGACGCGCTGGCGACGCTGTCGGAGATCGTGCTGGCGATGGAATCCATCGCGAAGAAGCTCGGACCGAACGCGGTCGGCACCATCGGCGAGGCCGTGATCGCAAACCCCTCGCGCAACGTCATTCCCGGCGAGATCGCCTTCACCATGGATTGCCGCAGCGCGGACGGTGCCATCATGGACGCGCTCGATCGCGATCTGCGCACCGCGATTGCGGAGATCGCCGCGCGCCGCAAGGTCGAGGTCAAGATCGACCTGGTCTGGCGCAAGCCGCCGACGCATTTCGATCCCAAGCTGATTGCGGCGGTCGAGAACGCGGCGAAGACGCTCGGCTATTCCTCGCGCCGCATCACCTCCGGTGCCGGTCACGACGCCTGCAACCTCAACACGATCATGCCGGCGGCGATGGTGTTCGTGCCCTGCAAGGACGGCATCAGCCACAACGAGCTGGAGGATGCCACCCAGCCGGACTGCGCCGCGGGCACCAACGTTCTCATGCATACCGTGCTGGCGATCGCCGGCGTCGCGTCCTGACCGGAGAGAGCCATGCGCGGAGTTTTCGTCGACGCCAATGAGGCGCTTGCCGTGATCATGGAACGGCTGGAGAAGCCAGGGGATCCCAAGGTGCGGATCCACAGGGACCCCGATATCAAGCCCGAGCAATACCCTGACATCCTCGACGGCGCTGAGATCGCCATCGTCGACCACACCGCGCTGCCGACCGAGGTCGCAAAGAAGTGCACGGGTCTCAAGCACGTCGTGTTCCTCGGCACCGGCGCGCGCAGCTACATGAATCCGGAAGAGCTCGCTGAGCTCGGCATCTCCGTGCATCTGATCAAGGGCTATGGCGACACGGCGGTGGCTGAATCCGCGATCGCGCTGATGTGGGCCTCGGCCCGAGTGATCGCCATGATGGATCGCGAGATGCGCGGTGGCAATTGGCTGCGCGAGGATGGCATGCAGCTCACCGGCAAGACGCTCGGTCTGATCGGCTTCGGCGGCATCGCCGCCGAGGTCGCGCGGATCGCGTCGGGCAGCGGCATGAAGGTGATCGCCTGGAACCGCTCGCCGAAGAGCCATCCGAATGTGGAGTTCACCGATCTCGACAGCGTGCTGGCCAGGAGCGACGTCGTGTCGCTGCATCTGCTGCTCAACGACGAGACGCGCGGCATGATCACGCGCGAGAAGATCGCAAGAATGAAGCCCGGCGTCATCCTCATCAACACAGCCCGCGCCGCCGTTGTCGACGAGGCCGCCATGATCGATGCGCTGAAGTCCGGCCACATCCGCCATGCCGGCCTCGACGTCTTCAACGTCGAGCCGCTGCCGGGCGATCATCCGCTCACAAAACTGCCGAACGTGACGCTGTCGGCGCATTCGGCGTTCCGTACGCCGGAGGCAAGCGAGAACCTGATTGGCGCGGCATGGGAGCACTGCCGCCGGATCGTGAATTCGTAGGGTGGGTTAGCCCTGCAGATGCGCAAAGCGCATCTGCTTGGCGTAACCCACCTCTTTGGTTTCCGCGGAGACAGAAGTGGTGGGTTACGCCTTCGGCTAACCCACCCTACGCTCCTGCCAAATCGTGAAGGGACAAGAGCAACAACAATGGCCGACTATCGTACCATCAAGGCAGAGCCGCTCACCAACGCCATCCACGCCATCGTCAAGGCCGGCGGCTCCTCGGACCGCGAGGCCGAGCTCGTCTCCACCAATCTCGTCGAGGCCAATCTCAGAGGACACGACTCGCACGGCGTCGGCATGATCCCGCGCTATGTCCAGAGCGTCACCAATGGCGGCCTCGCCGTCAACGCGCACGTCAAGATCGTGCTCGACACCGGTCCGCTCCTCACTCTCGACGGCCTCACCGGCTACGGGCAGGTCATCGGCCATGAAGCGATGGAGCTGGCGGCCGAGCGCGCCAAGAAAAACGGCGTGTGCCTCGTCGGTCTTTCCAACTCGCACCACATCGGCCGCATCGGCCACTGGGCCGAGCAGTGCATCGATCACGGGCTGGTCTCGATCCACTTCGTCAACGTGATCTCGCGCCCGATCGTGGCGCCCTGGGGCGGCAGCGATGCGCGCCACGGCACCAACCCGTTCTGCGTCGGCATCCCGCGCAGGGGCAAGGATCCGATCGTTCTCGACTTCGCCACCAGCCGGATCGCGCAAGGCAAGACCCGCGTCGCCCACAACAAGGGCGTCGAGCTGGATCCCGGCACCATCATCGACAATGATGGCAAGCCGACGGTCGATCCGCGCTACACCGTGATCCCGCCGTACGGCGCCATTCTCCCCTTCGGCGAGCACAAGGGCTCGGGGCTCGCGCTGGTATGCGAAATTCTCGGCGGTGCGCTGTCCGGCGGACAGGTGGTCAAGGGCCCTTCAGACGGCAAGTACAACGTCCTCAACGGCATGCTTTCGATCATCATCGACCCGGGCAAGCTCGGCACCGGCGAAAACCTCGCGCGCGAGGTCGAGAGCTTCGTCGCCTGGCACACTGGCTCTCCGCCAGCCCCCGGCGTCGACAAGGTGAAGATCGCCGGCGACCCCGAACGCGAGACCAAGAGGAAGCGCCTCGCCGAAGGCGTTCCAGTCGACCCGACCACCTGGCAGGAGATCATCGAGGCCGGGAAGAAGTTCGGGCTGGATCAGGCGGCGATCGAGAAGATCGCGGGTTGATCGAGAACGAAATAGAAATCGTAGGGTGGGTTAGCCGCAGGCGTAACCCACCCTACGCATTCTCCGTCAATCCACCATATCCGCAACCGCCTTGCCGCAAGCGGTCGTGTCGGCATTGCCACCGAGGTCCTTGGTGCGAAGCGTGCGTTCGGCGAGCGTCCGCTCGATCGCCTCGACGATCGACTTGCCCGCGACCTTCTCGCCGAGATGCTCCAGCATCATGGCGCCCGACCAGATCGCGCCGATCGGATTGGCAATACCCTGCCCCGCGATGTCGGGCGCCGAACCGTGCACCGGTTCGAACACGGAGGGGAAATCGCCGTCGGGGTTGATGTTGCCGGATGGCGCGATGCCGATCGTGCCGGTGCAGGCCGGACCGAGGTCGGAGAGGATGTCGCCGAACAGATTGGATCCGACCACGACGTCGAACCAATCCGGATGCAGCACGAAGTTCGCGGTGAGAATGTCGATGTGGTACTTGTCCCACTTCACGCCCGGAAACTTCTTGGCCATCGCCTCCACGCGCTCGTCCCAATAGGGCATGGTGATGGAGATGCCGTTGGACTTGGTCGCCGAGGTCAAGTGCTTCTTCGGCCGCGACTGCGCGAGTTCGAAGGCGAACTTCAGGATGCGGTCGACGCCGGTGCGGGTCATCACCGTCTGCTGGGTCACGAACTCGCGGTCGGTGTCGGGGAACATGCGGCCACCGACGGAGGAATATTCACCTTCGGTGTTCTCGCGCACCACCCAGAAATCGATATCGCCGGGCTTGCGGCCCGCCAGCGGCGACGGCACGCCGGGCATCAGCCGCACCGGGCGCAAATTCACATACTGGTCGAACTCCCTGCGGAATTTGATCAGCGAGCCCCACAGCGAGACGTGGTCCGGAATCTTGGCCGGCCAGCCGACTGCGCCGAAATAGATCGCATCATGCTTGCCGATCTTCTCCTTCCAGTCGTCGGGCATCATCTGGCCGTGCTTCTCGTAATAGTCCCACGACGAGAAGTCGAAATGGTCGAAATGCAGGGAGACCCCGTGCTTCTTCGCCGCCGCCTCCAAGACGCGCAGGCCCTCGGGCATCACTTCCTTGCCGATGCCGTCGCCGGGAATGACCGCGATCCGGTATTGTTTCTTGCTCATCGAGAACGTCCTTGGTTGGTCCGGCAGCCGCCGCCTTTTTGACCGCACTGCAATGGACCAAACGCAGCGGCAGCGCAACGCTGCACTGCAATGTTGACCATGGCGCGGCCGAGCGCCTACTGATTTCATCCTGTTCCTATCCTGCGAGTACCCTCATGGATCTGCATCTGCGTGGCAAGCGCGTCCTGATCACCGGCGCGTCCAAGGGCATTGGCGCTGCTGCGGCCGAGGCGTTTGCCGAGGAAGGCGCGCACCTCCTGCTCGCCGCCCGCAACGGCGACCAGCTCAAGGCGCTGGCCGAGCGCCTGCGCTCCGCCCACCAGATCGATGCCGCAACGAGTATCGTCGATCTTCGCAAGGCCGAGGATCTGGCGCGACTCGCGAAGGAAGCCGCCGACATCGACGTGCTCGTCAACAATGCCGGCGACATCCCCGGCGGCTCGATCGACAAGATCGACGAAGCCACCTGGCGCCACGCCTGGGAATTGAAGGTGTTCGGCTATATCAACCTCACGCGGCAAATCTACGCGCAGATGAAGGGACGCGGTGGCGGCGTCATCGTCAATGACATCGGGGCGGCCGGCGAAAAGTTCGACGCCAACTACATCTGCGGCAGCGCCGGCAATGCCGCGCTGATGGCCTTCACCCGCGCGCTCGGCGGAAAGAGCCTCGCCGACAATATCCGCGTCGTCGGCATCAATCCCGGCCCTGTCGGCACCGATCGCCACGTCACCCTGCTCAAGACGCGGGCCAAGCACCAGTTCGGCGACGAGAGCCGCTACAAGGAATTCCAGAAGAGCCTGCCACTCGGCCGTCCCGCGCATGCGCGCGAGATCGGCGACCTCATGGCGTTCCTGGCGTCGGATCGTGCCGGGTATACGTCGGGCGTGATTTACACGGTCGACGGCGGCATCAGCGCTGGCTGGGGCTAACTCTATCCTCGTCATTGCGAGCGCAGCGAAGCAATCCAGGAATGTATCCGCGGTGACAGTCTGGATTGCTTCGCTGCGCTCGCAATGACGACAAAAATGAGCATAGGAGTAGAATAATTGTCTCAAGACCTGATCCACGAAACCGCCTGCGCCGTCGTCGACAAGCTGCGGTCCGGCGATGTCTCGCCGCTCGAGCTCCTGGAGGTCGTGGAGAAGCGCATCAGCGAGGTCGACGGCAAGGTCAATGCGCTGCCGACCCTGTGTTTCGACCGCGCGCGGGACAGCGCCAAGGCCTTGATGCGGAAACCCGCCGGGGCGCGGGGGCTGCTCGCGGGCCTGCCGGTGCCGATCAAGGATCTGACCGACGTCGCGGGCGTCTTGAACACGCAGGGCTCGCCAATCTTCAAGGACAACATCCCCGCCAAGTCCGACCTCATGGTCGAGAACCTCGAAGCCAATGGCGCGGTCGTCTACGCCAAATCCAACACGCCGGAATTCGGCGCCGGCGCCAACACCTTCAACGAAGTGTTCGGCGCAACCCTCAATCCCTGGGATACTTCAAAATCCGCGGCGGGCTCGTCCGGCGGTGCGGCGGTGGCGCTGGCCACCGGCATGGCCTGGCTGGCGCAGGGCTCTGACATGGGCGGCAGCTTGCGCAGCCCAGCGGCTTTCTGCGGCATCGTCGGCATGCGCCCGAGCATCGGCCGCGTCGCACATACCCCCAAATCCGGCATCGATCGCAATCTCGGTGTGGTCGGCCCGATGGCGCGCAACGTCGAGGATCTCGCGCTGCTGCTGGATGCGATGAGCGGCGACTATGCGGACGATCCGCTGTCGCTGCCGGCGCCCACGACCTCGTTCCTGTCGGCGACTCAGGCGGGCAGGAAACCGAAGCGCATCGCCTATTCGCCCGATCTCGGCATCACGCCCGTCGATCCCGAGGTGAAGGCGATCACGCGCAAGGCGGCGGAACGCTTTGCCGAGGCCGGCGCCATCGTCGAGGAGGCGCATCCGGACTGGCGCGAGGCGCACGAATGCTTCCACGTGCTGCGCGCCTTCGATTTCGCGATCACCAAGGCCAATCTGCTGCGCACCAAGCGCGACCTGCTCAAGCCCGAGGTGATCTGGAACATCGAGGAAGGCCTCAAGCTCACGGTCGAGCAGCTCGAACGAGCCGAGGCCCAGCGCGTCGGCATGACTGCGCGGGCGGTCGAATTCTTCAAGAGCTACGATCTGTTGCTGACGCCGACCACGATCGTGCCGCCCTTCCCGATCGAACACCGCTATGTCGCCGAATGCGCCGGCAAGAGGTTCGACAATTACGTCGAGTGGCTCGGCATCGTCTACGCCATCACGCTCGCCTGCTGCCCCTCGCTGTCGTTGCCGTGCGGCTTCACGGCGTCCGGCCTGCCGGTCGGCGTGCAGGTCGTCGGCGCACCAAGGGGCGATGCGCAGGTGCTCGCCGGCGCGAAGGTGCTGGAGGATATTCTGGGCCTGCGCGGCACGACGCCGATCGATCCGAAGGTGAAGAAGTAATCTCACTCTCGTGCCCCGGACGCAACGCAGCGCCTCCTCGGTGGTGCGCTGCTGAGCCGGGGCCCATCCTTCCACGACTTCCCGTGCATCTTCTGGGTCCCGGCTCTGCGGCGCAGCGCTGATGCGCTGCACCTTGTCCGGGACACGAGATCCTCACGTTCGACTCGTCGCCTCGAGGCTGCGGCTGTAGCGCGACATCGCGAAGCAGAAGATGAAGTAGATCGCGGCGACGAAGATATAGACCTCGACCGAGAACTGCTGCCAGGCGGGATCGATGATCGCGGTCTTCGCCGTCGTCAGCAGGTCGAAGATGCCGATGATGAGGACGAGGCTGGTGTCCTTGAAGAAAGCGATGAAGGTGTTGACCAGCGGCGGGATGACGTGGCGGATCGCCTGCGGCAGGACGATCAGCCGGTGCTTGCGCCAATAGGACAGTCCCAGCGCGTCGGCCGCTTCATATTGCCCGCGCGGCACGGCCTGAAGGCCGCCGCGGATGACCTCGGCGAGATAGGCGCCCGCGAACAGGATGATCGCGATCTGTGCGCGCAAGAGCTTGTCGATGTTGAATCCACTGGGCATGAACAGCGGGAACATCACGCTCGCCATGAACAGCAGGCTCACCAGCGGCACACCGCGGATCAGCTCGACATAGAGCACGCTGAGCGAGCGGATCGCCGGCAGTTTTGAGCGCCGGCCGAGTGCGACGAGGATGCCGAGCGGAAAGCCGAATGCAAGGCCGAACGTCGCCAGGATCAGCGTGACCGGCAGGCCGCCCCAACGATCCTGCGAGACGAAGGAGAGGCCGAGCACGCCGCCCCACATCAGCACGCTGATGAGCGCGAGCGCGCCGATCCAGAGAAAGACCAGCTCGCGCCGCCACAGGGCGCGGCGGGTGGAGAGATAGAACAGCGCGATGAACAGCACGACCGACAGTGCCGGCCGCCACTGCTCGTCGAACGGATAGGTGCCGAACAGGATGAAGCGGTACTTTTCCGGAATGATAGCCCAGCAGGCGCCGAGGCCGCGCACCGCGCGGCAGGCGCTGGAATCGTTCGCCGGCGTCAGCCACACGGCATTGGCGATGCCCCACTGCACGAAGCTGACGATGCCCTTGGCGAGGATCGCCAGCAGCACAACCGAGAGAATGCCGTTCGGGATCGACGAGAACAGATTGGTGCGCAGCCAGCGCAGCGCCGGGTTGCCGACCTGCGGTCGGCGGGCGGCGCGGGGCACGTCCGGCATGTCGGTGATCGCGGTCATGCTCAGCGCTCCACCAGCGCGATGCGCGAATTGTACCAGTTCATGAAGAAGCTGATGGAAAGGCTGATGGTCAGGAACACCGCCATGATCAGCGCGATCGCCTCGATCGCCTGCCCCGTCTGGTTCAGCGTGGTGTTGGCGATCGAGACCACGTCCTGGTAGCCGATCGCGACTGCAAGCGAGGAATTCTTGGTGAGGTTGAGATACTGGCTCGTCATCGGCGGCACGATGACGCGCAGCGCCTGCGGCAGGATGATCTGTCGCAGCATGAAGCTGCGGCGCAGGCCGAGCGCGTTGGCGGCATCCCACTGTCCGCGTGGCACCGACTGGATGCCGCTGCGCACGATCTCGGCAATGAAGGCCGAGGTGTAGGTGACAAGTGCGATCAGCAGCGCGAAATATTCCGGGGCAAGCGTCAGCCCGCCGACGAAATTGAAGCCGCGTAGCGCCGGCCACTCGATTGTCCAGGACACGCGAAGCAGTATGGACACCAGCACGGGCAACGCGAGGATGAAGCTCACCGCAAAGGGCCATAGCGGCCGCGGTTTGCCGTCGCGCATCTGCTGCACGATCAGCCATCGCCGGATGAGATAGACCACGGCAAGGCCGAACACCGCCGTGCCGAGCACCCAAAGCTGCGGCGGACCAAGCGGAATTGCCGGGAGGATCAGGCCGCGATTGGACAGGAACACGCCCTCGAGCGGCCGCCAAGCCGCGCGCGCGGCCGGCAGCGCCTGCATCAGCACGTACCAGAACAGGAGTTGAAGCAGCAGCGGGATATCGCGGAGCGTTTCGACATAGACGGCGGCGAGTCGTGACAGCAGCCAGTTGGCCGACAATCGCGAGATGCCGATCAGCGTGCCCAGGATGGTCGCGAGCACGATGCCGATCACGGCGACGCGCAAGGTGTTGCCGACGCCGACAACGAAGGCCCAGAGATAGGTGTCTCTCGGATTATAGGCGAGCAGGCTGTCGGCGATCGGCATGCCGGCCTCGCGGCCGAGAAAGGCAAAGCCGGTCGTGATGCGGCGCGCCGAGAGGTTGGTGACGGTGTTGGACCAGAGAAACGCGATAACCGCGACCGCGATCCCGACCACCAGCACCTGCCAGAACAGGCCCTGCAGCTCGCGGCGTCCCCATGCGCCGAACAGGCGGCGGCGCGGCGGTCTCCGAGCGTCCGTGGTCACAGCGCAAAAATCCTTCTTGAAGAGCGACGATTTCCGGCCAACGCACGTCAACTGTTGCACCAATCTATAATTCGTGCAACAAATGTTTCATGGCCGAGCCCGCGAAATCCTCGCCGCTGAGCGAACTGCGCATTGCATTGCCATCGCTCCCGATGCGACTGCAGGAAGTCGGACGCTTCGTCGCCGCCAACGATTATGACGCCACCACCCGCTCGATGCGTGACCTCGCGGCCGAAGCCGGCGCCGATCCCGCCGCGTTCACGCGCCTCGCCAAGGCGATCGGCTATTCCGGTTGGGACGAATTGCGCGCGGCGCTGACCGAGGCGCGGCGACCATCACAGACTTCGCCTTTCTCCGGCCGCGCCAGAAGCCGCCGGCCCGGCCCGAATGCCGATGTCGCGCTCGTCGCCGACAAGCTCGAAGCCGAGGCCGCCGGTCTCCCGCGCATTCCGGCCCAGCCGATTGCGGAGGCCGCGCGCTCCCTGCATGAGGCCAAGCGGATCTGGATCGCAGGCTATCGCAGCTGCCGCAGCGTTGCCGAACTCCTGAACTACGAGCTGCGGCTGTTCCGTCCCGAACAGGTGCAGCTCGTCGGCGTATCCGGCCCGGACGATCTCGATCTCGGCGCTTTTCGGCCCGGCGAGGCCGTCATCGTCATCGGCTTCCTGCCCTATACCCATGCGAGCGTCCGCGTCGCGCAAGCCGCCCATCACAGCGGCGCAACGCTGATTGCCATCGCGGACAGCCTCTCTGCACCGATGGCCGAGGGTGCCGACCACGTGTTGCTGTTCGAGGCGGCCTCCTCTCCCGGCTTCTTCCCGAGTCTCACCGGCGCGATCGCGATCGCGCAGTCGCTCGCTGCGGTGACGTTCTCGCTGGGCGGCATGGCTGCGAAGAAGCGCCTGGAGACTACCGAGGCGCGGCTCACTGCTGCCTCCATCTACGTTTCGGAGAAAGGTTGACCCATGGCCCCTCGCACCAGCCGCGTGCTGCACCGCTCGTTGCGCGAGACGCCGCCCAAGGCGATCGGCGGCGAAGGCGTCTATCTCTTCGCCGAGGATGGGCGCCGCATCATCGACGCCTCCGGCGGCGCGGCCGTCTCGTGCCTCGGCCACCAGCATCCACGCGTGATCGCGGCGATGGCGAAGCAGGCCTCGACGCTGGCCTATGCGCACACCGCCTTCTTCTCGTCCGAGCCCGCCGAAGCCCTCGCCGAGACGCTGGTCGGGCACGAACCCGGCGGTCTCGCTTACGCCTATTTCGTCAGCGGCGGATCCGAGGCGATCGAAGCGAGCATCAAGCTCGCGAGGCAATATTTCATCGAGCGCGGTGAGCCGCAGCGGCAACATTTCATCGCACGGCGACAGAGCTACCACGGCAACACGCTGGGCGCCCTTGCGGCCGGCGGCAATGCCTGGCGCCGCGCGCCCTATGCGCCGCTGCTCTCGGCCGCCTTCAGTCATGTGACGCCGGCCTTTGCCTATCACGAGAAGCGCGACGGTGAATCCGATGCGCAGTTCGTGGCACGGCTGGCGGCCGAGCTGGAATCCGAGTTCCAGCGGCTTGGCCCTGATACGGTGGCGGCGTTCCTCGCCGAGCCGGTCGTCGGCGCCACCGCTGGCGCCGTGACGGCCCCGGACGGCTATTTCAGGGCGGTGCGCGAGATCTGCGACCGGCACGGCGCGCTGCTCATTCTTGACGAGGTCATGTGCGGCATGGGCCGCACCGGCACCACGCATGCCTGGGAGCAGGAAGGCATCGCGCCCGACATCCAGGCGATCGCAAAGGGCCTTGGCGGAGGCTACCAGCCGATTGGGGCGATGCTCGCCAGCGGCAAGATCATCGACACCATCCGCGCCGGCTCAGGCGCCTTTCAGCACGGCCACACTTATCTGGCACATCCCCTCGCCTGCGCCGCCGCACTGGCGGTGCAGGAGGTGATCCGCGAGGATCGCCTGCTCGACCGCGTCAAGGAGCGCGGCAAGCAGCTCGAACAGCGCCTGACCGAGCGCTTCGGCAATCACCGCCATGTCGGCGACATCAGGGGACGCGGGCTGTTCTGGGCGATCGAGCTGGTTTCTGATCGCGCCAGCCGCAGCTCGTTCGATCCCGCGCTCAAGCTCAATCAGAAGATCAAGGCGGAGGCCTTCGCCAACGGGCTCGGCTGCTATCCCGGCGGAGGCACCGTGGATGGCGTACGCGGCGACCACGTGCTGCTGGCACCGCCCTATATCGCCTCGGCCGACGAGATCGACCTGATCGTCGACAAGCTCGGCTCGGCCGTCGACAACGTGTTGCGTAGTGTCAATCACTGAGGGGAGAGTAGCATGATGAGGAAAGTGGTTATCGCAGCGAGCATCCTCGCGGCATCGACGGTTGTCGCATCCGCCGCGACGCTCGACACGGTGAAGAGCCGCGGCACGCTGGTGTGCGGCGTCAGTGCCGGTTTTGCCGGTTTCTCGGCGCCGGACTCGCAAGGCAATTACAAAGGTCTCGACGTCGATTACTGCCGCGCGCTCGCAGCCGGCGTGCTGGGTGATGCCAACAAGGTACGTTACGTCTCGTTGACCGCGCAGAACCGCTTCACCGCCCTGCAATCGGGCGAGATCGACGTGCTCTACCGCAACTCGACGCAGACCTATCTGCGCGGCGTGACGCTGGGCTTGCGGCAAGGCCCGATCAACTTCTACGACGGCCAAGGCTTCGTCGTGAAGAAGGATCTGGGCGTCAAGGACATCAAAGACCTCAAGGGCGCCACCGTCTGCGTGGCTCAAGGCACCACGCACGAGGTGACGCTCGGCGATTACGGCCGCGCCAACGGCATCGACTGGAAGCCGCTGGTGTTCGACCGCGTCGACACCATGTACCAGACTTTCTTCGGCGGCCGCTGCGATGCCATGACCCAGGACGCCTCCGCGCTCGCGGGCGCGGTGACGACCGCGGCGCCGAACCCGGCCGACTACGTCGTGCTGCCGCAGACCATCAGCAAGGAGCCGCTCGGGCCCTTCACCCGCAACGGCGACGAGGTCTGGAGCGACATCGTCACCTGGCTGCATTACGGCCTGATCGAGGCCGAGGAGCTCGGCGTGACGCAGGCCAATGTCGAGGAGATGGCGAAGTCGCAGACGCCGGCGATCCAGCGGCTGCTAGGCGCCTCCGGCGACCTCGGCTCGCGGCTCGGGCTCGACAACAAATGGCTGGTCACTGCGATCAAGGTCACCGGAAATTACGGCGAGATCTACGAGCGCAATGTCGGCAAGGCGAGTCCGCTCAAGCTCGACCGCGGCCTCAATGGCCTCTGGAGCAAGGGCGGCTTGATGTACGCGGTGCCGTTCAAGTAGGGAGTTCACCTCTCCCCGCCTGCGGGGAGAGGTCGACCACGCAGCGGTCGGGTGAGGGGGGACTCTCCGCGAGTCCAACTCTCACCGTCCCCGCGGAGACTCCCCCTCACCCCGACCCTCTCCCCGCAAGCGGGGCCGAGGGAGACGAGACATCCCATGCGCATCGCCCTGATCCACGCCCTCAAGCATTCCATCGCCCCGATCGAAGCGGCGTTCGCCAAGGCCTGGCCAGAGGCGCGGCTGATGAACCTGCTCGACGACAGCCTGTCGGCGGATCTGGCCCGCGACGGCGCGCTCACCGATGCCATGACCGAGCGGTTCCTCGCGCTCGGCGATTATGCGGCGGCGACCGGGGCGAACGCGATCCTGTTCACCTGCTCGGCCTTCGGCCCCTGCATCGAGGCGGTCGCACGCGCACATGCGCCGATGCCGGTGCTCAAGCCCAACGAAGCCATGATCGCGCGGGCGGTGACAATGGGCACACGGATCGGCCTGCTTTCCACCTTTCCGCCGACCCTGGCGTCGATGCCGCCGGAGTTTCCGGCCTCCGTCCAAATCGTGCCGAAGCTTGCCGAGGGCGCGCTGGCGGCGCTCGACCGCGGCGACCGCGCTACGCACGACCGGCTGATTGTGGAAGCTTCGCGCGATTTGCGCGATTGCGACGTCATCGCGCTGGCCCAGTTCAGCATCGCCTCGACGGCGCCTCTGGTGGCGGAAGCAACCGGCCGTCCCGTCGTGACCACGCCTGATAGCACCGTCGACAAACTGATGACGCTGTTGGCGATGAGAGCTTAGGTGCCGGTCTTTTTCCGACGCCGCTCGCCCTTGATCGCAGCGGCAAGCGCGGCCTTCGTTTCGCTGACGAAATCCTCGACCAGTTCCTCGCGGGTGGCATGCGCGGCCTCGCCGGTGAACAGGCCCTGCTCGGCCAGCATCACCACGCCGTGCAACGCCGCCCAGATCTTGAGCGCCTGGCGTTCGCGCAAATAGCCGACGGCGGGCACTTCCAGGGCTTCGATCACGAGCGAAAAGGTCTCGCGCGTGGCCTCATGCAGCTCACTGCCCTTGGTAGCGCACGACACGGTGCGGGACGCGAACATCAGGCGGTAGATGCCGTTCCGTCGCAATCCGAATTCGAGCATGGCCTGCGCCAGCCGCGACAGTTTCGATTGCTTTGACGGTTTCGCCATCGCCTCCCGAAAGATCCCGCTGAGCTGCCGGAATGCCTCCGCCGTCACCGCCGCGAGCAATGCCTCGCGGTCGGCGAAATGCCGGTACGGCGCGGGCTGCGAGACGCCGAGTTGCTTCGCCAGCGCCTTGATGCTGATCGCCTCGGCACCGCCCTGCTCCGCCTCGCGCAATGCGGCCTTGATCAGAGCATCGCGAAGGTCGCCATGATGGTACGTGTTCGCGGGCTTGCGGGCGAGTTGTGAGCGCATGTTGTAGTCGAGCCTACAAGTTTACCCTTGACAGGGAAAGGCTGGCGCGAATGTAATAGGATATAACTTAAAGCCCGCGGTCAATGCCGCGGATAAAATTGACATGAGGAACGCGCCGCCCTGCAGGCCCCGCGCGCGCACGACCGAGGATGCTGCCATGACAGAGCGACTGAGGGTTCACGTCGATCCCGACAAATGCCAGGGCCACGCGCGTTGCAAAGCGCTCGCGCCGGAACTTTTCGAGCTCGACGAGTTTGGCAACGCACACGAAGCCGGCGACGGCACGGTCCCACCCGGGCTCGAAGACAAGGCCTGGCTTGCGAAATCCAACTGCCCTGAAATCGCAATCGATGTGATCGAGGAGTAGCGCGGCCTTAGCCCGCGTCGTCCTTTCAGCGAACACGAGCAAGAGATCCCCTACATGTCCGACGTCAGCCAGCCCGCCGCCCATCCGCCCGTGACCGACTGGGTCCATGATTTCGACCACACCGATCCACAATGGACGGAGGATCCCTTCCCGATCTGGGACGAGCTGCGCGTAGCGAGCCCGGTCGTGCACACCGAGCGTTTCCTCGGCTGCTACATGCCGACGACCTACGAGGCCGTGCGCGAGATCGCCAACGACACCGAGCATTTCTCCTCGCGCCGCATCATCGTGCGCGACGTCCGTCCCGAGGTGGCGAGGAACGCCGCGCCGCCGATCACTTCGGACCCGCCCGTGCACAAGCCGGCCAAGCAGCTGCTGCTGCCTCCTTTCACGCCGGACGCGATGAAGAAGCTGGAACCGCGGATGCGCGCGATCTGCAACGAGCTCATCGACGGGTTCATCGCCGATGGCAAAGTCGACGCCGCAGCGCGCTACGCCAAGTACATCCCGGTTCGGGCCATCGCACACATGCTCGGCATTCCCGAGAGCGATAGCGATCTCTTCATCAACTGGATCCACATGATCCTCGAGCTCGGCATCAAGGACGAGAGCAAGCTGCTCCAGGCCGTGCAGGAGATGAGCGCCTATTTCAGGACGCATATCGAAGAGCGCAGATCGAGGCCGACCAACGATCTCATCTCTTACCTGATGAACGCCAAGGACAAAGAAGGTCAGCCGCTGGAAGAGTCCCACGTGCTGGGCTCGCTGCGCCTGCTTCTGATCGCCGGCATCGACACCACCTGGAGCGCGATCGGTTCCTCGCTCTGGCATCTTGCTAAGACGCCGGCCGACCGCGAGCGGCTGATCGCCGAGCCCGCGTTGATCCCAACTGCGGTGGAGGAACTGCTGCGCGCCTATTCGCCGGTGACGATGGCCCGCGAGGTGGTCAAGGAGACAACGATCTCGGGCTGCCCGGTCAAGGCGGGCAACATGGTGCTGTTGTCCTTCCCGGCTGCAAATCGCGATCCCAAGATGTTTCCGGACGCTGACAAAGTCGTGATCGACCGTCGCGAAAATCGCCACGCCGCCTTCGGCCTCGGCATTCACCGCTGCGTCGGTTCCAACCTGGCGCGCATGGAGATGCAGGTTGCGCTGGAGGAATGGCTGAAGCGCATTCCAGACTTCCGGCTCGATCCGGCAGGCACCGTGACCTGGTCACAGGGCACGGTGCGGGGCCCCCGCCAGTTGCCATTCTTGTTCGGAAAGGCGATGTAGGCCTTTCCAGACAACGGAGAGGCCGGACGTGACTAAACAAGCAATCCAACCGGCCTCCGACCACATCGATATCGCCGACGCCAAGCGGCGGATCAAGGCGATCTTCATCGGCTCGATCGGCAATCTCGTCGAGTGGTACGATTTCTACGCCTATACGGCGTTCGCGCTCTATTTCGCTCCCGCCTTCTTCCCCGGCAACGACCCCGTCGTGCAGCAATTGAATGTCGCCGTCGTTTTCGCGGCGACGTTCCTGATGCGGCCCCTGGGCGGCTGGTTCTTCGGCTATCTCGCCGACCATTTCGGACGACGCATCTCGCTCACGCTCTCTGTCGTCTTCATGTGCTTTGGTTCGCTGATCATTGCGCTGACGCCGACCTATGCCACGATCGGGTTCGCCGCGCCCGTCATCCTCGCGCTCGCACGCGTCATCGAGGGCCTGAGCCTCGGCGGCGAATATGGCGCCAGCGCCACCTATCTCAGCGAGGTCGCCGATCCCAAGCACCGCGGCTTCTATTCGAGCTTCCAATACGTCACCCTGATCGGCGGCCAGCTCACCGCGATCATCGTGCTGCTGCTCCTGCAAAAGGTCTTTCTCACCCCGGAGGAGCTGAAGGCCTGGGGCTGGCGTATTCCCTTTGCGATCGGCGCAGCGCTCGCGATCTTTGCCGCGGTGATGCGGCGCGGCCTGCACGAGACGGAGGCGTTCGAGGAGGCCAAGAAGGTGGTGAAGCCGACCGGTTCGATCACCAATTTGCTGCGTTATCCGCGCGAGCTGTTGCTGGTGGTCGGCCTCACCGCCGGCGGTACCGCAGCGTTCTACACCTTCACTACCTACATGCAGACCTTCGTCAAGCTTTCGGTCGGGCTGACTGAGGACCAGACCACTTTCGTGATCTTCGGCACTTTGGTCTTCGCGACCGTCCTCCAGCCGATCTACGGCGCGATCTCCGACAAGATCGGACGCAAGCCGCTGCTGATCTTCTTCGGTGTAGCCGGCACGCTCGCGACCGTACCGCTGTTGATGACGCTGAAGGAGACCAAGTCGCCCTTCGTCGCGTTCGTCCTGATCTGCTGTGCCTGGCTGTTCGTCGCCGGTTATACCTCGATCAACGCGGTGGTGAAGGCCGAGCTGTTCCCGACCAATGTCCGCGCGCTCGGCGTCGGCCTGCCCTATGCCATCACGGTCTCGGTCTTCGGCGGCACGGCGCCGGCGATCGCGCTCTATTTCAAGAGCATCGGGCACGAGGAATGGTTCTATTTCTACCTCAGCGGCATCATCTGCCTGTCCTTGATCATCTATGCTACCATGCGCGACACCAAGCACACTTCGGCAATGCACCGGCACGAGTAGACCATGGCTGACGAGACGCCATCCGACAGCAAGCTGACGCGCACCAAGGAGAAATGGGCGCGCGAGGGCCGCTTTCTCACAGGGAAGATCACGCGACCGGAGGATCAAAGGCTGCCGCCCGGCCAGCACCTGACCAAGGACTGGCCTGTGCTCGACCTCGGAGTCGTGCCGCCGGTGTCGCGCGACCGTTGGCGGCTCGACGTCTATGGCGCGATCGAGAGCCCCGTGTTCTGGACATTCGCCGAATTCATCGCGCAGAAGCAGGCGCGGTTCACCTCCGACATCCATTGCGTCACCACCTGGTCGCGCTACGACAACGAGTGGGAAGGGCTCGCCACGCGCGAGCTGCTCGCGGCTTGCCAGCCGCGCGAGGATGCACGCTTCGTGACGCTGCATTCCCATGACGGCTACACCACCAACCTCGCGCTGGAAGACTTTGCCGCCGAGGACGCGCTGCTCGCCCATAGCTGGTCCGGCCAGCCGCTGACGGAGGAGCATGGCGGCCCGGTGCGGCTGGTCGTGCCGCATCTCTATTTCTGGAAGAGCGCGAAATGGCTCCAGGCCATCGAATTCCTGACCGCGGACGCGCCGGGCTTCTGGGAAGTCCGCGGCTATCATAACCGCGGCGACCCCTGGGCCGAGCAGCGCTACTCAGACGATTAGAATACAAGCAGGAACGGGGGAAGCCCATGCCGACGGAACGCTTTCAATTCACGGGCGAAGGCGGCCATCAGCTTGCGGCCGCGCTGGAGCTGCCGGACGGCGAGCCCGCGGCCTACGCGCTGTTTGCGCACTGCTTCACTTGCGGCAAGGACACGCTGGCCGCCAAGCGCATCTCGGTCGCGCTGGCCGCCAGGGGCATCGCGGTGCTGCGCTTCGACTTCACCGGGCTCGGCTCGAGCGAAGGCGATTTCGCCAATTCGACGTTTTCGTCCAACGTCGCCGATCTCGTCCGCGCAGCCGATCATCTGCGTTCGACCCGTAAGGCGCCGTCGCTTCTGATCGGCCACAGCCTCGGCGGCGCTGCCATCCTGGCGGCAGCCGGAAGAATTCCCGAGGCCACAGCGGTCGTGACCATCGCGGCCCCATCCGATCCGGCGCATGTGACCGGCCTCTTCAAGGAGCATATCGACAACATCCGCGCGCACGGCGAGGTCGAGGTCTCGCTCGCGGGACGCCCGTTCCGGATCAAGCGCGAGTTCCTCGAGGACATCGCCGAGCACGAACTGATGAAAGACATCACGGGGCTGCACAGGGCGTTGCTGGTGATGCACTCGCCGGTCGACGACACCGTCGGCATCGACAATGCGACCAAGATCTTCGTTGCAGCCAGGCACCCCAAGAGCTTCGTCTCGCTCGACCATGCCGACCATCTGCTCGCCAGGCCCGCCGACGCGCTCTATGCGGCCGATCTGATCGCGGCCTGGGCCAGCCGCTACATCGACACCGCAAAACCCGCGAAGGCGATGGATCTACCCGAGGCGTCGCGCCAGGTCGTGGTACGGGAGACCCGCAAGAGCAAGTTCAACCAAGTCATCAGCGTCGGCCCGCATCGGCTTGTGGCGGACGAGCCGGTGGCTGCCGGCGGCGAGGACGCCGGCCCCGGGCCCTACGATTTCCTGCTCGCCGGCTTGGGCGCGTGCACCTCCATGACCATGCGTCTCTATGCCGACCGCAAGTCGCTGCCGCTCGACCGCGTCACCGTCACGCTGAAGCATTCGAAAATCTACGCCAAGGATTGCGCGGAGTGCGAGACACGCGAGGGCATGCTCGACCAGATCGAGCGCGACATCGCGATCGACGGCGCGCTGGATGCCGAGCAGCGCAGGAAGCTGATGGAGATCGCCGACAAGTGCCCGGTGCACCGGACATTGACGTCAGAGATCCGCATCGTGACGAAGGCCGTGGATTAGCCGGCTGCGCTAGAAGCAGGATGCCATTGTCCGCACTGCCGCGCTGATCTCGTTCTCGCGCCAGGCCGCAAAACCGAGCAGCAGGCCGTGATCCCGCGGCCGGTCCAGCGCCAGGCTGGACAGCGCCCGCGTTTCGACGCCCGCGGCAGCCAGTCGTTTGACTGCCGCCCGATCGGCGGTGCCGCGTTTGAAACGGGCGACGAGCTGGATGCCGCCCGCGGGCACTTCGACCGAGAGCATCTCGCCCAGATGGCGCTGCAGTCCTGCAACGAGGTGGTCGCGGCGCGCGTGATAGAGCCGGCGCATCCGGCGCAGATGCGCGAGGAAATGCCCGTCAGCGATGAACTCGGCCAGCGCTTCCTGGACGTGACTCGCGGCGATCAGCCCGATGTGCCGCTGTGCGATTTCAAACGCGCCGACCAATGCCGGCGGCACGACCAGATAGCCGAGCCGGATGTCCGATGTCATCACCTTCGAGAAGGTACCGACATAGAACACGCGGCCAAGGGCATCGAGCCCCTGCAGCGCCGGCACCGGCCGGCTGTCATAGTGGAATTCGCCGTCGTAATCGTCCTCCACGATCCAGGTCCTGCCGGGCCTGCACAGCCTGAGAAATTCGGTGCGGCGCGCCAGCGACATCAGCCGTCCGGTGGGATGCTGGTGCGATGGCGTCATGAAGATCAATTTCGGGGCCGCGAGACCCGGCATCCGCTGCATGCCCTGCGCGTCCAGCCTCATGCCGGTCACGCGCGCGCCGGAGGCACGGAACGCGGCGGCCGCGCCGGGATAGCCGGGATCCTCGACCCAGACCTCGTCGCCGGGGGAGATGAGAACAGCCGCGATCAAGGTCAGCGCGGCCTGCGCGCTCGGCAGGATCATGATCTGCTCTGCCGTGGCGCGAACGCCTCTGCCGGCGGCCAGATAATGCGCGAGCGCCTCACGCAGGCGCGTTCGGTTGAGCGGTCCGAGCTCGCGTTTGGCCGCACGCACGGCGCTGCGGCGCAGGCAGCGAGCCCAGATCTCGTTCGGAAACTCCCGCGCATCTCCAAGCCCTGGACGCAACGGTCTTAGCGGCGCCTGATAGGACATCGGCCAGTCGGTCTGCTTGAGCTGCGAGGCCCAGGGCGAAAGCCGCGGCTTGCCGATGCGCACGCGCGCCGCAACGGCCTCCGCTCCTTGACGCCGTTCGCCGCCGTCGACGATGACCACCGGACGGCGGCCGTGCGACGCCTCGAGATATCCCTCCGCGGCGAGCTGCTCGAACGCATAGGTGACGGTGTTGCGGGAAACGCCGAGATCGCTGGCGAGCCGGCGGCTTGACGGGAGCGTGCGGCCTTTGCCGAGGCGGCCCGTCGCGATCAAGCCTCGGAGCTGGCTCGTCAGTTGAGCCACTAGGCCGTCGTCGCCGGCCCGCTTCAGGCCGATCAGGGCCGAGATCATATCATCCGGAACTGGCACCTTGATCCTTTCTGATCTGGCGCTTTTGTGGGTACCAGCGTGGATGCTATCTGCCAGACCGGACTGCTTCAAGGATCTTGCGATGAACTCCCTGTCCCCCCGCGCGGCCGTCGGCCTGTTCCTCATCGTCGTGCTGGCCTGGGGCGTGAACTGGTCGGTGACGAAGCAATTGGTGCAGCTCGTCCCGCCGCTGTGGAGCTCGGCGATCCGGAGCTGGATCGCGCTCGCAGGATTGTTTGTCATCCTCGGACTGAGCAACAATCTCGTGATTCCGGAGCGGCGCGACGTGCCGGTTGTCCTCAGCGTCGCGCTGCTGCACATGACGCTCTTCTCCATTCTGGTCGCGGCCGGCCTGCGCTTCCTGCCCGCGAGCAAGGGCATCGTGCTCGGCTACACCACGCCGCTCTGGGTCGCGATTGCGGCGCCCCTGCTCGGGAAGGACACACTGACCGCACCCAAGCTTGCCGGCGCCCTGCTCGGACTGATCGGTCTCGCCGTGATCCTGAATCCGTCCTCAATAGACTGGAGCAACGCCAACGTCGTGCTCGGCGCCGGCATGGTCATCCTGGCCGCGATCTCGTGGGCTGCGAACATCATCTACATCCGCGCGCATCGCTGGATCGCCTCCCCGCTCCAGCTCCTGATCTGGCAGGTGCTCGTGGCCACGGTCATACTCTCGACCCTGGCGATGGTCATCGACGGGCTGCCGCACGTGGAATGGTCATGGCGGCTGGCCATGCTGTTCCTTTACTCCGGCCTGATCGGAACCGCGCTGGCCTATTGGGCGATGTCGATGGTCAACAAGAGCATCTCGGCGCTGACGACGTCGCTTGGCACCACTGGGACGCCGCTCGTCGGCATCGCCAGTGCGGCGATCCTGCTGGGCGAGCCCCTCGACATGAGCCTCGCCGTCGCGGCCGGATTGATCGTCACCGGCATCGGACTTGCGACGCTCGGCGACCGGCTGTTGCGCGGTCAAGCCATCGCGAGCGGTTGAACCCGCAGCACGCCACGCAAACCTGCGGTCGTGCCGAGCAGTATGCCGGCGAGCGCGACGAACGAGCCCAGCGCCAGCGTCGACACGCCCGTGAGCCCCTGCCCGATCGAGCAGCCGAACGCCATCACACCACCGATGCCCATCAGCGCGGCGCCGCTGCCCGAGCGCAGCATGTGGCGGGGCGAGGAATAGCCTTCAAGCTTGAAGCGGCCCGTGGCGAGTGCGGTGATGAGGCTGCCGGCGAGGACGCCGGCGACCGTCGCAATGCCGAAATTGAGCGCCAGGCCGGTCGAGAGCATGGCATATTGCAGCGCGTCCGCGATCGGCGCGATGAAGGTGAGCGAGGTCACCGGAACCGGATTGAAGTCGTCGGCACCGAGATAGCCGGTGACAAACCAGCCGGCGGCGACGAGCAGGCCTACGACGACGCCCGCCGCGATCTGGCCCGGCGAGCGCCGAAACATCGGATGCGCGAAGGCGAACAGGATCAGCACGACGACGAGCACCGCGGTAGCCAGCGCGCGCGAAAGAGCTTCAGCTGGACCAAGCGTCGCCAACAGGGACGGCAGCGAATTGGCGCTGACGGTGGTTTGCGAGGCCTGAACCAGCGCGATGCGCGCCGGTGCGATCAGACCCTTGAGCGTCATCTGCGCAGCGATGGCGAGCACGATCACGACGACGAAGGAGCGGAGATTGCCACGGCCGAGCAGCACCAGCGCGCGCGAGCCGCAGCCGTTCGACAGCACCATGCCGTAACCAAACAGCACTCCGCCGAGGAACAGCACCGGCACCGAGAACGTCTGCTGCAGGTAGATCGACTTGCCCAAATCGGCCATGCCGTTGCCGGCGAGGAACTGGCTGGCGGCGATCGCAACGGCGATCGCCAGCGCATAGGTCCGCACCAGCCGCCCGTCTCCCTCCGCGAGCCAGCCGCGCATGCTGCTCATCAGGCAGAAGCCGCTGAGCAGACCGACGGCGCCGTAGACAAGGCCGATGGCGAGGCCGGCGAAGGTGACGAGTGCTGCGGACGAATCCATGATTACGGCTTCAGGACCACGCGATCCCGCGAAGAGCCGGCAACCGCGACATACGCCTCCTTGGCGCGCTCCAGCGGATAGACGGCATTCGCCTTGATCGGGAACGGCTTCAGCTGGCCGCTCGCAAAGCCCGGGCCGAGATCGCGCAACACCGCGCCTGTCGCGGCCGACGACAGGCCGAGGGTGTCGATGCCGACATAGGTGTGCTGGCCCCGATAGAATTCGAGGATGTTGAACTGCACGATGCGGTCGATCGCGGCGATCAGTATCTGACGGCCACGCAATGCGAGCGACTTGTGCGCGGCCTGGAAATAGGGATCGCCGACGGTATTGAAGACGATGTCGGCCCCCTTGCCGCCGGTCAATTCGCGCACGCGCGTGGCGACGTCGGTCGCGGACGCGTCGATCACCTCGATGGAAGCGTTGGTGTGGCCTTCGTAAGCCTCTGCCTTGCGTACCACGCCGATGACGCGCGCGCCCTGCCAGGTCGCGATCTGCACCGCGGCCTGGCCGACCTTGCCATTGACGCCGAACACCAGAACCGTCTCGCCGCTCTTCGGCACGCCCGCGCGGCGAAAACCTTCCATCGCGGTGACGAAGGGCACGCCGATGCCGGCGGCCTCCTCCCAGGACACTGCCTTCGGCTTATCGACGACGGCGTCAGCTTCGACGACGAGATGGGTTGCGTGAGTGCCGTCGCGGCGGATGCCGAGATCCCCGGAGGAGCCGAACACCTCGCGGCCGACCGTGCCGGCCGGCCCGTCGATCACCACGCCGGAATAGTCGCGGCCCGGCGTGCGCGGGAACACGGCATAGGGCATCAACCCGGTCGCGGCCTTCACGTCGGAGGGATTGACGGCGGCGGCCTTCACCTCGATCAGGAGATCATTGGGGCCGCGCGTTAGCGTGTGGCGCTCGACCACCGGCGCGACCGCGGCGGCGTTCTCGGCCTTGGCATTGAGGCGCACGCAACGCGCTTCGACGGTTTTGGTATCGGCTGGCGACATGGAAAGACCCGCGATTTCTCGCGGGCCTTGTCGCCTTTGGGGCCGATCAAGTCAATCGGTCAAGTCAATCGGTCAAATCAGTCCTTGGGCCGCTTATCGTAGAGGCGTTTGGCCTTGCCCAGCGAGCGTTCCAGCGTGGCGGGCGCGACCACCTGCACCCTGGAGCTGATGCCGATGGTGTTCTTGATGTGCGTCGAAATCCGGCCGGCGTGGTCGAGGAGACCGCGGCCGTCCCAGCTTTCGGATCGCGCCTCCGCGATGATGGTCAGCTCGTCCATACGGCCTTCGCGGGTCAGTTCCAGGATGAAGTGGCCGCCGCACCAATCGGTCGCGAGCAGCACCTCCTCGATCTGGGTCGGGAACAGGTTGACGCCGCGCAGGATGATCATGTCGTCCGAGCGGCCCGTCACCTTCTCCATCCGCCGCATGCCCGGCCGCGCCGTACCCGGCAGCAGCCGCGTCAGGTCGCGGGTGCGATATCGGATCACCGGGAAGGCTTCCTTGGTGAGCGAGGTGAAGACCAACTCGCCCTTCTCACCATCCGGCAGCACCGCACCCGTTTCAGGGTCGATCACCTCGGGGTAGAAATGATCCTCCCAGATGTGCAGGCCGTCCTTGGTCTCGATGCACTCCTGCGCGACGCCGGGGCCGATCACCTCGGAGAGGCCGTAGATGTCGGTCGCATCCATGTCGAAGGCGTCCTCGATCTCGCCGCGCATCGCATTGGTCCAGGGCTCGGCGCCGAAGATGCCGACCTTGAGCGAGCACTGGCGCGGGTCGAGCTTCTGGCGCTTGAACTCGTCCAGGATCGCCAGCATGTAGCTCGGCGTCACCGTGATGATGTCGGGCCGGAAATCGTTGATGAGCTGCACCTGCCGCTCGGTCATGCCGCCCGAGATCGGCACCACGGTGCAGCCGAGTCTTTCAGCGCCGTAGTGCACGCCGAGGCCGCCGGTGAAGAGCCCATAGCCGTAGGCGTTGTGGATGATCATGCCGGTACGGCCGCCGGCCGCGCGGATCGAGCGCGCCATCACGTCCGACCAGGTGTCGATGTCGGCCTGGGTATAGCCGACCACGATCGGCTTGCCGGTCGTGCCCGAGGACGCATGCACGCGCACCAGCTTTTCGCGCGGCACGGCGAACATGTTGAAGGGATAGTTGTCGCGCAGATCCGTTTTCACCGTGAAGGGGAATTTCGCGAGATCGGAGAGCTCGCGAAAATCGGACGGATGCACGCCGGCCCCGTCGAAGGCCTTGCGATAATGCGCGACGTTGTCATAGGCGTGCTTCAGCGACCAGGTCAGCCGCTGCTTCTGCAGCGCCCTGATCTCGTCGCGCGAGGCACGCTCATGCGCGTCCATCTCGGCGCTATAGGCGCTGCCACCTTCCTTGAGTCTCGTCAAAGCCATCCTCGTTTCCCACCATCGATTTGTTTTTCTTGATTGATTATTGGTCTTGCGTCGGCAGCCACGTGCCGGGAATGACGCGCGAATGTCCGCGGAATTCCGCAATGACGGTGTCGCTGACGGTGACGCGCACGTCATAGATGCCGGAGCGACCGCCGCGCGTGATCTCACGTGCCTTCGCAACGAGGCGATCGCCGAGCTTGCCCGGCTTGATGAAGGTGATCTGCCCCTGCGCGGCGACCACGCGTTCGTTGTGCGAGTTGCAGGCAAAGGCGAAGGCGGAATCGGCGAGTGTGAAGATGAAGCCGCCATGGGCGATGCGCTGGCCGTTGACCATGTCCGGCCGCACCGTCATCGCGAGCGTCGCGAAGCCGGGGCCGATCTCGACGATCTCCATGCCGAGCCCCTTGGAGGCATCGTCCTCCGCCCACATCGCCTCAGCGCAGGCGCGGGAAATATCCTCGGGCGACAGGGCAGCTTTGACGTTCACGCGCTTCTCCCGGCCAGATGTTTGCCCATGATGTTCTGCTGGTTGGCCAAAACTGTCAAATAATGCGACGCATTTGCATCGTCAGCGTCTGACATGCCTGCTCAGACATGGTCATAATCGACCACGACCCGCTCCGATGACGGCTTGGCCTGGCAGGTCAGGACGAACCCGGCCTTCAGCTCCCACGGCTCCAGCGAATAGTTGATGTCCATCGGCGCCTCACCTTCGACCAGCTTGGCGCGGCAGGTCGAGCACATGCCGCCCTTGCAGGCGAAGGGCAGATCGACGCCGGCGCGCAGCGCGGCATCGAGGATCGCCTCGTCCTCGGCGACCGGAACGTCGCGGCGCTTGCCGTCGATGATCAGCGAGGCGATCGCTTTCGGCGGCGCGTCGGGCGCCACCGCCTTCTTCGGCCGCGGCTTGCCGCCGAACTCGGAGACGAAGCGCTCGACGTGGATACGCTCTTCCGCGATGCCGAGCTCGCGGCAGGTGGTCTCGATGTCCTCGCTCATGCCAAGAGGGCCACAGATGTAGAGATGATCGACGCTAGCCGCCGGAACCAGCGAGCGCAGCAGCACCCTCACCTTGTCACCGTCCAGCCGGCCATGCAGGATCGGAATGTCCTGCTCCTCGCCGGAGATGACGTGGAAGATCGACAGGCGATCGATGAAGCGGTCCTTCAGCTCCTCCAACGCCTCGAGGAACATGATGTTGTCGGTGGTGCGGTTGCCGTAGAACAGGAAGAAGCGGCTGTCCGGCTCGCGCGCGAGCGTGCCCTTCACGATCGACAGGATCGGCGTAATGCCGGAGCCTGCGGCGAAGCCGACATGGATGCGTGCACTATCCGCCGGCGGGACTGCACCGAAGCGCCCGGTCGGCGTCATCACGTCGAGCTGGTCGCCGCATTTCAGCTCGTCCGCCGCCCAGTTCGAAAACGCGCCGCCGTCGATCTTCTTCACGGCGATACGAATCTCGCCGTCATCAGGGCCGGAACAGATCGAATAGGAGCGGCGCACCTCCTCTCCGTCGAGCGTCGTGCGGAGCGTGAGGTACTGGCCGGGCGTGAAAGCGTAATCGCCGGCGAGATCGCCGGGGATGGCGAAGGTCATCGAGACGGCGTCGGACGCCTCGCGGCGAAGGTCGCTGACGGCCAGTCGATGGAAGCGGGGTGCGGCTGCTGACATGGTCAATGACACTTGAAATAATCGAAAGGTTCGCGGCAGGCCTTGCAGCGCCACAGCGCCTTGCAGGAGGTCGAGCCGAATTCGGAGAGCAGCTCGGTGTCTCCGGAGCCACATTGCGGGCACGCCACGGCCTGCGCGCCGAACAGCGCGCGGCGCGAGCTCGAGGCTTGCGGCGGCGCGATGCCGTAGGCCCGCAGCTTCTGGCGGCCCTCCTCGGTCATCCAATCGGTGGTCCAGGCCGGCGACAGCACGGTCCGGACTTTTGGACTGCTAAAACCGGCGCGCTCCAGCGCCAGCTCGATCTCCAGCGCGATCATGTTCATCGCCGGGCAGCCGGAATAGGTCGGCGTAATCGCGACCTCGACGTGGTCGCCGGCCAAGGCGACATCCCGGAGCACGCCGAGATCGGCGATGGTCAGGACCGGAATCTCCGGATCGACCACGCTCGCCGCAGCGTCCCAGGCGCGCCGGTGCAGCTCGCTGTCACGGTCGAGCACGCTCACCATGTCAGCCCCGGAAAGGTGCGCTGCATCGATTGCAGCTCGGACAGGAGATGGCCGAGATGTTCGCTGTGCCGGCCCGCGCGGCCGCCCTGCTGCATCCAGTCGTTCTGCGGCAAGACCAGCGTGGCTTCGCTGGCGACACTGGAAAGCGTCTGCAACCAGCGACCACGCAAGGTGCCGGGATCGATCGCGATACCGGCATGGATCAGGGCGCGCTCGCCGTCGTCGACGGCAAACATCTCGCCGGTGAAGGCCCAGAGATGATCGATCGCGGCTTGCGCGCGGGCGTGGCTCTCATCGGTGCCGTCGCCGAGGCGGATGAGCCACTCCGAGGCGTGGCGCAGATGATAGGCGCTCTCCTTCTCCGACTTGGCGGCAATCGCGGCCAGGGTCGTGTCGCGCGAATTCATCATCGCGCGCCAGTAGAGGTCGGCGAACGCGGAATAGAAGAACTGTCGCACCAGGGTCTGGGCGAAGTCGCCATTGGGCTGCTCGACCAGCAGCAGGTTGCGGTACTGCCTGACGTCGCGCAAGTAAGCGAGCTTGTCCTCGTCGTTATCCCCGCCTTCGGTCTTGGCGGCGTAGGTGTAGAGCTCGCGCGCCTGGCCGATCAGGTCGAGCGCGATGTTGGAGAGCGCCATGTCCTCTTCCAGCATCGGCGCATGCCCGCACCATTCTGACAGCCTATGGCCGAGGATCAACGCATCGTCGGCACGGCGCAGCGCGTAGAGCACCAGCGGTGTTTGGGAGACCTCGATGTTGGCGACCGCCATCACATATGTCCCACTTCTTCCGGCACCTCGTAAAAGGTCGGATGCCGGTAGATCTTCGATTCCGCCGGTTCGAACATCATGGCCTTCTCGGCGGGATCGCTCGCGGTGATCGCAGTCGACGGCACGACCCAGATCGACAGGCCCTCGCCGCGGCGGGTGTAGATATCGCGGGCGGCTTGCAGCGCCATGGTGGCATCGCTCGCGTGCAGCGATCCCACATGCTTGTGCGCGAGCCCGTTCCGGCTGCGAATGAAGACTTCCCACAGCGGCGTGTTCGGCGTGGCCATATCGATCTCCCTACTCGGCAGCTTGCGCAGTCTGGCGATGCGCACGTTTGGCGGCATAGGCCGCCGCAGCCTCGCGCACCCAGGCGCCGTCGGCGTGCGCCTTGCGGCGCGCGGCCATGCGGTCGCGATTGCAGGGGCCGTTGCCGGCGAGCACCTGCTTGAATTCGGTCCAGTCGATCTCGCTGTAGCGCCAGTGGCCGTCCGCATCCTGAATCATGCCGGGATCGGGAATCGTGAGGCCGAGATATTGCGCCTGCGGCACGGTTGCATCGACGAATTTCTGGCGCAGCTCGTCATTGGAGAAGCGCTTGATCTTCCACTTCGTCGAGGTGTCGCTGTGCTGGCTCGTGCTATCTGGCGGGCCGAACATCATCAGCACCGGCCACCACCAGCGGTTCAGCGCATCCTGCGCCATCGCCTTCTGCTCGTCCGAGCCGCGGCACAGCGTCAGCATGATCTCGTAGCCCTGGCGCTGGTGGAACGACTCCTCCTTGCAGACCCGGATCATCGCGCGTGCATAGGGGCCGTATGAGCAGCGGCACAGCGGGATCTGGTTCATGATTGCGGCGCCGTCGACCAGCCAGCCGATGGTGCCGATATCAGCCCAGGTCAGCGTCGGATAGTTGAAGATCGAGGAGTACTTGGCTTTGCCCGCGAGCATGGCATCGACCAGCTCCTCGCGCGATGAACCGAGCGTCTCGGCGGCGGCATAGAGATAGAGCCCGTGGCCGCATTCGTCCTGCACCTTGGCGAGCAGCGCGGCCTTGCGGCGGAGGGTCGGCGCACGCGTGATCCAGTTGCCTTCCGGCAGCATGCCGACGATCTCGGAATGGGCGTGCTGGGAAATCTGGCGTGTCAGCGTCTTGCGATAGGCCGCGGGCATCCAGTCGTTCGGCTCGATGCGTTCCTCGGCGTCGATGCGGCCCTGGAACTGCGCAGCTCTGGCCGCGTCCTCAGGGCTGCGGTCATCCGCCTCGGCCGTGTTGAGCGCCTGGGTATACATGCGCATCCTCCCGTTTTATTGGGAGGCAATGTATAACAAAAATCATGTCATGCAAGATATTTCTGTAACATAAAATCAGACCCCGAACCTCCTTTCCAGAAGCTTTCGCGCCGGCGGCAATGGCCCCTTCTCGTTGGTTCCATGTTCATCAAGCCATTGTTCGGAAGAGGCAAGCAGCGCGCGATAGATTTCGCCGCACAGGTTCCGTGCCGCCCTGCCCGGCCAGTTCGTCGGCAGCAGGCTTTCGGGCAATAGCGGATCGCGCAGCACGACGCGGCGATAGTAGTGGATCAGGAGGATGCGCGCCGTGAACGCGTCGGCCTCGGACAAATCCGTGCCGCGGCCGATCGCGGCGCGCAGCGGCTCGAACGTCTTCATGAATTTCAGATAGGCATCCGCGGTGCGATCCAGCGGCCAGCTTGCGCTGAGCAGGCGACGCCCGCTGTCATCCTCGGCCGAGACTTCGAGGCGGATCGCGCCCGAGGCTTCATCCGGCACCGGCAGGCCCGACGGCGCGACCCAAACCCCCGGCAGCGGACTGCCGAAGCCGGCGTTACGGAGCGCTTCGCGCGAGACGTCGCGATCTCCGCCATTGCCGATCAGGAGCAGCTCGAAGCGCCCGGTCCAGTCGGATGGCGGCGGATCGTAGATGTGGCGTGTCGCGGCCTCGAAGGTCTGGCGGCCCTTCTCAGCGAGCCGATAGAAGCTGTTGCGGCCGACCTTTTCCCGCGTGAGCCAGCCATCGGCCGCAAGCCGCGACATCGTGGTGCGCACCACGCCGCTATCGATGTCGAGACCGTCGAAGAATTCGAGCAGCGTGCCGAGCCACACCGAACCGCCGCGGGGCACGATGGCATCGCCGAACACGGTGATGACGATGGAGCCGGTGCGCGACGGTTCACGCTTGAGCTGGTCGATGATGCGGGAAAGCGGATGCGCCATACGCGAGGCATAGCGCGTTTGATGCGGGCGCGACAATGGACGGGTGCGACGCCCTTACTCCCCCACTCCCCGTTCTTACGGGGAGAGGGTTGGGGTGAGGGGCTGCTTCAGCAAACTCGCCGATGGATGGACTCGCGGAGACTCCCCCTCACCCGGAATTTGCTGTTCGCAAATTCCGACCTCTCCCCGCACGCGGGGAGAGGCGAAGAAAGAGCTCACCGATGCGGATCTGGATAGGCCAAGCTGCGCCAGCCGCTGCGGTCGAACGGCCGCCACTGGCCTTCCTTCTGTGCGAGCCGGTCGGCGACCGCATAGACCGCGGCGGGATGATGGCCCATGCCGCAATGGCTGCTCTCGACCTCGATGCTCTCGGTCTGGGCTCCCTTCTTCTCCATGCAGCCCTGCCAGGCGCAGACGCCGTCGGTGCGGCTGAAGATGGCGGTGGTCGGCACCGGCGGGGGCACCGCGAGCTCGCCGCCGAACCGCGGATCGACCTCGTCCGACTTCCGACCGCTCGCCCATTCATAGACGCGCCAGGCATTGGTCGAACGGGGATTGCCCGCGAAGGGGCTGCCAAGCGTGATCACCTGACGCACGCGCTCGGGCATCATCTTGGCGAGCTGGCGCGCATAGAGGCCGCCGAGGCTCCAGCCGACCAGGCTGATCTTGCGGCCATGCGTGTCGCTGAGCTCCTCGACCAGATCGACCATGGCATGCTGCACGCCCTCGCGCAGGCCATAGTTGCGGCCCTGGCGCCAGCCGCTCACCGCATACCCCTTGCTGGTCAGAAACGTGCGTAACGCACGCGTGGATTCATCGGAGGCGACGAGGCCCGGCAGCACCAGCACCGGGTGCCCATCGCCGCGCGGCGCGAGGCTCAGCAGCGGCAGCGCGCCGAGGAATGCACCGAACTCGTGGATCGCGCGCCCTTCCATAAACATCAGTGTTCGGGACGGCGGACGCAGCGTCTGGGCAGTAGCGGTCATCAATGTTTCCCCTGAGAAGGCGCCGGGCGCGATGCCGGCAAATGGGCATGAATTCCAATACGCCGGCTTCTTGATCGTTCCGCAGCGCAACATGAATCAGCTAGGCGGCCGGTTCCCGACATTCAAGCGGGAGAGACGAAAGCCGACAATAGGCCCGCGCGTTAATGCTAACGGCCGTGACGCAAAAGTCACAGCAATCGAAGCAGGAATTCTACGGAGTAGAGCGCAAGCCCGGCGAGTCCACCGATCAGCGAACCGTTGAAGCGGATGTATTGGAGGTCGCGCCCGATGTTGATTTCGATCAGCGAAATCAGCTGCGCCATGTCCCAGGCCTTGACCTGGTCGGAGATGAAGATCGAGACGCCGCTCTTCTGGTCGGCGACGAAGCTGCGCAGCACCGTCACCAGCCCCTTGTTGATCTCGTCGCGCAGCTCGGCATCGCCGGCGAGCGCATCGCCGGCGGAAACGAACATGCCGGCGAGATGATGCTGCAGCACCTGCGTCTCGCCGCTCGCGCTGCGCTCGATGAAGGAGCGTGTGTTGGCCCAGACGGTGCGGGCGAGGTCGGCAAGCTCAGGCCGCGCGAGGAGGTCACGCTTCAAGCCGGCGATGCGGTCGATATAGGCCTGGTCAGTGCCGAGCCGGTCGACGAAGCTCAGCACCATGCGGTCGAACTCGCCGCGGAAGGGATGCTTGGGATCGCTGCGCACTTCATTGAAGAACGCGGTGGCAGAGGCCACGATCTTGTTCACCAGAAACTTGTCGGCTCGGTAGAGCCGCAGCAGGGTCGGCAATTCCGCGCGCACCTTCTCGCGGATCATCCCCATCGTCTCTTTCTGGTTCAGCGTCTCGTGCATCACGCGCAGGAGATCGTCGAACAGGATCTGATGGCGCCCCTCCGCCACGAAACCGCGCAGCGTGCCGGCGGCAAGCGGCGCAAGGTCGATGGCCTGGAGCTGCGATGACATGCGGCGGATGATGAAGGTCATCAGGCCCGAGCTCTCCGTCGCCGAGACGGCCTCAGGCAACAGACGGAGCGCAAAGCGCGCGAGATCGTCGCTGCGCTTGCGGTCGCGCAGCCAGTCGGCAACGAAGGAGCCGAAATCGATCTCCTTCAGCTTGGCCTCGACCGGACCCGCCTCGAGGAAATGTACCTGGATAAATTCGCCGAGCTTGTCGGCGATGCGGGCCTGGTTGCTCTGGATGATCGCGGTATGCGGGATCGGCAGGCCGAGCGGCCGCTTGAACAGGGCAACCACGGCATACCAGTCGGCGAGGCCGCCGATGGTCGCGGCTTCCGCAAAGGCGGCGATGAAGCCGAACACGGGATGCGCATTCAGCAGCAACTTCGCGACGACGAACAGGGCAAGCGTCGAAGCCAGCACCAGCGTCGCCAGCGCTTTCACGCGGCGCAACTCGGCCGCGCGTTCGGCATCGCCGGGGGTGTCGAAGGAGAAGGCGGCGGGAGGGGTCATAGCGGATACTTAGCGTGTCAGTCTCCGCGTGTCCCGGACGCGGTGCAGCGTGCAAACGATGCACCGCAGAGCCGGGATCCAGCAAGCATCCGATGCAGGATGGCCCCCGGATCAGCAGTGCACCACGCCACTGGACGATGCTTCGCATCGCCAGGGGGCGCGCTGCACTGCATCCGGGGAACGCAAGAGAAGAACAAAAGGCCCGCCGAAGCGGGCCTCAAATTCAGTTTTGACTCAGGGCGCCGGATCAGGCGGTCTTGTTGTAGACCTTGGCAAAATTGTCCTGAGCGGACTTCGCACCGTTGGCGGCGAGCTGGCCGAAATAGTCGGCGGTCGCCTTGGCGCGCGAGACGAACACTTCGCCGCGGGCGCGGAGCAGGCTCGACTGGATCTCGACGGCTTCGCTGACCGACTTGGCGGAAGCAAGCTTGTCGATGCCGGCGAAGAACGCCTGGGCGTCGTCATAGATCGCCTGCTGGATATTGCGGCTGATCTTGCCGGCCTCGGTGACGGACTCGGTCACCGCGTTCTCGACGGCGGCGGTCACGCGCTCGGAGCCAGCGAACACCTCGGCAGCACGGTCCTTGGCGGTGTTGGCGGTCTTCTTGACGAACTCGCGGGCGGCCTCGGGAACCTCCAGGTTCTGGATGTTCTTGAAAGCGTCCTTGAAGCCCTCGAAAGCGGTGTTGGTTTCAGTGGTCATGGGGTTCTCTCCATCCTCATTGGTCTGAGCTATGGGCTCACCCCGTCCTCGATGGCCCGGGGCACGACTTATATGGCATAGTTAATTGTGCGATGCAATATTCATATTGCAGTGCGACATCACGAAACTGTGAACAGCCTTAACGGGAAGCAATATGATGCCTCCGTGGCCAGGCCGGTTCCCGGACAACGGTCGGACCGTCTCTCCCCGATGCTGGACGGCGGTCCTGGTGCTGGACGGCGCGTTTTAGTGCTGGACGGCGCCTGGCAGCCCGTAAGCCTCCATCTGGGCCTGGACCTGCGCGATGTTGTGGCCGAGCACGACGATGTCATGGGTCTTGCCGTCGACGTCCCGGACGTGGTCTCGCAGCAACGCTTCGGCCTTGAAGCCGAGGCTCTCGAACACCGCAATCGCCGCCTGCTGATCGACCGTCATCTGGACCGAGAGTTTTTCCAGGCCCGCGCCGAGCGCGAGCGCGAAGGTCTCCTGCGACAGCGCCCGCCCTACCCCCTTCCCGCGCACATCGAGCGAGACCACCATGCGGATCTCGCCGACATGGGGCGACCAGGAATGCGGATCGCGCACCAGCGTGCCGCAGCCCACGACCTTGCCGTCTTTCACCGCGAGCAGGCTCGTGATCGCGCCACGCTCGATCTCCTTGACCCAGGCCGACAGCACCTTCGGCTCGCTGATATTGCGCGGCAGGAACAGCAGGTCGTGGGTCGGCAGCCCCTTGCCGAACGCGAGCACCGCGGCCTCGTCCGCGGGCGACATCAGGCGGATCTCGATATCGCCGGCGTCGGTCTTGACGTGGCGCGGATAGGTACGCTGCTCGCTCATGTCGATCTCTTTCCCAGCCAGGAGTCCAGTTTCGGCCATAGCCGCTTCACCGCGTTGGCGCCGGCGACAAGCGAGACGTGACCGCCCTTCAGCATCACCTCTTCCTTGTCCGCAGAACCAATCTTCGCGATCAGGTGCTTGGCGGCCTCATACGGCACGATGTGATCGTGCTCGGCGACCGCATGCAGGATCGGCACCTTGATGTCCTCGAGCTTCGCGGTGCGGCCGCCGACCGAGATGGTGTCGTTGAACAGCTTGTTGTCCCACATCAGGTCTTTGGTGATGGTGCGGAAATACTCGCCCGCCAGCGGCAGCGTGTCGGTCGCCCAACGGTCGAACATGCGGTAGGACTTCACGAACTCGTCGTTCCAGATGTTCTCCCAGAGCTGGATCTGGCTCACCGTGCGCGAAGCCGGACGCAGCATCTCGAACGAGGACAGGATCATCTCCGGCGGCACGTTGCCGACACTGTCGACGAGACGGTCGACATCGAAATAGCGGCGGTCCGAAAAATTCGAGAACAGCTTCATCTCGCGGAAGTCGATCGGCGTGGTGAAGCAGATCAGATTCTTCATCGGCCCGTTCTGGTGGATCGCGCCGTAGAGCAGCGACAGCACACCGCCGAAGCAATAGCCGATCACGGAGACGTCCTGCTCGCCGGAATCAGCTTGCACCCGGCGAACACAGTCCGGAATGAAGTCGAGAACATAGTCCTCCATCCGCAGGCTCTTCTCCTCCGGCCGCGGCGCGCTCCAGTCGAGCATATAGACGTCGTAACCGCGCTTGAGCAGGAATTCGATGAAGCTCTGGCCGGGCACGAGGTCGAGGATGTAGCCGCGATTGGTGGTGGCCATCACGATCAGCACCGGTATGCGGTAAATCTCGTCCGACATCGGCCGATAGTGATAGAGATTCATGGTGCCGCGTGAATGCAGCACGTCCTTCGGCGTCGAGCCGAGCGAGGGGCCCGAGGTCGAGAAATATTCAACGCCCTTGATGCTGCGCTGGATCGCGCGCTGGACCTCGCTCTGAATGCGCTCCGGGATGGATGCGAAATCAAGTCCGGGAGCTGCATTCATGCCTGCTCTCCGCCCTCAGACGGCGGACGCTTGGTGCGCGGCGGCCGCAATGCGGAATCGGCGCCCTGAGACACGCCGGCGCTTGCAGCCATCTGGCTCAGCAGCGACTTGATCTCACCGATCTGGCCTTCGATAGCTTGCAGCCTTTCGGCAAGGCCAGTGACCTGCTCCCGGCTCGGCAGGTTCATGGAGACCAGATACTTTTCCATAAGCTCGCCGAGCTGCTTCTGAGCACCTGCAGCAACTCCCCCCGCACGGTTCATCGCCTGTGAAAACTCGGGCGACGACATGGCCTGGTTGGCGAAGGAATTGAACCCCTTCTCCATCTCGCCCATCATCTTCTGCCACATGGCGACCGGGTCATTGGTCTTGTCGGTCATCGGCGTCCTCCAGATGTCGAGAGCTGCGATGCCCTTCTTTTTTGCCATACCACACCGTTGCGCCGTGCCGGTCAACCGGCAAGCAGCGGCTCGGTGCCGCGCGCGGCTTTCATTGCAACGGGAAACCGTGCGATACAGCATCAGTCAAACGCTTGAGGGAACGCGCCCGTGAACGCCCATCAGCCGCCCCAGACCGCCCGCGCCAACGGCATCGACATCTGCTACGAGATCTTTGGCAACGACAATGCCGAGCCGCTGCTGCTGATCATGGGGCTCGGAGCGCAGATGATCCATTGGGACGATGCGTTCTGCGAGCAGCTTGCCGCGCGCGGCTTCCGCGTGATCCGCTTCGACAATCGCGACATCGGCAAGTCGAGCCATCTGACGGGCGGCAAGCGGTTGACGCCGCTCGAGCTGCTCAAGCTGCGCTTCCTCAGGATTCCCGTCGCCGCGACCTACAAGCTGATCGACATGGCGAAAGACACGGTCGGGCTGATGGATGCGCTCGGCATCAGATCGGCGCATCTGGTCGGGGCGTCCATGGGCGGCATGATCGCGCAGGAGGTCACGCTGTCGTTTCCGCACCGCGTGCGTTCGCTGACCTCGATCATGTCGACGACAGGAAATCCGCGCGTACCGCCGCCGACGCGCGAGGCCGCCGCAATGCTGATGGCGCCGCCGCCGCGCAGCAAGGAAGAGTTCATCGTCCGCTACGGCCAGACCTGGAAGGTGTTGCGCGCCGGACATTTTCCGGAAGAGGAAGCGCTCGACCCTGAACGCGCCGAGCGCGTGTTCGCGCGCGGGCTCAATCCGGCCGGCGTCGGCCGCCAGCTCCGCGCGGTGCTCGCGTCCGGCAGCCGCAAGGAGCGGCTGCATGCCGTGCAGACGCCGACGCTCGTGATCCACGGTACCGTCGATCCCTTGGTGCGGCCTGAGGGCGGCAAGGACACGGCGGCGTCAATCCCGAACGCAAGATTGTTGATGATCGACGGTATGGGCCATGCACTGCCGATGCGGTTCTGGCCTGAGATCATCGGCGCCATCGACAAGCACGCGCATGGCGCGGCGGCGCAGGCAGCTTAACTCTTCTTCGCCATCCAGATCACATGGCGCGCACCGCCGCCCCTGCCGGTCGCGCGGACATTGACCTCGTTGACGTCGAAACCGGCGCTGCGAAGTCGCTTGGTGAAGGCCGGGTTGGGTCCCGACGACCAGACCGCGAGCACGCCGCCCGGCCGCAGCGCCGTCTTCGCCGCCTTCAGCCCGCTCGAACTATAGAGCGCATCATTGCCCTTGCGGGTCAGTCCCTCCGGCCCGTTGTCGACGTCGAGGAGAATGGCGTCGAAAGCCGTCCGCTGCGCCCGGATGATTTCGCCGACGTCGGTTTCCCGAATGCTGACCCTGGCATCGTCGAGGCTGTCGCCGAACACCTCCGCCATCGGGCCCCGCGCCCACGTGACCACCGCGGGGACCAACTCGGAGACCACAATCTTTGACTTGGCTCCAAGCACGGTGAGCGCTGCACGCAGCGTAAAGCCCATTCCGAGGCCGCCGATCAGGACGACGGGCTTGGCGACTTTCTCGATCTGCTTCGCTGCAAGCGTCGCGAGCGCAGCTTCCGAGCCCGACAGGCGGTTGTTCATCAGCTCGTTGGTGCCGAGCTTGATGGAAAACTCCTTGCCCCGCCGCATCAGGCGGAGCTCTTCGTCGGAGCCGGGGATTTTGGCGGTGTCGATTTTTTCCCAGGGAATCATGCCAGAGGTTTAGCACGACCGGGAAGACAGTCACCCTCCCGCCCAGACGTCCAGCACGTAGCGGTTCTTCGCGCCCATTTCCTCGATCCAGCGCGCACTGACGGCGGCGTCGCGGCCGCTCTTCTCGCGGTGGATCGCGACCAGTGCCGCCTTCACGTCCGGCTCCATCTTGCCGCCGTCGCCGCAGACATAGATGATCGCGCCCTGCTCGATCAAAGGCCAGACCTTGTCCTTCTGCGCGGCGAGCACGTGCTGCACATAGGTCTTCGGTCCGTCCCCGCGCGAGAACGCCGTGAACAGCTCGGTGATGCCGCTTGCCGCCAGCGCCTTCAGCTCGTCCGCGTAGAGAAAATCCTGGTCGGGATGACGACAGCCGAAGAACAGCATCGCGGGTCCGAGGGTGGCGCCCTTCGCCTTGCGCGCGGCGCGCTCCTGGAGGAAGCCGCGGAACGGCGCAAGTCCCGTGCCGGGGCCGATCATGATGATGGGCACAGACGAATCGTCGGGCAGACGGAAGCCGGCCTTGGTCTCGCGTACGGTGGCGTAGATCGCATCGCCGGCGCGCCGGTTGGCGAGGTAGTTCGAGCAGATGCCCTTGTAGGTGCCGCGGCCGGAGGCGGCCGGCCCTTCGACCACGCCGACCGTGACGCTGCAGCGCGCCGGGTCGACCGACGGCGAGGACGAGATCGAGTAATAGCGCGGCGCCAGCAGCGAGAGCATTTCCAGATAGACGTGGAACGGCAATTCGCAGGCCGGATATTCCAGCAGCAGGTCGAACACCGATTTGCGTCTGGCGAGAATCTCATTGCGGTAACGCTCGAGCGGCGCAGCCTCCTCGCCGACGAAGGCCAGCAGCTTCGGCTTGGTGACCGGGCAGCGGGTGTGCTCCGCCATGATCTGGATCTGCTTGCGCGTCGCCACCTGCTGCAGCTCGACGAACTCACTGAGCAGGCGGCCGACCGACACGGCGTCTCCCACCGGCAACTGTGCGCGGCGCCCCTCGGCGACCTGCAGCCTGATCTGGTCGCCCGGCAGGAAGCCGAAGCGGCGGGCGACTGAGTCCACCAGCGTCGGATCGTTGCGCGGGACGACACTCAAATGATCGCCGACCCGGTAGCTGACGTTGGACGGCAGTTGCACCTCGATGTGGCGCGTCGAGCGCTCCGACGGATTGAGCCCGCTCTTGTTCTGAAGCTCGTCGTTGGCGAGCACCTTCATCGCCACCGCGCCGCCCTGCGCGACGATGGTGTTGACGGCGCTCACCGCGACCGGCTCGATCGCATAGAGCGGATCGTCCTCGGCGGTGCGGGTGAAGTTCCAGTCGATGCCGAATTCCTTGGTCGCGACCTGGGCCGCCGCCGGGAACCATTTCTGGAACTGGCCGTCGAGATCGCTGCGCGCATCGCCCTCGCCGCGCGGATAGACCGCGCGCGCGCCATGCGCCGACAACTGCTCGTCGATCAGGCGCGGGACCGATTGATAGGTCGCAGCCCAGTCGCTGTTGCCGCAGCCGAACACGGCATAGCGCACATTGGCGAAAGCATCCTTCGGCAGATCGCCGCCGAGCCATTTGACGAACTGCGTCGCGTTGTCGGGCGGCGCGCCGTTGTAGGAGGCGCAGATGATCAGAACGCCGCCGTCCTGCGGCAGCTTGCCGACGTAGTCGTCGAGCGGGCCGAGATGCACCGCAAAGCCGTTGATCTCGGCGAGATCGGCCATGCGCGTCGCGAGTTCCTCGGCGGTGCCGAGATTGGAGCCGTACAGCACCAGCATCGGCGTGTTGTGGCCGGGCCGCGCGGTCGGCTGACGCGGTGCCTTTGGCGCCGAAGACGTAGCCGCGACAGGTCCGCCATAGGCGCCACGCTCGCGATCGGCGCGCGGACGCACCTTGATCTTGAAGCCTTCCGGCTTCATCGTCAGGGTTTCCTTCAGGTGCATCTGGTAGCGCTGGTGATCGATCAGCTTGAAGCGCTGCAGGATCATGCCGAGCGCGAGCGCGGCCTCGTGCATGGCAAAGCCGCGGCCGATGCAGGCGCGCTGGCCGTTGCCGAACGGCTTCCAGGCATTGACCGGCCGCTTGGCTTCCGCTTCGCGGCTGAAATTCTCGGGATCGAACGCATCCGGATTCGGACCCCAGACGCTGGGATCGCGATGCAGCGCCGTCACCAGGATCGTCGTGAACGTGCCCTTGCGAAGCTTGTACTTGCCGCCGCCGAGCGTCTCGTCCTTCAGCGGCGAGATGCCATAGGCCGGCGCGGGCGGCCAAAGCCGCAGCGCCTCTTTCAGGATCTGCGTGATGTAGGTGAGCTGCGTCACCTGCTGATAGGTCGGCTTCGCGTTGACGTCGGGGCCGAAGACGCGATCGACCTCGTCATAGGCCTTCTTGAGGATCTCCGGATGCTTGAGCAGCGCATAGAGCGTGTAGGACAGCAAGCCGCTGGTGGTCTCGTGGCCCGCGATCAGGAACGTGTTGATCTGGTAGCGGATGTTGACGTCGTCGAGCTGCTCGCCGGTCGAACGATCTACGCCGGTCATCATCGCCGCGAGCATGTCCTTCTTGTCGTCGATCCCTTCCGCGCTCTTGCGGCGCTCGGCAATGATCTCGTCGACCATCTTGTTCATGAAGGCGACGTCTTCGGCGAGCGTCTTGCGCCGCTTCTGCATCCAGAGCTGCTCGAACGGCAGGCCGCGCGTCATCATGATGGTTTCGAGCGAGCGCACCAGCGACTCGACAAAGGGATGGTAGTCGCGCCGGTAGAACGAGTTGAAGCGGTACTCGAAACCGCACAGGCCGATGGTGTCCAGCGTCAGCGCCGTCATGTCGTGGACGACGTCGATCTCGTCGTCCGCGTTGAGCCGCTCCCATTTCTGGACGAGCTGCTCGGCGATATCGACCATGCTCGGATGATAGGACTGCATGGCGCGGTTGCCGAACGGCTGCAGCAGGATGTTGTGCGCCTTGCTCCAGTTCGGCTCTTTGGTATCGGCCGTGAACAGGCCGTCGCCGCCGACCGCGCGCACGCGCCGCAGCGCGCCGCGCACCGTCTTGTCGAAACGCTTCTCGTCGGAGAGCTCGTCGACGAGATCGTGGCCTGACACGACCACGATCGGCGAGCCCATCATGTCGAGCCAGAAGATCGGACCGAGTTCCTTGGCGAGCCGGGTCAGATGCTGAACGGGGGCTGCCGAGTCCAGCGACAGCATGTTGCCGACCACGGGCTTGGTCGGCGGATGCGGGATCGGGTCCAGACGATTCTTGGATGACATTGACGTGCGTTTCCCCTGCCTTGCGTCATTCCGGGATGGTCCGAAGGACCAGACCCGGAATCTCGAGATCCCGGGTTCGACGCTACGCATCGCCCCGGGATGACGACTGCGTCGTCACCCAAACCGCCTTCTACGCCATTCGATCAGCTTGGCGCTGACCTCTTCCGGCTTCTCCTGCTGCGTCCAATGGCCGCTGTCCTTCACCAGATACTTCTCGAGATCGCCGATCAGCTTCTCCATGCCGTCGGCCGCCGAGGGCGGCAGCACGGCATCGTTCTCGGCCATGATCATCAGCGACGGCACATGGACGTGATGATCCAGCCCCTTCGCGCGCTCCCAGTTGCGCGTGAAGTTGCGATACCAGTTGATGCCGCCGGTGAAGCCGGTCTTCGTAAACGTGTCGACGAACACCTTCTTCTCGTCGGCCGACAGGATCGGCGTGCGCGGATCGACCTTGGCGTCATAGGCCGCGATCATCTGCGGGAAGGCCAGATTGGTTTTTGCCGAGGCGCCGACGCCGGCGATCGGCGGCTCTTCCGGCTTCGCCGGCGGCCGGGCCAGCGGCTTGCGCATGAAGGCGTCAAACGTCTGCTCGACGCGGCTGCCGAAGATCTTGTCCGGCTCGCGCGCCGGATCCTGGAACTGGACGATGTACATCTGGTCGCCGAAGCGCTGGCGGAACAGCGCAATGGGATCGATCGGCGAGCGGTCCCAATGCGGGGTGTTGACGCCGACGACACCGGCAACGCGCGAGGGGTGCCGCAGCGGCATCTGCCAGACGACGAAGCCACCCCAATCGTGACCGACGAAGATGGCCTTCTCGATGTTGAGATGATCGAGCAGCCCGACGAGATCGCCGGTCAAATGCTCCATGTCGTAATCCTCGACCTGCTCGGGCCGGTCGGTCGCGCCATAGCCGCGCTGGTCCGGCGCGATCACCCGGATGCCGGCCTCGCTCAGCGCCTTGATCTGGTGACGCCAGGAAAAGGCGAGCTCGGGCCAGCCGTGGCACAGCACGATCGGCGGCTTGTCGTCGGCCGGGCCCGCCTCGTAATAGCCCATGCGGATTCCGTTCGTCGTCGCGAACTTGAGCGGCGGCATGTCAATCATCACGAGATTCCTATTCCGCAGCGCCCTTGATGTCGGTCGCCGGCGGCGCGTAGGCCGCCTCCAAAGCGGCAAACTCCTCCGGCAGCATGTCGCACATCACCTGCACATGCGGAATGATGTTGGCGCCGACGATGAAGCCGAAATCGAGCTGGTCGCGGTAGCTCTGCACGGTGATGTTGAGCGCCTGCCCGTGCGTCGAGATCGACACCGGGAAGATGTGCAATAGCTCCGCGCCGGCCGCATAAAGCGTCTGCCGCGGCCCGGGCACGTTGGACACAGTGATGTTGGCGGCCGGCGGCAGCACGTCCGACAGGTTCGAGCGGCTATAGAGCAGCGCCAGGATCTGCACCATGATCGGCGCGCCCAGCATCGAGATGTTGGAGACCTGGGGCATCAGCGCGCGCAAGGGATGCGACATCTCCTTGGACTTGGTCGATTGCGCGATGATGGCTTCCAGCCGCGCCTTGGGATCGTCGATGTTGGTCGCGATCGCGCAGATCATGCCGAACACCTGGTTGTTGGCCTCGGTGTTGCCCTCCTCGCGCAGCGAGATCGGCACCGCCGCGGTCAGCGATTTCGCCGGTAGCGTGCTGTACTCCTTCAGGTAACGCCGGACCACGCCGGAGGCGAGCGCCAGCACGACGTCGTTGAGCTTGCCGCCGGCCTGCTTGGCCAGCGCCTTCGCCCGCGACAGCGGGATCGACACGCCGGCAAAGCTTCGCTCCGAGGAGATGGTCTTGTTCAGCATGGTCGGCGGCGACACCATGCTGGCGAGGCTCTCGCGCGACTTGGGATCGGAGACTTTGCCGAGCACCTCGGAGACGCTCTTGACCATGGTCGGGATATTGCCGGCAAAGCGCACCGCGCTCTCGATCTGGTACATCGCGTTGTCGAACAGGATCGAGCCGATGTCGCTCTTGCCGGTACGCGGCAGTTGCAGGTTCTGAGCGGCCTTGCCGGCGTCGAGCGGCTGGTTGAACAGCTGCTGGTAGGAATCCAGCAGGTTCGCCGCGATGTCACGCGGCTCCTGTCCCGGCTTGCTGCCAGCCGCTGGCGGATCGACCTTCCGTGGGATCGGCGAGATATCGTAGATCATGTTGGTCAGCGCCGCACCGGCGCCGCCGTCGATGGCGGCATGGTGCATCTTGGAATAGAGCCCGACCTCGTTGTCCTTCATGCTCTCGAACACGTAGAACTCCCAGAGCGGGCGGGCGCGGTTCAACAGCTTGGCGTGCATCCAGCCGACGATGCGCTCGAGCGTGGCGCGGTCGCGCGGTTGCGGCAGGCTGGCGCGGAAGATGTGACGGTCGATGTCGAACTGATCGTCCTCGACCCAGGAGGGATGATCGATGTCGAGCGGCGCCTTCTCCAGCCGCGCCTTCAGGATCGGCGCGATGTGCAGGCGCGAGACGATCATCGCCTTGAAGTCTTCGAAGAAGTCGCCCTTGTAATCGTCGGGCAGGCGAAAGATCGCCATGCTCCCGACATGCATCGGCATCTCCGGCGTTTCCAGATAGAGAAACGACGCGTCCAGCGACGACAGCTTCTTACCGTCAGCCATAATTCCCTCCCGCAACAATTTGACGGGCGCCTTCTGGCGCTTCTCGTCAGGCCGATATTGCCTGTTCCGGCGGGGCATATGCAATGGCAAACGGCCCTGCCCGGTCAAATGGCGAGAATTCCCCTTCCGGTTGCGCCAGCCGGTCCGCCACGGCCCATAGCGCCGCGGGGTTCACCCCGAGCCCGATATGGCTCGCCAGGAGCACCTCGATGTTCTCGGCACGATCGGAGGGACGGAGCAGGCAGGTCCGCCAGTTCACGACCCCGTCGGCTCGCGAATAGATCGACGTCGCCGGCACCGGCAGATCGCCGGCGATCGCCTCGCGCGCCTCAGCAAGATCCTCGACCCGTTCGCCGGACAGCGCCTCGTAGAGCCGCGTCGCGTTGGTCGCCCGCACGTCGTTGGCAAACGGGCTGCCGAGCGTGATGACATAGCGAACCATGTCGGGTGCCCACAGCGCGAGATCTCGGGCATAGACGCCGCCGAGGCTCCACCCGACCAGGCTGACCTTGCGTCCGCTCGCGCGATGGATCTCGGCGAGACGGGCGCGCAGGGCGTCCCGCATCCGCCCGAGGCCGCCGAGATTGCGGCCCATCCGCCAAGCCTGTGCCTCATAGCCGAGCTCGCTGAGATAGCGCCGCATCGGCACCATCGAGAGGTCGCTGGCGAGAAAGCCCGGCAGCGCCAGCACCGGATGGCCATCGCCCCTCGGCGCTCGCATCAGGATCGGCGACAGCAACAGGCTTGCATTGAGCTCGAACAGGCCGCGCGCTTCTGCAAGCAGCAGGGCGAGGCCCGGCGGACGAAGCCCGCCCGGGGCCTGCCGCCCGTCTGGCCCGGACGGCATTATTTCTTCTTGTCGCTGCTGCGCGTGCCGCCGAGGCCCGCCATCGTGACGAACATGTCCTGAAACCGCTCCGCGATCTTGGGATCGAAGGTGAACCAGCTCTGGATCAGCGATTCCGGCGAGACCTTCTCGATGTTGCTGAGCACCTGCTGCTGCAGCTTGTCCATCACCGCCGTCTGCATCGGTCCCACGTCAGGCAAACCGAAGAACTGGCGGGCCTCGAGGGGGGTGCAGTCGATTTCGATATTAACTTTCATGTCCCCTCCGGATGAGATTCGAGCAGCCTGTCGGCAGTATCGCCGCGAGTTGTGGTGCGACGCAAGCGACCTGATGCAGGCGCGACATGCCCCGTCCCGCAATCCGCCGATATAGTCAACCAAAGTCGAAAGACGCGGTCCTCCATGCCGGGCGGCACGGTCAGCATTGCTGCACAGCGGTGCAACTTGGCGCGTTCCTTGCTGGAATGGCGCTTGCACCGGTCGAGAACTCTGGGCAACATGGATCAATCAGCCCTGCCGAACAATCAAAAATCATCGGCACGGCAGAGTGGAGAGGGTCAAGAATGTCAGTCGGTCGAAGTCTGTTTGCGGCGACGCTCGCCGGTACGCTTGCGTTGACGGTCGCGCCGGCGTCGAGCCAGACGCTGCGTTATGCCAACCAGGGTGACCTGAAATCCCTCGATCCCTATACGCTCAACGAAAGCACCACCCACGCCCATCTCGGTCACGTCTATCAAGGCCTCACCGCGCGCGACAAGGACCTCAAGATCATTCCGGCGCTGGCGGAAAGCTGGGAAACTCCGGAGCCGACCCGCTGGCGTTTCCATTTGCGCAAGGGCGTGAAATTCCACAACGGCGACCCCTTCACCGCCGACGACGTCGTATTCTCCGCCGATCGCGTCCGCAAGAAAGGGTCCAATATGCAGACCCGCCTTGCGCCCGACGTCAAGGTCGTCAAGGTCGACGACTACACCGTCGATTTCGTGCTGCCCTCGCCCAATCCCATCCTGCATAACTCGTGGGATGTCTGGTACATCATGGACAAGAAATGGGCCGAGGAGAACAACGTCGTCGATCCGACGCCGGTGGCGGCGACCACGCCGAGCTACGCCTCGCTCCACGAGAACGGCACCGGTCCGTTCACCATCGAAAGCCATCAGCCCGGCGTGAAGACGGTCTTCAAGGCCAACCCCAATTACTGGGGCAAGGTCGAGGGTAACCTGAAAGAGATCGTCTTCACCCCGATCGCTTCGGACGCCACCCGTGTCGCTGCGCTGCTCTCGGGCGAAGTCGACGTCATCGAGCCGGTGCCGATCCAGGACATCTCCCGCGTCGATTCCAGCCCCAACGCCCAGGTGCTGAAGGGGCCGGAGCTGCGCACCATCTTCATCGGCTTCGATCAGATGCGCGACGAGCTGCTCTACTCCAACATCAAGGGCAAGAACCCGTTCAAGGACGTCCGCGTCCGTGAAGCCTTCTACAAGGCGATCGACATCGAGCTGATCAAGAAGCGCGTGATGCGCGAGCTGTCGACGCCATCGGCGCTGATGATCGCTCCGGAGTTGTTCGTGCTGTCCAAGGAGTTCACGCGGCCGAAATTCGACCCCGATGGAGCCAAGAAGCTCCTCACCGAAGCCGGCTATCCCGATGGCTTCGAGGTCACGATGGATTGTCCGAACGACCGTTACGTCAACGACGCCGCGATCTGCCAGGCCGTCGTCGGCATGCTTGCCCGCATCGGCGTCAAGATCAATCTGCTGGCGCAACCGAAGGCGCAGTACTTCGCCAAGGTGTTGAAGCAGGGCGGCTACCAGACCTCGTTCTACCTCCTGGGCTGGACGCCGAGCACGATGGACTCCCACAACGTGCTCTACGACATCATGGGCTGCCGCGACGATGCGAAATCCTCACGCGGCGAGGCCAATCTCGGCGGCTACTGCAACAAGGAGTTCGACGCCATCACCGACAAGGTGCTGGTCGAAACCGATACCGCCAAGCGCAACCAGCTGATCAAGCAGGCCTACGAAATCGGCAACAAGGACTGGTCCTACATCCCGCTGCACCAGCAGGCGCTGGCCTGGGGCGTATCGAAAAAGGTCAACCTGCCGCAGCGCGCCGACAATCTGGTCATGTTCCATTGGGCGACCAAGAAGGAATAGCACCAGTTGAACACGAGGTCCCGGCGGCGTCAGGCATCCGGGACCTTTCCTTTTCCGGCTGACAAAGACGTCGACCGCACGCACACCCAAGGATAGTGGAAGGCATGCTCGCTTTCACTCTTCGCCGCGCCGTTCAGGCCATCGGCGTCATGTTCGCCGTCGGCATCATCGCCTTCTCGATGTTCCGTTTCGCCGGCGACCCCGTCAACCAGATCGTCTCGATCGACACATCGGCGGCCGAACGCGAAGCCGTGCGCAAGTCGCTCGGCCTCGACGATCCCGTGCCGGTGCAGTTCGTGCGCTATTTCGCCGACGCCGCGCAATTCAAGTTCGGCGTCTCCTACCAGTTCCGCCAGCCGGTCTCGACGCTGTTGATGGAACGTATGCCGGCCACGCTGGAACTTGCGATCTGCGCCACCGTGTTTGCGATGGTGTTCGGCATCCTGATGGGCGTCTATTCGGCGCTGAGGCGCGACACCGTGCTGGCCAAATTATTCCAGGCGGTTTCGCTTGTAGGCATCTCGTTGCCGACTTTCCTGATCGGCATTCTCCTGATCTATCTGTTCGCGGTGACATTGGGCTGGTTGCCCTCGTTCGGCCGCGGCGAGGTGATCAAGCTCGGTTGGTGGAGCACGGGCCTGCTCACGCTGTCGGGACTGAAGGCATTGATCATGCCCTCGATCACGCTCGGCCTGTTCCAGATGACCCTGATCATGCGGCTGGTGCGCGCGGAGATGCTGGAAGTGCTGCGAACCGACTATATCCGCTTCGCCCGCGCCCGCGGGCTGACCACCCGCGCCATCCATTTCGGCCACGCGCTGAAGAACACGCTGATTCCCGTGATCACCGTGGCCGGTCTTCAGTTTGGCTCGGTTATTGCATTTTCGATCATCACCGAAACCGTGTTCCAATGGCCGGGCATGGGACTCCTGTTCGTGCAGGCCGTGCAAAACGTCGATATCCCGATCATGGCCGCCTACCTGCTGATGGTCTCGCTGATCTTCGTCACCATCAATCTGGTGGTCGACATCCTCTACACCGTTGTCGATCCGCGCCTGCGCGCGACCGTCGGCCGCGCTACATAAGGCCCCTGCATGTCCGACGCCGTCGCCTCCAATTCCGACAAGCAGAGCGCGCCGCTCGCGCATGCCGGTCGCAGCTGGCTCAGCCGCGCCCTCGACAGCGACATCTTCTATTCGTTCCGCCGCTCCAAGCTGACCATGGCGGCGGCGGCCATTACCGTGCTGCTCTTCCTGCTCGCGATCTTTGCATCGGCGCTCGCGGTGCAGAACCCGTTCGATCCGGCGCAGCTCCAGTTGATGAACTCGCGCATCTCGCCGCTCTGGACCGCCGACGGCCAAAGCCCGTTCCTGCTCGGCACCGACGAGCAGGGCCGCGACGTGTTCTCCGCCATCCTCTACGGGATGCGCATCTCGCTCGCCGTCGGCGTCGCCGGCGTGGTCTTCGCCGGCGCGCTCGGCATCGCCCTCGGCCTGATCGCCGGCTATTTCGGCGGCGCGGTCGATGGCGTGATCATGCGGATCGCCGACGTGCAACTGACCTTTCCCGCCATTCTGATCGCGCTGCTGGTCAATGGCATCGCCAAATCGATCCTCGGCAACCGTCTGGATGCCACCAGCATGCTGGTGGTGCTGGTGATTTCGATCGGCCTGAGTTTCTGGGTGGGATATGCAAGGACGGTGCGCGGCTCCGTGATGGTCGAGAAGAACAAGGACTACGTGGCCGCCGCGCAGCTGATCGGCCTGCCCGCGCCAAAGATCATGCTGCGGCACGTGCTGCCGAACACGATGGGCCCGATCCTGGTCATCGCCACCATCAACCTCGCGCTGGCCATCATCACCGAGGCGACGCTGTCCTTCCTCGGCGTCGGCCTGCCCGACACCATGCCCTCGCTCGGCACGCTGATCCGCATCGGCAACAATTATCTGTTCGCGGGCGAATGGTGGATCGTCGCTTTCCCCGGCATCGCGCTGGCCGGGCTGATCCTGTCGATCAACCTGCTCGGCGACTGGCTGCGCGACGCGCTCAACCCGAAGCTCCGATGAGCAAAACTTCGACAAGAGCGCCCCACCCATGACCGAGCCCATCCTCTCCGTCCGCAACCTTCAGGTGGAGTTCGCCTCACGCCGCGGCACGCTGCGCGCCATCGACGGCGTCTCCTTCGACATCGCCAAGGGCGAAGTGCTGGGCGTGGTCGGCGAATCCGGCGCCGGCAAATCGGTCACCGGCCTCGCCGTGATCGGCCTGATCGACCCGCCCGGCCGGATCGCGGGCGGCGAGGTCCGCCTCGCCGGCCTGCGCATCGACAATCTGCCGCCGGAGGAGATGCGCCGCATCCGGGGAAAGCGGATCGGCATGATCTTCCAGGACCCCCTCACCTCGCTCAATCCACTCTATCGGGTCGGTGACCAGATCATCGAGACGATCCGAACTCACCTGAATCTATCCGAGACGGCCGCCCGCCGCCGCGCCATCGACCTGCTTGCCGAGGTCGGCATTCCCGCGCCGGAAAAGCGCATCGACGGCTACCCGCACGAATTCTCCGGCGGCATGCGCCAGCGCGTCGTCATTGCGCTGGCGATCTGCGCCGAGCCCGAGCTGATCATCGCGGACGAGCCGACCACCGCGCTCGACGTCTCCGTGCAGGCGCAGATCATCTCGCTGATCAAGCGGCTCGGCCGCGACCACGGCACCGCCGTGATGCTGGTGACGCACGACATGGGCGTGATCGCGGAGACCTCCGACCGCGTCGCCGTGATGTATGCCGGCCGTGTCGCCGAGATCGGCCCGGTGCAGGATGTCGTCAGAAATCCACTGCATCCCTATGCCAAGGGCTTGATGGGCGCGATCCCGACGCTGGCCGGCGACGACAAGCGTCTCATGCAGATTCCCGGCTCGATGCCGCGGCTGTCGGCGATCCCCCGCGGCTGCTCGTTCAACCCGCGCTGCGAGTTCGCGTTCGACCGCTGTCGTGTCGATCGACCCGAGCCGCTGCCGCGCGGTGCGCAATCGGTCGCCTGCCATCTCTATGACAACGTGCCGGCGGAGAGCGCGGCATGAGCGCTTCCTTCGTCCAGGCCACAAATCTGCGCCGCGTGTTCGACGTCTCGAAGCCCTGGCTCAACCGCGTGCTCGAAGGCGGGCATCTGGAATATCTCAAGGCGGTCGATCACGTCACCTTCGATATCAGGAAGGGCGAGACGTTTGCGCTGGTCGGCGAGTCCGGCTCGGGCAAGACCACGGTGGCGCGGATGGTCGTGGGACTGCTGCCGCCGAGCTCCGGCGATGTCTTGATCGACGGCGTCTCGATGACGGATCCGCGGCAGGCGCCGGCGCGCAGGAAGCTGCGCCGCCGCATCCAGATGATCTTCCAGGATCCATATGCGAGCCTGAACCCGCGCTTCCGCGTCGATGCCATCATCTCCGAGCCGATCCGCGCCTTCGACCTGATCCAGGGCGAGCGCGACATCCAGGCGCGCGTCGGCGAGCTGCTCAGCCTCGTCGGCCTGCATCCCGACGACCGGTTGAAGTTTCCGCACGAATTCTCCGGCGGCCAGCGCCAGCGCATCGCAATCGCGCGGGCGCTCGCCTCCGATGCCGAGTTCATCGTCTGCGACGAGCCGACCTCGGCGCTCGACGTCTCCGTGCAGGCGCAGATCCTCAACCTCATGCGCGACCTCCAGGACAAGTTCGGCCTGACCTACATGTTCATCAGCCACAACCTCGCCGTGGTCCGTCACATGGCGAGCCGCGTCGGCGTGATGTATCTCGGCCGCATCGTCGAGATCGCTGAAGGCAAGGAGTTGTTCGCACGTCCCCGCATGCCCTACACCAAGATGCTGCTGGGCGCCGTGCCTGATCTTGCCATGAGCGGCCGCCAGCGCATTCCGGTGAAGGGCGAGATCCCGAACCCGATCAATCCGCCGCCCGGCTGCGCCTTCAATCCGCGCTGCCCGCTGGCGTTCGATCTCTGCCGCAAGGAAACGCCGGAACTGATCGACGGCGTCGCCTGCCACGCCGTCAACACCGCGCCGGTGCCGGCGTGACGCGCGCGTGCCATGCCGGCAGCGCATTGGCCGTGCGGCATCGCCTGTGATCAATTGCGCGCGCCGCAAATGAGGTAATCCATGGCCAGCATCGTCAATCCGGATCCGTTCACGACCCGCCCCGAGATCGAAGGCACGTTCGGGGTCGTCGCCACCACGCACTGGATCGCGACCGCCGTCGGCATGGCCATCCTGGAGAAGGGCGGCAATGCCTTCGACGCCGGTGTCGCCACCGCCTTCACGCTGCAGGTGGTCGAGCCGCATCTCAACGGCCCCGGCGGCGACGTGCCTGTCATCGTCCATGACGTCAAGCGCGGCCGCACCGAGGTGATCTGCGGCCAGGGCCCGGCACCGGCACGCGCCACCATCGCGCACTACAAGAGCGAGGGCCTCGACATGGTGCCCGGCACCGGCCTGCTCGCGGCCTGCGTCCCCGGCACCTTCGAATCCTGGATGATGCTGCTGCGCGATTACGGCACGATGCGCGTGCGCGACGTGCTGGAGCCCGCGATTTCCTATGCGCGCGACGGCTATCCGCTGGTCGAGCGCGCCTGCGCCACGATCCAGACCGTCGAGCAACTGTTCCGCAAGCACTGGCCGACCTCCGCCGCCGTCTACCTGCCGAACGGCGAGGTACCGAAGCCCGGCACTCTCTTTACCAACGAGACGCTGGCCGCGACCTATGCACGGATCCTGAACGAAGCTGAAAGCGGCGGCGGTGGCCGCGATGCCGAAATCGAGCGCGCGCGCAAATCCTGGTCGCAAGGCTTCGTCGCCGAAGCCATCGACAAGTTCTGCCGGACCCAAGAGGTGATGGACGTCAGCGGCTCGCCGCATCGCGGCGTGCTCTCTGCCGACGACATGGCGCGCTGGCAGCCGACGGTCGAGGCGCCGCTCACCTACGATTATGGCCGCTACACCGTCTGCAAAGCCGGCGTCTGGAGCCAGGGTCCGGTGACGCTGCAACAGCTCGCGCTGCTGAAGGGCTTTGCCCTCGACGGGCTCGACCCGACCGGGCCTGAGTTCATTCACCTCCAGATCGAATGCGCAAAACTCGCCTTTGCCGATCGCGAAAAATTCTACGGCGACCCCAAATTCAACGAGATCCCGATCGGGACGCTGCTGTCGGATGCCTACAACGACGAGCGTCGCAAGCTCGTCACCGACAAGGCGTCGCTCGACTTTCGCCCCGGCGCGGTCGAGGGCTTTGGCGGCGTCGTCAAGCTGCGCCGTGCCGAAGGCCAACGCGAGGCCGTCGGCGCGCTCGGTGCCGGCGAGCCGACTGTGGGGCGCTTTGGTGAAGTGCGGGGCGACACCGTGCATTTCGACATCATCGACCGGGACGGCAATATGGTGTCCTCGACGCCGTCGGGCGGCTGGCTGCAATCGTCGCCCATCATTCCCGAACTGGGCTTCTGCCTCGGCAGCCGCGCCCAGATGTTTTGGCTGGAAGAAGACCATCCGGCCGCGCTTGCGCCGGGCAAGCGGCCCCGCACCACGCTGTCGCCGACCATGGCGCTCCGTGACGGCGAGCCGTATCTCGCCTGGGGCTCGCCCGGCGGTGATCAGCAGGATCAGTGGATCACCCAGTTCTTCCTGCGCCACGTCCATTGCAATCTCAATCTGCAGGAAGCGATCGACGCGCCGGCCTGGCATTCCGAGCATTTCCCGATCTCGTTCTGGCCGCGTACCGCGCGGCCCGGCGTGCTCGTGGTCGAGAACCGCGTGCCCAAGGCGACGATCGAGAATCTGCGCGAGCGCGGACACATCGTCGAGGTCGGCCCCGATTGGTCCGAAGGCCGCCTCACCGCAGCCTCGCGCGTGGGTCGGCGCCGGCGCGCCGCCGCCAATCCGCGCGGCATGCAAGGTTACGCCGCGGGACGCTGAAGGCAGCACATGACCTGGTCGATCATCGCGCGAGACCCTGCCACCGGCCAGTTCGGCATCGCCGTTGCGACCCGCTTCTTCGCCGTCGGCGCACGCGTGCCGTATATTACCGCCGGCGTCGGCGCCATCGCGACGCAGGCCTTCGTCAATCCCTATTACGGCATCGACGGGGTCAGGCTGCTGCGGGAAGGCCTCAATGCGCACGACGTGCTGGCCGCGCTGCTCGCGACCGATGATGGCCGCGAGAGCCGTCAGATCCACATCATGGATTCGAGCGGCGAGATCGCCGCGCATACCGGGCGCGACTGCGTCGACTGGTGCGGGCACATCGCAGGCAGCGGCTTTTCCATCGCCGGCAACATGCTGGCCGGCGCCGACGTGCTCGACGAGACCGCAAAGACCTATATCGCCAATAACAGCCTGCCCTTCCCGCGCCGCCTGCTCGCCGCAATGCGCGCCGGGGAAGCCGCCGGCGGCGACAAGCGCGGCAAGCAGTCCGCCGCGCTGTTGATCCACGGCGAGGAGGAATGGCCGGCGCTGGACATTCGCGCCGACGACCATCCCGATCCGCTCGGCGAGCTCGAGCGACTCGAACACGTCAGCCACGAGCTCTGGGTGCATTTTCGCGATTCCATGCCGACGCGACGGAACCCGGCCGGCAACACCGACCGCAGCGTCATTGACGCCAGCATCCAAGCAGCGCGTGCAAGGCAATCATGAGTTCGAGCCCTCTCATCGAGATCAGGGACCTTCGCATCCGCTTCCACGGCGACGACGGCCGCATCACCCACGCGGTCGACAGCGTCGATCTCAGCGTCGCCAACGGCGCGACGCTCGGCCTCGTCGGCGAATCCGGCTGCGGGAAGAGCGTGACCTCGCTGGCGATCATGGGCCTGCTGCCGAAGCAAAGCGCGGAAATTTCCGGCGCGATCCGCTTCGACGGCCTCGATCTCTTGCAGACGCCGGACCAGACCCTGCGCAATCTGCGCGGCAACCGGCTCGCGATGATCTTCCAGGAGCCGATGACCTCGCTCAATCCGAGCTTGACCATCGGCGACCAGATCATCGAGACCATTTTGCGCCACCGCGGCGGCTCGCGGAAAAGCGCGCGCGAGCGGGCGATCGAGCTGCTGCGCCGCGTCCACATCCCCTCGCCCGAGCGGCGGATCGACGAATATCCGCACAAGCTCTCCGGCGGGATGCGCCAGCGCGTGATGATCGCGATGGCGCTGGCCTGCGACCCGCGCCTGCTGATCGCGGACGAGCCGACCACCGCGCTCGACGTCACCTTGCAGGCCCAGATCCTGGAGCTGATGCGGGAGTTGAAGGCGGCAAGCGGCGCCGCCATCATCCTGATCACGCACGATCTCGGCGTGGTGGCCGAGGTCTGCGACGAGGTCGCGGTGATGTATGCCGGCGAGATCGTCGAGCGCGCGCCGGTCGACGAATTGTTCTCGGTGCCGCAGCACCCCTACACCGTCGGCCTGCTCGGCTCGATCCCGCGGCTCGACCATCGCGCCGAACAGCTTGCGACGATCGAGGGTATGGTTCCGAACATGGCGCAGCCGCCGGCAGGCTGCCGCTTCGCCGCGCGCTGCCCGTTCGTGCTGGACGCCTGCTCCACAGCGCCGCCACCGCTGATCGAAGTCAGCCCCGACCACCTCTCGCGCTGCATCCGCGCGCCGCTCGAACGCCTGGTGTCGTGATGGCCTCGTTCTCTCTTCCCGTTCCCCGGGCGCAGCGCAGCACAAGCGCGGCGCGGTGGTGCGCTGCTGAACCGGAGCCCATATGGCGGCAGACTGGGTCCCGGTTCAGCATCGCAACACTTCGCGTTGCGCCGCGCCCGGGACACGAGGCTGAGTTTCGTGGGGATCACGAACGATGACCGCTCTGCTCGAGGTTACAGGCCTGGTCAAGCATTTCGTCGCCGAGCGCTCGCTGTTCGGCAGGCCGCTGGCACATGTGAAAGCGGTCGATGGCGTCAGCTTCTCGCTCGACGCCGGAAAGACGCTGGCGCTGGTCGGCGAATCCGGCTGCGGCAAATCCACCGTCAGCCGCCTCGTGCTGCGGCTGATCGAGCCGGACGCAGGCACGGTCCGGTTCGACGGCCGCGATCTCCTCTCGCTTGATCCCTATGCGCTCCGGGCCTTCCGCCGTGAAGCGCAGATCATCTTTCAGGACCCCTACGCCTCGCTCAATCCGCGCATGACCGTCGGCCAGATCCTGACCGAACCGTTGGCGCTGCACGATCTCGTGCCACCGGCAGAGCGGCGCGCGCGCGTGGCGGAAATCTTGCGGCTGGTCGGGCTGGAGCCAAGGCTGGCGCGGCGCTATCCGCACGAATTCTCCGGCGGCCAGCGCCAGCGCGTTGCCATTGCCCGCGCGCTCGCGGTCGAGCCGAAGCTGATCATCTGCGACGAGCCGGTCTCGGCGCTCGACGTCTCGATCCGCTCGCAGATCCTCAACCTGCTGCGCGAGCTGCAGGACCGGCTCGGCCTCGCCTATATCTTCGTTTCGCATGACCTCGCCGTGGTCAAGCACATCGCCGACCACGTCGCGGTGATGAATCTCGGCCAGATCGTCGAGACGGCGGAGGCGGACGCGCTGTTCGCCGCACCCCGGCACCCTTATAGCCGCGCGCTGCTGTCTGCGATCCCCGTGCCTAAACCGCGGGCAAAGCGCAGCCGAATTGTGCTCCAGGGCGAGGTCCCCAGCGCGCTGAATCCGCCGCTGGGATGCCGCTTCCACACCCGCTGTCCCTATGTCGTGGACCGCTGCCGCAGCGAAATGCCTCAGCTTGTCTCGGATGGCATCGGACATGCAACGGCTTGCCACCGAACGTCGGAACTGCCCTCCTCCGCGGCCATCGTCCCCATGGACGGCGGTTTCTCGCCGGTTCTTGAAAAATTGGTTGCCGCCTTCAACGGCGGTCCGGAAGCAGCACGCGCCGGCGGGGTTAGTTCGTTGGGGACGGACCCCGCATAGACGTGAAACAGAGGTTGAGAGCGATGAGCTTTATGCGTTTGACAATCCTGGCGTCGGCCTTGCTGACGTCGCTGGTGGGCACAGCCCAGGCTCAGACCACGCTTCGCATCGGGATCGCCGAAGACCCTGATATCCTCGACCCCAGCGTCGGCCGCACCTATGTCGGCCGCATCGTGTTCTCCGCGTTCTGCGACAAGCTGTTCGACATCGACGAGAAGCTCAACATCGTGCCGCAGCTCGCGCTGTCCCACGAGACGTCGGCCGACGGCAAGGAGATGACGATCAAGCTCCGGCCAGGCGTCAGATTCCACGATGGCGAGCCGCTGGACGCCGAAGCCGCAAAATTCTCGATCGAGCGTCACATGACGCTGCCGACCTCATTCCGCAAATCCGAGCTCGCCAGTGTCGACCATGTCGAGGTCGTCGATCCCCTGACCATCAAGCTGGTGCTGAAGACGCCGTACTCGCCCCTGATCGCCCAGCTCACCGACCGCTCCGGCATGATGGTCTCGCCCAAGGCGGCGAAGGAGGCCGGTGACAAGTTCGGCCTGCATCCGGTCTGCGCCGGCCCTTATAAATTCGTCGAACGCGTGCAGCAGGATCGCATGGTGTTCGAGAAGTTCGCCGACTACTGGAACAAGGACAACATCCATATCGATCGCGTCGTGTTCCTGCCGATCGTCGACGCCACGGTGCGCCTCGCCAACCTCAAGTCCGGCGGACTCGATCTGATCGAGCGCGTGCTGGCCACAGACATCAAGGACGTCCGGGCCGATCCCAAGCTGGTGCTGTCGACGGCGCCCGAGCTCGGTTATCAGGGCCTGACGATCAACATCGGCAACGACAAGGCCAAGGGGCCACTCAGCCAATCGGCGAAGGTGCGCCAGGCACTCAGCCTGTCCATCGATCGCGAGGCCATCAACCAGGTCGTCTTCAACGGCGAGTTCACGCCGGGCAATCAATGGGTCAGCCCGACGCATCCATACTATCAGAAGGCTTTCCCCATTCCGGGGCGCGACGTCGCCAAGGCCAAGGCACTATTGAAGGAAGCCGGCGTCAGCCTGCCCGTCACCGTCGACTACATGGTGCCAAAGGGCACCGAGTACGAGGCCGTCGCCCAGGTCGTGCAGTCCATGGCCGCCGAAGCAGGCTTCGACATCAAGGTCCGCGTCGTCGAATTCGCGACCACGTTCAAGCAGGCGCAGGCCGGCGAGTTCCAGGTCTTCCAGATCAACTGGAGCGGTCGCATCGATCCGGACGGCAATTCCTACATCTTCATGCGCAGCAAGGCACCGCAGAACGACGGCGTGTACGCGAATCCGGAGGCCGACAAGCTGATGGAAGACGGACGGGCGACGTCCAATGTCGAGGAGCGCAAGGCGATCTACGCCAAGCTGACCAAGATCCTGCTCGACGACCTGCCGATCATCTACATCTATCATCGCACGCTCCTGATCGCACACACGAAGAAGCTCGAGGGCTACCGGCAGATGCCCGACGGCCTCGTGCGCGTGGTCGGGTTGAAGTTCAAGTGATCGCGGCATCAGCCGGGAAACGCGTGGGGCCATGCTGAACTTCCTTGCCCACCGCGTCGCGCAGATCGTGCCGACACTGTTCTTCGTGTCGGTGCTGATCTTTTCGCTCCAGCAATTGCTGCCCGGCGATCCGGCCCTGGTGATGGCCGGCGAGGAACGCGATCCCGCCGCGATCGAGCAGATCCGGCAGCAGTACAAGCTCGATCAGCCGATCCCCGTGCAATATGTCTACTGGCTCAAGGGAGTCCTCACCGGCAATTTCGGCGAGTCCTTACGCAACAAGATGCCGGTGCGCGAGCTGATCGCGCAGAAACTGCCGGTAACGCTCCAGCTCGGCTCGATGGCGATCGTGATCGCGTTCTGCATCGGCATTCCCGCCGGCATCGTCTCTGCGGTGAAGAAGGGCACGGCCTGGGATTACGGCGCGAACCTGTTTGCGCTGTGGGGCATCTCGACGCCGAACTTCTGGCTCGGAATCATGCTGATCTTCCTGTTCTCGATCGAGCTCGGCTGGTTGCCGGCCTCCGGCTACGTGCCGCTCACCGAGAATTGGCGCGCGAGCCTGGCTGCCACCATCATGCCGGCCTTCGTGCTCGGCAATGCCATTGCCGCGGTCCTGATGCGGCACACCCGCAGCGCCATGCTGCAGGTGCTGGAAAGCGATTACGTCCGCACCGCGCGCGCCAAGGGACTCCTGGAGCGCTCGGTCATCCTGAAGCACGCCATGCGCAATGCGCTGACGCCCGTCATCACGCTCGGCGCGCTCGAGCTCGGCACGCTGTTGTCGGGCGCCGTTCTGACCGAGCAGATCTTCTCCATCCCCGGCTTCGGCAAGCTGATCGTGGATGCCGTCTTCAACCGCGACTACGCCGTCGTGCAAGGCGTCGTGCTGGTGACGGCCACGATCTACATCACGCTGAATCTCGTTGCCGACATCGCCTATATTCTCGTCAATCCGCGGCTGCGGGGCTAGATCCATGACCGACGCCGCGCTGCCGGGCTCTCTCACGCAAGCCGACGAGCTGGATAGCCCGGCCCGCCGCGCGCGCCGGCGGCTGTTCAAGCGCAAGGCGGCGGTGTTCGGGCTCGCCGTGCTCACGATGTTCATCGTACTTGCAGTGCTGGCCCCGCTGATCGTGCCCTATGATCCCATCGCGACGAGCTGGAGCCTGGTGCGCAAGCCGCCCACGCCGGCGCACTGGTTCGGCACCGACGAGCTCGGCCGCGACATCTTCAGCCGGGTCGTCTACGGCGCGCGCGCCTCGCTGCTCGCGGGCCTCATCTCGGTTGCGATCGCGCTCGGCATCGGCGTGCCGCTCGGTCTCGTCGCCGGTTATCGTGGCGGCTTCGTCGATGCGCTGATCAGCCGGATCACGGATGCGATGCTGGCCTGTCCGTTCCTGATCCTGGCGATCGCGCTGGCGGCGTTCCTCGGGCCGAGCCTCGGCAATGCCATGATCGCGATCGGCATCTCCGCAACGCCGATCTTCATCCGCCTGACCCGCGGCCAGGTGCTCGTCGTCAAGGCCGAGGACTATGTCGAGGCCGCGCGCGCGCTCGGCAATCCGCCATGGCGCATCGCGCTGTCGCATATCTTGCCGAACATCCTGCCCGCGCTGCTGGTGCAGGCGACGCTCTCGATCGCCGCCGCCATCATCGCCGAAGCCGCGTTGTCGTTCCTCGGCCTCGGCCAGCAGCCGCCGGCACCGTCCTGGGGCAGCATGCTCAATGCCGCGCAACGCTTCCTGACGCAGGCGCCGTGGATGGCGATCTGGCCGGGGCTTGCGATCTTCCTCGTGGTGCTGTCGCTGAACCTGCTCGGCGACGGCCTGCGCGACGCGCTAGACCCGCGGCAGCGCTAGATCACCGCTTCCCGCATCACGCGGCGGCAATCCATCTCGTATTCGAGATCGACCACCGGCGGACGGGCAAAATGCCAGGTCAGGCCGGAGCGCAACGCGCCGCGGCGAACCAGTTCGTCGACGAGCGCATGGTGGAAGTCGTGCACGGAATAGGCCTGCACCGCGGTCGTGTCGTTCCAGCCGAAGCCGAAGGCCGCCATCCGGCTTTCCATCTGCGACGTCGCGGTGAAGCGCACCTTCTCCCGCAGCCCCTCCGGGCTGAGATCGCGGTAGCGCACGGTGCGCTCGACATAGGTGCCGCTGCCCTCGCGCGCCTCGGCACCGCCTGATATCACGAAGGACGGCGCTTTCGAGCGGGTCGGCCGCGTGAACGAGAACGCATAGAACGACGGCTCGGTCGGCGGATCGATCTCGGGACAAACATTACTGCGCGCCACCGGATTGGTGGTGCCGTCGAAGATGCCCCATTCGGACAGCGTCTTCACGTAGTGCAGGTTGAACGCGCGAAAGCCCTCTTCGCTGAAGGCTGCCGGTGAACGCAGCTCGCAGGCGCAGAACGCCGTCAGCGGACGCCCTGCCTCCTGAATGAATTTCGCAGCCAGTGCGAACCCTTCCGCGAGCGGGACCAAGCGGTCGAAGCGGACACGCTCGATTTCGTAGCCGTCGTCCGCGGCCGCGCCTGCCGAATACTGGAACACGGACGGAATGAAACGATAATTGCCGGCAGAGAAGTCACGCATCATGTCGAACCCCTATTCCAGTTGCATGCGAATGCCCTTGGCGCCGTTGAGCAGGCGCCTCAGGTGAAAGCCGGCCAGGGAATCGTCCGCGTGCATGCCGACAAGCGCGGCAAAGGCCGGCATGGCCGCGGCATCGCCGGCCTCCATCTTGGCAAAAGCCTCCGAATACAGCGCCGTCTCGGGGGCCTCGTATTTGGCCGGAGGCAGCGGCTCGAACGCGCGCAACGGCTCGCTGCGTCCGCGCAGCATCAGTTCGCCCACCGGGCGGCCTTGAAAATTCTCGGCCGCCTCGGCGACGCTGGCGCTGACGCAAATGCGGGTGCCCAGATGCTTGTTCGCGGCCTCCAGGCGCGCCGCAATATTGATGGAGTCCCCATACGCGGTGTAGTCGAAGAAGCGATTGCCGCCGAAATTCCCGACCAGCGCGGGACCGGCATGAATGCCGATGCGGGTGGCACCGAAGGCCACGCCCATGGCGCTCTGGCGCGCGCGAAAGTCCTGAGCCCAGGCATCGAGCTCATGGGCGCAAGCGACCGCGCGCGTGGCATAATCCGGCTGATCGCCGGGCGCATTGAAGAGCACCTGAATCGCATCGCCGATGATCTTTGCGACCGTTCCCTCATGGGCGAAGACGATTTCGGTCATGCCGCCGACATACTCGTTGAGCAGCTTGCCCAACGTCTCGGGCGGCGCGCTCTCGACCAACGAGGTGAAGCCGGTAATATCGGTGAAGATGGTGGCGACATCGCGCCACTGCACTTCGATGCCCTCGCCGTCGCCGCTGGCGGCCAGACGCTTGGCAAGCTCGGGCGAGAAATGACGCGACAGCGCGGCATGGGCGCGCTCGGCTTCCATCTGACGCCGCCGCACCTCGCGCAGCATCTCGATATGGCGGATGGTCTTCTCGATCGTGGCTTCCAGATCGGCGAAATCGATCGGCTTGGTCAGGAAGTCGAACGCGCCGCGGTTCATGGCGGTGCGGATGTTGCTCATGTCGCCATACGCCGAGACGATGATGGTCGACTTCTTGTCCTCGGCCTCCTGGAGTTTCGCGAGCAGCGATAGCCCGTCCATCCTGGGCATGTTGATATCGGAGACCACCATATCGACCTGCGGATTCCGCTCGAGCGAGGCCAGTGCCTCGAGACCGTCGCGGGCGAATATGATGGCGACCTGTCCGTCGCGGATCTGCCTGCGAAATTTTTGCAGGACCAGCGCTTCGAGATCCGGCTCGTCGTCGACGAAGAGGATGGTCGCGCTCATGCGGCTTGCTCGAGCCTCGTGTCGATCTCCTGCCGCAGCAAGGCAAAGTCGATCGGCTTGGTGAGGAGCCCGACGGCGCCGCGCTCGATCGCCTTCCGCCGCGTCTCGGCGTCGCCATAGGCCGTGATCATGATGACGGGAACGTCCGGATGCGCGGCACGCACCTTCGGCAGCATGTCGAGCCCGCTCATGCCGGGCATGTTGATGTCGGACAGGATCAGGATCAACGAGGGATCGCGAACCTCGGCGGCCCGCTTGAGTGCATCGGGCGCGGAGGAGGCGAACTCCATCTGGAAGCGGCCGGCGCGCAGCTCGCGCCGGAATTGCTGCCGGAACAGCGCCTCGACGTCGGGCTCGTCGTCGACGACCAGGATGTAAACGTTCACGACTTGCCTCCGGAAGTGCCGTCCGCTGCCATCGTGCGCGGCAGGGTGATGATGAACTCGGTGAATACACCGGGTGTGGTGTTCACGTCGATGGTGCCGCCGTGCTGCTTCACGACGATGTCGTGGCTCATGGACAGGCCGAGCCCGGTGCCCTCGCCGACCGGCTTGGTGGTGAAGAAGGGATTGAACATCTTCTCCTTCACCTCGGGCGGAATTCCCGTGCCATTGTCACGGATCCGGATCTCGACCCTGCCGCCGAGATCCCTGGTTGCAGCGCTCAAGGTCGGCTCGAAGGTCTCACCCGCGCTCTCCTTGCGTTTTGCAGTGGCATACAAGCCGTTCGAGATCAGGTTGAGGAGGACGCGCGTGATCTCCTGCGGATAGATGTCGACCATGCCGGCAGCGGGATCGAACGTGCGCTGGAGCGTGACGTTGAAGGAGGGACGTTCGGCCCGCGCTCCGTGATAGGCGAGATTGAGGCTCTCCTCCACGACCGCATTGATGTCGACGGCACGGTGCTCGCCGGAACCCTCGCGCGAATGCATCAGCATGTTCCTGACGATGGAATCGGCCCGCTTGCCGTGCTGCACCACCTTCTCGAGATTGCTCCTGAGCATGCCGGTCAGCTCGTCGACCTCTTCCCTGGTCTTGCCGTCAAGCGCAGCCGATTGCAGGGCCTCCTTGAGCTCGTCGATCAGCTCGGTGGAGACCGCGGAGAAATTGTTGACGAAGTTGAGCGGGTTCTTGATCTCGTGAGCAATGCCGGCGGTGAGCTGACCGAGCGAGGCCAGCTTCTCGGTTTGGACCAGGCGATCCTGGGCGGCGTGCAGATCGTTCAGGGATTGGCGGAGTTCCGCGGTCCGCTGCTCGACCTTGTTCTCGAGGTCGGCATAGGATTCCTGCAAGCGCGCGCCCATGTCGTTGAACTGGTCGGCCAGCCCTTCGAGCTCGTCGCCCGTCCGGATCGAGATGCGCTGGGAGAAGTCGCCACCGCCGATCCTTTCCGCGCCGCTGCGCAGCGCCTGGATCGGCCCGACCATGCGGCGAGCCAAAAATATCCCCGCAAGCACCGCGAAGATCGACGCCGCGAGCAGCACGATCGCAAGCCGCTGCAGCGAGGCATAGAGCGATGCATAGGCCTCCTCGACCGGCAGCTCGACGAACATGGTCCAGTGCAACGGCTCGATTGGCGCCGATGCGGTCAGGACTTTCTGTCCCTGGATGTTGCGCGCTTCCTCGAGCGCGTCCGGCATGGTGCCGCCGGCGGACTGCGCGGCGCGCACTTGCGCGAGGCCGGACATGTCGGTGTTGCGCAGCACGAGACTGATATCGGGATGCGCGATCAGGCGCCCTTCCGGGCCGACGACATAGGCATGCCCGTGCTGGCCGACCTTGATCTGCGAGACCACGTCCCAGATCAGCTTGAGATTGACCTCGGCAATACTGACGCCGGCGTCTCTGCGCGCTCCGGCCAGCGCCAGCGTCATGTAGGGCTCGGACTCCCGGCGGAAATAGACCGGGCCGTAATAGACCTTGTGCGCGACCGCCTCGGTGAACTTCGGATCCTTGGACAGGTCGATCCCGCTCTCGATCGCGTCCATGGCGAGCCGCGAGACCCGCAACCGTTCCTTGCCGGTCGAATCCACCTGGGCGAGCTCGGTGATCCCGGGCACCTGACGCAGCAGCCGCAGCGCGTCGAACCGGCGCTGCTCGATCGAGCCCGCCGACCACGGCAGTTGCGTGGTCCAGCCGAGCTGGCTCCCGATCTCCTTGACGAACTGGCCGATCTTCGCCGCGGCCGCCTCGGCCTGTTCGTGCTGGACCCGGATCAGCGAAGCCTTGTGCTCGCGATAATAGAAGAAGACCTCGAACAGGCCGTTGGCCAGAAGCGCGATGGCCACGACGGCCACGAACAGCGCGACATATTTGGTGAACAGCCGGGTCCTGATCCCTCGCCCCGTTCCCCCGCCGGCAGCGACGCCATCCGAGGCCACGCTCGGCAGCGTCCTGGCTTGCGGGGTGTCGGGATGGAGGGAAAGGCTCATCACCCGAAACCTAGCAAGAAGACGGGACCTTGTCTTTCGCAAGCGCGGGATAAGGCCCCCGCCCATTGAAACCGGCGCCCGGGCGCAACGAAAAAGGGCGGCAGCGGACCCGCCGCTGCCGCCCTCTGGATCGCTTGCTAGCCAGCGGCTTCAGGTCGGCCGCAGGGCCTTGGAGCCGAGGTCGAGCTCGTTGACCTGCTTGTTCCGCTCGGAATCGGCCGCCGCGCGATGGTCGGTCGCCAGCACCACGTAGACCGCGGGCAGCACGAACAGCGTGAACAGCGTGCCGATCGACATGCCGGCGACGACGACCAGGCCGATCGAGAAGCGGCTGGCCGCGCCCGCGCCGGACGCGGTCAGGAGCGGGATCAGGCCGGTCACCATCGCTGCCGTCGTCATCAGGATCGGCCGCAGGCGGATGCGGGCCGACATTTCGATGGCCGAGCGGCGGTCGAGCCGCTCGTTGACCTGGAGCTCGTTGGCGAACTCCACCATCAGGATGCCGTGCTTGGTGATCAGGCCGACCAGGGTGAGCAGACCGACCTGGGTGTAGATGTTCATGGTCGCCACGCCGAAGAACAGCGGGATCAGCGCACCGACGATCGCCATCGGCACCGAGATCATGATCACCAATGGGTCACGCAAGCTCTCGAACTGCGCGGCCAGCACCAGGAAGATGATGATCAGCGCGAAGCCGAAGGTGATCGCGAGCTGATTGCCTTCCTGCACGTACTGCCTGGAGTCCGCGAGATAGTCGTGGCTGAAGCCTTGCGGCAGCTTCTTGGCCTCGCTTTCGAGGAAGTCGACTGCCGCGCCGACGGTCACGCCGGGCATCGGCACGGCCGAGAACGTCGCCGAATTGAGCTGATTGTAGTGCGTCAGCGAATTCGGATCGGTCTTGGTCTCGATCGACACCACCGTCGACAGCGGAAGCTGCTGGCCGGTGTTGGTCGTCACATAGAAGCCGCCGAGCGATTCCGGCGACAGCCGCTTGGCGCGAGGCACCTGCGGGATCACCTGGTAGGACCGGCCCTCCAGATTGAAGCGATTGACGTAGTTGCCGCCGAGCAGCACCGCGAGCGTGGCGCCGAGGTTCTGCATGTTGACGCCGAGATCCTGGGCTTTGCTGCGATCGATCGTCACCTTCACGTTCGGCTGGTTGTAGGCAAGATCGCTGTCGGAGACGATGAACATGCCGCTCTTGCGCGCAGCGTCCTTCAGCTTCTCCATCTGCTCATAGACCGTCTGGAACCCGGCGGTGGAATTGATCACCATCTGCACCGGCAAGCCGCCGGGCCCACCCGGCAGCGGCGGCAGGTTGAACGCGAAGGCCTGCACGCCCTCGATCTTGGAGAGCTCGGCCTGCACCAGCGGCTTCAACTGGATCGACGAGCGCTTGCGCTCCTCCCAGGGCTTGAGCAGCATGCCGGCGATGCCGCCCTGCGGGCCGTTGATGCCGTTAAGTACGAAACGCAGATCGGTCTCGGGGAATTTCGAAAATTCCTTGTCGAGCTTCTCACCGTAGAAATCGACATAGTCGATGTTGGCGTATTTCGGCGCCTTGGTCACCGCGAACACGATGCCCTGGTCTTCTTCGGGCGCCAGCTCCTTCGACGTGTGCATGTAGAGGAAGCCGACGAGCCCGAGAATCGTCACCGCGAACAGGCCCGTGATGGCCTTGTAGTCGAGCGAGCGGTCGAGCCTGCGGCCATACCAGCGCGTCAGTGCACCGAATACCTTGTTGATGACCTTGGCGAAGCGGCCCTCTTCGGTGTTCTTGAGCAGCACCGAGCACATCATCGGCGACAATGTCAGCGCGATCACGCCCGACACGATCACCGAGCCGGCCAGCGTGAAGGCGAATTCGCGGAACAGCGAACCGGTGAGGCCGCCAAGGAAGCCGATCGGGGCGTACACCGCGGCGAGCGTGATGGTCATCGAAATGATCGGGCCGACGATCTCGCGCGCGCCTTCCAGCGACGCCTGGACCGGCGTCTTGCCCTCCTCCAGATGGCGATGGATGTTCTCCACCACGACGATGGCGTCGTCGACCACGAGGCCGATTGCGAGCACCATCGCGAGCAGGGTCAAAAGGTTGAAGCTGAATCCCAGCGCCAGCATCAGGGTGCAGACGCCGATCATCGACAGCGGGATGGTGACGACGGGAATGATGACCGACCGCAGCGAGGCCAGGAACAGGAAGATGACCACGATCACGATGATCACGGCTTCGCCGAGCGTCTTCTCCACCTCGTCGATCGAGGATTGGATGAACTTGGTCGAGTCGTAGGCGACCTTCATCTTCATCGACGGCGGCAGGTTGCGCTCGAGTTCGGGGAACAGCGCGCGCACGCCCTTGACCAGAGTCAATGGGTTGCCCTGCGGGGTTGCCTGCACACCGATGAAGATCGCGTGCTCGCCGTTGAAGGCGACGCTCGCATCCGTGCTTTGGGCGGCAAGCTCGACGGTGCCGATGTCCTCCATCCGCACGAAGCCGCCGTCCTTGGCCTTGACGATCATCTTCTTGAACTGGTTGACGTCGGTCAGGCCGGTGTTCGTCGAGACGTTCGAGACGATGAGATAGCCCTTGGTCTGACCGGCCGCGGACTGGAAGTTGTTGGCCGTGATCGCCGCCGCGACGTCGGCCGGCGACACGTTGCGGCCCGCCATCTTCTCGGGATCGAGCCACAGCCGCATCGCGAAGGTCTGCCCGCCGAGAATGTCGGCGGAAGCCACGCCGTCGACGGTCGACAGCACCGGCTGCACCACACGCGTCAGATAATCCGAGATCGCCGAGCCCGAGAGCTCCTCGGACGAGAAGCCGAGATACATCACGGCCGTGGTCTGGCCCGTGGTCTTGGTGACGATCGGGTCGTTGGATTCCTTCGGGATCAGGTATTTGACCGAATTCGTCTTCGCCAGCACCTCGGTGAGCGCCTGGTTCGGATCGAAGTTCAGCTTGATGTAGACCTGAATCGTCGAGGTACCGAGCACCGAGGACGAGGTGATGTAGTCGACGCCCTCGGCGGACGCGACCGCCTGCTCGATCGGCGTGGTGATGAAGCCCTGGATCAGGTCCGCGGACGCGCCCGGATAGACGGTCGTGATGTTGATGACCGTGTTCGACAGCTTGGGATATTGCCGGATCGGCAGCACCATCGCCGCGCGCAGGCCGATCAGCAGGATCAACAGGCTGACGACGACCGACAGGACCGGGCGTTTGATGAAGATGTCGGTAAAGCGCATCGCGGCGATCTCGATTTATATGTCTCAAGAAAAGTGATCCGGCCGAGCCGGATCACTTGAGTGTCATGGATCAGTAGCGCGGCGGCTGCGCCGGGATCTGCGGAGCCGGGTCGGTCGAAATCGACACCGCCGCGCCCGATTGCAGCTTGAGCTGGCCGACGGCGACGACCTTGTCGCCCGCCTTCACGCCCTTGATGATTTCGACGCGACCTTCGACCCGGCTGCCGGTCTGCACGAAGGTGCGCACCGCGGACAGGCTGGTCTTGCCGTCGGCTTCCTTCTTCTCGGTGATCACGAACACCGAGTCGCCGTACAGCGTGTAGTCGACCGCCGTCTCCGGAACGGTGATCACGGCCGGCTTGTTCGGCAGCACCACCGTGGTGCTCACGAACATGCCGGGCTTCAGGATCTTCTCCGGATTGGCGATCGTCGCCTGCACGCGGATGTTGCGGGTGTCGGTCGAGATCTGCGGTTCGATCGTGGTGATCTTGCCTTCGAAGATGCGGCCCGGATAGGCGTCGACCTTCAACCTGACAGTCTGGCCGACCTTGAGGCTGCCGGAATCCTTTTCCGTCACGGTGAAGTTGGCCCACAGCTCGGAAAGGTCGGTCAGCGACACGATCGCCGTACCGGCCGTCAGATATTGGCCGACCTCGACCTTGCGCATGCCGAGATCTCCGGAGAACGGCGCGCGCACCAGCTTCTGCGAAATCAGCGCTTCGGTCTTGGCGATGCCGGCCTGCGCCTGGTCATAGGCGGCCTGCGCGGTATCGACGGTCGCCTGCGGACCGAACTGGCGCGAGGCCAGCTGCTTGGCGCGATCGAGCGACAGCTGCGCCACGGTCGCCTGGGCCTTGTAATTGGCAAGGTCGCCCTGCTCCGGTGCGTCGAACAGCTGCACCAGCGGCGTGCCGGCCTCAATTCGCGTGCCCGGCTCGAACTTGATCTCGGTGACGCGGCCGTTGACGTCGGCACTCACATCGACCTGGTGCACGGCGACGAGGCCGCCGACCGCGGTGAGCAGGTTCGGCACCACCTCGGACTTGGCCTCGGCCGCGCTGACGGCGGTCGGCGGCGGCTTGTTGTTGGCGAAGAACTGCTTGATCATCTGGCCGCGGAAATAATTGAACCAGACGAGGCCACCGACCAGCGCCGCCAGCAGCGTGCCGATGATGACGAACCAGAGCACCGGCCGGACCGGACGCTTGGGAGCCTTGTTGTCGATCGGTTCGCCCGAAATCTTGTGTTCGGTTACGATGTTCATGTCATGCACTCTCTGCAATCGCCGTCTTGCCGGCATCCGCGACCTGATTGTGGCTCAGATGCGAAGCAATTGCGGCGTCGTTAAGTCCGATACCCCTCAGGAGAAACTCACACAGCTGCCGCTCGAGGTCGTCAGCCTTGCCGTAAGCGAGGCAGGGCGTGGCCGGCAGCCTGGTCAGCGCCGCAGTCACCACCGAGTGATGCGCAAACCAGAACAGGTTGAGCGGATCGCCGCTGCATAGCCGCGCGTCCCCGGCGGCAACGGCACGTTCGAGCGAGGAGACGAAGATCGCCCCGATCAGCGTCTCGATCTTGGCATACAGCAAGCGGGCGAATTCGCCATCATCCAAATGGCTGGTGGCCATCAGTCGCAGGCGCTGGGCCTCTTCCTGATCGGGACCATCAGCGATGTGCAGGAAATGCTCGACCATGCCGCGGATCACTTCGACCAGCGTGGCGGTCGAAGGCTCCCGTTCGAGAAGCTCGGTGAGCGCCGGGTCCGCCTCGCATTCGTCGCTGAGGATTTCGGCGTAGAGCGCCGCCTTGGACGGGAAATGCTTGAACAGCAACGCCTCGGAAATGGCAGCGGCAGCCGCCACGCTCTTGGTCGTGGTGCCGGTATAGCCATGTCGGGCAAAGCAGCGCTTCGCGGCTCCGAGGATCAATTGACGCCTCAGGTCGCTCGTCATACGCAATGAGCTCATGCTAGTGAGTAAGCACTCACCCACGCAAAAAGTCAAGCACTATGTTGCATCGCAACCTGAATGCATTGTTAATTTAGTCGAGATTGCCCCGCCTGCACGGCCTGCGCGCAGGACCTGGGCGCCGGTGGGACTGGACAGGCCCGCCCTAGATTGGCTGGAAGCCGAGGTCGCCGCGAATCCGGTTGACGATGTAAGTCCCGTCCCGGCTTGGCAAAATCCGCTCCAGGCTGGCGCTGTCGATCTTCATATTGGCAAAACGCGGCCCGGCAGAGACGTCGTGAACGGCTTTGGCAAAGGCCTCGACCCCGGCCATGGTCGTGATCGACTGGCTGTCTTCGATGCCGCAAGCCTTCGCGACACCGACGAGGTCAGCGGCAGCCGAGGTGTGGCTGGTCTGGCCGCCGGTCTCGCCATAGGCCTCGTTGTCGAGCACTGCGATCGAGAGGTTGGGAGGCTTTTGCAGGCCGATGGTGGCAAGGCTGCCCAGGCCCATCAGCATCTCGCCGTCGCCGGTGATGACCAGCACCGGCAGTTTTGGCTGCGCCAGCGCGAGCCCCAGCCCGATCATCGCGGCGCCACCCATGCCGCCCCAGAGGTAAAAGTTGCGGGCGTGGTCGCCGGCCGCGCAGATGTCGTTGGTCGAGGCCCCCAGGCCTCCGATCGCAACGACGTCCTTGCGGTCCGCGAGCAGCGTGGACACCACCTGGCGGCGGTCGAGGAGATTGGCCTTGCTCATTTGATGAAAACCTTGGCGCCGATCAGGCGCTGCGACAGCAGGACGGCGGTGGGCGTCAGCGCGTTGTAGGCTTGCGATGCCGCGGCTTCGATCACGGCGGGGACTTCAGCCGCGCTGGAGGCCCGCAGCACCTGGACACCCGACAGCTCGAACACGCCCTGCGTGGTCGATCCCATCGGCACCTGCCACGGATTGAACTCGCCCCACTCGCCGCGCATGGTCACGAGCGTGAGGAACGGAAAGCGCAGGATCGGGATCAGCGACAGCATGTTGATGCAATTGCCGACGCCGCTCGATTGCATCAGCAACGCGCCGCGCTGTCCGCCGGCCCAGGCGCCCGCGAGCAGCGCCACGCCCTCCTCCTCCGTCGTGAGCGGAATCCCGCGCATCGTGGAGGAGTCCAGCACGCGCTGGATCAGTTTCGAATGACCGGCGTCGGGCACGTAAGGTACCTGCCGGACGTCGAAGCGTTGCAAGGTCGCGAAAATATCGTCTGGCCAATTCGGGGCCGTGTCTGCAGCGTCAGCGCGGGCGTGCATTTTCCTGTCCGGTCGGCTAGCAAGGTAAGCAGACTGTAGACGCATGCATGCGCCGACCAGAACAACAAAAACGGCATAACGGCTTTAACCGGCGAGTATAACGGGATGAACGCAGACGCGAAGGAGCTGGCGGCGAGCTTCGACCTCGAGAAGCTGACGCCCGAGTTCTACGACAACCCCTACCCGACCTATCGTGCACTGCGGGAGAACGAGCCGGTCAAGCGCCTGCGCAGCGGCACCGTGTTCCTGACCCGCTATGACGATCTCGTCACCACCTACAAGAACACCAAGTCTTTCGGCTCGGACAAGAAGCGCGAGTTCGCGCCGAAATACGGCGACTCCCCGCTCTACGAGCATCACACCACCAGCCTCGTCTTCAACGATCCGCCGGCGCATACCCGCGTGCGCCGCCTGATCATGGGCGCGCTGTCGCCGCGGGCGATCGCCGGCATGGAGTCTGACATCGTCAAGCTGGTCGATGGCCTGCTCGACGCCATCGCGGCCAAGGGGGCTTGCGAGCTGATCGAGGATTTCGCCGCGTCCATTCCCATCGAGGTGATCGGCAATCTGCTCGACGTGCCCCACGACGAACGCGGGCCGCTGCGCGACTGGTCGCTGGCGATCCTGGGTGCGCTCGAACCCGTCGTGTCGCCCGAGCTCGCCGCGCGCGGCAACAAGGCGGTGACGGATTTTCTCAGCTATCTCCAGACGCTGGTTGCACGCCGGCGCGACAAGCCCGGCAATCCCGAGCGCGACGTGCTGACGCGCCTGATCCAGGGTGAGGAGAATGGCGAGCGGTTGACAGAAAAGGAGCTGCTGCACAATTGCATCTTCCTGCTCAATGCCGGGCACGAGACCACCACCAACCTGATCGGCAACGGCCTCGTGGCGCTGGACCGCAATCCGGACCAGAAGCAGCGCCTGATCGGCAATCCCGACATGATCAAGACCGCCGTCGAAGAGATGCTGCGTTACGAGAGCTCCAACCAGCTCGGCAACCGCATGACCACGGAAAAGGTCGAGCTCGGCGGCGTCACGCTCGAGGCCGGCACGTCGGTGACGCTGTGCATCGGGGCGGCCAACCGCGATCCCGCGCAGTTTCCGGACCCCGAGAGCTTCGACATCGCGCGCACGCCGAACCGGCATCTCGCCTTCGCCACCGGCGCGCATCAATGCGCCGGCATGGCGCTGGCGCGGCTGGAAGGCGCGATTGCGATCTCGCGCTTCCTGGCGCGCTTCCCGCATTATGCCGTGAGCGGGCAGCCGGTGCGGGGCGGTCGGGTGCGGTTTCGCGGCTTCTTGAGCGTCCCCTGTGCGCTTCGCTGAGGGCGCGACAACAAAAACTGCGAAAACAACCCCATGCACAGTAGGGAACCCTCTGATACTTTTGGCAAATCAGATCGGCTACACCATCGGACGCATGAAGACTTCCAAGGCGGCAGGTTGATACCCAGATCAAGCTGAAGGCCGGCGGTGCAGCCGGTTGGCACCGCCGCGCGCAGCAATGGAGTGACGACAGATGAGCTCGTCGGTCATTGATTTCGTCGCAACGGAACAACGCTTTGGGGCCCATAATTACGAGCCGATCGGGGTCGTCCTGTCGCGCGGCGAAGGTGTCTGGGTCTGGGATACCGAAGGCAACCGCTATCTCGATTGCCTCTCGGCCTATTCGGCGGTCAGCCAGGGCCACTGCCACCCCAAGATCCTGGCGGCGATGATCGAACAGGCGCACAGGCTGACGCTCACCTCGCGCGCCTTCCACAACGACCAGCTCGCCCCCTTCTACGAAGAGATCGCGGCGCTGACCGGCTCCCACAAGGTGCTGCCGATGAACAGCGGCGCCGAGGCGGTCGAAAGCGCGATCAAGTCGGTGCGCAAATGGGGCTATGAGGTGAAGGGCGTGCCGGACGGCCAGGCCGAGATCATCGTCTGCGCCAACAATTTTCACGGACGCACGCTGGGCATCGTCGGCTTTTCAACCGACCCCGACACACGCACACATTTCGGGCCGTTCGCGCCGGGCTTCAGGGTCATCCCGTTCGGCGACGCCGCGGCGCTGGAAGCAGCAATCACGCCAAATACCGTCGCCTTTCTGGTCGAGCCGATCCAGGGCGAAGCCGGTGTCATCCTTCCTCCAGCCGGCTATTTCACTGAGGTGCGGGAGCTCTGCACCGCCAACAACGTGATGCTGGTGCTCGACGAGATCCAGACCGGGCTCGGCCGCACCGGCAAGCTTCTCGCCGAACAGCACGAGGGAATCGAGGCGGACGTGACGCTGCTCGGCAAGGCCTTGTCCGGCGGCTTCTATCCGGTGTCGGCCGTGCTCTCGAACAACGACGTGCTCGGGACATTGAGGCCCGGCCAGCACGGTTCGACGTTTGGCGGCAATCCGCTGGCCTGCGCGGTGGCGCGCGCGGCGCTGCGCGTGCTGACCGAGGAAGGCATGATCGAGAACGCGGCCAGGCAGGGCGCGCGCTTTCTGGAAGGCTTGAAAGACATTCGCGCCAACACGATCCGCGAGGTGCGCGGACGCGGCTTGATGCTCGCGGTCGAGCTGCATCCCGAGGCCGGCCGCGCTCGCCGCTACTGCGAGGCGCTTCAGGGCATGGGCATCCTCGCCAAGGATACCCATGAGCAAACGATCCGTATCGCTCCGCCGCTGGTAATCACAAGCGACCAGGTCGACTGGGCGCTGGAGCGGCTCGCCAGCACCCTGACGCAGGATTTCTCCTGAGGCTGCCTGCGTCGGAAGATCGCAATGCCGGCCGCGGCCAACAACGAACGATTCCGCCAGCTGTGCGTTGAACGTCGTGGGCGATTACGAGCTGGGAGCGACAATCATGCTTCCGCATGGCGCTTGCCTTACGGCTGCTTTAGTCGGTGTCTCGATGCTGGCGACGAGCGTCGGCGCGCTCGCCCAAGGACCCGGCCAGGGACATGGAAGGGGCGGTCCGGCCGCAGCGCCGGCGGCACGGCCAGCAGCACCACCGGCCATGGCCCGACCGGCGGGGCCGCCAGCCATGGCACGTCCCGCCGCTCCGGCATTCCATCCACCGGCCATGCCGCAGCGACCGGCCATGGCGCCGCACCCGGCGCCCCACCTCGCCGCACCGCCGCCGCGTCCGGCTCCCCATTTTGTTGCAGCACCACCGCCGCGAGCGGCCCCGCACGTGGCGGCGCCGCGACCTGAATTCCACCGGGCGCCGGCAGCGCCACAACGTCCGGCCATGGCCCCGCGGCCGACGCCGCATATCGCCGCCCCCTCGCGCCCAAGCGCGCCACCGGCTGTGAGCGCGCGGCCGTCGCGACAGGAGCAGATGGAACAGCGCGCGCAGCAACACCAGCAGCAGATCCAGCAGCGACAGCAAATCGTGCAGCAGCGGCAGCGCGAGACGCTTACACGTCAGAGCTCGGAACGGCAAAGCCGTATCGATCGGATGCAACAGCGCGTGCAGCAATTGCAGTCGCAGAAGCCTGAAGGCGTGCGGGCGCAACGTGCACAGGAGCGGACGCTGCAGACCCAGAACCGCCTGCTCCAGCGCGAACAGAGCATGCAGCAGCGCGATCAGGCGCGCCTGCAGCGGTTGGGCCCTGAGTCCACCACAGTTGGGCGAGCCGCCACTGCCGCCGCCGTGCAGGCGGCCGAGCGCGGGCGATTTGCCGAGCGCTTCCGCGAGCAAGCCCCTGCGCAAGCCCAGGCAGCGCTCACCACCCGCCAGAGCGGCTGGGCTCCCCGGCAGGCCTGGCGACACCGCCATCCCGCGGTGTTCGTGGCGTGGCTTGGGCCGGTGTTCTGGCCTTACGCCTATTCCGACATTTTTGACTACACGTTCTGGTCCTATGCTTACGAGCCCGGCTATTGGGCGTACGCATATGACGACTTCGTCGACACCGTGTTCTGGGGTGGTGACAGCCCCTATTCCGCCTATGCCAGCACCAACCCGTATGACTATCCGCAAGCCGGTGGCAGCAGCCGCGCCCGTCCGCGCGCGAGCGTGAGCCCGCAAACACTACAGCAATTGTGCGGCACACCGGACAAGGGCGTCACCGCCTGGCCGCTTGCCGATATCGCGAAAGCGGTGCGGCCGACGCCAGAGCAACGCGCGTTGCTCGACGAATTGAAGACCGCGGCGGCCAACGCTGCCGGCGTGTTCAAGGACTCCTGCGCGGAGACTTATGCACTGACGCCACCTGGTCGCTTGCGCGCGATGATGAACCGCATCAGCGCGACGCTGGAAGCCGTCAAGATCGTGCGACCGGCACTGGAGAATTTCTACAACTCGCTCAGTGACGAGCAGCGGGCCAGCTTCAACGCGCTCGGTCCCAATGTCGGCGAGCGCTCGCCGCAGCAGCAAGCCAACGTCGAGGGCTGCGGTGATCCGAAATCCGGCCTGTCCCAGCTGCCAATCCAAAGGATCGAGGCTGTGCTGCACCCCGCCGGCAAGCAGAAGGAGGCGCTCGACCGCCTCGGCGAAGCGACGGCGAAGGGCGTTCAGGACCTCCAGGCAGCCTGCCCCAACGAAGTGCCCCTGACGCCAGTCGGGCGGCTGGAGGCGATGCAGCACCGGCTCGAGGCCATGCTGACGACCGCCAGGCTGGTCGAACCCGCCCTGGACGAGTTTTATGCCACGTTGAGCAGCGAGCAGAAGGCACGCTTCAACACGCTGCAGCAGGTCGCAAGCCCGTAAGGGAAGCGCTCGCATTCTCCCGTTGCAATTGCGCAGCGGCCTCACGTGGCGGAAATCGTCTCCCGTCGAGCGTCATTCGTGCTTGTGATCGTTTGAGGCCGCTCCATCTCGTTCGAGCTAGCGGCGTTGCACTCTTGGAAGTGAGAAGACAGCACGAGTTCGGCCAGGTGATCCCAGTACTCTGCTTCTGCGAGCAGCTTCCATTTCTTCATGCTGTTGTACGCGGCCTGTTGACGGCACAGCGAACCCATCGCACGCAAGCGTCGCACCTTCTCAACTGCCTCCACTGCGAACCTCCCTTCGCGCTCGCTTTTTTGCAGCGCATTTGTGTTGTCACAACTTCGCAGATTGAATTGACGAGTGATAGTCCGGTGTTTGACGGTGAATCGATGATAGCGCAATCGTCTGACTTTTCAGCTAGTGGGCCGAATGACACGTGCATTGACGACAGCAAAGTCGCTCGCCTTGCCACGTCGGTCACAACAATTGTCCCGACGATTGCACGTCGGGGTCATTCCAGATCATCAGGCACGGGTCCATCCGCCGTCCCTGATGATCGTTGATGCCACTGATTACCGCATCCGATCTGGCGCAGACTGTGGCACCCGGGTGATGACATTCTGCCTCAAAGCCGATGGCTGTCCACCTCTCGTTGGTGGTACTCCAACCGGCTCACTCGCCAAGCACGGGCTGCCCGCCGCGGCGCCGTATACGGCGTGGCCTCCTGTCCGCCGGGAAACCGACTCCCTCCCCGTATCGTAGAGGCTCCTGAAACGGAGATGACATGAGCGTGCCGGAAATCATTCGACAAGCCATCGAGATCGGTGAACGGAACGGCAAGATTACCTTCGATGAATTGAATCAACTGTGTGACAGTCGAGTACTAGGCCCCAAAGACATCGAACGCATTCTCAACGCTCTAAGCGAAGCAGGAATTTGGGTTGAGGGAGACTGAACCTGGCTCTGGCGCAAGCAGCGAGGAGAAGGCGCGCTTCAACACGCTGCAACAGGTCGCAAGCCCCATGAGGACGGCGCGCGTGGGACCTACACCACCGTCCGGTGCCGTTCGATGCAGGTCTGCAGCACCTCGTCCATCGGCTTGCCCCACCAATCGTGGGAGAAGATCTCGATCTCCGAATAGCCGGCGAAACCCTGCGCTTCGACCGCGTCACGCACCGACTTGATGTCGATGACGCCGTCGCCCATCATGCCGCGGTCGTTGAGGATGTCTTTCGTCGGCACCAGCCAGTCGCAAACATGGAACGCGAGCAGGCGATCTTGGCCGGCGCGCGCGATCTGGCCCATCAGCTCCGGGTCCCACCAGATGTGATAGACGTCGAGGGCGACGCCGAGCATGCCGGTACGATCAGGGTCGAGCCGATCGCAGATGTCGAGCGCCTGCTTTGTCGTGTTTACGCAGGCGCGGTCGGCAGCGTAAGCGGGATGCAGCGGCTCGATCGCCAGCGGCAGCTTAGCCTGCTTGGCGTAGTCGAGCATGTCGGCGAGCGCTTCTTCGACCTGCCCACGCGCCGCCACGAGATCCTTTGAGGTCTCGCTGCCCGGCCGCGAATATTGCGGCAGGCCGCCGACGACCAGAACGATGCAGGGCGCACCCAGCGCCTTGGCTTCATCGACGCAGCGGCGATTGTCGTCACGTACCTCCCCGCGGCGCGAGGCATCAGAGGTGAACATGCCGCCGCGGCAATAGCCCGACAATTCGAGGCCGGCGTCGCGCACGGCGCGCACTGCGCGATCGAGACCGACGGTCGCGACCTGGTCGCGCCAGGGATCAATGGCGCGGATGCCATGTTTCGCACAGGCGTTGATGATCTCGACAAGATCACCCTGCTTGCGAACGGTCGCCGTATTGAGAGACAGCCAGCGATGGTCGGACGAGAAATCGCGCATCAGGATTCGATACCGTGGGTGGCGAGCACGGTCTTCATCCGCTGCGTCGCGAGTTCAGGGTTGGCGAGCAGGCCGGCCTTGTCGGCCAGACGGAACAGCTCGGCCAGATGCAACGTTGAGCGCGTACTCTCCTGTCCCCCGACCATGGTGAAATGGTCCTGGTGGCCGTTGAGATACGCCATGAACACCACGCCGGTCTTGTAGAAGCGCGTTGGCGGCTTGAAGATGTGGCGCGACAGCGGCACTGTCGGCCCCAGCACGTCGTGGAAGCCGGCCTCGTCCCCGGCCGCCAGCCGCGACAGCGCGTAGGACGCCGCCGGCGCGATGGCATCGAAGATACCGAGCAGCGCGTGCGAAAAGCCTTCGCTGTCGCCGGCGATCAGCTCGGCGTAGTTGAAGTCGTCGCCGGTGTACATCTTGATGCGCTTGTCGAGGCGACGGCGCATGTCGATCTCGCGCTGCTTGTCGAGCAGCGAGACTTTCACGCCGTCGACCTTGGCGGCGTTGCCGTTGATGATGGCGACCGCCGTATCCATCGCCTTGTCGAGATCCCCGGTGCCCCAATAGCCCGACAGCGCCGGATCGAACATGTCGCCGAGCCAATGGATGATCACGGGCTGCGCTACCCCCGACAGCACGCGGTCATAGACCTTGGCGTAATCGTCGGCATTGCGGCCGAGTTTTGCCAGCGCACGCGACGCCATCAGAATGATGCGGCCACCGACCTTCTCGACCGCCGAGATCTGTTCCTCATAGGCGCGGATCACGTCGTCGAGGTTCCTGGCATCCTCAACCGCGAGATGGTCCGTGCCGGCGCCCGAGAACACCAGCGCGTTGCGGCGCTTGGCGGCGCCGACCGAACGCGTGATCAGCTCCAGCGAGGTCGGCCAGTCCAGACCCATGCCGCGCTGAGCGGTGTCCATGGCTTCGGCAACGCCGAGACCGAGGTCCCAGACGTGCTCGCGAAAGGCGATGGTCTTGTCCCAGTCGACGGCAGCCGCCAGCCAGGGATCGTTGTCGGCGAAGGGATCGGCGACCGTGTGCACGGCCGAGAAGGCGATGCGGTTCAGCGGCCCTTCGAGCTTTGCAGGGAACGTGCGCGAAGCCGCTAACCGGTAGGTCTCGATCGAGCGATCGGCCTTCGGCAATTTCAGCGACAATGACGACATCGGTTGGACGGGCTTGTTCATGATTTCGGACCTCTCCCCGTCATTGCGAGGAGCGAAGCGACGAGGCAATCCAGACTCTCGCCGCGGAGGCATTCTGGATTGCTTCGCTTCGCTCGCAATGACGGTATCAACACTTACTTTCTGCGGACCTCAGACCTTGATCGGCGCGACGTCGATCCAGCGCCGCTCCTTCCAGCTCTTCAGCGCGCACTCGGCGAGCTGCACGCCCTTGGCGCCTTCGAGCAGCGTGAACTTGTAGGGCGCATCCTCGTAGACGTGGCGGATGAACATCTCCCACTGCTCCTTGAAGCCGTTGTCGTAAGCGACGTTGTCGGGCACCTTCTGCCAGTCGCCGTAGAAATCGTGCAGCCGCTTCTCGTCGGGATTCCAGACCGGCCTCGGGGTAGCCTGCCGCGCCTGGATCATGCAGTCGGTGAGCCCCGCGACCGCCGAGCCCAACGTGCCGTCGACCTGGAAGGTGACGAGATCGTCGCGATAGACGCGCGTCACCCAGGACATGTTGATGTGCGCGATGACGCCGCCTTCGAGCTGGAAGGTCGCGTAGGCGGAATCATCCGCGGTCGCCTTGTACGTCTTGCCCTGCTCGTCGAAGCGCTCGGGGATGTCGGTATTGCCGATGCAGACCACGCTCTGGACGTTGCCGAAGAGGTTGTCGAGCACGTAACGCCAGTGGCAGACCATGTCGAGGATGATGCCGCCGCCGTCCTCGTCGCGGTAGTTCCAGGACGGCCGCTGCGCCTCCTGCCAACCACCTTCGAACACCCAATAGCCGAACTCGCCGCGCACCGAGAGAATGCGGCCGAAGAAGCCGCTATCGCGCAGGAACGCGATCTTCTTCAGGCCGGGAAGGAACAGCTTGTCCTGCACCGTGCCGTGCTTGACGCCCTTGGCGTTCGCAAGCTTCACGACCTCGAGCGCTTCTTCGAAGTTCGTCGCGATCGGCTTTTCGCAATAAACGTGCTTGCCGGCATTGATGGCCTGGGTCAGCAGGCCGGGGCGCGCTTGCGTGGTCGCGGCGTCGAAGAACATGGTGTCGTTCTTGTCGGCGAGCGCCGCGTCGAGGTCCGTGGTCCAGCGCGTGATGTTGTAGCGCTTGGCGAGCGCCTCGACCTTCTCGGCGCTGCGGCCGACCAGGATCGGATCGGGCATCACGCGGTCGCCGTTCTTCAGGCGGACGCCGCCCTGCTCGCGGATCGCGACGATCGAGCGGATCAGATGCTGGTTGAGCCCCATGCGGCCGGTGACGCCGTTCATGATGAGGCCGAGGCGTTGGGTGGTCATGTCAAATGCTCCTGAAGTGATCTTGGCTGTTCGAGCGGGCGGAGCGCCGACCAGTCCGGATGGACCGACGTCGCAAAGCCCGTTGCGTGAAGCGATCCCGTCAGGAGATCGCCGTCGTGAATGGAGAGGCGGATGCCCTGCCCGGCATCGGCATAGAGATCGGGATGCGCGGCCGCGAAGGCCCGCGCTTCAGTGGCGGGCGTCTCGCCGAAGCCGTCGACATAGTGATGGCCGTTGCGTTCGGCATGGGTGACGCCGATGAAGGCGCCGAGCGCGAGATCCTGCTGCACGGCAAGGCCGGCCTGGCAAGTGAGGTCCTCGCCGGTCACGAAGAACGTTTCAGCGCCGGTAGTCCATTGCGCGGCGCGGACCGCGTTAAGGATCGATTTGTAGAGACCCTTGCAGGATTTCGAGGAGATGCCGCGATAGCCGAGCGGCCTCATCGCCAGAAACGTTCCGTAGGAATCATCGGCTTCGTCGATGATGAAGTCACGCGTGGCGAGCGACCCGAGAGCTGTCTGGAATGTAATATCGCGCGGCATTGGCTGCTCGATGTAGAGAAGCCGGGTCGAGATTCCGTGCAGCGCTGCGTCGCCATCTAGGCGACCGATCAATGCACGCAAGGCGGCGAGGTCAGCGTACTGCTCGTTGGCGTCTAGCGAGACCTTGTAGTCACGCTCCAATTTGCCGAGCTCGTTGCCGATGCGGACCAGTCGAGCCGCATCTGCTTCCGGATCGCCCGAGAGCTTGAGCTTGAAATAGCGCGCCCCAGCGTTTTCGCGCACGTCCGCTACACCGCCCTCGCCCTCAATCTTGTCATCGAGGCCGACCGTGTGCCGGATGGCAACCCGCGGCAGAGGCGTCCGCCCCATCAGAAACCTGGCGATCTCGGCGCCGGTCAGATCGAGCGACATCCGCCCGTCGATCCCTGCGATGTTGTCGGCCATTCCATCGAAAAAACTGGCGCCAACCGCGCGCAGCAGCGCGTCGAGGATCGCCTTGTCGATTTCCGCCGGACCATAGCCCGCTGCAAGTGGCGGAATATTCTCGTCCGCACACGTCTTGACCTGGGCGCTGATGCACGACGCATGCAGACCGAACGCCGGCCGAAAACTCGTCTCCGCCAAATAAAGCTCGCGCGCGATCTCCAACGAACGGCGCAACTCGTCCACCGTCTGCGCCGGCGACAGCTCCGGCCGCTTGTCGAACCATTTTGGCACCAGCAGCTCGGCGCTTGCGCCGACGGCGCTTCCCTTGCCCTCGACCTCGATTTCGACCCGCACGAACAGCTGCGGCGTCGCATTGATGGTGATCGCACCGAAGCGGAACGGCCGCGCGAACTGCACGGAACGTTCGAAGAAGGCGATGTCTCGCAGCTTCAGGCGGGGTGACATGGTGCTACGGCCTGGCGAAGTTGGTAAGCGAGGTTTGGCCACGGGCGCGGTGCACCTCTCCCGCCTGCGGGAGAGGTCGGCACGAAGTGCCGGGTGAGGGTTTTCTCCTCTGGGGAGTTCTCGCGAGTGGAGACACCCTCTCCCCGACCCTCCCCCGCAGGCGGGGGAGGGAGCGCACCGTGCACATGGTCCGTTCAGAGAACTCCATACCCACCTAGTCCAATGCCCCTTGCGAGAAGAAATGCTTGCGGATGCGCTGCACGAGCTCCGTGAACACCGGATCGGCCATCACATCGAGCGAGCGCGGGCGCGGCAGCGGCACGTCGTAGATCGCGGCGACCGCGCCGGGACGCTCGGTCATGACGAGGACGCGGTCGGCGAGGAACACGGCTTCCGGAATCGAATGCGTGATCAGGAGCACCGTCTTCCTGGTTTCGCGCTGAATCCGCATCAACTCGACATTCATGCGCTCGCGGGTCAGCGCGTCCAGCGCACCGAACGGCTCGTCCATCAGCATGATCTTGGGATCGTGCACCAGCGCGCGGCAGATCGAAGCGCGCTGCTGCATGCCGCCGGAGAGCTGCCAGGGCAGCTTCTTCTCGAAGCCTTCGAGCCCGACCAGCTTCAACAGCGCCTTGGCACGGGCAAGATATTCGTCCCGCGGCAGCCGCTTCATGTCGATCGGCAGCATGACGTTGGACAGGATGTTGCGCCAGGGCAGCAGCAACGCGCTCTGGAAGACGATGCCGACATTGCCGTGCGGGGTCGTTACCTTCTCGCCCTCGACCAGGATCTCGCCTGACGTCGGCGGCAGCAAGCCCGAGATCAGCTTGAGCAGCGTGGACTTGCCACAGCCGGATGGCCCGACCACGACGAAGAACTCGCCGTCATTGATGTCAAAATCGAGCGGCCGCAGCGACGGCACGTCGCCGTCGCGCGTCCGGTAGGTCTTGGACACACCGGAGAGCTTGATGCCCGAGGCATCACCGGCAGCCCGGTCGCTCACCAGCCTCAGATGCGCTGCGGGCTGCACGTCGATGGGCTTGGTCGCGGGGTTCATCGCAGCTCTCTCCCCCCGTCGTCCCTGCGAACGCAGGGATCCATACGCCGTGCCGGCGCGCCCGGGTACGCAGGGAGAGACCTTCGGCAACAATCAAGCCCGGTGGTTATGGGTCCCTGCGTTCGCAGGGACGACAGCGGAGAATGATCGCTCACGAGCCACTCTTCGGCAGATAGTCGTTGGTGTAGAAGGCCTTCGGGTTGTCCTTGGCCTTGGCATCGAGCCCGCCATATTCGACCATCAGATTGACGGTTTCCGTCATGTTCTGGTCGGTGACCTGGAACGGCCGCTTGCTCTTGGTCTCCGCGGTCCGGTACAGCGGAATCGTCAGCTCAAAGCCCTGCGTCAGCGTGTCGATCTTGCCGCCCTTGGGGTTGGCATCGAGGATCGACTGCGCCGCCGCCTTCGGCTCCTTCTCGGCGGCTTCCACCGCCTTGGTCGACGCCGACATGAAGCGGCGGACCAGATCGGCATTGGCCTTCACATAGTCGGCGTTGGCGATGATGCCCGAGGAGACCATGTTGATGCCGTAGTCGGCAAACTTGATCGGGTAGACGTCCTTGCCGGTCGCGTCCTTGATCTTCATCGACTGGTCCATGACGTAGCCGAGCAACAGATCGGCCTGGCCGTTGATGACGGCGTTGAGCTTGGTCTGGCCGTCGCCTGCGACGGTCTGGAAGTCGCTCTCCTTCAGGCCGGTCTTCTTCAGGAACAGCGGCCAGATCTGGGTCATGGAATCGGCCGGCGTGATCGCCACCGTCTTGCCCTTGATGTCCTCGGGCTTCCTGATGTTCTTGTCGGCAAAGCCCATGGCGGACATCGGGCTGGTCTGCAGCAGCACGCCGGTTGCAACCACGGGCGCGCCCTTGATTGCGGCACGCATCATGGTGGGAACGTCGACATAGCCGAAATCGGCGGTCTTGGCGGCGACGGCCTGCGTGGTCGCAGCCGAGCCGCGGCCTTCCTGGATCTCGAGGTCGATGCCTTCGGCCGCGTAAATGCCCTTGGCCTTGCCGTAATAGAACGGCGCGTGCTCGCCATAGACGTACCAGTTGAGCATCAGCACGACCTTGTCGGCCGCCTGCGCCGGCATGGCCGCAAACACCATCAGCGCCACTGATGCAGCCCCAATCAACCGCTTCATCGTCACTCTCCCTTGCCGTTGCTTCGGCCGTTGGTGGCCGTTTGTGCTTGAGTTAAGAAGCGAAAATCACGTCCTCGCGCTGGCTGACATGCCAGGGAATGACCAGCTTCTCGATCCGGTCGACGATCCAGAACAGGATCACGCCGAGCAGCGCGAGAATGACGAGGGCCGCGAACATCGTCGGCAGGTCGAAGGTGCCGATCGAGCGCTGCATCACGTAGCCGATGCCGGAATTGGACCCCACGAACTCGCCGACGACCGCACCGACGACGGCGAGGGTCACCGACACTTTGAGGCCCGAGAAGATCGCAGGCAGCGCGTGCGGCAGATTCACCGCACAGAACACCTGGAAGCGGCTGCCCTGCATGGCGCGGGCGAGATCGACCATGTCGGGATCGACGGACTTGAAGCCCTGCACGGCCGAGACCACGACCGGGAAGAAGCCGAGCAGGAACGCCGAGATGACCTTTGGAATGATACCGAATCCGAACCAGACCACGAACAGCGGCGCGATCGCGATCTTGGGCACGGATTGCGAGAACACCAGCAGCGGATAGACGTAGCTCTCCACCGTCTTCGAGCCCGCGATCAGCATCGCGACGGGAATGCCGAACAGAGCGGACAGCGCGAAACCGCAGACGGTCGCATAGGTCGTCGGCCAGGACTGGCGCAGCAGTTCCGGCCACTCGGTCCGCAGGACGGCGACGACATCGAGAGGCGCCGGTATCTGGTAGGCAGGAATCCTGAACAGCCGGATCGCAACATCCCAGGCCACGACGATGAAGACCAGGAACAGGAACGGCCGAACCCAGGCCGCATTCAGCACCTTGGACACCGCACCTTGCGGCTTCAGCTCAGCCAATTTTCACTCCCGGCATTCTTCTTCGTTCTGGAGAGAAATTAACCCGTTGGATAAATACTGTCCAGAGGATTTACTGTGGCGTTTTGCGGCGGTTCCGAGGTGCTTTGAAAATGGAACGGTCGCCTCCGTGTCCCGGACGCGCTGCAGCGCTCTTGCGTTGCTGCGCAGAGCCGGGACCCAGGAGCCACGCGTCCCGTCGATCCATGGGCCCCGGCTCTGCAGCGCACCGCGAAGACGCGCTGCGCTGCGTCCGGGGCACGAGACCGCTCCACTTGCGACGTCATATCAGTGAAAGCGGGCAATAACGGCGGAGATTGAGAAAACGGGTGGATGCTACATCCACCAACGAGCGGACCGCCCTAAACCGTCTGCGCCACCGTGGCGCGCGACTTCGGCGCTTTCGGGATCTCGAACAACGCGAAGGACTGCCCGGTCAGCGCGGCCAGGACCAGGCCGACCATATGCGCCAACCGCTCGTCCTTGGCCTTCTTGTCCAAGAGGTCGCGGCCGAAGATCACGCTGAGGGTCGCCGAGTTCGAGAGGTAGAAGAAGCAGAGCCCTGCGATGGAAATGTAGAGCTGCACCGGATCGACCGCGACCTGGAAGTCGCCGCTGTCGACGCCGCGCCGCACCACGGTGCGGATCATCTCGACGAAGGGCGAGTGCATCGACTTGACCTTGGTCGATTTCTTCAGGTGCTTTGCGCGCGCGAGGTTCTCGGTCTGGAGCAGCGACAGGAATTCGGGATTGCGAAGGAAGTAATTCCAGGTGAACTCGATCAGCCGCCGGATCGCCTCGGGCGGCTCGAGGTGCTCGAGATCGAGCCCCCGCTCCTCGCTGCGGATCTTGTCATAGGCGCCTTCGAGCACCGCCAGGTACAGCTCGTCCTTGTTGCCGACGTGGTAATAGAGCATGCGCTTGTTGGCGCCGGCCTTGGCCGCAATGCGGTCGACGCGCGCGCCGGCGAGCCCGTGAGCGGAAAACTCCTGCTTGGCGGCTTCGAGAATGCGCAGCCGCATCCCCTCGGGATCGCGCTGCCATTTCAGAGTTCGCTTTGCCTTCGCCAAACCGGGGTGCTCGCTGGGTGGTCAGGCTACGCGTGTAACACGAGGGGGGGGCCGCCGCATAGTTTCGCGACAGCGAAAGCCAAGCAAGCCGGTTTCGTAGGGTGGGCAAAGGCGCGCTTGCGCCGTGCCCACGTCGTCTCACCAAATAGGCAGGACGTGGGCACGCTTCCGCCTTCGCTCTTCGAGCTACGGCGGACAAGTCGCTTTGCCCACCCTGCGGGAGTCTTCGAGCGGAAAGAGCCGCCTAATCCACCGGCTTGGGCGAGCGCTCCAGCAGAACCGTCTGAATGCCGCAGGTGCCGTTCCGCACCGTCATGATCCGCGTGCCGGGCTTGCGGCCGTTGCGGACCTCGGTGACGTCGAGGCCGGCGGCGATCAGGCGGGCGCGCGTGGCGTCGATGTCGGCGACCCGCCAGCTCAGGCCCCACAGCCGGTCGTGCGCGAGGTCGCCGCCAGCAACCGGCCGACGGACCACCTCGACGATGAGATCGCCGCATCGGAAGAACATCAGCTGGCCCCAATCCTGGTGCGAGCGGTCGAGCGCCAAATCGAGGCCGAGCCGCGCGCCGTAGAGCGCCGCGGCGCGTTCGGAATCCTCGGTGGTGACCACGACGTGGTCGAGCGCGTCGATCGGCGCGACGTCGGTCGCGACCGAGAGCGGGCGCTCGTCGGCAAGCTCGAGGAAGAACATGCGCACGCCGCGCGTGAGTTCCGTGGCAGCGCGCGTGCGCTTCCAATGCAGGACGGCTCCCGATTCGGCGTCGCTGCTCTCCACCTCGGTGACGGGATCAGGCTTCAAGGCCACCCGCTCCAGTCGCCGGTGCATCCTGCTCATATCTGCGACGCGAAAGCACAGGCTGGCGAGCATGCCCTCCTGGTCGTCGAGCAGCGCGCGCATCCGGTCCGCGGTCACGCTGAAACCGCTCGGCGCCATCAATTCGATCGTCATGTTCTCGAGGGTGAACAGCACGCGGTCGGCGCCCTCGCCGGAGTTCTGCCAGGCCGGCGCGCGGGCGAGCAGCGTCTGGTAGGCCGCCTTGGCTGCACCGATATCCCTGACCAGAGCGACGACGTGATCGAGGCCGGTGATCATATGTCCCCCTTTTGATCGACCCTTTTATTGACCTGGAACCAATGCGCCGAAACACGGCGTTTGTCCGGGCTTGGCATTGCCCGGTGATGGTCGTATTCCGGCCCCATGCTGACCTCAAGCGCTTGGGGCGGCAAATTTGCGAATAATTTCAGCGATCCCTGAGCGGAACCGGTGCTACAGTAAGCGGCCGGCCTGGACCACAAAGCGCATGACGGACAAGCAATGCAGGCTCTCTTCATCGGACAGACCTATATCGACGTCGTCTTCATCACCGACCACATGCCGACCGGCGACGAAAAGCACGTGGCCTCGGACTACGCAGTCTCCTTCGGCGGCAACGCGGTGACGGCGGCGTTCTGCTGCGCCAAGCTCGGCATCGTGCCTGACCTGATCGCCACCGCGGCCAATGACTGGCTGGGACGCATGTTCCAGGACATGTGCGCAAAATACGCGATCTCGCTGCACGGACGGAAGGTGAACCAGTCCTCGCTCTCCTTCATCATGCCCAAGGACGGCAAGCGCGCCATCGTCCGCTGCCGCGACGACGAGCACATCCATCCCTTTCCGATGCTCAATCTCGGCGGCTGCCGCGCGTTGCACGTGGATGGCCACCAGCCCGATGCCGCGCTCCACTACGCCAAGGTCTGCCGCGAGGCCGGCATCCTGACCTCGCTCGACGGCGGCGGCCTGCGCACCAACACCCATGAGCTGCTGGAATTTATCGACGTCGCCATCGTCGCCGAGCGCCTGTGCGAGCAGATGGATTTGACGCCGGAGAAGATGCTCGACTATCTCAAGAGCCGCGGCTGCAGGATCGGCGGCATTACCATGGGCGAGAAGGGCCTGCTCTGGTACGACGAAACCGGGACGGTGCAGGTGATGCCGGCGATGCCGATCCCGCGCGAGCGCGTGATCGACACCAACGGCGCCGGCGACGTCTTCCACGGCGCCTATGTCTATTCCTACCTCGCCCACCCCGGCAAAAGCTGGCGCGAGCATTTTGATTTTGCCCGGGCCGCCTCGACCTTCAAGATCCAGCGCCTCGGCAACGAGGCCGGCCTACCGACGCTTGTCGACATCGCCAAGGTCCGGCATGAGTTCGAGGTCAGGGTTTAAATTCCACAGGGGCAATTATGGGGCGTGTCTTCGTCGCCGGCAGCATCAACATGGATGTGGTGGCGACCGCCGATCGCCACCCGCGCGTTGGCGAGACCGTCGCGGGTCAGCAGGTACTGTATTTTCCGGGCGGCAAGGGTGCGAACCAGGCGGTGGCGGCGTCACGGCTCGGCGCCCGGACCACGCTGATCGGGCGGCTGGGGAAGGATTCCTTTGGCGCTGAGCTGAGGACGTTCCTCGGCGCGCAGGGTATCGAGCTCGGCTCGGTGCGCGACACCGACACGCATACCGGCACCGCGATCATCACGGTCGCGGCCTCCGACAACACCATCGTCGTCATTCCCGGCAGCAATGCGCAGGTCGGCGCGGATGATGTCGCGGACGTGCCGCTGATGAAGGGCGATATCGCGGTCAGCCAGTTCGAGATTCCGCTGCCAACGATTGCCGCGTTCTTCCGCCGCGCGCGCGAGGCCGGCGTCGTAACCTTGCTCAACCCGGCGCCGGCGCAAAAGATGTCCGGTGAGCTGCTCGCGCTGGTCGACATCCTCGTGCTGAACGAGACCGAGCTAGGCTTCCTCGTCGGCGCTGAACTCTTCGACAGCGACGAGCCCGCGAAAATCCTCGATGTCGCGCGAAACCTTCAGGCCCGCGCGGACCAGAGCATCTGCGTAACGCTCGGCAAGCGCGGCGTGCTCGCGCTTGCCGGTCGCGAAGAGGTCGCGGTGCCCGGGCGTGCCGTGAAGGCGGTCGATACCACCGGCGCCGGCGATTGTTTTGTCGGCGCGCTCGCCGCGCAACTGGCTGACGGTGTGCCCTTGCGTGCCGCCCTCGCCTTTGCCAACGCCGCCGCCTCGATCAGCGTGCAGCGCATGGGCGCGGGGCCGTCGATGCCGACGGCCACGGAAGTGGCGGCGGTGCTCCGCGCTGGCTGATCACGCCAGCGCGCTCTTCAGATCGAAGCTCTCATCCGCGGCCTGAGCCGGCGTGATCGAGCGATTCATGCCCTGCAACCGTCGGCCGAACATGTGATCGCCGGCGCGGTTGATGGATTCGATACCGAGCAGCGTCTCACCCTTGTAGCAGAACGCGGAGAACGCCTTGTTCGCGGCGCTGCCACGCAGCACGACGCGGTCATAGCCGGTGGTGAGGCCGGCGATCTGGAGCTTGTCATCGCCCTGGTCGCTCCAGAACCAGGGATGGCTGTCATAGGGCTTTTTGTCGCCGGTCAGCCGCGCCGCGAGGCAGCGGGCGTGGTCGGTGGCATTCTGCACCGATTCCAACCGCAGCGATCCGCCGAAGCGCGGGCTTGCGAACAGCGCGCAGTCGCCGATCGCGGAGATATCAGGGTCGGCCGTCGAAAGATATTCGTCGACGATGATGCCGGCGGCGACCGGCAGCCCGGCCTCAGCTGCAAGCTCGATGTTCGGCAGCACACCGACGCCGACCACGACGAGGTCGGCGGGCAGATGCCGTCCGTCGCTCAGGGAGACCCCGGTGACCTTGCCGCCTTCTGCCTCGATCGAGGTGGCCTGCACGCCGAGGTGAATGCGGATGCCAGCCTCGCGATGCCGCGCCTGAAAATACTCCGAGACCTCCGCCGTCACCGCCCGCGCCATCACGCGCGGGGCAAGCTCGAGCACGTCGACCTCGAGGCCCTTGATCCGCGCGGTGGCGGCGAATTCGATACCAATGAAGCCGGCGCCGATCACCACGACCCGTGTCTTCGAGGGCATGATCGCACGCAGCGCATCGCTCTCGTCGAGGATGCGCAGATATTTCACGTCGGGCAGATTGGCGTTGGGCAGGTCGAGCAGCCGGTTGCGCGCGCCGGTGGCCAGCACGAGGTGACCGTAGGCCAGCGTCTCGCCCGAGGCGAGCAGCACCTTGTGGCCGGCGCGGTCAATCGACACCGCGCGACCCGCGATCAGCTCGATCTTCTGGTCCTGGTAGAATTTTTCGGGGCGGAACATCAGGCTCTCCGGCCCGGCCGAGCCCTTGATATAGGCCTTGGACAAAGGCGGCCGCTGATAGGGCAGATGCGCCTCGTCATTGATCAGGCAAATGCGCTCGGAAAAGCCCGCCTGGCGCAGCGATGCCGCGACCTGATAGCCGCCATGGCCGGCACCGACGATGATCACCGGACCGTCGCTCATTGGACGGCCCATTTCCGGAAGACACGAGCGTAACCCATGTCGTCTCCTCTCTCGCTGATTTTGGTTGCTGGCCTTACGAGGAGCCGGCGCTCGTGTCCGTCTCTTGGCGAAGGCGGCCCCATTTGAGCCTATCGTTTCGCCCCGCGCAAGGGCGGCGGCCGGGGATTGTCACCCCTGCCCTTCTGCGATTTAGTTGCAGCAACCACCCCTGCCGGAGATTTTCTCAGATGCCAGCTCCCATCTCCCTGCCTGATGATCCCGCCCTGCTGCGAATCGACGGCCCGATCGCGACCATCACGCTCAACCGTCCCGCCGCGTTCAACTCCATCAACCTCGCGATCGCGCAGAAGCTCGAGCAGCTCGCGGCCTATATCGAAGCCGCTGACCCCATCAGGGTCGTCGTGCTCGAAGGCGAAGGCCGTGCGTTCTCGGCCGGCGGCGATCTGCAGACGATTGGTGCCGCCGCTGAAGCGGGCACGGTGACACCTGTGGTCGGCGAGCTCTTGAAGCACTATCACGCCTTCATCGAGATCGTCAGACGCATGCCAAAGATCTCGCTGTCGAGCGTCCACGGCTCGGCCGCCGGCGCTGGCATGGGCCTCGCCTTCGTCACCGATCTCTGCATCGCCGCTGATGACGCCAAGTTCACGCCCGCCTATGCCAAGATCGGAGTGTCGCCGGACGGCGGTTCGACGGTCGGCATCGTCGGCACAGTCGGCTCCCGCCGGGCGCTGCAGATCTTCCTGTCCGAGGACAACTTTACTGCGCGCCAGGCCTATGAATGGGGCCTCGTCGCCAAGACGGTTCCGGCCGCCGAACTGAAGGCGGCCACGCGACAACTCGCCGAGCGTCTGGCGCAGAACCCGCCGGCTGCGATCGCCGGCACCAAACAGCTGGTCTACCAGGCTGCCACCACGCCGGTGAAGCAGCAGCTCGATGCCGAGGAGCACAAGATCATCATGGCCATGAACACGGAAGAATTCCGCACCGCCGTGAAGAAGTTCACGAGCAAGTCGAAGTGACGACTCCAGCGCGTACGTTCTACGGCCTTCGTCATGGTGCGACCGACTGGAATCGCGAGGGACGATTCCAGGGGCGGACCGACAATCCGCTGAACGAGGACGGCCTGCGGCAAGCGCACGAGGCCGTGGACATGCTGCGCGGCGCCGACATCAGCCGCATCGTCGCAAGTCCCTTGGCCCGCGCGGCACGAACGGCCGAGATCATCGCGGCCGCGATCTCGGTGCCGCTGGCGATCGACGACGGCATCATCGAGTTCGACTTCGGAAGCTTCGAGGGCCTGCCCGTTCGCGACCTCATGATCAAGCATGGGGTCAAGTCGGCGACGGGCCTCGTCTCGATCCTGCCGGCCGACGGCGAGAGCTGGGACGCCATGACGGAACGGTCGCTGGCTTGCGTCTCGGCCTGGCTCGACGGTCACCCCGACGATAACTTGCTGTTCGTCTGCCACGACGCTGTGATGCAGGGCATGGCGAACGCGCTATGCGGCAGCTACTTCAAGAATAGCCATGGCACGCCGTTCCGTTACGTGCGCGAGCAGGCGCAATGGCGGATCGAGCAAGTCGTTACTTAGGACAGATATAGCCCGTCCCCGCCGGGGACTTGAAGCAGCCGACCGATTCCGGCAGCACCTTCTGCGGCAGCCACAGCACCACGCTCGGGAAGTAGATCGCGAATGCGATCGTCCCCAGGAACACCAGATAGATCGGCAACGCAGCGCGTAGCGCTTTCGCGAAACTTATGCCGACGAATTTCGACGCCATTAGCAGCACCAGCCCGTAAGGCGGCGTGATCAGGCCGAAGGCGAGCGTGGCGATCAGCACCACGCCCATATGGACGCTATTGATGTCACCCGCCTCCGTCAGCGTGTTGACCAGCGGCATGAAGATGATGATGGTCGGCACCGGCTCGATGAAGTCGCCTACGATGGTGAAGAGCAGCACCATCAGCAGCATGATCAGATGCGGATCGTTACCTGCCATCGAGGTGATAACGTCGGCGATGTAGCTCGCGCCCCGCAGATAAGCGAGCATCCAGCCGAAGGCATTGGCCGCGCCGATGGTGACCAGCGGCAGCGAGAAGATCAGTCCGGCAATGCAGAAATCGTAAGGGATATTCTTGATGTGCCCTCGATTGAGCGCGGGGATCACGACGAGCACGATCCAGACCACGGCAACGACGCCCGCCTCCGTCGGCGTGAACCAGCCGGTCAAAATGCCCCCTAACAGGATCACCGGGATCATCAGCGGCAGGGCCGCATCGCCAGCCGCGAACACCACCTGCCGAAGCGGGGCGCGCGGCTTGCGTAGGCCCGAGGGACCGAAGAAGTAGCAGTAGATCATCAGGCCGAAGCCGATCATGAGGCCCGGTACGACGCCCGCCATGAACAGGCCGGCGATCGAGACGTTACCGACCGCGCCGTAGACCACGGCGGTGATGCTCGGCGGCACCAGTGCGGCAATGGTCGAGGCCGAGGCGATGATGGCGGCGATGAAGGCGGGCTCGTAGCCCTCGCGCTTCATCGGCCCGCCGAGCGCGCGGCTCATCACGGCGACGTCGGCGGTGGTCGAGCCTGACATTTCCGAGAAGAACATGCTGAAGACCACCACGACCTGCGACAGTCCGCCCCTGATATGCCCGACCAGCGACACCGACAGGTTGGCTATTCGCACCACCACGTTCGCCGAGCTCATGAGCTCACCGACCAGCAGGAAGAACGGGATCGCCAGCAGCGCCTCGGAATCCACGCCGTCGAAGATCTTCTGGATGATGGCGGCGAGCGAGACGTCGGACAGGATCGCGCCGATGAAGACGCCGGCCATCAGCGAGAACGGCACCGGCACGCCGAGATAGCCGAACGACAGGAAGCAGACCGTCATCAACGCCAGGACAACAGGAGCGCTCATAGCTGCGCCCTCGCCTGCGCATCGGTGACGATGGGCGTTCCATCTTCCTCAGGCGGCTCGGGATGATCAAAGCCGTTGCGCAGGCCGTTGACCAGCTGCTCGATGGTGAACAGGCCGATCAGCACGCCCGACAGCGGGATGATTGCATAGAGCGAGGCGATCGGTGTTCCCGACGGCAGGCGAAAGCTGCCGAAGCCGCGGAGATAGTTCTGGTAGCCGTACCAGATCAGGCAGAACGCAACCCCGAGCACGACGATGCGGATGATGACTTCGACGATCATGCGCGAGGTGCCGTGCAAGGCCTCTGAGATGGCGGTGAGATAGAGGTGGTCGTTGCGCCGGGTCGCAGCCGCCGTGCCGACGAAGATCGCGTAGATGAACAGCGTCGAGGTCACCTCCTGGAGCCACAGCCAGGGATGACCGATGGTGCGCGTCACGATGTCGGCGGTCACCGATAGCGAGAACCCGAAGCACAGCACGCCGCAGAGGATCATCAGCGCGAGCTCGAGCCAGTCGAGCCAGCGCCATTTCAGGTGGCGCTGGCGTTGCACGAGCAGTTTGTCGGCGATGGCCATCAATGTCCTCGTCGTCCCGGGCCTAGTGCGAATCGGCGGCTGCTGGCTGAGTGAACCTCTCCCGCCTGCGGGAGAGGCATAGGCCGCCTACGGCGGCCCTTCTTCTAGGACACGCCGAGGCTAAGCCTCGGCTATGGCGGAGCGCCGGGTGAGGGCTGCCTCCTCATTGGGGTACTCCGCGGAGACACCCTCTCCCCTACCCTCTCCCGCAAGCGGGAGAGGGAGCGCACCGTCTTCCGGCATCACGTTAGTTGATCGACCGGATCAAGTCCTTGATCTTCTCGGCGTGGGGACCGAGCTCCTTGGCGAGCTTGTCGAGATAGGGATCGGCAATCGTCGTGAAGGTCTTCTTGTCGACGTTGTCGACGATCTTCACGCCCATCTTCTTCAACTTCTCGGCCGCGGTACGTTCGAGCTCGAACGCCTTTGCCGGCTCCTTGGTGCTGATCTCGTTGGCTGCGGTCTGCACCCAGCCCTTCTGCTCGGCCGAGAGGCTCTGCCAGAGCTTGTCCGAGATGAACACGAGCGCGTTGTTGGCCTCGTGCTCGGTGATGTTGAGGACCGGCGCGACCTCGTAGTGCTTGTTGACGAGGTAGACGTTGATGCTGTTCTCGGCGACGTCGACGACGCCGGTCTGCAGGCTGGTGTAGACGCTGCCGAACGGCATGTGCACGGTCTGGGCGCCATAGGCCGGGAACATGGTGTCCTCGGTCGCGGTCGCCTGCACGCGGACCTTCAGGCCCTTGACGTCGCCGACGTTGTGGATTTCCCGCTTCGAGTACATGTGGCGCACGCCCTGCGATCCCGTCGCGATCACGTGCAGGCCCTGCGTGGTCTCGTCGATCAGGGTCTTGAGCGCTTCGAACACTTTCGGATCGGCCAGCCCCTTGATCACGTGGTTCTCGTCGCGGAACAGGAAGTGCAGGGACATCACGCCGGCCTGCGGCGAGATCGTCGCGGTGTTGGCGGAGGAGATGATCGCGAATTCGACGTCGCCGGCTTTGACGAGCTGGAGCACCTGCGGCTCCTGCCCGAGCTGCGCGCCGGGATACTGGTCGATGATCATGGTGCCCTTGCTCAATTCCTTGAGCTTGTCGGCAAAGAGGTCACCCGCGATGGAATAGCCGGTGTTGCGCGGCTGGTCGTAGGCGAAGCGATAATGCTTCACCTCCTGTGCCCCCGCCCCGGTCACGAACAGCACGGCAGCCACAGCCGCCAACCCATGTAAGAATCCTGGCATGGATCGTGCAATCATCGTTTCCCCCTGTTGTATCGCCCGCCGCTTGTGCGGTCTGAGCGCTCGATCGAGTGGTCGATCAACCCTTCTCAGTCGTCTTCCCAGTCCTCTGCATGAAATCGAAGTCGCAGCCCTCGTCGGCCTGCATGATGGTCTCGTTGAACAGCCAGGCATAGCCGCGCCGCGCTTCATCGAGCGCAGCCGCCGGCTTCAACGCGGCGCGCCGGCGCTCCAGCTCGGCTGCATCGACCAGCAGCTCGATGCTGCGCTTGGCCACATCCAGGCTGATCATGTCGCCGTTCTTCACCAGTGCCAGCGGCCCGCCCACGGCGGATTCCGGCGTGATGTGGAGAACGATAGTGCCGAACGCGGTGCCGCTCATGCGCGCATCCGAAATGCGCACCATGTCCTTGGTGCCGCCGCGCGCGAGCTTCTTCGGGATCGGCAGATAGCCAGCCTCAGGCATGCCGGGCGCGCCCTTGGGGCCGGCATTGCGCAGCACCAGCACATCGTCGGCGGTGACGTCGAGATCGGGATCGTCGACGCGCAAGGTCATGTCCTCGACGGATTCGAACACGACGGCACGGCCGGTATGCTTCAACAGCTTGGGGCTCGCGGCCGATTGCTTGATGACGGCCCCGCGCGGCGCGAGATTGCCGTGCAGGACGGCAAGGCCGCCTTCCCTCTTGATCGGATTGTCGCGCGAGCGGATCGCGTCCTGACCAGGCACGTCCTCCGCATCGGCGACGACATCGCGCAGCGTCTGGCCTGAGATCGTCTTGGCGTCGAGATCGACGAGGTCGCCAAGCTGCGCCAACAGCTTCGGCACGCCGCCGGCGTGATGGAAGTGCTCCATATAGTGCTCGCCCGACGGCTTGAGGTCGACCAGCACCGGCACCTCGCGGCCGATCTGGTCGAACACTTCGAGATCGAGCCGATGCGGCGAGCGATGCGCCATCGCAGTCAGATGGATCAGGCCGTTGGTGGAGCCGCCAATCGCCTGGAGCACGACCTGCGCATTCTTGAAAGATGCCGGCGTCAAGAGCTCGCTCGGCTTCGGTCCCTTGGTCTTGGCCATCTCGGCGGCAACCCTGCCGCTCGCTTCCGCAAGTCGGAAACGTTCGGCATGCGGTGCCGGGATCGTCGCGCTCATCGGAAGCGACAGGCCCATGGCTTCGATCATGCAGGCCATGGTGGACGCCGTGCCCATCACCATGCAGGTGCCGACCGACGGCGCGAGGCGGCCGTTCACTGCTTCGATTTCGACATCGTCGATTTCGCCGGCCCGATACTTGCCCCAGAGACGGCGGCAATCGGTGCAGGCGCCCAGCACCTCGCCCTTGTGATGGCCGACCACCATCGGCCCGACCGGAATGACCACGGTCGGCAGGTCGGCGCTGATCGCCGCCATCACCTGCGCCGGAAGCGTCTTGTCGCAGCCGCCGATCACGATCACCGAATCCATCGGCTGGGCCCGGATCATCTCCTCGGTGTCCATCGCCATCAGGTTGCGCAAATACATCGAGGTCGGATGCGCAAAGCTCTCGGCGATCGAGATGGTCGGGAACACGAACGGCATCGCGCCCGACAGCATCACGCCGCGCTTGGCGGCCTCGATGATCTGCGGGACGTTGCCGTGGCAGGGATTGTAGTCGCTGTAGGTGTTGGTGATGCCGACGATCGGGCGCTCCAGCGCGTCGTCGGAATAGCCCATGGCCTTGATGAACGCCTTGCGCAGGAACAGCGAGAAGCCGGCATCGCCATAGCTCGTCAGACCCTTGCGCAAACCACTCGTCATCATGGCACTCCTTCAGTTGCCATTGTGGTACAGCCCGCCCCTCGATTGTCAATAAGCTTGGTCCATATGGTCGCATTTTCCGCCGAATGGCCGCCTCTTCGTCTCGAATTATTGACAATCTGCCACTTCCCTGCTCCACAGGGCGGGCCGGCCAGACGCCGGGAGACCGAGGGCATGTCCGACATTCGCACCGCAGACAGCATGCCGGTCCGGCACGACGATCCGGACGACGTCGTCGCGCGGCTGGAGGAGGACATCATCTTCGGCCGCCTCGCGCCCGCCGCGCGCCTCACCGAGGACGCGCTGATGTCGCGCTACGGCACCTCCCGCCACTTCGTGCGTCAGGCGCTGGTGGATGCCGAGCGCCGCGGCATCGTCCGCCGCGAGAAGAATGTCGGCGCGACCGTGCGGTTCTATTCGGCCGAGGAGGTCCGACAGATCTACGAGGTCAGGGAGATGCTGACCCGGCAGGCCGCGCTGATGATCCCCCTGCCCGCGCCGCAAGCCCTGATCGACGAGCTCTCCGCCCTGCAACGGCAATATTGCGCGAAGGCCGATTTGCGGGATCTGCGCGGCATCCACGAGGCCAACGACGCCTTCCACCTCGCGCTGTTCTCGGCCTGCGGCAATCCCTATCTGGTGCGCTCGCTGCAGGACTACATGAACCTGACATTGCCGATGCGCGCCAAGAACCTCGCCGACCGCGAAGGGCTCGCGCAATCGCGGCGCCAGCACGAGATGATGATCGAGCTGCTGATGGGGCGCGACAGCTGGGCGCTGGCGCAGCTGTGCGTGGATCACATGCAGTTCAGCAAGAAGGATTATCTGGCGAGGATTGGAGGGGAGACGCGACGCTAGCGTGTGACGCCACACGAATATTCAGTACCGCCTCAGTAGCCCGCGATCTATGCTCGCCTCGCCATAATCGGCGCAAGCCCTTTTCGGGTTTCTGATCAGATCTGTGCGGACGCGCCTGAAGGTTTTGCGGGCCGCATCGGACACCTCGGGACGGAATTTGCGGGGATCGTAGCTCTCACCATCGCGGGCCTTGATGGCCGCAGCATAGGCGTCGATCATGGCCATCGCCGCATCCGGACTGCCGAGCAATCGGGCGCCGAGCTGAACGCTGCTGCTGCCATCAACCTCGTAACCGTCGCACCGCTGCTCGAGCACCACGGAGGCGATGACCAGCTGGTCTAGGAACGTCGCCTCGGCATCGGTGAGCGCTGCAGCTTGCGCGGGGCCTGATACGATCGTCGCGATCATCGCGACGGCTGACAATTTGATTCTCATTGTCGTGGCTCTCAATTCCGATCGCACGAAACGAAAGCCGGATGATGTCCGCGGTGAGGTTGATCTGGATCAATGGCGGTCGCCGCGAGTCACATGCTTGCTGACGGGCATCATTCCTTCAACACGTCATTGCGAGCGTAGCGAAGCAATCCAGTATCCCGCCGCGGAAAGACGCTGGAGTGCGTCGCTGCGCTCGCAATGACGGTGTCGAGTACTGCGCCCCGACTTCACCGTCCTCGCGGAAACGCCCCTCACCCCAACCCTCTCCCCGTAAGAACGGAGCGAGGGAGCGCACCTGCGTGCGCGTCAGGCGTCAGCGCTTATTCCAATCGATAATCCGGCTCGCGTCGGCATCGAACTCCATGCTGCAGAACGTGCCGCCCTGGAAATAGTCGCCGACCGGATCCGGCTTCAGCTTGGCCTGCTCGGCCATCGCGTGCTCGCGGAAATCTTCGGCGCGGCCCGTGGGGCGATAGCCGAATTCGTAGGCGCGGCTGTTGTCCCACCAGGCTCGCTCGTTGAGGGAGGCGCCGTAGAAGATTTCGAAATGGATGTCGGGATGCTCGAGCCCGATGCGGCAGAGCTGCACGAGGTCGTCGGGCTTCAGCCAGATCGCGAGCCGGCGCTGGTCGAGCGGCATGTCGCCGAAATTGCCGATGCGCAGGCACGTCACCTTCAGCCCGTGCTTGTCGGCATAGAGCGCGCCGACGGCTTCGCCGAACACCTTGCTGACGCCGTAGCGGCCGTCGGGGCGCGGAGTGACGTCGGTGCCGATCTTGTGGTGGCGCGGATAGAAGCCGACGGCGTGGTTCGAGGAGGCGAACACGACGCGCTTGACGCCCTTGCGGTAGGCGGCCTCGAACAGATTGTAGCCGCCGATGATGTTGGCCTGGAGGATCTGATCCCAGGTGCCTTCGACCGAATAGCCGCCGAAATGGATGATGCCGTCGACGCCTTCGCAGATCGCCTCGCATTGCGCGAGATCGGCGAGGTCCGCCGCCTTGAATTTTTCGTTCGCACTGAGATCGACAGGCGGCTTGATGTCGGAGAGCAGAAGATCCGGATAGATCGGCGGCAGCAGTTTTCGCAGGCTCGTGCCGATTCCGCCCGAAGCTCCCGTCATCAAAATACGCGGCATGTCTTCCCTCACCGTTGGTGACCGATTTGCCGTCACGTGTCCCTAATGATAGCAGGATTGTCCAGAGGGAACGAAACGAGAGAACCGACATGAATGAGGCATCGTCCCACACCCAGGAACGGCCGGGCTGGCGGCCGGCGACCTATTACCCCGACTCCGCGATCAAGGCGCTCGATCCCCGCTTCGAAAAATACTGGCTGAAACTGTCGGCGGTGGAGCGGCTCGCGACCGGCCTGCGCTGGGCCGAGGGTCCGGTGTGGTTCGGCGACGGGCGCTATCTCTTGTGCAGCGACATCCCGAACCAGCGCATCATCAAATGGGAGGAAGAGACGGGCGCGGTCTCGGTGTTCCGCAAGCCTTCCAATTTCGCCAATGGCAACACGCGCGACCGGCAGGGCCGGCTCGTTACCTGCGAGCATGGCGGCCGGCGCGTGACGCGCACCGAGTATGACGGCAGCATCACCGTGCTGATGGATCAATTCAACGGCAAGCGGTTGAACTCGCCCAACGATGTCGTTGTTAAATCGGACGGCTCGATCTGGTTCACCGACCCGACCTTCGGCCTGCTCGGCAATTACGAGGGTTACAAAGCCGAGCCCGAGATCGACATGAACGTCTACCGGCTCGACCCGGAGACCCGCAAAGCCACCGTCGTGGCCGAGGGTGTGCTCGGGCCGAATGGGCTCGCCTTCTCGCCGGACGAGAAAATCCTCTACCTCATCGAATCCCGCGGCGTGCCGACCCGCAAAATTCTCGCCTATGACGTCTCGCCTTCCGGCGATAAGCTTTCGAACAAGCGCGTCTTCGTCGATGCCGGCCCCGGCACGCCCGACGGTTTCCGCGTCGACATCGACGGCAATCTCTGGTGCGGCTGGGGCATGGGCGATCCCGAACTCGACGGCGTCGTGGTGTTCGCGCCCGACGGCGTGATGATCGGGCGCATCGCGCTGCCCGAGCGCTGCGCCAATCTCTGCTTCGGCGGCGTCAAGCGCAACCGCCTGTTCATGGCGGCGAGCCAGTCGATCTACGCGCTGTATGTGAATACGCAAGGCGCGGTTGGGGGATAGGTGCTTCGCACCGCCCTGTAGCCCGGATGGAGCGAAGCGTAATCCGGGGACCGTTCCCGCATTACGCTTCGCTCCATGCGGGCTACGAATAGAAAACGCCGGAGCGGTTTCCCGCTCCGGCGTCATTCGTTCAGGCGAAAAAGCTTACGCCGCGTTGAAGCCGGCGACGGCCTTCACTTCGAGGAAATCCTCGAGGCCGTACTTGCCCCACTCGCGGCCGTTGCCCGACTGCTTGTAGCCGCCGAACGGCGCGGTGCGGTCGTTGGGCACGCCCTGGAGGTTGACGTTGCCGGCGCGGATCTGGCGGCCGACGCGCTTGGCGTCTTCGACCGAGGCACCCGTGACGTAGCCGGCGAGGCCATAGGGCGTGTCGTTGGCGATGTGCACGGCTTCCGCTTCGTCCTTGGCGCCGATGATGGTCAGCACCGGTCCGAAGATCTCTTCACGGGCGATCGTCATGTCGGGGGTGACGTCGGCGAAGATGGTCGGACGGACATAGAAGCCCTTGTTGACGCCTTCGGGCAGGCCCGGGCCGCCGGCGACGAGCGTTGCGCCCTCGTCGATGCCCTTCTTGATCAAGCCCTGGATCTTGTCCCACTGGCCGCGGTTGACGACCGGGCCGATGGTGGTGCCTTCGGCGCGGGGATCACCGGCCTTGGTCTTGTCGGCGACGGCCTTCGCGATCGCGGCGACGTCCTTCATCTTGGACAGCGGCACGATCATGCGCGAGGGCGCGTTGCAGGACTGGCCAGAGTTGTTGAACATGTGCATCACGCCGCCGGTCACCGCCTTCGTGAGGTCGGCGCCTTCGAGGATGACGTTCGGCGACTTGCCGCCGAGCTCCTGGCTGACGCGCTTCACCGTCGGTGCCGCGCGCTTCGCCACATCGATGCCGGCGCGAGTCGAGCCGGTGAAGGAGATCATGTCGATGTCGGGGTGCTCGCTCATGGCGGCGCCGACCTCGGGGCCGAGGCCGTTGACGAGGTTGAACACGCCCTTGGGCACGCCGGCTTCATGGAGGATCTCCGCGAAGATCAGCGCCGAGGTCGGGGTGAACTCCGACGGCTTCAGGATCATGGTGCAGCCGGCGGCGAGCGCGGGTGCGACCTTGCAGGCGATCTGGTTGAGCGGCCAGTTCCAGGGCGTGATCATGCCGACCACGCCGATCGGCTCGCGCAGCACCATGGCGGTGCCGACCGGCTCCTCGAAATGGTAATTCTTGAGCACGTCGAGCGTGGTCATGAGATGGCCGAGGCCGGCGCCGGCCTGGAGCTTCTCGGCCATCGGCAGCGGCGCGCCCATCTCGTCGGACACGGCGGCGCCGATCTCCTTGAGGCGGCCCTTGTAGATCTCGATGACCTTGGTGAGCAGCGCGACACGCTCTTCACGGCTGGTCTGGGAGAAGGTTACAAAGGCGCGCTTGGCGGCGGCAACCGCCTTGTCCACGTCGGCCTTGGAGCCCAGCGCAACCTCGTACATCGCCTCTTCCGTCGCGGGATTGACCACGGCGGTGAACTTCTTGACGGCGGGATCGACCCAGGCGCCGTCGATGTAGAATTGCATGCGATTGACCATCGTTAACCTCTTCTTGGGGGCATGGTGGGGGCGTTTCGGCAGGCATCCTTGCACGAAAGCGCCGACAATTGAACCCGCCATATGCGGGGCCAGCGTTGCGGCGGACGCGCGGAATATGGGACGCGATTTGAAGCGAAGCAAGCGGCCTGGGTCCCGGCTCAGCGTCGCGACATTTCATGTCGCGCCTCGTCCGGGACACGCGATTGGAGCGCGTCTAACCAGGCTCGTGCCCCGGACGCAGCGCAGCGCTACTTCAGCGGGGCGCTGCAGAGCCGGGGCCCATGCAGCCGGTTACCTCGACTACACCGCCATCTTTCGATGCAGCACCGGCGCGCCGGTGGTGAGGCTTTCGGCCGCATCGATGATTGCGTTGGCATCGATGCCGTAGTGTCGATACAGGTCAGCGATCGTGCCGGTCTGGCCGAACTGCTCGACGCCGAGCGCCTCGACGCGGTGGCCGCGGACGCTACCGAGCCAGCCGAGCGCTGACGGATGGCCGTCGATCACGGTCACGATGCCGCAGTCGCGCGGCAGCGGCGCCAGCAATTTCTCGATGTGGCTGAGATGCTGCACGCCGCGGCGGTCGCGCCGCAATTTCCGCGCGGCGGTCCAACCCGCATGCAAGCGGTCCGCCGAGGTGATCGCGAGCAGGCCGATATCGCGCCGGCTCTCGCCGACGAAGCCCGTCGCCTCGATCGCTTCCGGCGCCACCGCGCCGGTATAGGCGATCACGACTTCGGCATTGGGGCCCGGCTTGCGCAGCCAATAGGCGCCGTCGGTGATGCCCTGCGTAAGCTCCGACGTCATGATGCGCTGGGCCTGCTCGATGCTGCGCGTCGACAGCCGCAAGTACACCGAGCCGCCCTCGCCCGCTTCGCGCTGCATGTGCTCAAAACCGAAAGCCATGATCACGGCGAGTTCGTCGACGAAAGCCGGCTCGAACGAGGCGAGCCCGTCCTGTGCCATGCCGATCAGGGGCGTTGCGATCGACTGGTGCGCGCCGCCCTCGGGCGCGAGCGTGATGCCTGACGGCGTCGCCGCCACCATGAAGCGCGCATCCTGGTAGCAGGCGTAGTTCAGCGCATCGAGCCCGCGCTCGATGAAGGGATCGTAGAGCGTGCCGACCGGCAGCAGCCGCTCGCCGTTGATCTGGTGCGACAGCCCGAGCGCCGAGAGCATGATGAACAGGTTCATCTCGGCAATCCCAAGCTCGAGATGCTGGCCCTTGGGTGAAAAGTCCCAGTTGAACGTGGACGGAATTTTCTCGCTGCGGAATAAATCCGCCTTTTCGGCGCGCGCGAACAGGCCGCGGCGATTCACCCACGGACCGAGATTGGTCGAGACCGTGACGTCGGGCGAGGTCGTGACGATGCGCCTCGCCAATTCGCTGTCGCTGCGCGCGATCTCGTTCAAGACGAGACCAAAGCCCTGCTGGGTCGACATCTGCGGCGACGGCTTGAAGGCGAGCTGCTGGGGCACCTCGACGACCGGTGCGCTCAGGCGGCGGCCGTCCTGGTTGAACGGCACGCGCGCGAGGAAGGCATCGAGCTCGGCGGCGGATTGCGCGAGGCCTTCATACTTCTCCCATTCATGCCCGGGCCGGATGTTCTGGCTGTCGCGATATTTCTCCATCTGCGCGACCGTCATCAGGCCGGCGTGGTTGTCCTTGTGGCCCTGGAACGGCAGGCCGACGCCCTTGATGGTGTAGGCGATGAAGCAGACCGGGCGATCGTGATCGATGGATTCGAAGGCGTCCAGCATGCTCGCCATGTCGTGGCCGCCGAGGTTCGACATCAGCGCCAGCAATTCCTCGTCACTGCGGCTGTCGATCAGTTTCGTGATCGGCCCCTGGTCGCCGATCTCGTCGTGCAGATGTTTTCGGAACGCTGCGCCGCCCTGGAAGCACAGCGCGGCGTAAAGCGCATTCGGGCAATTGTCGATCCAAGCCTTAAGAGCCTCGCCGCCGGGCTCGGCGAAGGCCTCGCGCATCAGGCGACCGTATTTCACGATGACCACGTCCCAGCCGAAATTACGGAACATGGTCTCGAACTTTTCCCAGAGCCCTTCCCGCACGACGGCATCGAGCGACTGCCTGTTGTAGTCGACCACCCACCAGGTGTTGCGCAGGCCGTGCTTCCAGCCCTCGGCGAGCGCCTCCCAGATATTGCCCTCGTCCATCTCGGCGTCGCCGACCAGCGCAATCATCCGCCCCTCGCGGCGATCCTTCATCCAGCCATGCGCCTTGACGTAATCCTGCACCAGCGAGGCAAACAGCGTCTGCGCGACGCCGAGGCCGACCGAGCCGGTGGAGAAATCGACGTCGTCGACGTCCTTGGTGCGCGAGGGATAGGATTGCGCGCCCTTGAAGCCGCGAAAGTTCTCCAGCTTCTCGCGGCTCTGCCGGCCGAACAAATACTGAATGGCGTGGAACACCGGGCTCGCATGCGGCTTCACCGCGACGCGATCCTCAGGGCGCAGCACATGGAAATACAGCGCCGACATGATGGTGGCGAGCGAGGCGGACGAGGCCTGATGTCCCCCGACCTTCAACCCGTCGGCATTGGGGCGGATGTGGTTGGCGTGGTGGATGGTCCAGGATGACAGCCACAGCGCCTTGCGGCTCAGCGCGGTCAAGGTGTCGAGGCGGGCGGTATCGACGGGCATGGCAAAAGCTCCCGGAAAACAGGTGGGGCGATGATACGCCTGCGAGGGGCGCCAAACTTCTCAATTTTTCGCGCAATACCTGATGATATTGGGATAGCATACTAATAATTCTCCAAAATATGCAGGTTTCATCCCAATGCCAGAGCTAGACGCCATCGACCGAAAGATCCTCGCGCTGCTTCAGGCCGACAGCCGGATGACCATGCAGGAACTCGCCGACAAGGTCGGGCTCTCGGTCTCGCCCTGCCATCGCCGGGTCAAGCTGTTGGAGGAGCGCGGCGTCATCAGCCGCTACGTCGCGACCGTGGACCAGAAGGCGCTCGGCCTGCATGTCAGCGTCTTCATCTCGATCAAGCTGGCGCGGCAGAAGGAGGAGGATCTCAACCGCTTTGCCCGCGCGATCTCGAAATGGGACGAGGTGCTGGAATGCTATCTGATGACCGGCAACCGCGACTATCTCCTGCGCGTGGTGGCGGCCGACCTCGCCTCCTACGAGACCTTCCTCAAAACCAAGCTGACCCGGCTCGACGGCATCGCCTCGATCGAGTCGAGCTTTGCGCTGAGCCAGGTGAAGTATTCGATCGCGCTACCGGTGTGATAGCGGCGGCTGTCACATGGGTGCAATAGACGCCACCGATGGTCCTCGGCGACTGGCACCCGAGCCGAGAGAAGGACCCATGACCGCATCCGACCGCACCCCTGAAATGGCCAAACGCGAGCGCATTATTCGGGAAATGACCGACGATCTCGACGAAGAGCTGGAGATGGAGCTCGACGATGCGCGTCTCGACGAGCTCCTGGAGGAGACCGATACGCTGGGCCCGGCGGTCGACCGCAAGCTCTATTTCCGGGAGTTGCTGCGGCTCCAGGGCGAACTGGTCAAGCTCCAGGACTGGGTCCAGAGCGAGAAGAAGAAGGTCGTGGTGCTGTTCGAGGGCCGCGACTCCGCCGGCAAGGGCGGCGTGATCAAGCGCATCACCCAGCGCCTCAATCCGCGCATCTGCCGCGTCGCGGCTCTCCCCGCGCCGAGCGAGCGCGAGCGCACGCAATGGTATTTCCAGCGCTATGTGTCGCATCTGCCCGCGGGCGGCGAGATCGTGCTGTTCGACCGCAGCTGGTACAACCGCGCCGGCGTCGAGCGCGTGATGGGCTTCTGCAGCGACGAGCAATACCAGGAATTCTTCCAGACGGTGCCGGAGTTCGAGCGGATGCTGATCCGCTCCGGCATCATTTTGGTCAAATACTGGTTCTCGATCACCGACGACGAGCAGCAGTTCCGCTTCACCATGCGCATCAAGGATCCCTTGAAGCAGTGGAAGCTGAGCCCGATGGACGTCGAGGCCCGCAGCCGCTGGGAGCTCTACACCAAGGCCAAGGAGACCATGCTCGAGCATACGCACCTTCCGGATTCACCGTGGTGGATCGTCGACGCGGTGGACAAGAAGCGCGCGCGCCTCAACTGCATCGCGCATCTGCTGAGCCAGATGCCATACCAGGAGGTCAGCCGCGTGCCGGTGGTGCTACCGCCGCGTGTCCGCAACCCCGACTATCACCGCGGGCCCATTCCGGCGGAGATGTACGTGCCGGCGAAGTATTGAGAAAGGTTTCGTAGGGTGGGCAAAGCGGCTTGTCCGCCATAGCTCGAAGAGCGACGGCGGAAGCGTGCCCACCAATCTCACCAGGAACGCGGATGCATGGTGGGCACGGCGCTTTGCGCCTTTGCCCATACTACGAGACCGTCACCGCCACGGCTGCACGATGATCTTGGTGTGCACTTCCGGGTTGGCGAGATCGGCGAAGGCCCTGGCGACGCCGTCGATGCCGACCTCGGCCGTGACCATCGCCGCCGCATCCACCTGCCCTTCCGCGATCAGCCGAAGTGACGCGCCGAACTCCTCCGGAGTGTAGCCGAGCACGTATTGGACGTTGAGCTCCTTCATGATGCCGAGCATGGGCTCGCTCTTGTCGGTCTCCATGCAGACGCCGACCACGACGATCCTGGCATCGCGCGGTGCGCCTTCGAAACCCTGCTGCAGCAGCCCGGGCACGCCGACGCATTCGAAGATGATCGCGGGCTTCAGCGCCGGCAGCATGGCCTGGAACGGTGGCCTCGCCGCCTTCTCGGCGTCCGACATCTGCGCGTGCTCGGCCCAGGTCGCATAGGGCTGCGACACCCTGGGATCGACGACGATATCGGCGCCGAGCTTTGCCGCGAGCGCGCGCCGCGCCGGCGAATAGTCGGCGGCGACGATGGGGTGCAGCCCCTTGATCTTCAGCGCCGCGATCACCGCGAGCCCGACGGGGCCGCAACCGATGACGAGCGGCACCTCGCCACCCCGGATGTCGGCCTTTGCCACGGCGTGAACGCCGACGGCGAGCGGCTCGGTCAACGCCGCATGTTCCGGCGCAAGACCGTTGGGCACTTCGAGCAGGAGCGGCTCGCTCAGAACCATCTGCTCCGCATAGCCGCCGACGAAGTCGTTGGAGTAGCCGATCCCCTTGATGCCTTCCGGCGTCACCAGCGCGGGCAGCGAGCAGACATGCGTCCCCGGCTTGAACTTGCGTTCCGTGCCGGGGCCGTAGTCGACGATCTCGCAGCAGAATTCGTGACCGAACACGACGTCACGCGACAGATCCATCGGCGTGCGACCGGTCTTCCTGGCCATCTCCACCATCCGTGGTGCATGCTGGCGCGCATGCAGGTCGGAGCCGCAGATGCCGCAGGCGAGCGTCTTGACCAGCACCTGGCCCGGGCCCGGCTTCGGCTCGGCCATCCTGTCGACGACGATCTCACCGTTCCTGAAAATCGCAGCGCGCATCCGGCTCCTCCCGTATTGTTGGAGCCGTTGATAGCACATGACAGCATGCGCAAACTTGCGTCAGGGGTTCGGGGAACGCTCTTCCAGCACCAGCAGCTGGGCGCGGCGGATACGCTCGCGATGGGCGATGTAGAGACCGCTGGCGACGATGAAGGCTGCGCCGACGACCGTCCAGAGATCGGGGACCTCGCCGAAGATGAAGAAGCCGAGAATGCTGACCCACAGCAGCTGGGTGTAGGAGAACGGCGCCAGCACCGAGGCATCGCCGTAGCGATAGGCCAGCACGATGATCCACTGGCCGACGGTCGAGGCGACGCCGATCACGATGCCGAGCCCGATCGCGGTCCAGGTCGGCGTAACCCAGACGAACGGCACCATCACGGAAAGGATCGCAACGCCCGTGAGCGCGGAATACGCCATCGTGGTGAGCACGGCTTCACGCCCGCTCATCATCCGCGTCAGGATCAGCGCGGCGGCCCAGCAGAACGCAGAGACGATCGGGAAGAACGCGGCGGCGTGAAACGCGCTCGAGCCGGGCCGCAGGATGATCAGCACGCCCGTCAGGCCGATCGCGGTCGCGATCCAGCGTCGCATGCCCACCGTCTCGCTGAGGAAGACGATCGAGAGCGCGGTGACGAACAGCGGCGAGACGAAGCCGGTCGCCGAGGCCTCCGCGATGGGAAGGAACCGCAGGCCGGTGATGAAGAACAGCGAGGAGCCGAGCAGCGCGGCACCGCGCATCAGCTGCAGTCCGAGCCGCTCGGTGCGCATCGCATGGAGCGGAGAGCCCGGCAGCATCACCGGCGTGAACATCAGCGCGAACGTGACGAAGCGGATCCAGGTGATCTCGATCGACGGCAGGCTGGTCGAGAGATATTTCGCAGTGACGTCGGAGGTGCCGAGAAACACCGTCGACAACAGCACCAGTGCAATGCCCTTGAAGGGATGGTCGACACGCGCGGGCGCGCGGCGAGCCGTCTGCTTCTTCTCCGGCACGGGCATGGGGATACTGTCGAGCCTTGCGGCTGCGGCGGGCGGCGGTGTCACGGCTGGAACCCGGGAAAAAGCGAATCGAGAACGGTTGTAAAAAACGACAAATGCGCCGCATTCACAACTTCCGAAAACAGGATGCCGATATGCGCGAGCCGCCGCGCGCGTCAATGCTCCGTTAATAATGGGCGTTTGTGCATTACAGCATGGGCAGGCTGCGCGGCTTCGGACCGCGCGGAAACGCCGCATCTAACGCCGTAATCTCGTCTTTCGTCAGCACGAGATCACCGGCGGCCGCATTCTCGCCGGCATGTTCGGCAGACGAGGCCTTCGGGATCGCGAACACCGTAGTCGCACGGGTGAGGAAGCCGAGTGCGACTTGACGCGGCGTCACGCGACGCGCCTCCGCAATGCGCGCCAGCACGGCACCGCCCTTGCTGCGCGCGTCCGGGAAATCGTCATGACCGAACGGGGAATAGGCGACCACGGCGACACCATGCCGCTCGCACCAGGGGATCACCGCATGCTCGATCGCGCGTTCCTTCAGATGATAAAGCACCTGATTGCAGGCAATGCGATCCTCGCCGGAGACGTCGAGAATTTCGTCGAGATCATCAGCATCGAAATTGGAGACGCCCCAGGATTTGATCTTGCCTGATTTCACCAGCTCCTCGAACGCGGCGACGGTGTCTTCGAGCGGATAGGAACCGCGCCAGTGCAGGAGATAGCAATCGAGATGATCCGTCTTCAGCCGCTTCAGCGAACGCTCGCAGGCGGTGATGGTGCCGCGGCGCGACGCGTTGCTCGGCAACACTTTGGAAACGAGAAACACTTCATCGCGGCGGCCCGCGATCGCGTCCGCAATGACGAGCTCGGCATCGCCATACATCTCGGCGGTGTCGATGTGGGTCATGCCGAGATCGAGCCCGCGCTGAAGCGCCGTAATCGCGCGCTTGCGGTCGCCGTGGTCGAGATACCAGGTGCCCTGCCCGATGACGGAGACTTTGGCGCCGGCTTTGCCGAAGAATTTTGTGTTCATGTTAGAGCTCACAGTCCGCCGATATCCGCAACCAGCACGCTGCCGGTCGACGACTCCGTGATATAGAGCCGATTCCCGCTTTCGCCACCGATTGCGACATTGGTGCAATTCGGCCCCGCGCACGACTTGATCCGCGCGAGCAATTCCCCGTTCGGGGCGAACACGAAGACGTGGCCGAGCGAAGCGTGGCCGACGAAAAGGCGGCCCTTGGCGTCCATGGTCAAGCCATCGGGACCGCTGGTGCCGAACAGCGAGCAGAAGCGGCCGACCTTGGATACACTGCCGTCCTTCATGAACGGCAACCGCCACACCGCGTTGTCGCGCGTCATCGCGACGAACAGTACGGTTTCGGTGAGATCGAGCACCAGGCCATTCGGGCTGATGCCGGTATCGATCAGGCAATCGAGCCGACCATTCGACGCGAGACGATACACGCGACCGCTGGGGTCGTGCAGGCCGGTCTGGCCCTGATCGGTGAAATAGATGTCGCCGTTGGAAGCAAGATGCAGGTCGTTGCAGCCGCGGAAGGATTCTGAATTGCGCGCGGTCAGGACGGGCTTGATGCGACCGGCCTTGGGGTCGAGCTCCATGATGCCGTGCCTGTAGTCGGCCACCAGGATGCGCCCATCAGATGCGATCTTCAGCCCGTTCGGCCATCCCTCATATTCGATCACGAGCGACCATTCGCCATCAGGCGCGATACGAAAGATGCGGCCGAAGGGAATGTCGACGATGTAGAGATTGCCGTCGCTGTCGAAAGACGGTCCTTCGATGAAGCTGTCGGTCGGCACATTCGGCCGGTTGGCATCAGCCCAATCGGTCCGCACGCCCCTGCGGCGGAACTTTTCGGGCATCGCGGAGAAAAGCCTCGTCTCGATCAGGCGCGGCGGCGTTTCCAGGTACATCATGGTTGTTATGGATTGCTGAGGGGGGAAGCCGCAGCACCATAGGGCACAATCGAGGGCCCGTCGATTGGGCCGGGGGAATGGCTGCGTCCACGCCACCCTCGCGTCCCGGGCGCGCTGCAGCGTGAAACGCTGCTGCGCAGAGCCGGGACCCAGAAAGGCCAAACACTCGCTGCTAGATGGGCCCCGGCTCTGCAGCGCACCGCTACGCGGTGCGCTGCGTCCGGGGCACGAGGCCTACCCCACCGCCCCCGCGACCTTCGCCTGCTTCACCGGCGCCACTTCCGTCGTTGCAATCAGGCGCTTCAGCTCCGGGATGCAGGAGCCGCAGTTGGTGCCGGCCTTGAGCTTCGCGCCGATCTCAGCAGCCGTACGCGCACCGGCCGCGATGGTGTCGCAGATGGTGCCGCGGCCGACACCGAAGCAGGCGCAGACAATCGGGCCGGTCGAGGCGGCGCCTTCGCTGGACTTGCCTGACAGCAGCATGCGGCGCTGATCGTCGGTGACCAGGTCGGCCACGAACAGGCTCTTCACCACCTCCCAGTCTCCGGCATCATGCCCAGGGCCGACGAACAGGCAGGTGTCGATGCGATCGCCCGCGAACGACGCCGCACGATAGATCCCGCCGCCGAAGTCGCGATAGTCGGCGACGTCCTCGCCGGCGACGCTCTCGACCCAGGCCGGCCAACGCGAGAGGTCCGCGTTGTCGGCAAAGAGATAGCCAAAGCCGCCGGTGACCGTGACGCGGGTCCACAACAGGTTCGGCGGCAGATCGAGCTGCCTTCGCGACAGCGCAAAGCCGCGGAAGACGAATTCATAAGGCGCGATCGCGGCCGGCGTCGCCTTGGATTCCGGCTGCCCCGAGAACGGATCGGTGAAGGATTGCACCAGCGCGCCGACGCGGCCGTGCGAGGTATTCATCGCGCTCCAATGGATCGGCGCGAACAATGTGCCACGCTGAGTGCCGTCACTGACGACGACCTTCAGGATGCACTGACCGTAATCGGTGGTCACGCGGGCAAAGCCGTCGTGAACGATGCCGTATTTGCCGGCATCATCAGGATGGATCTCGACGAAGGGCTCTGGCAGATGCGCGCCCAGCCGCTGGCTGAGTCCCGTGCGCGTCATGGTGTGCCATTGGTCGCGGATGCGTCCGGTGTTGAGCCTGAGGGGACGCGAGGCACCGGTCTCGCCGCGCAGCGATGGTACCTCCGGCGCAACGAAGCGGCCCTTGCCGTCATTGGTGAAGAAGCCGCCCTTCGCAAAGAAACGCTCGCTCGACGCCTCGCCTTCGCGCACCGGCCACTGCACCGGCTTCAAGGCATCGAAGGCGTCGTCGGACAGCGAGGTCAGCGCGCCGATGTCGAAATCGCGGCTACCGTCGTTTTCGAACGCCGAGAGCGCAGCATGCTCGCGGAAGATCTCGGCGGCGGATTCGTAGTTGAAACTGTCGCCGAAGCCGAGGCGCTTGGCGGTCTCGCTGAGGATCCACCAATCGGGGCGCGCCTCGCCCGGCGCCGGCAGGAACGAGCGCTGGCGCGAGATGCGGCGCTCGGAATTGGTCACGGTGCCCGACTTCTCGCCCCAGGCGAGCGCCGGCAACAGCACATGCGGGCCGGCATCGACGGTGTCGTTGGACAGCACGTTCTCGGAGACCACGAACAGCTCGAGCTTCTTCAACGCCTCGCGCACGAAGTCCGCATCGGGCAGCGACACCGCGGGGTTGGTACCCATCACCCAGAGCGCCTTGACCTCGCCGCGATTGATGGCTTCGAACAGCTGCACCGCCTTCAACCCCTCGTGGGTTGCGATGCGCGGCGCCTTCCAGAACCGCCTGACACGATCGATGTCCGGCGGCGTGAAGCCCATATGCGCCGCAAGCATGTTGGCGAGGCCGCCGACCTCGCGGCCGCCCATCGCGTTGGGTTGGCCGGTGAGCGAGAACGGCGAGGCGCCCGGCTTGCCGATGCGCCCCGTGGCGAGATGGCAGTTCAGGATCGCGTTGACCTTGTCGGTGCCCTGCGCCGACTGATTGACGCCCTGCGAATAGAGCGTGACAACCTTCTCGGTGGCGCGGAACATCTTGAAGAAGGTGGTGACGTCCTGCTCGGAGAGGCCCGTCGCGAGCGCCGTCGCAGCGACGCTGCCGGCGATGCTGCGCGCTCGCGCCAGCGCGTCGTCGAAGCCCGACGTGTTGTTCGCGATGTAGTTCTGATCAAGCGCACCATTGTCGGCGAGATGGGCGAACAGTCCGGAGAACAGCGCGGTGTCGGTGCCAGGCTTGAGGCCGAGGAACAAATCGACGTCTTCAGCCGTGTCGGTACGGCGCGGATCGATCACGATCATGCGCGCGCCGCGCTCCCCACGGTTCTTCAGCATCCGCTGGAACAGCACGGGATGGCACCAGGCCGCGTTCGAGCCGACGAAGACCAGCAGATCGGCCTGGTCGAGATCCTCATAGCAGCCGGGCACGGTGTCGGCGCCGAAGGCGCGGCGATGGCCGGCGACCGACGACGACATGCATAGCCGCGAATTGGTATCGACATTGGCCGTGCCGACAAAGCCCTTCATCAGCTTGTTGGCGACATAATAGTCTTCGGTGAGGAGCTGGCCGGAGAGATAGAACGCGACCGCGTCCGCGCCGTCGCGCGCCACGATGTGCTGCATGCGGTGCGCGACATGGTCGAGCGCATCGCTCCAGGCGACGCGTTCGAGCACGCCCTTGCATCGGATCATCGGATAGAGCAGACGGCTTTCCAGCCCGACGGTCTCGCCGAGCGCAGAGCCTTTCGAGCACAGCCGGCCGAAATTGGCGGGATGGTCAGGATCGCCCGCGATCGCCGCACCGCCCTTGCCGTCCGGCGTTGCAAGCACGCCGCAGCCGACGCCGCAATAGGGACAGGTCGTCTTGGTGGCGCGGAGCGTGGGATCGATCGCCGTCATATCAAGCTGCTTTCGAAGGAAGCGCGAGCGCGCGGCCGAACATCATGTCGGGTCGGATCGCCGCCACCTTGTCGCGATTGCGGATCAGCTCGAGATACCAGAGCGCATCGACGGTATCGCCGATCAACACCGCGCCGGTGAGCCGGCCGTCGGCGATCACGAGCTTCTTGTAGGTGCCGCGCCTGCGGTCGGTCAGCACCAGGCTCTCGCTGCCCTCGCCGCCCATGAAGTCGCCGGCAGAAAACACGCTGACGCCGGAGACCTTCAGATTGGTCGAGACCACGCTGCCCTGATAGGCGGCGGGCTTGCCGGCGAGATGGCGTGCCAGCACCCGCGCCTGTTCATAGGCCGGCTCGACCAGGCCATAGCAGGTGCCGCGATGCTCGGCGCATTCGCCGAGCGCGAAGATGTCGGGCGAGGCCGTCTGCATCTCGTCGTTGACGACGATGCCGCGGTTGACCGCGATGCCGGCGTCTTTCGCGAGCGCGACGTTTGGCTTGATGCCGGCGGCGAAGATCACGGCGTCGGCCTCGATGCGGCTGCCATCGGCAAGCTCGACGGCCTCGACATGACCATCGCCCTGGATGCGGGCGGTCGAGGCATTGAGCAGGATGCGGATGCCCTTGCGCTCGACCAGCGTCTTGAGCAGGTCGGCGGCCGGCCCATCGAGCTGACGCTCCATCAGCCGGTCCATCAGATGCAGCAGCGTCACCGGCGCGCCGGCCTTGGCAAGGCCGTAAGCTGCCTCAAGCCCGAGCAGGCCACCGCCAACCACGACGACACGCTTCTTCGCAGCGGCCAGCGTCAGCAAAAGGTCGACGTCGCGCGTATCGCGAAAAGTGTGCACGCCGGCGAGATCGGCGCCCGGCAAATTGAGCCGCAGCGGCGTCGATCCGGTGGCGAGCACGAGCTTGGAATACTCCATGCTCTCCTCGCCCTCGATCTTGAGCTCGCGGCGGCCGGTGTCGATCTCGGTGACGCGATAGCCATAGCGGACCGTGACGCCGCGATGGCGCCACCAGTCGGCCGGCCGCAGTTCGATCTCGTGCGAGCCGGTCTCGCCGGCCAGCACGGAGGAGAGCAGCACGCGATTGTAAGCGAGCCGCGGCTCTTCGCCGATCACCGCGACCGCATAGCGGCCGAGCGAGGTCTTGGCGAGCTCGTCGACCAGACGCGCGGCCGCCATACCGTTACCGACGATGACCAGCGGTTCACTCACGAGGCATCTCCTATTCAGCGGCCTGCGGCTGTGCGCCATAGGCCTCGGACATCATGTAGCCGGACAGCACGCCGTAAGCGTCGGTCCAGGCCTTTGCCAATTCGGGCGTCCAGGCTTCGCCAAGCCCCTTCTCCAGCGTCCACAACAGCGTCGCACCGACCACGGGATAGTGTTCGGCCATTGCGCCGTAGGCGACGTGACGCTTGGCGAGCGCGGAGGCCGCGGGAAGAATCGTCTCCAGGTTCGACAGGCCGCTGACGACGGCGGCGAGCATGCCCATCAGCTTCTTGCGCTGCTCGGTCATGTCTTCAGGGAACATCGCGCGCACGGACGGCGCCACCTCGAACAGGCGGTCGTAGAACAACGCGGAGGCAGCTTCCGAAATCGGCGCGACCTTGGCGAAGCTCTGCTGGATGAGGGTGATCTGTTCGGGCGTCATGTGGTTCTCCTGTCTGTTTCGGTTTGCCTTGGTGCGCTTCGTTGCGAACAAGGTTCATGGGTCAAACGTCATCAGAGAGTCTTCTCCCCGCGTACGGGGAGAAGCGACATTCGTGCCAAGTATTAGACCCTTGCTTGGGCAAGGCTTGAGGCGCCCTCACCCTGCGGGCCGCGACGCAGGTAGAACCACCAGGTCAAGCCGAGGCAGCTGGCATAGAAGGCGAGATAGATCGCGAGCGCGAGCTGGGGGCCCCCGGTCAGGGCGATCGACTTGCCGAAACCGGTCGGGATCAGGTAGCCGCCGACGGCACCGATCGCGCCGATGAAGCCCACCGCTGCACCGCTCTCGATGCTCGCCGTCTTCAGCGCGAGCGCGCGCGCCGCCTCGCCCTTGCCGCGCACCCTGAACAGGTTCTCTTCGCGGAAGATCGAGGGGATCATGCGATAGGTCGAGCCGTTGCCAATGCCCGTCGTCACGAACAGGATCAGGAACATCGACAGGAAGCCGATGAAATCCTTTTGCCCGACGAAGTAGAGCACGCCCACCGTTGCGCCTGCCATCGCGATGAAGTTCCAGAAGGTGATGATGGAGCCACCGATCTTGTCGGCGAGCCAGCCGCCGAGCGGACGCGACAGCGAGCCGACCAGCGGCCCCAGGAACGCAATCGCAATCGTGATTTGCGGGAACTGGGTCTTGATCAGCAGCGGAAACGCAGCCGAATAGCCGATGAAGGAGCCGAACGTACCGATGTAGAGATACGCCATGATCCAGGTGTGCTTGCGCTTGACGATCGCAAGCTGGTTCTTCACCGACGACTTCGCCGTGGTCAGGTTGTTCATGAAGAACACGGCACCGAACACCGCGATCGCGATCGGCAGCACCCACATCAGGCCGGCATTCTGCAGGAAGATGCCGTCGACCGGGGTTGCCTGGAACAGATTGAAGACGGCGAGCGTCATCAGGATCGGGGTCAGGAGCTGCACGCTGGAGACCCCGATATTGCCGCCGGCCGCGTTCAGGCCGAGTGCCCAGCCCTTCATCCTGTCGGGGAAGAAGAAGGAGATGTTGGTCATGCTGGAGGCGAAATTGCCGCCGCCGAGACCCGCGGTCGAGGCGATCAGCAGCATCAGCCAGAACGGCGTGTCGGGCTGGCTCACGAAATAGGCAAGCGACAGCGTCGGGATGAACAGGATCGCCGCGCTGAAGATGGTCCAGTTGCGGCCGCCGAAGGTCGTGACCGCGAACGTATAGGGAAAGCGTATCAGGGCGCCGATGAGCCCCGGCACAGCGATGAGCTGAAACAGCTGGTCGGTGGTGTAGTGAAAGCCCGCCTGCGGCAGCTTGGTGGTGACGATGCTCCAGATCAGCCAGACCGAGAAGCCGATATGCTCGGCCACGATCGACCAGATCAGGTTGCGTCGCGCGATCGTCTTGCCGGTCGCATTCCAGAACGCCTCATCTTCGGGGCGCCAGTCTGAAATCCAAGTAGGATTCTTCGTCATTGAGTATCCCTTCCAGGCTCACCGCTGCGTCGTTGCAGGCTCCGCCTCACATGGAGGCGCGCTCCGAGGCTTCACCCCGGTGGCGAGTTCACGATGCTGATTGATGATGTTGAGGGACGTCGTCGTTGGCGTCGCGCAAAGACATTTCAATTTCCGTGCCAGTTGCGCGCACGCTGGAAATGCAGGGATTCCAGGGCGTTATTCGTATTGCCAGAAATTCTGGCAGGGCCTTTCCGCACGCTAAATTTGCGATTCGCTCAATCCTTGTGCGGCGCACAAGGATTGAGCTTGATGTCGATTATTTAGGCGCAGACCTTCTGCCAGTAACCTTTGGTTTACGCGGCCTCGACGAAGCGATGACGCTCGTAGAGGAATTCGAGCACGCGCTGGCGGCACTTCAGATAGGTGGTGTTGGTGGCGAGCTCGAGCCGCTTGCGCGGGCGCACCAGCGGCACCTCCAACACCTCGCCGATGCGCGCGCTCGGCCCATTGGTCATCATCACGATGCGGTCGGACAGCAGCACGGCCTCGTCGACGTCGTGAGTGATCATCAAAATGGTGTTGCCGAGCTTCTGATGCAGCGCCATCACCGAGTCCTGCAGGTGAGCGCGGGTCAGCGCGTCGAGCGCGCCGAACGGCTCATCCAGCAGCAGCACCTTCGGCTCCATCGCCAGCGCCCGCGCGATGCCGACGCGCTGTTTCATGCCGCCGGAGATTTCGGACGGGCGCTTGTCCCTGGCGTGGGCCATCTGCACCAGGTTGAGATTGTGCATGACCCAGGCGTCGCGCTCGGCGCGGGACTTGGTCCTGGCAAAGACCTTGTCGACGCCGAGCCTCACGTTCTCGTAGACGGTGAGCCACGGCAACAGGCTGTGGTTCTGGAACACGACGGCGCGGTCCGGCCCCGGCGAGTTGACCTCGCGGTTTTCCAGCAGCACGCCGCCGGTGGTGGCGTTGGTCAACCCCGCGATGATGTTGAGCAAGGTCGACTTGCCGCAGCCGGAATGGCCGATGATCGAGACGTATTGACCCTTCTCGATCGTGAGATTGATCTCCTTCAGCACCTCCGTGGTGGCGGCACCGCGGGTAAAGACCTTGTCGATGTGGTCGAGCTTCAGATAAGCGGTCATGTGCTCTTCTCCCTCAGTTCAGCGCGGTGCCGCGGGTGACGACCTTGCCGAGGCCGGCGATCATGCGGTCCAGCACGAAGCCGACGATGCCGACATAGAACAGCGCCAGGATGATCTCGCTGATATGCGAGGAGTTCCAGGCGTCCCAGATGAAGAAGCCGATGCCGACGCCGCCGATCAGCATTTCCGCGGCGATGATGGCGAGCCAGGACAGCCCGATGCCGATACGAAGGCCCGTGAAGATGTAAGGCGCCGCCGCCGGGATCATGATCTTGGCGAAGAACTCGAGCGGGTTGAGCTGCACCACCGCCGCGACGTTGCGATAATCCTGCGGGATGTTGCGGATGCCGACCGCGGTGTTGATGATGATCGGCCAGATCGAGGTGATGAAGATGACGAAGATCGCCGAGGGCTGGCCGTCGCGGAACGCCGCGAGCGAGAGCGGCAGCCAGGCCAGCGGCGGAATGGTGCGCAGCACCTGGAACAGCGGATCGAGCCCGCGCATCGCCCAGACCGACTGCCCGACCAGCACGCCGAGCGCGATGCCGGCGATCGCCGAGAGCGAATAGCCGAAGGCGACGCGCTGGAGACTGGCGGACAGATGCCAGAACAGGCCCTTGTCGATGCCGCCATGGTCGAAGAACGGATCGAGGATCAGCTCCTTCGTGTCCTTGAACACTTTTGACGGCGGCGGCAGCGCCGAGCCGGCGCGGCGGCAGACCAGCTCCCACACCAGCGTCAGCAGCGCGACTACGACGAGTGGCGGGATGACGCGCACGGCCAGCTCCCGCGCCATGCGCGCGTAGGCTTCACTGCGTGGCGCACGCTTCGGCGTCATCGCAACGACCGGTGCGGCGCTCGCAGCAGGCGTCGCGGTCTCAAGCTCAATCTTGGTGGCAGGCATGTTCATCGAAAATCCTCTTCCGGCTTGAAAGGACGAAGCGGCCGCCTGACGGCGGCCGCGGGCTCTATCAGACTTCGACGCGCTTGATCGCGAGCGATTTCAGATAGGCTGCCGGATTTTCGGGATCGAACACCTTGCCGTCGAAGAAGGTCTCCTTGCCGCGCGAGGTGGAGGTCGGAATGTCGGAAGCCGCAACGCCGAGCGTCTTGGCCGCGTCCTTCCACATGTCCTCGCGATTGACCTTGGCGATGAGCGCCTTGCTGTCGAAGCCGGCCTCGTATTTGCCCCAGCGGATGTCCTCCGTCATGAACCAGAGATCATGGCTCTGGAAGGGATAGGAGGCATGGTCGCGCCAGTACTTCATGATGTGCGGCGAGTTCTCGACCACCTTGCCGGGAAGGCCGTAATCGAACTTGCCCTTGGCGCGATCGGCGATGTCCTCGACCGGGCAGTTGATCCACTGGCGCTTGGCCATGATGGTGGCGAGCTCCTCCTTGTTCTCCATCTTGTCGGCCCATTGCTGGGCTTCCATCACCGCCATCAGGATCGCTTTCGCAGCCTTCGGGTTCTTGTCGACCCAGGCCGCGCGCATGCCGAGTGACTTTTCGGGATGCTTGCTCCAGATCTCGCCGGTGTTGACGGCGGTATAGCCGATGCCCTGGTGCACCAGCTGCCCGGGCCAGGGCTCGCCGACACAGAACGCATCCATGGTGCCGACCTTCATGTTGGCCACCATCTGCGGAGGCGGCACGGTGATGGTCTCGACATCCTTGTCCGGATCGATGCCGCCGGCGGCGAGCCAGTAGCGAACCCAGAGGTCATGCGTGCCGCCGGGAAAGGTCATCGCCACCTTGGCCGACTTGCCCTCGGCCTTCTTCTTCTCGAACGCCGCCTTCAGCAGCGAGGCATCGACGCCGACCTTGAGGTCGGCATATTCCTTGGCGACCGAGATGCACTGCGCATCGAGATTGAGCCGGGCCAGGATGTACATCGGCGTCGGCTGGTTGTTCTGCGTCACCTTGCCGGCCGAGATCAGATACGGCATCGGGGTGAGGATATGCGCGCCGTCGATGCCGTTGCCCTCGGAGCCGAGCACGAGATTGTCGCGCGTGGTGCCCCAAGAGGCCTGCTTCTGCACGTCGACGTCGGGCATGCCGTATTTGGCGAACAGACCCTTATCCTTGGCGACGAAGAGCGGGCCGGCATCGGAGAGCGCGATGAAGCCGAGCTTGGCGCCCTTGACCTCGGGGCCAGCGTCCTGCGCGAAGGCGCCGGCGGGAAAATTCAGTTTGGCGGCGGCGAGAAGTGCGGCGGTAGAGCCTGCGGCCTTCAACAATTGGCGGCGGCTGAGCCCATTGTCCGAGGGCCTGCGGGTGCGCTTGGTCATATGTCGTCCTTTGCGTCGTTGCAGAATTGATGGCGTCAGTGCACACGAGCAGCCCGTCCGTCCGGCGGCGCCGTCTTTGGCGCATGCGAACGCACGACGGGGGAGACCCCCGTCTGGTGGCGTCGGCAAGTCGGATGAGAAGTCTCGCGGGACGGCTTCAATGGCGTCGGCACGGAACCATTCAAGCTTCATGCCAAGCCCTTCGCCGTCAAAAATGGAGGACAATGAAGAGGTTACGGTGATCGCGCCAGACTGCCGCACCTCCGCTCCGCACGCGAAATTTGCGGCCTGCTCAATCTTTGTGCGACGCACAAAACTTGTGCAATAGCCCGGGCAAAAGGCTTGGGGGCACGTCGGCAGCCAACCAAGCAGCGACCCATCATATTGAGATTGCTTGATCTTTCTCGTTGACCCGAACGGCACGCGACTTGCATTTCCTGGGCCGTCAACGAAGACTGCGGCTCGCCGCATTGTTGCAGCCTCTGGCGGCTGCATCCCGGAAGCTCACTGCTTCGCGGCCCTCACCGGCTCAGTCCTCGTGACGCGATTCTCACGGCTTCCAATTCTCCATACCGCTCGTGCGTGGCAAGCCAGCCCGCACGGCCAAAGATCTTCAGCCGCGCTCTCGCCAGGGGTGCGTCGATCTCACTTACGAAGCAAAAGGAACCATTGATGTCGTATCTCGCGCCTTCGGAATTCGTCACCAAGATGGTGGATGCGGGCGAGTCCAAGATCTTCATGTCCACCCGGGATACCATCATTCGCGCCTACATGGCCGGCGCCATCCTCACGCTCGCCGCCTGGTTCGCCGTCACGATCAACGTCAACACGGGCCAGCCGCTGGTCGGCGCGCTCTTGTTTCCGGTCGGCTTCGTCATGCTGTACCTCCTCGGCTTCGACCTCCTGACCGGCGTGTTCGTGCTCTCGCCGCTTGCCCTGATCGACAAGCGTCCTGGCGTCACGATCGGCGGCGTGCTGCGCAACTGGGGCCTCGTGTTCATCGGTAATTTCGCCGGCGCGTTCACGGTCGCCTTCATGATGGCCTTCGTCACGACCTTCGGCTTCACGCAGCCGCCGGACAAGGTCGGTACCGCCATCGGAATCATCGGCGAAAGCCGGACGCTCGGCTACGCCGCGCACGGTGCGGCCGGCATGGCGACGCTGTTCATGCGCGGCATGCTCTGCAACTGGATGGTCTCGACCGGCGTCGTCGGCGCCATGATCTCGACCTCGGTCCCCGGCAAGGTGATCGCGATGTGGATGCCGATCCTGGTGTTCTTCTACATGGTGTTCGAGCATTCCGTCGTGAACATGTTCCTGTTCCCGTCCGGCCTGCTGCTCGGCGCAAAGTTCTCGATCCTCGACTATCTGATCTGGAACGAGATCCCGACCGTGCTCGGCAACCTCGTCGGCGGCCTCGCCTTCACCGGCATGACCCTCTACGCCACGCATGTCATGACCTTGCCGAAGCGCCAGGTCGACAAGGCTGCGAAGCCCCGCGTCGCGGCCTGATCGAATACGTCTCGACAGGGGAGCCTTGCCCGAGCAGGGTGAGGCTCCCCTCTCCTGGTGATGACGATGACCCGCGGACTCCTGATTTCGGTCGGCCAGCACTCCGACAAGGGCCGCAAGCCCGTCAACCAGGACTTTCACGGCGTCCTCATTCCAGAGGAGCCGCTGCTCGGCCTGAAGGGCATCTCGGCGGTCCTCGCCGACGGCATCTCTTCTAGCAGCGTGAGCCAGATCGCCAGCGAGTCGGCGGTCAAGAGCTTCCTGATGGACTATTACTGCACGTCGGAATCCTGGACGGTGAAGACCTCCGCCCGCCGCGTGCTGGATGCGACCAATTCCTGGCTGCACGCGCAGACGCGCAAGAGCCAATACGCCTATGACCGCGACAAGGGCTATGTCTGCACCCTCAGCGCCATGGTCATCAAGGCGACCACCGCGCACATCTTCCATGTCGGCGACTGCCGCATCTACCGCGTCGCCGGCAAGGCGCTCGAGCAGCTGACCGACGATCACCGGATCATCGTGTCATCGGAGCAGACCTATCTCGGCCGCGCGCTCGGCATCAATCCGCAGCTCGAGATCGATTACCTGGCGTTCGAGGTCGAGGCCGGCGACACGTTCCTGCTGGCGACGGACGGCGCCTACGAATTCGTCGACGCGCGCTTCATCACGAGCGCGCTGAACGAGCACGCAGGCGAGCTCGACGGAGCGGCAAGGGCGATCGTCGAGGAAGCCTACCGGCGCGGCAGCGACGACAACATCACGGTCCAGATTATCCGCGTCGACGCGGTACCGCAGCGCGAGCCGGCCGGCATCTTCAATCAGACGTCACAATTGCCGCTGCCTCCGCTGCCGGAGCCGCGCGCGATGTTCGACGGCTACCGGATTGTCAGGGAAATCCACGGCAGCAGCCGCAGCCATATCTATCTCGCCGTCGATGCCGAGACCGAGGAGCCGGTCGCGCTCAAGCTGCCGTCGATCGATTTGCGTGACAATGCCGCCTATCTCAAGCGCTTCCTGATGGAGGAGTGGATCGCGCGCCGGATCGACAGCCCGCACGTGCTCAAACCGCTGTCGCAGTCGAGGCGACGCAGCTACCTCTATGTCGCGACCGAGTTCGTCGAAGGGCAGACCTTGAGGCAGTGGATGACCGACAATCCGCGCCCCGATCTCGAAACCGTGCGTGGCATCATTGAGCAGATCGCCGCGGGCCTGCGCGCCTTCCACCGCATGGAGATGCTGCATCAGGATCTCAGACCCGACAATATCCTGATCGACAAGACCGGCACCGCGAAGATCATCGACTTCGGATCGGTCAGGGTTGCGGGCGTCGCGGAGGCTGCGCCACGGGACGAGGCCGACGAAATCCTGGGAACGGTCCAGTACACGGCGCCGGAGTATTTTCTCGGGCAAGGCGGCTCGCCGCGCTCCGACATGTTTTCGCTGGCGGTGATCTGCTACCAGATGCTGACGGGAAAGCTCCCCTACGGCGCCCAAATTGCCAGGATCCGGCGCAAGGCGGACGTGCGAAGGCTCAAATATCGCCCTGCAGACGACGACCGCAATGTGCCGGCCTGGATCGACGGCGCGCTCCGCCGCGCGCTCCATCCCGATCCCTACAAGCGGCACGAGGACCTGTCCGAATTCGTCTTCGAGCTTCGCACGCCCAATCCGGCCTATCTGGACACGCGGATCACGCCGCTCCTGGAGCGCAGCCCGCTAATGTTCTGGAAGCTGACGTCGGCCGCGCTCGCCTGCGCCGTCGTCGTGCTGCTGGCATTGCTGCACGCCCGCTAGGGCGTAAGCTTCTGACGGTCATGCGAAATTTTACCGTTTGTCAGAGAATTGCTGCCGAGGTCTCCCCTAAATCAATCTTTTTGTCGGACACGTTTATCGGCGCCGACTATCCGCCAGCGTGATAGCGCCTGCAGCCACTAGGACAATGACGATGACCGTGGCAAGCGCCTCCACCGAGGCCAGGGTGTCGTACCAGCTGTTCCAAAGCTCAAGCATGCGCTGGCCTCTATCGCGCGCGCCGCCCATCAGCGATAGAATACGCTTTCTCAAAAGGACGCGCCTTCGCGCGCAAGCACAATGCTGCGTTTCGTCGCGTGCCTTTTGATCGCGCGGCAACGTGACCCATGCCGGAGGCCGGAATATCGAGCGAACGTAGTTGTGGTCGCCGCGTGGGGAGATCGCCGGCGGCTATGTCGAAGATGTTGACCAACTGTGAAGTGGTTTACATCCTTGGGTCTTGGCTCGGGCTAAAGTGACGAAGGCTTCTTACTTTGAAGGAGGCATCCAATGCTCGCGGCAATCAAATGGAACTCCCGATATAACGCTCGCGAATGGGTGATGAAGGCTGGGGCGCTCGTCGTCCAACTCCGCGCACCGAATGCAGACCGACAGAACGGTGAAAGTAGGTCAACGCGGCCACTCTGGAAACAGTTCGACGACACCCATCATTGGGACTCAACCGCGGAGGAATGGGTCCCAAACCCTGATCGGTGATCGTGCAACGCATTGTGCGCGCACCGGCCGAATTCGGAGACTTCAAGATCCCTGTCGCTGACGGGCCCGTCGAGCGGTGAGGCCGCATCTCGGCTTTGGTTTGCTCTGACATCCGTATCACGGACTGACGCGGTCGGCCCTACTGGGCTTGATCATAGGCCTGAAGGATCCTGACAAAATCAGCCATGCTGGATCGATCCTGGTTTTCAGCCATAGCCGCAATCTGAGTCTTGGACGCGGGTTGGCTTCCCTGCCAGAACTGCATCAGGAGATCGGCGATGTTTCTCATGGCGTACTCTCTGCACCAACCATGGCAATACGCATCGGTTGAACGGCAAGGCGCCCGCTAGTTCGGGAGAAGGGCCAGCGGGCGCTACGCCGCCGGCCTTGTCCCGCAACTGCCGGCTCACAGGGCCGGTTCCGTTGCTTTTCACTCTGGATGCATCGGTAACACCAAGCATTCGGTCGGCGCCATCGCGCGCAGGTATGAAGTGACCATACTTAGGTAGACTTGGATTAGTGAATTGGGCTCAGTCGACCAAGTGTCGGTTTAACCGCTGGTAGGTTGACGACTTGCGTGGATGGCCCAACTCGGAAATCCGCTGAGGTCCGTTTTTGTGCCGCTATCAGTAGTACGCCGGACGTCGTACGCGCCCGGACTGCCGCGGCATCCCGGCGGGCCATCAGGCCCGCTCCACAGCCTTCACCCCGAGCGGCGTCGGCGCCATGCCGCCGCCGGGCTTAAGGTGGAATTCGTAAGTCATCAAATGCCACTGACCGTTCGCCTTCGTCCCGTCGGGCATCGCCGGATCGTTGCGCGGCTCGACCTTGGCGACGAGATCATCCTTGACGCCGAACACGACGTCGGAATCGAGATATTTGTCGCCGTCCATGAAGACGTGCGTGATCAGCGGCTCGTATCCCTTGGCGTTGACCAGGAAGTGCACATGCGCCGGGCGCATCGGATGACGCTTGGTCTGCACGATCATCTCGCCGACCGGGCCGTCGGTCGGGATCGGATAGCTGCATGGCAAGATGGTACGGAAGAAGAAGCGGCCGTCCGCGTCGGTGATGAAGCGCGCCCGCGCCGAAGCGCCGACCTCGTCATAGTTCGGCTTCTGGGAATCGTAGAAGCCGTCGTCATCGGCATGCCAGACGTCGACGGGGACATTGGCCAGCGGCTTGCCCTGGAGGTCGGTGACGCGGCTCTGCACGAACATCCGCTCGCCGGTTTGATTGTTCGGCGAAATGTCGGTGCCGTGCGCGGTCACCTTGTGCTCGCCGACATAGAACGGGCCGAGCACCGTGGTCTGGGTGGCGCCCTCACGGTCGCGATGGTTGACCGCGTCGACCAACATGGAGACACCGAGCACGTCGGACAGCAGGATGAACTCCTGGCGGGTATCGGTGCATTTCTGCCCGGTGCGGGTCAGGAAATCGATGGCGTAGTCCCATTCCTCGAAGGTGAGACCCGTCTTGCTCACGTAATCGTGCAGCGACTTCACCAATTCCTGCAGCAGGAATTTCGCGCGCGGATTGGGCGTGCTGTCGAAGCTCTTGACGACGGCCTCGGTAAGATCAGTCTCGTTGAACTGGGTCATGATGGTTTGCCCTGCGTTTTCTCGTTGGCCCTTTTGGGGGCCCTTGGGGCTCCCTGGAGGCGTTCCAGGGGGCAGCCTACACCAGCCGGCCCGCCCGCGTTAAGCGCGAGCGGCTTGGAATGGGGCCGCCATTTGGCTATCAACGGATCGACAAAACTGCCCGGAGGAACTGATGCTCGCCCCCACCCCCGCCTCGCCCGAATCCGTCGGCATGTCCAAGGCCGCGCTCGACCGCATCGATGCGCATCTGAAGAACCGGTACATCGATGCCGGCCGCTTCCCGGGCACGCATCTTCTGGTCTACCGCCGCGGCAAGGTCGCGCACAGCTCGGTTCAAGGCTTTGCCGACGTCGAGCGCAAGCTGTCGGTCAAGGACGATACCATCTACCGCATCTATTCCATGACCAAGCCGCTCACCAGCGTCGCCTTCATGATGCTGGTCGAGGAAGGCCTCGTCGCCATCGACGAGCCCGTCGCCAAATACATTCCGGAATGGAAGGATCTCGGCGTGTTCGTTGCCGGCAACTCGCCGGCGTTCCTGACCCGGCCGCCGTCCAGGCCGATGCTGATCGTCGACCTCCTGCGCCACACGTCCGGCCTCACTTACGGCTTCCAGCAACGCTCCAATGTCGATACCGCCTACCGCACTGAAAAGATCGGCGAGGTCGAGAAGTCGGGCACGCTCCAGACCATGATCGAGGCTCTGGCCAAGATCCCGCTGGAATTCTCGCCGGGCGAGGCCTGGAACTACTCGGTCGCAACCGACGTGCTCGGCTATCTCGTCGGCAAGATCTCGGGAATCCCCTTCGAGCAATTCCTGAAGCAACGCATCCTCGACCCGCTCGGCATGACCGACACCGACTTCCACGTGCCGGCCTCCAAGGCGCATCGGTTCGCGGCCTGCTATTCCGCAGATCCCGGTGGCGGCATGACCTTCCATGCCGGACAGCGCCGCGAAGGCCTGACGCTTCAGGACGACCCGACAACGAGCTCGTTCCTCACCCCGCCCTCCTTCATCTCCGGCGGCGGCGGCCTCTGCTCGACGGTCGCAGACTATCTCACCTTCTGCCGCGCACTGCTCAACGGCGGCGAGCTCGGCGGTATCAGGCTGATCGGACCGAAGACGCTGGCCCTGATGACCAGCAACCACATTCCGGGCGGCCGCGCCCTGCCCGAAGTGTCGCGCTCGCTGTTCTCCGAGGCCGCCTATAACGGCATCGGCTTCGGTCTCGGCTTCGCGGTGACCATGCGCCCCGCAGAGACGCTGATCGCCGGCAGCCCCGGCGAATACAATTGGGGCGGCGCGGCCACGACCTCGTTCTGGATCGATCCGGCCGAAGAGCTGATCGCGATCTTCATGACGCAGGTGCTGCCGTCGAGCGCCTACCCGATCCGGCGCGAGCTGCGCAGCATGGTCTACGCCGCGATCACCGAGAGCAATCTGTAACCAATCCAACCGATCCCGCGGCCCACGGCCGCGGGATCGCGCCATCAGACGCTCATTTGAGCATCTCTGGCACGATCAGGCGCGGCAGGAACAGCGACACGCTTGGCCAGACGATGACGGCCGCCAGCACCAGCAGCATCGGGATCAGCATGATCACCGTGTCCTTCAGAGCATAGCGCAGCCGCACGCCTGCGATCGAACAGGCGATCATCAGACATAGGCCATAGGGCGGCGTCACCAGTCCGAACGCCAGCGACACGATGGAAATGATCGCGAACTGGACCGGATGGAGATCGACGGACCTGGCCAGTGGCTCCAGCACGGTGCCGACGATGACGATCGCCGGGATGGCGTCGAGGAAGCAGCCCACCACCAGAAAGCAGAAGGCGATGAAGAAGCCGGCTGAGACGGTGCCCATGCCCCATGTCGAGACGTTGGCCAGCAGCTCCTGAGGGATCTTGTAGTAGGCGAGCAGCCAGCCGAACGCACTTGCGGTGCCGACGCAGAACAGCGCCACGCCGGCAAGGCGCCCGGTGTCGAGCAAGGCCTTGTACAATTCCCGTATGCCTGTCTCTCGATAGAAGAACGCCGACAGCGCGACGGAATATAGCACCGCGACGCAGGCGGACTCGGTTGCGGTGAACCAGCCGAGTAGAATGCCCCCAACGATGATGAAGGGTGTCATCAGCGCCGGAATTGACTTCCAAATGGCGCATCGCATCTCGACCCAGCTTGTCTTCGGATAAGTCGGGTAGCCGCGGCGCACTGCATAGACGTGCACCGTCGCCATCTGCGCGCCCGCGATCAGCAAACCCGGCACGATGCCGGCCAGATACATCGCCGCAATCGAGGTCGAGATCAGGCCGCCCCATACGATCATGAGGATCGACGGCGGGATGATGACCGCCAGGACCGCCGACACCGCCGTGATGGCGATCGAGAACGAGAGATCGTAGCCCTCCTTGGTCTGTGCATCGATGAAGATCTTTGACTGGCTCGCTGCATCAGCGGTGGAGGAGCCCGAGATGCCGGCAAAGAACACCGACAGCACGACATTGATCTGCGCCAGCGATCCGGGCCAGTGCCCGACCATCGAACGCGACAGCGCCACCAGGCGATCGGTGATGCCGCCGATGCTCATCAGGTTGGCCGTCAGCAGGAAGAACGGCACCGCGAGCAGGATGAATGAATTGTAGGCGTTGAAGGTTTCCTGCGCGAGCATCATCATCGAGAGATGAGGCTCGATCAGCAGAATCGGAACGCAGGCAAGGCCCAGTGCGAAAGCGACCGGCACCCGCACGATGAGCAGGCCGATGAAGACCCCGAACAGCACCATCGCGGCCTGTCCGGCAGAGAGTACATTGCCGCTCATCGCCCTGCCCCAACCAGAATGCGCAATTCATCGATGATCTGTTCACCCGCAAAGACGATCCACGTCACGCCGGTCACAGGCCAGGCGACGTGAATCAGCCAAAGCGGCAGATCCGCCAGTTCCGACGTCCTGTTCCAGGCAAAGCGGGTGAACTCGAGGCCGGCCGATACGAACACCAGCGCCAGCGCCAGTATGCCGAGCCGCGCGAGGACCCGCACCGCGGCCTCCGACCGCCGCGACAGGTCAGGCCACACATCGACCTCGAAATGCTGCGCTTCGCGCACGCCGACCATGGCGCCGATCATGATCGTCCAGACGAACAGGAAGCGCGCCATCTCCTCCGTCCAGATGTAGGACGGAATGAAGGGCGTGTAGCGTGAGATGATTTGCAGCGTGACCGGAACAACCAGGACGCCGACGCAGGTGGCCAGCAGGAATTCCAGCAGCTTCGCATAGGCCGCCGATACGCGGCGCCACAGCGACGGTGTGGACGGGACGGGCATTTCAGACATTGGGGCTCCGTGCAGCAGCTCATCCGCCAGCTCCGGGCAAGAAGCGGGGCTTGCCCGGACGTGCTGTCGGCGGACGCAAAGACCTCAGACGACGTTGATCTTCTCGAAAATGCCCTCCGCACCGATTTCCTTGGCGTAGGTGGCCATCACGGGGTCGGCAAGCTTCTTCATGGCGTCCCGCTCCTCGAAGGGAACGCGCTTGAGCTTGCCGGCCTTCTCGAGCGTGTCGAGCTTGACGACCTCTTCGCTCGACTCGAGCTGACGGCCGTAGTCGCCGGCCTCCTTGCCGGCCTTCATGATCGCGTCCTGCAGCTCCTTCGGCAGGGTCTTCAGCGTCTTCACCGAGAAGCAGATCGGCCGGATCGACACGGCGTGCTGGGTCAGGTTGAGATGCGGAGCGACTTCGTAGAACTTCATCGCCTCGACGCCGGCCGCCTCGTTTTCGCCGGCCGATATCACGCCGTTCTGGATCGCGTTGTAGATCTCGTTATAGGCGATCACCGTCGGGCTCATGCCGACCGCCGCAAAGGTCTTCGACCAGATCGGCGCGCCCTGCACGCGAACCTTGAGTCCCTTGAGATCGGCGAGATTCTTGAGCGGCTTGTTGGCGAAGATGTTGCGGATGCCGCCGCCGGAATAGCCGATCAGGACGACCTCGGCCTTCGCCGCGACCTCGTCGGCGATCGGCGCCAGGATATTGGCTTCGACGACCTTGTTCATGTGCTCGATGCCCTTGAACACGAAGGGCGCATCGATGAAGGGAGCGGCCTTGGCGAAGGTCGACATGTGAGCCGGCGAGACGATGCCGTAATCGACCGCTTTGCCCTGCGACATGTACTCGAAATACTGCTTCTCGAGGCCGAGCGAGGAGTTCCTGTGCAGGGTGAAGTTGACGGGCTTGCCGTAGTACTTCTTCACCAACTCCTCGAACCGGAGCAGTGCCCGGTTGAAGGCGTGGTCGTCGTTGAACTGGACCGCGCCGTTCAGCGAGATCGGCGCTTGCGCCCTGAGGATCGACGGCATCCCAATCGTGGCCGCCGCAGTGGTCGCACCGATACCAGCGAGAAATGACCTTCGCTTCATCGTCTCCCCTCCCTTTGATGCTCCGGCCCTGTAGCCGGGCCGTGAGCGCAGCCGGTATGCGGCTTGCGAAATGGAAGCGTATGAAAAACGTCGGCCGGACGGAAGTCATTTCGCGTGCGCTGGAGGTACTCTTCGTCGCAGGGTTACGCCCGGCACGCCTGCTGCACTGCAACTCGCGCTCCTGCCGGCGCGGCCAGTCCGTATGGGCGCAGTCGCACTCTCGTAGGAGGCGGACCACGAGCGGACCTGTGCGCTGCACGCACGGACCCGCTCGCCCGTTACTGCTGGCCTAGTGCATATGCCCGATCAGATGGATGCCGCCGCCGATCACCAGCACGGCCGGCACGGCCCAGCAAGATCAATACCGGCATTTGAATCCTCCTCAGTTTGACGTGCAGCCTTCACGGTCTTCATGCCGCTTTCAGCCTCGGTCCGCGATTTGTAGATCGTGCCCGACGGGCTGACGACGGTCATCGACGTGTCCGTCAGCTTCCTGTCGACGATGGTGCACTTCTTCGTCTTGGCGTCCTGCACGACGTAGAACTCGTCGACTGCGAACGAGGGCAGGGACAATGCAGTAAGCATCAACGCTGCGGTTACTATTCTCAGCTTCATTTGCTTCTCCTCCAATCGCCGCGCTTTCCCGACCGGCTCATTCAAAACCGGCGCTTATTCTCGTGAGGAGGACAAAGATGAAGAAGCTGCTCTTGCTATCCGCCGCGGCTGTTCTGATCTCGACCGGCGCCTTCGCGCAATCCACTGTGGTGACCATCACCGAAACCGGTCACACGGCAGCGGTTCAGATCGAGCCGCAAGACCAGACCAGGATCAAATCCTACGTCACTGGCATCACCTTCGCCCGATCACGACAAAGGAAAGGATCATCGTCGGCGCGACCGTGCCGGGCGACGTCGAGCTGGAGGCCGTGCCGTCCGATTGGGGTCCCTCGCTCACCAAGTATCGCTACGTGTATTCCGGCGATCGCGTGATGCTCGTGGACCCAGGCTCGCGCACAGTGGTTCAGGAAATCGATTGATCAAGTCGTGAGGCGGCCGTCTTGAAGGCGGTCGCCTGCCCGGGTTTGACCGCATGACCTCGCATCGAGACGCCGGGATCGGCACTTCTGACCGCACTCCGCTTGAGCTGAAGCGCGGACATCCCGGACTGCGCTGCAACATCTCGTTTCCGAACCGCTCGCCATCTGCGAAAAACATGGCGCCGCGCAAGTCCCGCACGTATGGTCTGCCCAAAATCATAATCCGGCGCCGCTGCGCCGGAACCGGGACGCCCGCGTTTGTCAAAGCTCACCCTGCCGGTCCGGCTCGCTCTTCTGGTGACGGGAACGATGTTGCCGCTGATCGTCTTTGCGGTTGGCATTGTGTTCTACAATTACAAGCAGGATCGAAGCGACGCGACCCGTCGGGTGCTGGAGAACGTGCGCAATATGCGCCTCGTGCTCGACTCCGAGGTGCAGCGGATGACCGGCGGCTTGCAAGTGCTTGCACTGACGAATTCGCTTCGTAACGACGACTTCCAGAACTTCCGCCGCATCGCGCTCGGCTTCCTCGACCAATATGGCAAGGGCGGGCTGGTGCTGATCTCCGATCGCAAGGGCCGGCTGCTGTTTTCCTCCGCAACGGAAGACACCGCAAGCCTGCCGCCACGCGGCCATCTCGAGATCATCGAAAAGGTCTTTGCGACCAGGTCGCCGCAATATTCCGACCTGTTCACCGGCGCGATCAACGGGCGGCAGGTGCTCACCGTCGAGGTTCCGGTGTTCCGCGACGGCGAGGTGATCTACGACCTCTGCTTCAGCCCGCCTATCAGCATCTTTCAGGAGCTGGTGGAGAAGCAGCGGCCCGACCGGCTCTGGACGGTGACTCTGCTCGACACCAAGGGCATCGTGTTTGCACGCGCGCCGAACCCCAGCGAGACCTTCGGCAAACGCGCCTCGCCCTCGCTCTATGCCGAGATGTTCCGCCGCAGCGAGGCATCGCTCCCGACGGTGTCGCTCGACGGCATCGCTCTGGCCGCGGCCTACACACGATCGCGGCTGACGGGCTGGACGATCGCCGCCGGCGTCGACGAAAGCTCCCTGATCGCGCCGCTCTGGCGCAACATCGCGATCACCAGCCTGATCGGCGGCATCCTGCTGCTGACCGGCCTGACCTTCGCGGTCAGGATGGCGACCACGATCGCGCGCGGCGAGATGCTGCACAATCTCCTGATCGACGAGCTCAACCATCGCGTCAAGAACACGCTGGCCTTGATGCAGGCGATCGCGGTGCAGACCTTCCGCAGCGCCAGCCGGGACGAGCGGATGAAGTTCGAGGGACGGCTCGGCGCACTGGCCGAAGCGCATAATTTGCTGAGCCAGGAGAAATGGGCGGGCTCCGAGCTGCGGGAGGTGATCGCCCGCGCGCTTCAGCCGTTCCTGATGAATAGTCCCGACCGCATCCGCATGGCCGGACCCGCCGTGCCGCTATCGCCGCGGCTCGCCGTGGTGCTGTCGATGATCGTGCACGAGATCGCCACCAACGCCGCGAAATATGGCGCGCTATCCAACGAGTCCGGCCGGGTGACGCTGGACTGGGAGATCATCGCCGATGCCCCGAAACCGCGGCTGCGCCTGATCTGGACCGAGATCGGCGGACCGCCGGTGACCGCGCCGGTACAGCGCGGCTTCGGCTCGCGCCTGATCGAGCGCAGCGCACGCGACCAGCTCGGCGGCGAGGCCACCGTCGACTTCCTGCCGCGCGGCGTGGTCTGCACGGTGGTCTGTACGCTGGACGAGGCGCGGTAGCCGCTCCGGGCCTGACGCCATATCGCAGCGCAATACAGCCTTCCTGCGACAATTGCGCTCGCCCCACGCAATCATCCGATGTTAAACATCGGATGATTGTGAAGCTGCCGGCGGGCGGCCAATACAAATGAACCGGCCGCGACAGGCCGGCGGGGAGAACCAAACCGGTGGCAAGAGCGCGGCCGAGCCCAGCCGACAAACTGATCAAGCCCGGCCGCATCCGCGCCGTGCTGACGACGCTCGGCCGCGAGATCGCCCAGGATCTCATCCCCGTCGGCACCACCCTGCCGCCGGAGCCGGAACTCGAAGCCCGTTTCGGCGTCGGGCGCGGCGTGGTGCGCGAGGCGATCAAGACGCTCGCCGCGAAGGGCCTCGTCAGCGTGCGACCGCGCCACGGCACGCAGGTGCTGCCGCGCCACGAATGGAGCCTGCTCGATCGCGACGTGCTGAGCTGGCTCGTCGGCCAGGACGAACCGGATCGCGATCTGCTGCTGGCAATCCAGGAGGTGCGCTCGATCATCGAGCCTGCAGCCGCAGCGCTTGCGGCCGAACGCGCGACCAGGAACGATCGCTGGCGGATCGATACGGCCCTGGCCGCGATGCAGACCGCAAAGGACCAGGCCAGCGCCCTCGCCGCCGACAAGGCCTTTCATCTTGCCATCCTGGATGCGACCCATAACCCGGTGTTGCAGGGCTTTCGCAGCGCGATCGACACCATCCTGAGCACCGTCTTCACCGTCGCCGTCGGAAGCCCCGGGGGCTGGTTCAAGGATAATTTGCCGAACCACGTGGCGGCGGCGCGGGCCATCGAGAGCGCCAACCCGGAAAAGGCGCGCGTGGCGATGGAACGCCTGCTCGGCTACACCCGCCTGAAGCTCTCGAACCGGAAGACGGTCATCGCTGCGGCAACTCGCAAAACCGACGGATCGGCCGTGCGCGCGGCCAGGACGTCGGGCGTCACGAGCAGGAGGAAACGTCGTGGACCGTGACAGGAAGGGCTCGCCCCACATCCACGCTCCGCCCGGGATCGCGGTCGTGGCAACCGACGGGCAGCCGCGATCGCGCGAGACACGGTGACGATGTCAGGAATGATCAGCGTGAAATGCCGGCACAGGCATAGCTGAGCGTCAGGGAGGTCAAATGCAGGTGACGGGCAGTCTGAAAGGTCGATCGTCGCGATTGATCCGCAGCGTCAATTCGCTGGCGGGCGCTGCGATGTTCGTCGCGCCGCTGCTTGCGCTGGTGGCGATCTGGGCGATCGTCGTCCCGCTGTTCAACGTCAATCCGCGCGTGTTTCCATCGGTCGGCGCGGTCGGCGCGGCCGCCATGGAGTCGATCCGCGACGGCACGCTGTTCGCCCATGTCGGCGCCAGCCTTTTGCGCGTCGGCCTCGGCACGCTGATCGGCATCGCCACCGCCGTGCCGCTCGGTATCGCCATGGGCGTGAGCCCGACGGTGGCGGCCTTTCTCACGCCATTGTTCCGCTTCTTCTCGGTGCTCGCCGGCATCGCCTGGATTCCGATCGCGACCTTGTGGTTCGGCTACGGATTCGGTGCGATCGTCTTCGTGATCTTCAACGCCGTGTTCTTCGTCGTCGCCTACAATACCCTGCTCGGCGTCAGGACCATTCCACACACGCTGCGCAATGCTGCCGCTTCGCTTGGCGCCGGCCGCTGGGCGCTGCTGACCGAGGTGCTGCTGCCGGGGGCGCTGCCCAACATCGTCACCGGCATCCGCACCGGCCTCGGCTTTGCCTGGCGCGGGCTGATCGCCGCCGAGATGATCGCGACCAATGTCGGGCTCGGCTACATGCTGTTCGTCGCACGCGATTTCTATCGCACCGAGGTGATCGTGTTCGGCATGATCGTGATCGGCGTGCTCTGGCTACTGATCGACCGTCTGCTGCTGGTCCCGCTGGAACGCGCGACCATCGAACGCTGGGGCTTGGTGAGGCGCGCATGAACCTGCTGCTGCAAATCTGGGGCGGCTATACCCGCCTGACCCGGCGCTGGCCGGGGATCGCGGCCATCATTCCCTTCATCCCGGTGCTCGCGCTGTGGACCGCCGTCAGCGAGGCCGGGGTGTTTCCGCGAGCGTTCTTCCCCGGCCCCGCCGATGTGCTGCGCGCGTTCTTCACGCTCACCTACAAGGGGATCCTGCCCGACTATCTTCAGGACAGCCTGATCCGGCTCGCAACCGGCGCCGCCGTCGGCATGGCGCTCGGCATTCCCTTGGGCATCCTGATCGGCACGAGCCGCTGGGCACACCGGATCTGCTGGCCGGTGCTGCTGTTCTTCCAGGCGATCGGCGACATTGCCTGGCTGCCGATCCTCTTGATCTGGTTCGGCTTCGGACTGACGACGATGACCTTCGTCATCGTCTACACCGTGCTGTTCCCGGTCGTGCTCAACACCGTGCTCGGGGTTGAATCCGTGCCGCGCGACCTCGCGCGCGCCGCCCTCAGCCTCGGTGCCTCGCGCGCGCGGGTGCTCTGGGAGGTGACGCTGCCGGGCGCGCTGCCCAACATCATCACGGGCCTGCGCAACGGCCTCGGTTATGGCTGGCGCGCGCTGATCGCGGTCGAGATGATCGTCGGCACATCGGGCATCGGCTTCATGATGTTCGATGCCCGCCGCGCCGGCTCCACCGTCGAGATCCTGCTCGGCATGATCATTCTCGGATTGCTCTGGTACATCGTGGACGCCTGGGTCCTCGCGCCGCTCGAGCGCGTGACCGGCCAACGCTGGGGATTGGTGACATCATGAAGACGCTTTCGCTGCGCAATCTCGGCAAGACCTATTTCGATCCTTACGCAGGCGCGCATGTCACCGCCGTTCACGACGTCTCGCTGGACGTCGAGCCCGGCGAGTTCATCTCGGTGGTCGGCCCGTCCGGCTGCGGCAAGACGACGATCCTCAACATGATCGCCGGCTTCATCCCCTATTCGAAGGGGGACATCCTGCTCGACGGCAAGCCGGTGCACGGGCCCGGCCCCGAGCGTGGCGTCGTGTTCCAGTCGTTCGCGCTGTTTCCCTGGAAGACGGTGCTCGACAATGTCGGCTTCGGCCCGAAGATGCGCGGCGTGCCGAAGGCCGAGCGCGACCGCATCGCGCGCGAATATCTCGCGCTCGCGGGGCTGTCGCACGCGGCGCACCGCTATCCCAACGAGCTCTCCGGCGGCATGCAGCAGCGCGTCGGCGTGGTGCGCGCACTCGCCAACAATCCCGACGTCCTGCTGATGGACGAGCCGTTCGCCAGCGTCGACGCGCAGACGCGCATGACGCTCCAGGAGGAGCTGACCAGGATATGGCAGGAGCGCAAGCCGACGGTGATCTTCATCACCCATGACGTGCCGGAAGCGGTGTTTCTCGCCAACCGCGTTGTGGTGCTGTCGAAGGGACGCGTGCTGGACGAGATCGCGGTCGACCTGCCGCGTCCCCGCGTCTGGGACGACCTCGTCAAGGACGACGACTTCAAGCAGCTCTCGGCGCGCGTGCTCCAGATGGTGCGCGCGGCATGAGCATCGCCTCCGACGTCCTGCGCTCGCCCAAGGGCCGCATCGTGCTCGGCGCCATTGCCGCATGGGCGCTGTTTCAACTCTGGTTGACGGTTGCCGCGCCGGGAAAGATCTCGCCGGACCTGAAGGGCACATCGGAAAAAGTGAACGTGCAGATCGAGCTGCCGTTCACGCCGGAGCGCTTCCACGTGCTCGCATTCCAGCAATATGGACGCGTCTCGGGAACGGATGAGCATTCGATCGAACTACGCGGCGTCAAACGAACGGACCTCAACGCCGTCGCCCGCCCCTATTGGGTGACGGCGGTGGGGCCGATAAAAGAGGGAGGCTGAGAATATGAAACGACTCTTGCTGCTCGGAATCGCGCTCTTGGCCGGCATGGTGCCGGCGAGCGCCCAGACCCCGACGAAACTGAAGGCCGGCATGGTCACCGGCATCGACCAGATCGGCCTGCCGATCGCACTCGAGCGCGGCTTCTTCGAGAAGTACGGGCTCGACGTCACCATCGCACGCCCCTACGCGACCGGCGTCGACGCACTGAACGCGTTGCAGGCCGGCGAGAGCGAGATCGTGCAGGTCGGCGTGCCCATGATCGGCGCCGTGCTGCGCGGCATGGACCTTGTCGCACTTGGCAATTACAGCGGCAACGCCACCAAGGCCGGCTCCGACGCCACCATGGCGATCATCGCGCGCGAAGGTTCAGGCATCGTCAAGGGCGACCTGTCGACGCTGAAGGGCAAGAAGATCGCGGCCTCCTTCGGCACGATCAATCACCTCTACATCCTGGCGACGCTGGAGAAGGCCGGGCTGAAGCCCGACGACGTGACGCTGGTCAACACGCCGCCGCCGGACATGACCGTCGCCCTGCTCGCCAAGGGTATCGACGCGTTCTCGGGCTGGGATCCCTGGCCGATCGTTGCCGGCAAGGATGTGCCCGGCGCGGTCGAGATCATCCGAGGCGGCGACGTGATCTCCTATATCGGCTTCAACGTCGCGCTCCGTCCCTGGGTGCAGGCCAACGGCGAGACCATCGAGAAATTCCTCGCCGCCGTCTCCGAGGCCGACCAATGGATGCGCAAGAACCCGAAGCAGGCGGCGCAAGTCGCCACACGCTGGATTCCGGGGCTCAAGCAGGAGGTCGCCGAGGCAGCGATGCAGTTCAACATCCAGCAGGCGGACCGCCGGCTGTCGGCCAACAACTACCGCGCGCTGTGGAGCGCCGAAGACCGGCTGTCGCGGCTCGGCATCCTCAAATCGACCTTTGACGTCAATGCGCATATCGAGCCGAAGCACATTCTCAAGGTCATGAAGGATCGTCCCGAACTGTTCGCCGATCTGCCGCCGATCCCGGAGACGGCGGCGATTTCGCCGGGCTACGTGTTCAAACCCTGAGTCAACCGCACACGGGGACGCCGGCGCGATCAGCGCGCCGGCATTTCCGGATCACGCCCTACCCGATGGTCTGCAGCGCCGGGAACGTCTCAAGCAGCCAGATGCTCACATTCGAGACCGCGCCGGTGAGAAAGCCGATGCCGGTGATCACCATCAGGACGCCCATGGCGCGCTCGACATTGACGAGATGGCCTTTCATCCGCGCGAACAGCGCGGAGAACTGCTCGATCATCAAAGCGGCGATCAGGAAGGGAATGCCGAGACCGGCGGAATAGACCGCGAGCAGCCCTGCGCCCTTTGTCACCGTGGCCTCAGCGGCGGCGACCGAAAGGATCGCGGCGAGGATCGGGCCGATGCAGGGCGTCCAGCCGAAGGCGAAGGCGAGCCCCATGATATAGGCACCCCAGAGGCCGACAGGCTTGGGGATCGGCAGCCGTCCCTCGCGCATCAACAGGCCGATGCGCGTCAGTCCCAGGAAGTGCAGGCCCATGATGATGATGACGATGCCGGCGAGGATCGACAGCTCCGCCGACCAGGCACGAATCAGCCCGCCGATCAGCGAGGCGCTGGCGCCGAGCGCGACGAACACCGTGGAGAAGCCGAGCACGAACAGCAGCGCCGACATCATGATCGCGCGCTTGGAGGCCGAGGCCGGCTCGTCGCTCTCGACATGCTCGATCGTGGCGCCCGTCAGATAGATCAAATAGGGCGGGACCAAGGGCAGGACGCAGGGCGAGAGGAAACTGACGAGGCCGGCAATCAGCGCCGCCGGGATCGAAACATTTTGCATGATGCCGTCTGAGCCATCTCAGGCACCGGTGCGGCGCGCCGGGAATGCGCGCGGCCCGAAGCCGAACCGGCCTTGGTGTAACCGATGCCGGAGAATGCGCAACAGAGGCGCACGAAACCAGGGCTCCTCCCGATGCCGCCTGCGATCACAGGTGCGGCATCGGGACGCGCACAAACCTCGCCAAAAAGCGAGATTGGGCGGCGCGGCTACTTCACCACGCGGAGCAGCGGACGCCGGGGCTGGTCCTGCGTCTGCTTGGAAGGGGACGGCGGCTCGCTCGCAGCGCTCCGCAGCATTTCGTCGCACAGTGCCTTGAGATCGGCACTGTCAATTCCTTTGAGTTTCATCCTGACGTCGAGGATGACAATGGACAGCAGCTCGGCCGACTCACGGCTGTCGCACGCGTTGAGAGCCCTGCGGCACCCCTCGAGCGTTTCCAGCACCGACTGCAACTGTTCGTCTGAATGCGACACCGGCGTTCTTTCCGTTAATTCGGCCTGCGAGACGTGGTTGTGACGACCCCTTCGGCCCCCATGGAATACCGAGGATAGCATGAGGCCGCTGCGCCTCTGAACCTGATTTCAGTAGGTTTCTGCCTCGGAACTGCGGTTCCGGCTAACCTCGCCGCACTGCGCCGTTGGCCATGGTCGAAGCAGTTCGAGAGCAAACGCCTGGCGTGCTGTGATTGATCCATTGAAGGAGCCGGCGGCGGCTTTCGCGCAAGCACGTTCATCGCGGACAGCGCCTGCAATCCCGCAGCCATTTCACGGCTCGCAACGGAACTCACGCCACACCCCTCATCCGGGCGACGACCTGCCCGATTCCCAATTCTTGGCAGCACTCAGATACCACCCACGAGGTAGTAAGGATGACGTTTAAAACTCATCATCCCCCAACCCGCAGTGGTTGTGGTTTGCGCCAGATTCTGCCAGTTTAGTCACCCGAAGGGACTTGTATGCACTCCTTGGCGGAAAGGGGCGTTCCTCTGGCGGAACGCCCAAAGACAAACATCAGCGGCCTCTCCGATTGGGATACGGCTCGCATATTTCTCGAAGTCGTCCGATGCGGCAGTTTCCGCTCGGCGGCTGAACGTCTGTCCTTGTCGATCAACGCCGTGCGCCGGCGAATCGACGATTTCGAACGCCAGACCGGCACCACACTCTTCACCCGCGACGTCCATGGCACTCATCTGACCGATGAAGGCGCGCTGGTGGTCTCCGCCGTCGAGCGCATGGAGGCCGCCACCTTCGACGTGCTGCGCGCCAGCGATTCGATGGCCAACGCCCTGTCGGGCGAGGTCCGGGTCGCTGTCACCGAGGGGCTCGGCACGTTCTGGCTCGCCCCGCGCCTGGTTGAATTCCAGCAGGCTTATCCGAAGATCCTCGTCGACCTGCATTGCGCGATGCGCTCGGCCGACGTCTCGCGCCACGAGGCCGACGTCGCCATCCATCTGTCGCGTCCCTCGGCGCTCGACATCAAGCTGGTGCGGCTCGGCCGCATGCATCTGATGTTCTGGGCCTCCGAGAAATACATCGAGAAGCATGGCGCGCCGCGCTCGGCGGCGGAATTGATCAAGCATCGCCTGGTGCTGCAATTCGCCGACCAGCTTGCCGCCAAGGAATCCTTCGAGAGCTTCTTCCCGGGCGTGTCGGAACGTGACCTTCTGGTCATGAAGACCAACGTCTCGAGCGCCAACTACTGGGCGGTCGCGAATGGCGCCGGCATCGGCGTCTTCCCGAGCTACGCCATTGCGCTTGGCGGGAAGTTGATTCCACTGGAGGTCGAGTTGAACCGACCGCTGGATATCTGGTTGTCCTACCATCCCGGTAGCGGCCGTATTCCGCGCGTGCGGCACATGATTGATTGGCTGATCGAAGCTTTCAGTCCGGCTCGCTTCCCGTGGTTTAAGGAAGAGTTCGTGCATCCGCATGAATTCAAGGACTCGTATATGGGCGAACCCCTGACCCAGCTCTTCGGGGGATTTTCAACCGAAGAACAAAGGTGAAAACGAAGATGAAAGCAGCGGCGAAAAGAATGAAGCAGCGCAGTGCCGGCAAGCCGGACATCGAGCTTGGCAAGCGGATCCGTCTGCGGCGCGTCGAGATGAAGATCTCGCAGGCCGAGCTCGGCGAGAAGCTCGGCGTCAGCTTCCAGCAGGTCCAGAAATATGAGAAGGGCGTCAATCGCGTCGGCGCGGCTCGGCTGCAGCAGATCGCCTCCGCCCTCGACGTGCCCGTGACCTTCTTCTACGACGGTGACAACAAGGCGCGCGAAGTCGAGAGCCTGCTGTTCCTCGATTCGGCCTTCAGCCTCCGCCTGCTGCGCGCCTACAGCAAGATCAAGGACCAGACCGTGCAGCGTCAGCTGGTCTCGCTGATGGAATCGATCGCGGCGAACGAGAGCTGAGATCGACCGACGGTCTGCTCAAGGCCGATCTTCAATCCGCCGCGTCACGGGGGCGCGGCCGGATTGAACGAGCATATTCCGGCTCGCGCGCTTGCGCGCGGCCTTTGCGGGGCGGCACGACCGCCCCTTTTCTTTGCGCGCGCGACACTCGGGACCACGCGCCATGCAATCCCGGTACAGGCGGATGCAGACTCGCCCACCCTGCCGCGGTTGACCCCGGAAGCGCCAGCGCAGCACATTGCCCCTCGCACATGACCAGCGAGCAAGCGATGCCCGACATCTTCAGCACGACCGAAGTGCCCTACGCCGACGGCAAGATCCTCCGGCATACGACCAGCGGCATCGGCGTGATCACCTTCAATAATCCCGACAAGCGCAACGCGATGTCGCTGGAGATGTGGGAGGGATTTGGCGAGGCCTTGACCAGCCTGCGCGACGACGAGACGGTGCGCGTCGTGATCCTGCGCGGAGCCGGCGGCAAGGCCTTCGTCTCCGGCGCCGACATCAGCCAGTTCGAGAAAACCCGCCATAACGCGGCAGCGTCCGAGGAATATGCCAGGCGTAGCGCCGCCCAGCGCGCACTGCTCGCCGACTATCCCAAGCCGACGATCGCCTGCATCGAGGGTTTTTGCCTCGGCGGCGGCATGCAGGTCGCGATGCTCGCCGACATCCGCATCGCCGCGCATGGCAGCCAGTTCGGCATTCCCGCCGCCAAGCTCGGCATCGCCTATGGCTATGACGGTCTGCGGCACCTGGTGTCGCTGGTCGGCCCGTCCTGGGCTCGGCTTCTGATGTACACGGGCATGCGTATCGATTCGGATGAAGCGCTGCGCATCGGCCTCGTCGAACGCGTGTTCCCGGTCGACGAGCTCTGGGGCGAGACCATGACGATTGCCGAGACGATCTCGCAGAACGCCCCGCTCGCGATCAAGGCCGCCAAGATCACCATCGCACAAGTGCTGAAGGATGAGAGCCAGCGCGACATGGACGCGATCAAGGCGATCGGCAATGCCTGCATGGATTCCCGGGATTTCCGCGAGGGCCGGCAGGCCTTCATGGAGAAGCGCAAGCCGCAGTTCCAGGGACGTTGAAGCTGAACCGACGTTCACGAAGATTAAATTCCTCTTGCAGCTCAGCGCGGTAGCAACCAGTTGATCTGGCGAAAGTTCTCCCGCCACAACGAGGGAGATCGCGATGACACTGAAATTTGCTGTTCTTGCTCTGGCCACCATCGGCGGTGTGGCGCTCGCGTCGGGCGGGGCGCTCGCGGCAATGCCGAATGGCATCCCGCAGGCGGACAAGATTGCAAGCGGTCCGGTCGCTGACGTCGATCAGGTGCGCTGGGTGTGTAACCCCTGGGGCCGCTGCTTCTGGCGGCCGAACTATTACGGCGCCTACGGCTATTACGGCGGCCCACGACGCTTCTACGGCCCGCGCCCGTGGGGCTGGGGCCATCGCCACCACCATTGGCGCCGCTGGTGAACGACAAAGGGGCCGCGAGGCCCTCTTCTTTTGAGATGAACCGGCGCCGCGGCTCGACTGCTTCTCAGAGCGCCGCCAACACCGCTTTCGTGATATCCGCGGTGCCGTTGCTGCCGCCGAACTCCATCGGCTTGATGCCGCCGGCATAGACCTGATCCACCGCACGTTCGATCGTCTCGCCGGCTTCCGCCGCGCTCTCGACGCCGTGCTTGTCGGCGAGCCAGTCCAGCATCATCGCCGCCGACAGGATCATGCCGGTGGGATTGGCCTTGCCCTGCCCCATGATGTCAGGCGCGGTGCCGTGGCAGGGCTGGAACACGGCGTATTTGTCGCCGATGTCGGCCGACGGCGCCATGCCGAGGCCGCCGATCAGGCTCGCGGTGATGTCGGAGACGATGTCGCCGAACATGTTCTCCATCACCATCACGTCGAAATCCCAGGGGCGTTTCACCAACATCGCCGAGCAGGCATCGACATAGAGCCGGTCGGTCTTCACGGTGGGATGCTTCTTTTCGATCTCGTCGAAAATGCCGCGGAAGAACGCAAACGCCTTGAACACGTTGGCCTTGTCGACGCAGGTGAGCAACCCCGGCTTGCCGCGCGCCTTACGCCGCTCGGCCAGGCGAAACGAGAACTCGAACAGGCGCTCTGAGGTCCTGCGCGTGATCACCATGGTCTCGCGCGCGTCCTCATGGGTGACGACGCCCTTGCCCATCGAGGCGAACAGGCCTTCGGTCGATTCCCGGATCACGACGAGATCGATGCCGCGCGCATCGGCGCCGACGATCGGGCTCGGCACGCCCGGGATCAGGCGCGCGGGTCGCACGCCCGCATAGAGATCGAAGATGAAGCGCAGCTCGATCTGCGGCGCGATCTCGGTATTGTCGGGGTAGCGCACCGACGGCAGTCCGCAGGCCCCGAGCAGGATCGCATCCGCCTCCTCGCACAGCTTGATCGTCGTATCAGGCATCGATTTTCCGGTGGCGAGATAGTTGTTGGCGCCGGCCGGTGCCTCGGTAAAGCGGAAGCGCAAATCCGATTTCTGCTCGATCTTGCGCAGCACCTCGATGGCCGGCGCCATGACTTCGGGACCGATGCCGTCACCGGCGAGCACGGCAATGTGGAAGGCGTTGTTTGCGGACATTGGGGTTCCTGTATTTTCAGGCGTCATTCCGGGGCGGTCCGCAGGACCGAACCCGGAATCTCGAGGTTCCGGGTTCGATGCTCCGCATCGCCCCGGAACGACGAATACACTACGGGGTCAGCACCGTGCGCCCGACCACCGCGCCCTGCTGCAATTGCAGCAGCGCGTCGTTGGCCTTGGCGAGCGGCGCTGTCGTCACCGGGATCGGCGGCACCTTCTTGGTGCGGACAAGGTCGAGCAATTCCTGCGTCTCGCGCAAGTTTCCGACATAGCTGCCCTGGATCGTCACCGCCTTGATCGGAATCAGCGGCAGCGCCCAGGTCGCGCCGCCGCCGAACAGGCCGACGATCACGAGCTTGCCGCCCTTGGTCAGGCAGTCGAAGCCAAGCTGCGTCGTCGCGGCATTGCCGACGAGGTCGATCACGGCGCGGATCGGCCCGCCCGCTTTCTTGGCGAGTTGCTCCAGCGCATCCGGCGCCTTCGGGTCGACGGTGGCGAGCGCGCCGGCCTTTTCCGCCGCCTCGCGTTTCCTGGCGTCGATATCGACCATGATCGCGCCCTTGCCGCCCATCGCCTTGAGCAGCGACAGCGCCATCAAGCCGAGACCGCCGGCGCCGAACATCACGATCGGCGTGTCGAAATGCTGCTCGACCTTTTTGAGCGCACTGTAGGTGGTGACGCCCGAGCAGGCGTAGGGCGCGGCCGACGCGGGATCGAGGCCTTTCAGATTGAGCAGATAGCGCGGATGCGGCACCAGCATGTGATCGGAATAGCCGCCGTCGCAATAGACGCCGAGCGAGCGCGGCGTCAGGCACATGTTCTCGTCACCAGCGAGGCACGTCGCGCACTTGCCGCAGCCGATCCAGGGATAGACCAGCCCGACATCGCCGAGCTTGAGATCGCCCTGGTCGGTCGGTTTCACGTCAGGGCCAAAGGCCAGGATTTCGCCGACCGTCTCGTGACCCATGGTCAGCGGCAGGTTGATGCCGCGATCCTTCAGCGACAGCGGCTTGCGGCCATGGCCGAGATCGTAGCCGCCTTCCCAGATGTGGAGGTCGCTGTGGCAGACGCCAGCGGCCTTCACCTTGATCAGCACCTGCGTGCCCGAGGGCTGCGGCGTCGCCTCGTCGAACTCCTTCAGCGGCGCCTTGAAGTCGGCGACCTTGAAACTCTTCATCGGCGTTCTCCCGGCATGCTTGTCGTTGTCGCGCCACCATGCCATGGCCGGCGAGGCGAGACAAACCGGTCTTAGTTCAGGTCAGCGGATGATGGCAAGCCGCGAACTGGCCGGGCCCGACTTCGCGCAACTCCGGTATCTCCGCGCTGCATCGCTGATCGGCCCGCGGGCAGCGGGTGCGGAAGCGGCAGCCCGACGGCGGCGCAATCGGCGATGGCGGCTCACCCGCCGCCACACTCTCGGCGGGACGCACATCCGGATCAGGCACCGGGATCGCCTGCAACAACAAGTTCGTGTAGGGATGCACAGGCTTTGCGAACAATTGCTCGGACGGACCGACCTCGCAGAGCCGGCCGAGATACATCACCGCGACGCGGTCGCTGACCGCTTTGACCACCGCGAGATCATGCGCGATGAACAGCAGCGTCAGGCCGAAGCGCGCCTTCATCTCCTCCAGCAAATTGAGGATCTGCGCGCGGATGGAGACGTCCAGCGCCGAGACCGGTTCGTCGCAGACAATGAATTCCGGATTGAGGACGAGCGACCGCGCGATACAGATGCGCTGGCACTGCCCACCGGAGAATTCGTGCGGCAGGCGGCCCGCCACGATGTCGGGATCGAGCCCAACCGCGCTGAGCACCTCGTGAACCCTACGCTTGCGCTCTGCACCGTCCTTGACGCCGGCGATGATCAGCGGCTCGGCCACGATGTCGCCGATGCGACGGCGCGGATTGAGCGAGGCGATCGGATCCTGGAAAATAAGCTGCACGCGGCGGCGCATCTTGCGCAGCGCCTCGCCCTCCATCGCGGTGAGGTCCTCGCCGTCGAACAGCACCCGGCCGGACCTGGCGCGGCGCAATTGCAGCACGGCGCGTCCCAGCGTCGACTTGCCGCAGCCGGACTCGCCGACCAGCCCCAGCGTCTCCCCGCGCGCGACCTGGAGGCTGACACCCGAGACGGCGTGAACCGTCCTGTTGCCGAGACCATACTCGACGACGAGACTGTCGACGTTCAGCAGCGGCTCGGCGCGCACGGCAAGCTGCATCATGCGCCAACGCCCTCCACCATCTGGATCGGGTGGAAGCAGGCATAGAGATGATCAGGCATCTCGGCGCTCTTCAGGTCGGGCTTGGCCTCATGGCAGCAGCTAGCGGCATAGCGGCAGCGCGGCGCGAAGGAGCAGCCACGGAGCGGCCGTGTCGGATCGGGCGGACGGCCGGAGATCGCGGGCAGCGGCGTATGCGGCGCGGCCTCCAGCTTCGGGATCGCCGCCAGCAGCGCCTCGGTGTAGGGCATGTGCATGCGCTTGAACAAGGCTTGCGTCGGCGCGCGCTCCACCACCCTGCCCGCATACATCACCGCGACCTCGTCGGCGCGGCCCGCGACCACGCCGAGATCGTGGGTGATGATGATCATGGCCATGTGGCGACGGCGCTGCTCGCGTGCGAGCAGATCGAGGATCTGCGCCTGGATGGTCACGTCGAGCGCGGTCGTCGGCTCGTCCGCGATCAGCAACTTCGGCTCGCAGGACAGCGCGATCGCGATTGCGATACGCTGGCGCATGCCGCCGGAACATTGATGCGGATATTGCGTGAGCCGCTGCTCCGGCGCCGGAATACCAACAGCCGCCAGCAGCTCGATGCTGCGCTTCCGTGCCGCGGAGGCATCGAGCTCGAGATGCTCCTGGATCGTCTCCATCAGCTGCGTGCCGATGGTCAGCACTGGGTTGAGCGAGGTCATGGGATCCTGGAACACGACTGCAAGGTCGCGCCCGCGCAGGCGCCGCAGGCTTTCAGGCGCGAGCCGCACCAGATCCTGGCCGTCGAACATCACTCGTCCCGTGAGCTTGGCCTTCTTCGGCAAGAGCTGAAGCACCGCACGCGACAGCATGGTCTTGCCGCAGCCGGACTCGCCGACGATGCCCAGGGTGCGGCCCGCCTGCAGCGACAGGTCGACATGATCCACGGCGCGCAAATTGCCGCGCGGCGTCGGCAGCTCGACTGCGACGTCCGCGATGGTCAGCAGCGGGGCGCTCACAGCGCCCCCTGACGCGGGTCGGTCAACGCCCGCAAGGTGTCGCCGACCAGATTGAAGGCCAGCACGGTGAGGAACAATCCGGCCGCCGGCAGGAACGCTAGCCGCGGCGCGACGTCCAGGCTGTCCCGCCCCTCGCCGATCATGCTGCCCCAGCTCGCCATCGGCGGCGGCACCCCAAGACCGAGGAAGGACAGCGCACCCTCGACGACGATGGTGACGGCAACGCCGAGCAGGAAGAAGGCCAGCAGCGGCAGGATCACGTTCGGCAACAGCTCGCGCAGCAGGATGCGCGCATGGCTGGCACCTAACGCCTCGGCCGCGATCACGAATTCCCGCCGCGCCAGCGTCAGCGTCGCGGCCCGCGCCACACGCATGAAGGCGGGAATGCCGAGCACGCCGAGGATCAGGGTGAGGTTGGGGACCGATTGGCCGAGATAGGCGGTCACCGCGAGCGCGAAGATAAGCGGCGGAAAGGCGAGCAGCACGTCCATGCTGCCGACCACGATTGTCTCGAACCGGCCGCGGAAATAGCCGGCAAGGAGGCCAAACGCGCCGCCGATGGTGAGGCCGATCATCGGTGCGATCAACCCGACCGTCAGCGAGGCCCGCGCGCCAAAAATCAGGCGGGCGAGTTCGTCGCGGCCGAGCCCGTCGGTGCCGAGCCAGTGCTCGCTGGAGAACGCCGCACGTCGCTCCAGCATGTCCATGTCGACGGGATTTTGCAGCGGCAGCACCGGCGCGAGGATCGCGAGGGCAAGGATGATCGCGAGCCAGGTGCTCGCGATCCAGAACAGGAGGCCGAGCTTGCGCTTGCGGCCAACCGGCACGGGCACCGCCTCGTCCTGCATCGACAGCTCAAGCGTGGCCATGGCGGATCCTGGGGTCGAGCACGGCGTAGAGCATGTCGACGATAAAGTTCACGATGACAAAGCCGCAGGCGACCAGCAGCACCACCCCCTGGAGAATGACGAGGTCGCGGGTGTAGATCGCCCCGACCAGCAGCCGGCCGATGCCGGGCAGCGCAAAGATCGATTCCACGATCAGCGTGCCGCCGAGCAGGCGGCCGATATTGATGCCGGTGACCGTCACCAGAGTCAGCGACGACGGCTTCAGCGCATGCACGAACAGGATACGCGCCGGCTTGAGGCCTTTTGCCTTGGCGAGCGCGATATAGTCCTCCTGCAGGGTCGCGATCATGTCGGAGCGCAGCACCCGCATGATGCCAGGCCATTCCGCCAGCGCCAGCGTCAGCGCCGGCAGCACGAAGAAGCGCAGATTGCTCAGCGGCTCCTCGGTGAACGGCACATAGCCGGTCGCCGGCAGCCAATGCAGCTCGACCGCAAACAGATAGATCAGCAGGATCGCCATCAGGAAAGACGGCATCGACAGCATCGCGAACGCGCTGCCCGTCATGAAGCGGTCGAACGCGCCGCCGGCCCGCGCGGCACAGGCGATCGCGACGGGAACGCCGATCAAGAGGCCGATGAACTCGGCCATCAGCATCAGCTCGAGCGAGACCGGAATGCGCTCGGCGACCGCCTGCAACACCGTCTGCCCGGTGCGGAACGAGCGACCGAGATCGCCTTGCAGGACGTGGCCGAGCCAGCTCAGATAACGCCACCACAGCGGCTGGTCGAGCCCCATGTCGCGGCGCAGCGCCGCCACGTTCTCCGGCGTTGCCTGATCGCCGAGGATGACGAGAGCGAGATCGCCCGGCAGCAGCGAGGCGATCAGAAAAGTCAGCAGCGAGACCGCGAGCAGCACCGGCAGCATGGCAAGCAGTCGCCGAACGACGAAGTTCAGCATCGCGCCGTCATTCCAGCCAGGTCGTCGAAACGTCGATCACGCCGTTGTAGATCTTCGGGAAGCCCTTCAGCTTGGCGCTCGACAGCGCGTAATAGGTGTTCTGGAAGGTCCAGAACCAGATCGCCTCCTTGTTGATCAGGCGGCCGATGGCGCAGTAATCCTCGGTGCGCTGGCCGACATCGGCGGTGACGCGCGCGTGGTCCAGCAGCTTGTCGAGCTCGGGGTTCGAATACCCGGCGAGCGCCAGCGGGCTGCCGGTGCGGAAATTCGCGTACATTTGCGGATCTGGATCGGCGAGATCGACGATGCGCCACGGCGTCATCTGGAACTGGCGGGTGAAAGCACGCGAGGGAATGGTGGCCTGGTCGACCTGCTCGATCTCCATGTTGGCGCCGACGCGCTTCCAGAACTGCTGGAGCACCTGTCCGACCATGCGGCCCCGGGGCGTCGCGGTCACCAGCGTCTTGAACTCGACCGGCTTGCCGTAATCCTTGATCAGCGCCTTGGCCTTCTCGACGTCAAATGGCAGCGCGCCGTCGTCCTTGCACTTGACCCAGGAGCCGTCACCGTAAGGATTGCTCGCGGGCCGGCTGAGGCCATTGGTAATCGCCTGTGACATCTTCGGGCGATCGATCGCCATCACCAGCGCCTGTCGCACACGAACGTCGTCGAATGGCGCCACCTTGGTGTTGAAGGCGTAGACCTGCGCACCCGAGCCCTTGTAGGTGTGAACGGTGAGCTTGGAGTCCTTCTGCGCCTTCATGATGTTGTCGGCGTCGTTCTCGTCGTCCCAGATGATGTCGGCCTCGCCCGATTGCAGCGAGGCGAAGCGCGACTGCGCATCGGGCAACGGCTTCAGGACAATGCGGTCCAGATAGGGCCGGCCCTTGTCCCAGTAATTGGGATTCTTCTCCAGCACCATGCGGTCGCCGGCGGTCCATGATTTCAGGATGTAGGGACCGGTGCCGACGGGGTTGCGGTTGTAGTCGTCGCCCCTGGTCTTCCAGGCCGTCGGCGAATGCACGACATTGTTTTGGCTCTGAATGGTGATCGTTGCCGGCAGGTTCACGGAGGGATCGGTCAGATTGAAGACAACGGTGTGTTCGTCCGGCGCCAGCACCTCCTTGATGTTGGTGATGTAGAAGGCGCAGCGGCACTTGTTGGCGGGGTCTTTCTGCCGGTCAAAATTCTCCTTGAAGGCCTGCGCATTGAACGGCGTGCCGTCATGGAATTTCACGCCCTCGCGCAGCTTGAAGGTCCAGGTCTTGTAATCCTCGGAATGGGTCCAGGACACCGCGAGCTTCGGTGCCGGCTCGCCCTTGTCATCGAGCGTTGTCAGCGTGTCGAAGATCGCGGCGGCAGCGGTGTTGGTCGACGTGTCGTAAACGCCAACCTTGAGCGGGTCGAAGCCGGGAATGTCGAGTTCCTGACCGACGGTGATGCTGCCGCCTGGCTTCTGCGCCGCAGCCGGAGTCGCCAGGGCAAATGCCGCAGCAAGGAAAATCGGCGCGTGCTTGCGCGCCGCCGCAGCAATCTTCGTCATTGTTCCTCCCGGGATCCCTCGTCCGATATTTCGGATCGTTGAATGACTGGGAGGAGATTGGCGACAAATGCTCGCCACGGCAAGAGGAACACCCGACAGATCACACGCGGCACGTGCGGCGTAATGGTGCTCAGCCTGTCGCGGCAGTTTTGCCTGTCGGAATTGACGCGTCACTGGCGAGCCTGATCTCCTCGCGCAGCGCATCCGTATGCTCGCCGAGCACGGCCATCGTCTTGGCCGGCGTAGTATCGGCACCCGACATCCGGAACGGCAGGTTCAGCACCTGGAAAGAGCCACCCTCGTCCCGCACCTCGGAGAGCGCCCGCCGGTGCGCGAGCTGCGGATCGGCCAGCGCCTCGGACACGGTGCGATAGGCCGAGGCCGGCACGCCGGCCGCGCCGAGGGCTGCGAGACAAGCCTCGGTCGTGAGCTGCCGCGACCAGGCTTCGACGCCGTCGATCACCTCCGCCCAATTATCGCGGCGCGCGGCATAGGTCGCAAAGCGCGGATCGGAGATCCATTTGGGGCGGCTGATCACCTGCATCAGGGCTTGGAACGTCTTCTCGCTGGCCACCGTGATCATGACATAGCCGCTTGCCGTCTCGGTCGGGCCGAACATCGGGCGCGGCGGCGGCTTCACGGCGAATTGCGCGCTCTGCAATTCGGTCAGCGTCAGCGACAGCATCGATTCCAGCATGGACACGTCGATGTGCTGGCCAAGGCCGGTCACGGTGCGCTGATAGAGCGCGGACGCGATCGCGCCGAAGCCGTAGGTGCCGGTGACCACGTCGGCGTGATAGATGCCGCAATAGTCGGGGCGATGACGACCGGGCTGGTAGGCCAGATGCGCCATGTCGTAGCCGGAGGCCGCATGGATCACCGGAGCATAGGCCGGCAGCTCGGCCGAGGGGCCGGTCTGGCCATAGCCCGAGATCGAGCAATAGATCAGCTTCGGGTTGACCTGACGCATGCTGTCGTAGTCGAGGCGCAGCCGGTGCATCACGCCGGGGCGGAAATTCTCCACCAGGATGTCCGATGTCGCGGCCAGCCGGCGCACCGCCTCCTTGCCGTCCTCGGACTTGAGGTCGAGCACCACGCTCTTCTTGCCGACATTGAGCTGCCCAAACGCGGTGCTGCACCCCTTGCGCAGCGGCGGCCGGGTCCGCATCGTCTCCCCGCCGTCGGTCTCGATCTTGATGACCTCGGCACCCATGTCGGCAAGCATCCGCGCGCAGTGAGGACCGGCAATGGTGGTCGAAAAATCCAGGACCCTGAGGCCCGCGAAGGCCTTTGTCGTCGTCCCATCATGCTTATCTGCTAGCTGCATGCCTGCTCACGTCCTTGGGTCTCCTAGGAACTCTCGAAGTTCTCTGTTGTTGATGCGGCGACCCTAGAGGGCGGCGGCTGAGTAGGAAAGTGTTTACCGAACAGACGCGCCGCGTGGGCGGGCTTTGAGAATTTCAGGACAACTGGACCCGTTCTTGCATAGCAGCAAACGGGATCGACAGAGGGCAGCTGTTCTTGAGGGTCTTGTTCGTCACCACGGAGATGGACGACTTCATCCGCGTCGGCGGCCTTGGAGCCGTGTCCGCTGCCCTGCCACGCGCCCTTCGCTCCTTCGCCGATATCCGGATCATGCTGCCCGGCTATCGCGACATCATCGAGCAACTCACGCATATTCAGATCGTTGGCCGCTGCCCGGCCTTCGCGGAGATGCCGGCCTGCTCGCTCGGACGGGCCGCGACCAAGGACGGGCTGCCGGTCTACGTGCTGCTGTGCTCGCAACTCTACGACCGGCCCGGCAACCCCTATGGCGACGAGTCCGGGCGCGACTGGCCGGACAACGACATCCGCTTCGCGCGCTTTGCCTCTGCCGCCGCTGAGCTCGCCATGGGCAAGCTGGACAAGAATTGGGCAGCTGACCTGATCCATGCCAATGACTGGCAGGCCTCGCTCGTGCCGGCCTATCTCGCCTGGCGCGGCGCCAAGCTGCCGTCGATCCTGACCATTCACAACCTCGCCTACCAGGGCCTCTTCCCGAAGGACTCGCTGCGGCGGATCGGCGCACCGGAGAGCTCTTTCCACATCGATGGTGTCGAGTTCTACGACCAGCTGTCCTTCCTCAAGGCGGGCCTCGTCTACGCCTCGCACCTCACCACCGTCAGCGGCACCTATGCACGCGAGATCACAACGGCCGAATTCGGCTGCGGCCTGGAGGGCCTGCTCCGACTTCGCTCGGACGCGTCCGAGCTCACCGGCATCCTCAATGGCATCGACGAGAGCTGGGACCCGCGCTCCTGCGCCCAGCTCGCCCAGCAGTTCGGCGCCGGCGACTGGGTCGGCAAGAGGGCCAACGCGGATTACGTCCGCAAGCAGTTCGGGCTTGCGGTGTCGCGCGGCCCGATGTTCGGCATCGTCGCGCGCCTCGTGCATCAGAAGGGCATCGACCTCGTGCTGTCGGCGGCCGACGAGATCGTCGATGCCGGCGGGCAGATCGTGGTCACCGGCTCCGGCGAGCCGGCGCTGGAGCAGGCCTTGATCGACGCGCATCGCCGCCGCCCCGACGCCATCGGGGTGGTAATCGGCTTCAACGATGCCCAGGCCCGTCGCATCTTTGCCGGCAGCGATTTCACCCTGATGCCGTCGCGCTTCGAGCCGTGCGGGCTCAGCCAGATGTACGCCCAGCGCTTCGGCTCGCTGCCGATCGGGCACCAGACCGGCGGCCTTGCCGAAACCATCACCGACGGTGAGACCGGCTTCCTGTTCTCAAGGCCCTCGCGCGAGTCCTTCCTTGGCGGCGTCCGCCGCGCCTTCTCGGCTTTCATGGCGCAAGACCAGCTCGACACCATGCGCCGCAGCGCCATGGGACGGTCCTTCTCCTGGAGCACTTCGGCCGGCAGCTACAACGCGCTGTATCGGAAGCTAGCGTCGGTGTGAGACGAGCCGCTTCCTCCTTCTCCGTCATTGCGAGCGCACTCATCCATCACCGTCACCCTGAGGTGGCCGCTTCTTCAGCGGCCCTCGAAGGGCGACGGCCCGGCTGCAGCTGCGGGGCCGAGCATCCTTCGAGGCTCATGGCGCGATGCATTTGCATCGCGCCATGAGCACCTCAGGATGACGGGATTAAGAGCGGAGCACGTCACCCCTTCCCGCGCGCGTCCATCTGCGGCCGGCCGATCCAGGCCCTGTTGAGGCAGCGCGTCATCCAGTCCGGGTGCGGCTCGCCCCGCAAGCGCGCCTGCGCTTCCTGGTAGGGGCCGACATAGCGCAGCCGGTCCGGCAATGTCGGATAGATGCGCCGGATCCATCGCAGCGCGTTGTCGGCCGATCTGACCTCTCGCTCGCCGAGCTCAAACCCGAAGCCGGCGCGCAAGCGTTCCGACAGCAGGCTCGCCGTCAGCGCGCGATACCATCGCGGCGGCCGCAACCACGGACGCGCGCCGCTGAAGATTTGCGCGGCGATCTCGCGCGCCGCCGGGCTAACGGTCAGCGTGTCCGACTGCGCCATCGCCGCAGTGTAGGCCGTAAAGCCCGACCAGTCCGCGGGCAGGTCATCCGCCGTCAATCCGAACAATGCACCGAACGTCCGACTCTCGGTCCAGTAGCGCTCGCGCTCCTCCGCCGAGAATGGCGGAAGAACCAGATCGTGCGCCATCAACGCCGTCTCGACCAGCGTCGCGTGAACCCAACGCAGCGACGGAATGTCGTTGGCACAATAGCGCGAACCCGCCGCGAAAGGGCCGACCGTCTCGGGCATCTCTCCGACGATCATGCTGTGCCGCCGATGCAGCTGCCGGGACGAGCGCAAGGCACGGTCGAGCGAGCCGAACACCATGGCAAAGACGATGTCGAAGGTGCGATGGAAGCGGCCGATCGGATCGGCCAGAGTTTTCGAATGCTCGGCGATGGCGGCGGCGACCCAGGGATGGGCCAGCTGAAGCAACAACGCGCGGCCGGCACCGAGAAAGATGACAGCCTCGCGGTCGATCTGCCAGGTCAGCGTATCAGGGCCGAACACGCCCGCCACCGGTCCCGCCGCGTTGGCGCGGACCTGATCGAGCGTTACCTCGAGATCTTTCTCAGCGACCAATTGCGAGCCTCGCCACGAAGACGCGGCAACAATAGCCCAGACCGCGCCGTCGGGAAATCGTCACTGCGAAAGACAATCACGAACGAATCCCTCACTCCGCCGCAATCGGCATCTCCTCCATATGCTCGTGCAGCACCACGCCGGCGAGCGGATCGAATTCGCCGATCCAAGGCTTGCGCGCCAGGACCGATCGCGTGTGAGCATAACCGGCGTGCCAGCGCCGTGTGATCCCCGACGGGCTGAAGTCGATATCCTTGGTATGGGTCTCGCGCTCGAGCTGCGGCGCCAGCAGCCGTACCACATGCATGCGGGTTGGACAGCCATAGCTCATCAACTCTCTCACCGCAGGATCGCTGCGCTCGCTCTCTGGAAGCCGTGCCGCGAGCTGGTTGATGACATGGCGCAGGCGATGGGCCTGCTGCTGGCGCGCAATCTGGCTCGAAATGCGGCTGGAATATTGCACGTCCTTGTGCCGGTTCAGCACCTCCGCGATCGTGTTCGGCTCGGCCCCGACGGGATTCCACAAATGCACGGAGAAGATCAGCGAATCCCTGCGCGGATTGTCGTCGAACACCGCTTCCGTCGGCGTGTTCGACAGGATGCCGCCGTCCCAATAGAGCTCGCCGTCGATGCGCACCGCCGGGAAAGCCGGCGGCAGCGCGCCGGACGCCATCACATGCTTCACCGTCAGTTCACCGTTGCGGCTGTCGAAATAGCGCATTTCACTGGTGCCGACGTGAGCCGCACCGACCGTCAGGCGCGGCGCGCAGCGATTGGCGAGATCGAAATCGACCAGCTCGCTCAGAGTCTTCTCCAGCGGCGCGGTCGAATAATAGCCCGCGTTGTCGGCACCGAGCGGATAGGAATCGCCCGCATGCGCCAGTGGATTGGGCCGGAAGAAGCCGCGAATGCCGCCGGTGACAGTCGACCAATAAGCGAGCCGCTCGTTGAAGTCGGGAAAGGCGCCGCCCAGGGTCCAGACCGGGGTCTGCTCCATCCGCTTCCAGAATTCCTTCAGGCGCGCCAGCCGTTGCTCCGGCACGTTGCCGGCAATCAGGCTCGCATTGATGGCGCCGATCGAGGTGCCGATGACCCAGTCCGGCTCTATGCCGGCCTCGTGCAGCGCCTGGTAGACGCCCGCCTGATAGGAACCAAGCGCACCACCGCCCTGAAGCACCAGCACGACCTGACCTGGAATATCCGCACCTTTGCCCTTCATGCCGTTCATGGTTCGCTCCTGGTGAGCCTGCACCGGCCAAATTTTCGTCGGACGCGGCGGCATTGTTGCGCGATCGTTTTAAGAGATCGCGGGACCTTTTGAAATGCCAGTTGGCTTCCGAGTCCATACGCCCGCGCTATCGCGCGCGGGATGTCATTTCTGGTTCCGATCGGCTAGATTTGAGGTCGATCTTGCTGGGAGCCGATCCATGGAGATGCACCAGGTCCGCTATTTCCTCGCGGTGGCGCAGCTACTCAATTTTACGCGCGCCGCCGAAGAGTGCAACGTGACGCAGCCCTCGCTGACGCGCGCGATCAAGCAGCTCGAGGCCGAGCTTGGCGGCGATCTGTTCCGCCGAGAACGACCGGCCGCGCAACTGACCGAGCTCGGCCAGCGCATGCATCCGCTCCTGAAGCAGTGTTTTGACGCTGCCGCCGGCGCGCGCTCGCTCGCCTCCTCGTTCAAAAGCGGAGAGGTCGGCGCGTTGCGCGTCGCCTTGACGCATTCGATCGACCTCGCGCTGCTCATTCCGCATCTCAACGAGATCAGGCGGCAATTCAACCAGCTCGAATTCCGCTTCCTGCGCGGGACGAGCCGCGAGGTCGGTGAATTCCTGAAGAAAGGTGAAGCCGAGCTCGGCATCGCCGCCGAGATCGACGAGGCCTGGGAACGGCTCGACGCCTGGCCGCTGTTCACCGAGAGCTTCGAGCTCGTGGTTGGCGACAGACATCGGCTGGCCGGCCGCAGCAGCATCGAACTGGACGATTTGCGCTCGGAGCAACTGTTGGACCGGACGTTCTGCGAGCACGCGCGCCGCATCTCCGCGAGCCTGCGCGAGCACGGCATCGAGCAAGGCCACGAGGTTTGGAGCGAGCGCGACCTGATCGAGCTGGTCGAGGCCGACATCGGCGTCGCCATGGTGCCGCACACCTCGCCTTTGCCGGAGAAGCTGACGCGTGCCGCCGTCGCCGGCCTGGACGCCCGCCGCACCGTCAGCCTTTACGGCGTGGCCGGCCGGCAGCGCACGGCGGTCGCGAACGCCGTGATGCGCATGCTGCGCGGTGCCGACTGGCGCGAGATCGCGGGGTAGCGAGAACGGTCTTTGATAAGGGGAGAAGGTGAGAACCTAGTTCTCCCTGCCCGCGCTCTCCAGCGCGGCGAGCAGATCGTCGATCTCCATGCGCTTGCGGAAATCGGGATCGACGAAGCGCGCTCTCACGATGCCGTCGCGGCCGACCACGAACACGGCCGGGATCGGCAGCATCCAGCCGTCATTGCCGTGGAATTTCGCCATGTCCTGATAGGACAACAGGCGCTGGATCTCGGCACCGAGCCAGATCGCGAGATTGAGCGACAGCGCATAGCCGTTGTCGAGATCGGTCAGGACCGGAAACGGCGCGCCGGATTCAGCCTTGAGCTGGCGGGTAAATTCCTGCGTCTCCGGCATGACCGCAACGATCTGCGCACCCATGGCCTCGATGCGATTGAGCGCCTGGACCACGGCACGGACATTGAGCCGGCAATAGGGACACCAATGGCCGCGGAAGAACATCACGGCGAGCGGACCGCGCTGCAGCAGCGAAGGCAGCGTAACGAGACGCCCGGCCTCGTCCGGCAGCATGAACGCCGGCATCGCATCGCCCGGGTGAGGCGCGGTCTCGCCACCGCCGTTCCCGCCCAATCTCGCCACCAGGCGATCAACGGCCTCGCCATAGGCCGGAAAGACCGCACGGCTGGCATCGGCATAGGCGCGGAGCTGTTCGTTCAGCGTGCCGTCCATGTCGCGGCAGCGCTGGAAAGCAAGCCTGAGCTGTTCGGCATCGGCTGGCGAGAGAGATGTCATCTTCTGCTCCGGCATTCGGCCAATCTTAGTTTCCCGGTTCGGCCGCCCGCAAGGGGGCGGCCGCGATGCCGGGCCGGTTCAGTTCACGTAGAAATTGCCGGTCGGATCGAGCCGTCCCGAGGTGGAGTACAGCGATCCGTTGCTCATGAAGAAGACGGTGTTGTCGGGCACCTTCTTGGCGTTCTTCATCATCGCCTCGTGGTTCTTCTCGGCCGGAGCCATGGCCATCGCCGACATCTTGCCGGGGCCGCCATAGACATAGGCCATGCCGGCCTTGAAGTCCCAGGCGGCCTCCGAGAAGGCCGAGGTGGCGATGACCGCAAACGCGGCGGTGGCGATCAGGGTCTTGGACAATTTCGGCATTGGGGCTCCTGCGGATTGACGTGTACGCCCGCCAATCGGGCGCCGTGCCATCGGACGCCGAATGCCGCGAAAGCGGAAATGCCGTTGCCCAATCGGATCGATAGCCGCCGCGCATCAACATAGCGCACCGCTATCGCATCGAGAGCAAGCCGGCATTTCAGGATCGACGCGATCTCGATGAAGCTCCCGTCATCGCCGGCGACCAGCGGGGTTGCGGCCAACACAGGAGACCTCCCCATGTTCAAGAGCTACGCTCTATCGCGTCTGATCTGGCCGGGCCTTGCCATCGTCAGCGCGCTCGCACTCTCGGCGCAGCCGGTCGTTGCCGGCGAGTGCCCGGCCGGTAAGATCAAGCCGAACGCCCAGCAGATGGTCGATCACAAACCCGTCGGCGTTACCGACGTCACGCTCGGGGCGATCGATCTCGGCAAGCAGCCGGCGCATATCGAGGGCCGCGAGCTGCGCTTCCGCAAGCTCACCATCGAGCCCGGTGGCATCGTGCCCTGGCACAGCCATGACGATCGCCCCGCTCTCATCTTCGTGCAGCAGGGCGAAATCGTCGAATACGCCTCCAACTGCGTCGACCCGATCGTGCACAAGGCCGGCGACATCCGCCCCGAGGTCTACGGCACCTCGCATTGGTGGAAGAACCTCGGCAAGGAGACCGTCGTTCTCTATGTCGGCGACGTCCGCAAGGATCCCAACGATCACCACATGTAACGAGCGCATTCCAGCCCCAGCGCACCCGTTATGGATGTGGCGCCCGCGATCCCCATGCCGGGCGCCACATCCTCACAGGACAATCAGGCCATGACCGATCTTTCCGCACCAATCAAGCCGGCCGCGATGACGATGGAGGCGCACTCGCCGGGTCTGGCGCTACGCTCGCTCGTGATCGGCCTCACCGCGTTCCTGACCGTCGTCGATCTCTTCGCACACAGGCGATCCTGCCCTCGCTGACGCGCCATTACGGCGTCACGCCCGCAGCAATGGGCTTTGCCGTCAACGCCAGCACGTTCGGCATGGCCACAGCCAGCCTCGTGGTTGGCTTTCTCAGCCCGCATGTCGACCGCCGGACCGGCATTTTTCTCAGCTTGATGCTGCTCGCGCTCCCCACCAGCCTGCTGGCGATCGCGCCAAATCTCGCCGTGTTCACCGTCCTGCGCGTCGCACAGGGTCTGTGCATGGCCTCCGCCTTCGCGCTCACCCTCGCCTATCTCGGCGAGCAATGCAGCGCGATGGACGCCGGCGGCGCCTTTGCCGCCTACATCACCGGCAATGTCGCGAGCAATCTCGTCGGCCGGGTGATCTCGGCCGCCGTTGCAGACGGCCTGGGCCTTGCCTGGAATTTCTATCTGTTCGCAGCGCTCAATCTGGCCGGCGCGGTGCTGGTCTATTTCACGATTCGACGCGTGCAGCCGATGCATGCGATGATGCCGGCTGCTTCGCCGCTCAAAGCCACGGTCGCGCATTGGCGCAATCCGCGATTGCGCGCGGCCTATGGTATTGGCTTCTGCATTCTGTTCGCCTTCATCGGCACCTTCACCTTCGTTAATTTCGTTCTGGTCCGACCGCCGCTGTCGCTCGGCATGATGGATCTTGGCCTTGTCTATCTGGTGTTCCTGCCCTCGGTCGTCACGACCTTGCTGGCGGGACGGGTCGCCTCACGCATCGGAGCGCGCCCGACGATCTGGGGCTCGCTCGCCGTTGCCGGCATCGGCCTGCCGCTGATGCTGACTGCGCGGCTGCCCGAAGTGCTCACCGGAATGGTGCTCGTCGCGATCGGAACCTTCTTTGCACAGGCGGCGGCCACCGGCTTCGTCGGGCAGACGGCGACCGAGAACCGTGGGGTCGCCAGCGGCACCTATCTTGCGTGCTATTTCTGTGGAGGGCTCGTCGGCACAGCCGTTCTCGGCCGACTGTTCGATGCCTTCGGCTGGCACGCTTGCGTGACCGGCGTGGGCATAGCCCTTGCGGCCGCTGGCCTGCTCGCGCTGAACTTGAAGCACTAGCGCTTGACTGGGGCTTCCTGCGGCGGCTCGTCGTCGGCGATGGCGCGCCAAGCGGCGCCGTCGAGATCGTCGTACTGGCCGCTCCGGAGCGACCAGAGAAAGGCGACGAGACCGGCGCCGCCGAGCATCAAGGCCAGCGGGACCAGGATGACCAGGATCTCCATCACACGATCTCCCGTGAGGTGCTGCGGGCGCGCAGCGAGTTCAGCATGACCAGGATCGACGATCCGCTCATGGCCGCCGCCGCAATCAGGGGCGTCACGACGCCGCTGATCGCAACCGGCACGGCCAAGACATTGTAGCCGATGGCGAGCCAAAGGTTCTGCCGCATCAAATGCAGCGCCTTGCGCGAGGCGTCGACGGCGGCGACCACCGGAGCCAGCGGCCGGCCGAGAAAGACGAGATCGGCGGTGGCCTGGCTCAGATGCGCGGCCGAGATCGGCGACATCGAGACATGGGCTGCCGCGAGCGACGGCGCGTCGTTCATGCCGTCGCCGACCATCAGCACCCTGGCGCCGCGCTGCTTCAGTTCCTCGATCCGCGCGATCTTGTCGGCCGGCGTGACGCCGGCGCGCCATTCGGGGATTTCGAGCGCATGAGCCGCGGCCTTCACCGCCGGCTCGCGGTCGCCGGAGAGAATCTCGATGCCGATATTGCGCGCCTTCAGCGCCGCGATCGCAGCCTGCGCGTCCGGACGCAGGCCCTGGCGGACCGAGAGCACGAACCTCTCGCTGCCCTTGCTGAACGCGACGATGGAGGCTTCGGGATCGACGACGGTGCTGCCAACCAGCGCCTCCGCGCCGCAGAAGGAGGGTCGGCCAAGGCGAAGCTCGACGCCGTCCACGGTCGCACGGACGCCCTGCCCGGCCTCTTCGATCGCACCAACAACAGGCGATTTGGCGGCGGCGGCCTGCGCCACGGCGGCGGCGACCGGATGATGGCTCGACAGCGCGAGCCGGCCGGCGAGCTCGAAGATGTCGGCGGGGATGTTGGCGGCATTCATCACTTCGAGATCGGGCAGCGTCAGCGTGCCGGTCTTGTCGAAGATGACATGGTCGGCCTCGGCCAGCCGCTCGATCGCGTCGCCGGAATTCAGCAGCACACCGGACTTGAACATTGCGCCGGAGGCGATGGTCTGCACGGTCGGAATGGCAAGCCCCAGCGCGCAGGGACAGGTGATGATCAGCACGGCGACGCCCGTCACGATCGCATCATGCCAGGACGCGCCGGCAATGACCCAACCGAGGATGGTGATGAACGCGGTGGCATGGACCACCGGAGCATACAGCCGCGAGGCGCGGTCGGCGAGGCGCATATAGCGCGAGCGCGCCTGGAGCGCGTTGTCGAGCAGCCGCGTGATCTCGGCGAGCAGCGTCGCCTCGGACGCGGCCGAAACCCGCACCCGCAGCGTGCCGGAGATGTTCATGGAGCCCGCATAGACCGGCGTGCCCTGCTCGGCCGTGACGTAGAGCGTCTCCCCGGTGATCAGGCTCTGGTCGATCTCCGAACGGCCCTCGATCACGGTGCCGTCGACCGCGCAGCGCTCGCCGGGCCGGAGCAGCACGATGTCGCCGGGATTAATCGCGGCCACCGGGACCTGCGATATCTCGTCGGGACCGACGAACTTGGCCGCCGTCTCCGCCTTCAGCGCGGCGAGATTGCCGGCGACTGCGCGGGTGCGCCGCCGCATGTTCTGGTCGAGGAAGCGGCCGACAAGCAGGAAGGTCAGCAGCATGATTGCTGCGTCGAAATAGGCGTGCTCGGCGTGGTGGATGGTCTCGACCACGGACATGCCGAGCGCCAAAATTACGCCGATCGAGATCGGCACGTCCATGTTGGTCGTCTTCGCCGACAGCGCGCGCCAGGCCGAGCGGAAGAACGGCTGGCCGGCATAGGCCGCCGCCGGCAACGCGATCAGCGCCGACAACCAGTGGAAGAAGTCGCGCTGCTCGGGCAGCATGTCCGAGACGTTGCCCGACCACACCGGGATCGACAGCATCATCACGTTCATGGTGGCGAAGGCCGCGACACCGAGGCAGCGCAGCAGGAAGCGCGATTCTGCGACCTCCGCCACCTCAGCGCTTTCGGTCTCGAACGGATAGGCCTTGTAGCCAAGCTCCTCGAGGCGATCGATGAAACGGCCGGGGTCGAGCGTACCCGCCTTCCATTCCAGCGCGACGCGACGGTCGGTGAGGTTGACGCGCGCCAACGTGACGTCGGGAATGGCGGACAGGCCGCGTTCGATCTTGGCCATGCAGCCGGCGCAGTGAACGCCTTCAACCGCGAGATCGATGTGCTGGACGCCCTCGCCCGCGGTCCGGACGTAGTGCGAGAAATCCCGCGTGACGTGCATGTCGAAGTCCTTCAGTTCAGGATCACGCGGTTGCGCGACAGGAACACGCGCGTCCCCCGCGCCTCGCCCTCGATCACCAGGTCCCACTGGCCCGGCGCGACGGACGCGGCATCGCCCCGATAGAGGCCGATGCCGGCCTCGGTGAGCTCGACGGCGAGATCGGCGCGCTTGTCGGTCGGCCGCTCCAGGCGCCCGCCGAATTTCAGTCCGGAGATCGGCTGGCCGCCGGCATCGCGCGCCTCGACCTGGACCACCGCGCCGCCGTCGTTGCGGCGTTCGATATGGGCGTTGACCTTCCATTTGCGCGCGGCCTGGTCCTGCGCCGCCGAGATCTCGCGGTCGTAGGTCAAGCCGGCCGCATAGGGGCTGTCGACGTCGGTGCCGGGCAGCGTCGCGATCGCCAGCTTCATCATCGTGACGTTGACGCCGATCACGAGGCCGAAAAAGGCGACCAGCATCAGGAAGACCTTGGTTCCGGTCAGCGGCTTGGATGACATGACGGTCTCCTGGATTTACGGCGCGACGAAATTGTCGGTGGCGCTCGCGGCGACGCCCAGTCCGATATCCATGACGTGGAAGCGGACCGGAATCGACTTCTCCGGATTGTTTTCGGCCGGCGCGGTGACGAGCAACCGCAGCTCGCTGGTGGAGTCGCGCGGGATCACGATGATCGGCCGATCCGGTGTCACCGAATCGACGCCGACGACGTGCATCGTGGGATTGGCTGGCCCCTCCACGTCGATGGCGATGGCGCGGTCGTAGCCGCTCTTGTTCAGCAGCCGCACCGTGTAGGCGTTGCGGATCGAGCCGTCGCTGAGCTTGACCGCGACCGGATTGCGGTCGTGCAGCACGTTGACGTCGAGCAGGCTGCGGGTCGCGAGCGTATAGACCATGAAGCCGCCGATCGCCGCGATGATCGCGCTGTAGACGATGGTGCGTGCCCGGACGATCCGGTAGATCGGCGCCTTGCCTTCTTGGCGTCGATGGATGTTGATGTCGTTGTCGTAGCCGATCAAGCGCTTCGGCCGGCCGATCTTCGTCATCACGTTGTCGCAGGCGTCGATGCAAAGGCCGCACTGGATGCATTCCATCTGAGGTCCGTTGCGAATGTCGATTCCGGTCGGGCAAACCGCGACGCACTGGTAGCAATCGACGCAATCGCCAACCTGCTCGCCGAGCGCGCGCAGTTCGGCGGCCTTCTTGACCGAGGTACGCTTCTCGCCGCGGTCGTAGCGGTAGGTGACGTTCAGCGCCCATTCGTCGGTGAGCGCGGCCTGGATGCGCGGCCACGGGCACATATAGGTGCAGACCTGCTCGCGCATGTAGCCGGCGAGCAGATAGGTCGAGGCCGTGAGAATGCCGATCCAGATATAGGCGATCATCGGCCCCTGGAAGGTGACGAGCTCCTTCACCAGGGTCGGTGCGTCGTTGAAGTAGAGCACCCAGGCGCCACCGGTCCACCAGGCGATCATGAGCCAGATCGAATGCTTGAGCACGATCTCGGAGATCCGCTCGAGCTTCAGCGGGTCGGACGATTTGTCCTTCTTCATCCGCTCGCGCCGGTCACCTTCGATCAGACGCTCGACGGCATAGAACAGGTCGGTCCACACCGTCTGCGGACAGAGATAGCCGCACCAGATGCGGCCGCCGACCGAGTTCATCAGGAACAACGCCACCGCGGCCACGATCAGCAGGCCGGTGAAGTAGTAGACCTCCTGCGGCCACAGCTCGATGAAGAAGAAGTAGAAGCGGCTATTGGGAAGATCGATCAGCACCGCCTGGCTGGGGGCGCCGAGGCCGCGGTTCCAGCGCACGAACGGCAGGAAATAATAGACGCCGAGGCAGATCGCCATCAGGCTCCATTTGATCCGGCGGAACGTGCCGGAGACGCTCTGGGGATAGACCTTCTTGTGGGCTGCGTAGAGCGGCCCGTTGTCGTCCACAGGCTTGAGTTCGTTCGGGTTGACGGTCTTGTTCATCGCTTGGAACTTCTCGAAGAGGTGCGATTAAACCTAGACCCGACATCGCCGCGTCAGTTGATCCAGCTCAAACGGGGGCACTTTTGTTCACCCCCGTCTGAACCCTTTTGCCACGGATCCGCTATTTTCCACCGCCTAGCGAGTGGACGTAGACCGCCATCGCCTTGATGGTGGCGGGATCGAGCCGCCCTTCCCAGGCCGGCATGACGCCGGCACGTCCCTGGCTGATGGTCTCGATCAGAGCCGCTTCGTCGGAGCCGTAGAGCCAGATCTTGTCGGTCAGGTTCGGTGCGCCCATCTCCTGGTTGCCCTTGCCGCCGTCGCCGTGGCAGGCGACACAATTCTCCGCGAAGATCTTCTCGCCCTTGGCGGCATCGAAGCCGTTGCGGGTCGGAAGGCCCGACAGTGACCGCACGTAATTGGCGACCGTGACGATCTCGTCGGGCTTCAGCACGCCGTCCTTGCCGAAGGCGAGCATCTGGCCCTCATGGGTCTTGGTATGACCGGAGCGCGCGCCGAACTGGATGGTCTGCATGATCTGGTCGAGCGTGCCGCCCCACAGCCAGTCGTCGTCGTTCAGGTTCGGATAGCCCTTGGCGCCGGCGGCGCCAGTGCCGTGGCAGGGCGCGCAATTGTCGCCGAACACGGTTTTGCCCTTGGCGCGGGCGAGCGCCAGCAAGGCCGGGTCCTTCTCGATGTCGGCGAGCGAGGCCGCGCCCAGCGCCACCATCTTGTCACCGCGGATCTTCTCGAGGTTGGCAAGCTCGACCGCGACGTCGGCCCGCGAGGAGTAGCCGAACATGCCCGTGGTGTTGCTGGAGATCAGCGGCCAGGCCGGATAGACGATCCAGTAGCCGATCGCCCAGACGATGGTGAGGTAGAAGCAGATCACCCACCAGCGTGGCAGCGGCGTGTTGAGCTCCTTGATGCCGTCCCACTCATGTCCGGTCGTGGACTTGCCGGAGACGGAATCGATGTCGCTATGATGGTCGGTCATGGTCTCTCACTCCTCCCGCAACGGCAGGTGCGCTGCTTCATCGAAAACAGCCTTGTTACGGGGCCAAAATGCGTAGGCGATGATCGCGAGAAAGATCGCGACGAACACCGGCGTCCAGATCGTCGTCACGAGCTCGGACGCTAGATTATGGACTGACAGGATAGCTTTCATCGTTCATGCCTTCTCAGCGAAGATTGGCTTTCTCGTTGTAGATCTTGAAGTCGACCAGCGTGCCGAGCATTTGCAGGTACGCGATCAGCGCGTCCATCTCGGTCGGCGTGCCGGTCTTGCCGTCGAAATTGCGCACGGCGGCCTTGGCGTAGCGCTTGTTGAAGGCGTCGGCGCCGGCATTCTCCGGATCGGCCTGGGCCTTCAGATCGGCGCTGGCGCTCGCGATCTGGTCGTCCGTGTAGGGCACACCGACGGTCCTCAGCGTGCGCATGTGGTCGGCGATCGTGTCCGGATCGACCTCGCTGTGGCTGAGGAACGAATAGCCCGGCATCACCGACTGCGGCACGATCGCACGCGGGTTGGTCAGATGGGTGACGTGCCAGTCGTCGGAATATTTGGCGCCGACGCGGGCGAGATCCGGACCGGTGCGCTTGGAGCCCCACTGGAACGGGTGGTCGAACATGCTCTCGGCGGCGAGCGAGAAGTGGCCGTAGCGCTCGACCTCGTCGCGCAGGGGGCGGACCATCTGCGAGTGGCAGAGATAGCAGCCCTCGCGGACGTAGACGTTGCGGCCCGCCAGCTCCAGCGGCGTGTAGGGCCTGACCCCGTCGACCTTCTCGATCGTGCTCTTGAGGTAGAACAGCGGGGTGATCTCGACGAGACCGCCGATCGCGATCACCAGCAGGATGCCGACGATCAGGATGATCGAGTTCTTTTCGAAGATTTGGTGGCGTGTCCAGAACGACATGGTGGAACTCCTCATTCCGCCGGCTGAAGAGCGACGGGCATCTGGACTTCCTGTTCGCCGACACGAACGGTCATCCAGAGGTTATAGGCCATGATCAACGAGCCGATCAGGAACAGCCCGCCGCCGGCGGCGCGGATGATGTAGAAGGGATGCATCGCCTCGACGGTCTCGATGAAGGAATATTCGAGGAAGCCGAGCGAGGTGTAGGCGCGCCACATCAGGCCCTGGAGGATGCCGGACACCCACATCGCCGAGATGTAGAGGACGATGCCGAGGGTCGCGACCCAGAAGTGCCAATTGACGAGCTTCAGGCTGTAGAGCCCCTTGCGATTCCAGGCCCACGGCACCAGGCAGTAAAGCGCGCCGAAGGAGACGAAGCCGACCCAGCCGAGCGCGCCTGAGTGCACGTGGCCGATGGTCCAGTCGGTGTAGTGGCTGAGCGAGTTGACCACCTTGATCGACATCATCGGGCCCTCGAAGGTCGACATGCCGTAGAAGGCGACGGAGACCACGAGCATGCGCAGCACGGGATCGGTGCGCAGCTTGTCCCAGGCACCCGACAGCGTCATCAGGCCGTTGATCATGCCGCCCCAGGAGGGCATCCACAGCATGATCGAGAAGGTCATGCCGAGCGTCTGCGTCCAGTCCGGCAGCGCCGTGTAGTGCAGATGGTGCGGGCCGGCCCAGATGTAGAGGAAGATCAGCGCCCAGAAGTGGATGATCGACAGCCGGTAGGAATAGATCGGCCGCTCGGCGCGCTTCGGGATGAAGTAGTACATGATGGCGAGGAAGCCGGCGGTCAGGAAGAAGCCGACCGCGTTGTGGCCGTACCACCACTGGAACATGGCGTCCTGGATGCCGCCCCAGGCGACGTAGGACTTCGAGCCGAACACCGAGACGGGAAGCGCCGGGTTGTTGCCGAGATGCAGGACCGCGATCGTCACGATGAAGGCGAGATAGAACCAGTTCGCGACGAAGATGTGCGGCTCCTTGCGCTTGATGACGGTGGCAAGGAAGACGAGCAGATAGACGACCCAGACGATGGTCAGCCACAAATCGGCATACCATTCCGGCTCGGCATATTCCTTCGACTGGGTGACGCCGAGCAGATAGCCGGTGCCGGCGATCAGAATGAAGAAATTGTAGCCCACTACGACGAACCACGGCGCGAGATCGCCGGCGAGGCGCGCGCGGCAGGACTTCTGCACCACGTAGAAGGAGGTCGCGATCAGCACGTTGCCGCCGAAGGCGAAGATCACCGCGGAGGTGTGCAGCGGCCGCAGGCGGCCGAAGCTGGTCCAGGGCAGATCGAAGTTCAGCGCGGGCCAGGCCAGTTGCGAGGCGATGAGGAGACCGACGAGGAAGCCGGCAATGCCCCAGAACATCGCCATGAAGGAGGAGAATTTGATCGGGCCCATGTTGTAGTTGGGGCGCCCGTTGATCTCCGCCGGCGGCAGCGCCGCCGGACGGTCGAGGTAGCGGTTGACGATGACGAAGACCGCAGCAAGGCTCGCCGCCGCGCTGAGCGCGGCATGGAAGGCGAAGGGCGCATCGAGCGCCTTGGCCGAGGCGATCACGCAGAGGAAGGCGGTGACTGCGAACACGACAGCCAGGCCGCTTTCACCGATGGTCATGGATTTGGAAATGGAGGGCTGGCTCATGCGGATTCTCTCTGAAAGAACACAGCGCCAGAAACCACATCCACCCTCACCGGGAATTGATTGAAATCAAGACAGGCATTTAAGTTCTTCGTAGCCGGCGACGATCCTGTTGGTTTCTTCCGGACGTCTGCGCGCAGCCGGTTACGGTTCCCCTTGCGAGGGGCAGCGACGACCGTGCAGCAAGCTCATTTGGGTGGGGCGGCTCCGCATCGGACGTTTTTCCGCGGAAGGAGCCCCTCATTCGGCGCCATCGCCGGAGCTTCGCTCCGGCGCGACGTACAAAGGGGAGCGGCCTCCGTAAAATCACGGAGGCGATAACGGATTCCGATCAGGCGTATTCCGTCAGTCGCGCGCCGTCGCCTTGAGCGCCGCGATGACGTCCTCGCGGGCGATGATTCCGACCAGCTTCTGCGCACCGTCGAGCACGATGATGCTCCTGATACGGTGCTCCACCATGATCTGGAGCACGCGCGTCAGTCGCGTGTCGGGGCTGACATAGATGAACTCGGGCGTCATGACATCGCCGATCTTGCGGCTCATCAGGTCGTGATAGCGGGGCAGCATCTGGCTCGGCGTGAAGGCGAAGCACTTCAGGATGTCGAACTTGGTGACGATGCCGACCACCTGCCCGTCGTCCTCGACCGGATAGGAGTTGAAATCATCGGTCTCGAACATCTCGCTGAGCTCGAGCAGGTCACGGTCGCGCTGCACCGCCTTGACGTTGCGCGTCATGTAGCCGTCGACCGTCTGTTCAAGAAATCTGTACACGGCGCGTCCTCCTCGATTCGATTCCGGCCGGCCGTCAGTGCGACAGCAGCACGCTGCGGGCGGTCTGCGTGACCAGATATTGGGTGACGCCTCCCAGGATCAGTTCACGAAACCTCGAATGGCCATAGGCGCCCGCAACGATCAGGCCGGCATCGACGTCGCCGGCGACTTTCTCCAATTGTGCGGCCGCGGTTTCGTTCCGGGTGCCTTCGTAGATGCGCGCGGTCGCGGTGACGCCGTGGCGGGCGAGCCAGGCGGCAACGTCGGTGACGCCGGCCATCACGACCGAACGGTCGTCGTCGCGCTCCGGAATTGTGGTGATGGTGACGTCCCTCGCCTTGCGCAGCATCGGCAGCGCGTCGGACACCGCCCGCCGGGCCTCCGGCGTGTCCTTCCACGCCACCAGCACGCTGCGCAGGTCGAGCCAGTTGGCCCGGTCGGGGACGACGAGAAGCGGACGGCCGGCCTGCATCACCAGGTCCTTGGGGCTCGCGAGCGCGAACGCATCGGAGAAGGCCGGGCTCTGCCCGCCGCTGACCACGATGTCGGCGCAGCGCGCCTGCGCCAGGACGAATCGCGCCGGAAAGTCCATGGCGCTGCGCCACTCCGCATGTCCGCCGCGATTCTTCGTGGCGGCGCGGAATTGCGCCTCGAGGCCAGCCAGCCGCCGCTTGACCGAAGCTTCGCCCTCGTCGATCAGTGCTTGCGCCTCGGCGCCGTCAGTGAAATAGAGCGGCGGCGCGAACTGGGCCGCGGCGACCCCGACGATGGCTGCCTCGAATCGCTCGGCGAGCTCGCCCGCGACCTGAAGACGCGCTTCGTTGGGCTGGTCGAGCGCCAGGCTGACCATCACCGTCGCGTATGTCATCGGAATTCTCCAGTGCAAAAACTTTGGTGAAAGTTACGCCCGCTTCCGGACATCGGGATGAGATAGATCAAGGAGGGCGCCGGCGCCCGACTTGCCGTCAATCGGCAAGCCGACAGAACTTGCCTCCAGCCCGGCCTTAGGCGACATTAGGGGAGCGGTAACCGCGTCCGGAGCCGCCGCATCAGGATGAGGAGCATCATTTGTCGCCGACCCGCGTAACGCACTCGCAGGACGACGGCCGGGGCGAACGTTTTCTCGTTCGGATCGAAGGGTTTGGCGTCGGCACCTGGGATCTCGACCTCGCCACACGGGAATTGGACTGGTCCGAGACCGCCAGGGCTCTGCTCGGGGTCGAACTGGACCAGCCGGCGAGCTACGACCTCTTTCTGTCGCGGCTTCAATCGACGGACAGAGAACGGGTCGAAAGCGCGATCAAGCGCGTTTCCGAGCGTGGCGGCAGCTTCGACGTGTCGTTCAAGGTCGCGAATGCCTCGGGCAGCGGGCAATGGATCCGCGCCCGGGCCGGACTCATTCGGGACGAAGCCGGCGCCGCGCGTCATCTCAGCGGCATCTTTCTCGACATCGACGAGGAAAAGCAGGTCGAGGAGGCGCTGCGCACGCGCGAGACCCACCTCCGCTCGATCCTCCAGACCATTCCCGACGCCATGATCGTCATCGACGGCCACGGCATCATGCAGCTCTTCAGTACGGCCGCGGAGCGCCTGTTCGGCTGGTCCGAGCACGAGGCGATCGGCAAAAACGTCAGCATCCTGATGCCGGAGCCCGATCGCACCCGCCACGACGGCTACATCGCCCGCTACCGCTCCACCAACGATCCGCACATCATCGGCATCGGCCGCATCGTGACCGGCAAGCGCCGCGACGGCACGACCTTTCCGATGCACCTGTCGATCGGCGAGATGGAATCCGCCGGCGAGCCCTATTTCACCGGATTCGTCCGCGACCTCACCGAGCACCAGCAGACCCAGGCCCGGCTCCAGGAATTGCAATCCGAGCTGGTCCACGTCTCGCGATTGACCGCGATGGGCGAAATGGCCTCCGCGCTCGCCCACGAGCTCAACCAGCCGCTGGCCGCGATCAGCAACTACATGAAGGGATCGCGGCGGCTGCTCGCCGGCAGCACCGACGTGAACACGCCGAAGATCGAAAGCGCGCTGGATCGCGCGGCGGAGCAGGCCTTGCGCGCCGGCCAGATCATCCGGCGCCTGCGCGACTTCGTCTCCCGCGGCGAGTCGGAGAAGCGGGTCGAGAGCCTGTCCAAGCTGATCGAGGAGGCCGGCGCGCTCGGGCTCGCCGGCGCGCGCGAGCAGAGCGTGCAGCTCCGCTTCAGCCTCGATCCCGACGCCGATCTCGTCCTCGCCGACCGGGTGCAGATCCAGCAGGTGCTGGTCAATCTGTTCCGCAATGCACTGGAGGCGATGGCGCAATCGCCGCGCCGCGAGCTCGTCGTCGCCAACGCCTGTGTCGCCGACGACATGATCGAGGTGGAGGTCTCGGACACCGGTTCCGGCTTCCAGGGCGACGTCATGCCAAACCTGTTTCAGACCTTCTTCACCACCAAGGAAACCGGCATGGGCGTGGGACTGTCCATCAGCCGCTCGATCATCGAGGCTCACGGCGGTCGCATGTGGGCCGAGAGCAATGCATCGGGCGGCGCGACCTTCCGCTTCACCCTGCCGGCCACCGCCGAGAACTGACTGACGAGAACCGATTCATGACCACCAAGGGACATATCTACGTCATCGACGACGATGCGGCGATGCGGGATTCGCTGAACTTCCTGCTGGATTCCGCCGGCTTCGGCGTCACGCTGTTCGACAATGCGCAGAGCTTCATCGACGCCCTGCCCGGCCTCGCCTTCGGCTGCGTCGTCTCCGACGTGCGCATGCCGGGACTCGACGGGATCGAGCTGCTCAAGCGGATGAAGGCGCAGCAAAGCCCGTTTCCGATCCTGATCATGACCGGTCACGGCGACGTGCCCCTCGCGGTCGAGGCGATGAAGCTGGGGGCGGTCGACTTCCTCGAAAAGCCGTTCGAGGACGACCGCCTCACCACCATGATCGAATCGGCGATCCGCCAGGCCGAGCCCGCCGCCAAGAGCGAGGCCGTCACGCAGGACATCGCCGCCCGCGTCACCTCCTTGAGCCCCCGGGAACGCCAGGTCATGGAAGGGCTGATCGCGGGCCTGTCCAACAAGCTGATCGCCCGCGAATACGACATCAGCCCGCGCACCATTGAGGTCTACCGCGCCAACGTCATGACCAAGATGCAAGCCAACAGCCTGTCGGAACTGGTCCGCCTCGCAATGCGAGCCGGCATGCTCAACGACTGAGAACGAGCCGGATTGAGGCAAGTCAAGGCTACTTCCCGGCGCCGTGCTAGCCAAGGAGCATGATCGAGGTCGGTTCACATTATGAGCGGCCGTCGTCCTCATCGCTCCCCATTGTCTACGTGGTCGACGATGATGCCGCCGTCCTGGGCTCTCTGCGTTTCCTGCTGGAAACCGACGGCTTTGCCGTGCGGACCTTCAGGAGCGGCACTGCGTTGCTCAACGCCGGCGGTTCGCGCGGGGCGGACTGCTACGTGATCGACTACAAGATGCCGGACATCAACGGCATCGAGCTGGCAGGCCGCCTGCGCGAGGCCGACGACAGCACGCCCGTGATCCTGATTACCGGCTATCCGGACGAGAACATTTCGACCCGGGCGGCAGCTGCGGGCGTCAAAGACGTGGTTTTGAAGCCGCTTCTCGACGAAAACCTGGTCAAGCGCATCCGCCGCGCCATTCAGGACAGCCCCCGCGCGTGACCTACGGGATTCTACGTAGGTAGACCCCCTTAAGATATCGCTCGAAATTTTCGAAGCCCCCGATACCGCGTACCAAAGCGTCATCACAACGGAGATGGCGCAGATGCTCACCCAGACCCTCAACACCCAGGCGATCAACACCCAGATTGTTGGCAAGATCGCCCCCGCCCATCCCGTCACCGACCAGTTCGGCGCCATCACCGGCCATGTCGGCCTCGTCGCCACCGAGTTCTCCTACCGCAAGGACGAGGAAATCTACGGCGAAGACGAGCCGGCGGAATATGTCTACCAGGTCGTGTCCGGCGCAGTGAGCAGCTACAAGCTCCTGTCCGACGGCCGCCGCCAGATCGGCGCCTTCCATCTTCCCGGCGACGTGTTCGGCCTCGAATCCGGTCCCGCTCACCGCCTTGCTGCCGAAGCCATCATCGACACCACCGTGCGCCTCGTGAAGCGCGCCAGCCTCGAGAAGGCCGCAGGCACCGACGTCCAGGTCGCCCGCAAGCTCTGGGCGATGACCGCTGGCGAGCTGCGTCATGCCGAGGACCACATGCTGCTGCTGGGCCGCAAGACCGCGATGGAGCGCGTTGCGACCTTCCTGCTCGAAATGGACCGCCGCCTCGCCGTTGCCGGCATGATGGCGCTGCCGATGTGCCGCCGTGACATCGGCGACTATCTCGGCCTCACCCTCGAAACCGTGTCGCGCGCGCTGTCGCAGCTTCACGCCCAGGGCATTCTGGGCTTCTCCGGCGCCCGCCAGATCGTGCTGCGCAACCGCCAGCGCCTGCAACATCTCGACGCCTGATCTTCGCTATTCTTCCTCCTCCCTACCCACTTGGCCGGCCGAACGCGTTTCGGCCGGCCATTTTCTTTGGCTGGCGAATCATGCCGTGCGCCGCGTCTCCGGCATCACGAAAAGAACCAGCAGGAGCCCGGTCGCGGCAACGCCGGACAGCCCGATGAAGGCGGTCGCATTGCCGAACTTGTCGCTGACATAGCCTCCGAGCGCGGTGCTTAAAGATGCGCCGATGCCGGTCGCGGTGCCGACGATGCCCTGTGCCAGGTTGAAATGGCCGCTGCCGAAGGCGACATCGGCGACGATCAGCGGAATCATCACCGCGAACACCGCCGCCGTGAGGCCGTCGAACACCTGCACCGCGACCAGCAGATACGGATCGCGCACGGTCGCAAACAGCAGGCCGCGAATCGTCAGCGCGCCGAATCCGATCAGTAGCAGCGGCCGCCGGCCCCACGCTTGCGCCTTGCGCCCGACCGTCGGCGACAGCAGCGCCACGATCGCCTGCGGGACGACGATGCAAAAGGCGACGAGCACCGTCGCCCATTGGGCGGACCGCGCCGTCACCGCGCTCGCCATCAGCGGCATCATCGCGGCGTTCGCGAGCTGCAACAGCAGCACGCTGAGGGCGAAGATGATGAGCGGCCGCTGCCGGATCAGGTGCCAGATATTGGTGTCGCCACGCTCGGCCGCCTCGCGCGGCATCTCACCGTGACAGCGCGCGATGTCGACCTCGTGCTCGCGGATGCGCGAGAGCGCGATCAGGGTCGGAATCACGAGCAGGAAGGTGACCAGGAACACCGCGCGGCTCGACAGGAGATAACCGACGGTGCCCATCACCGCCGCGGCAACGCCGCTCCCGAGCGAGGCAAAGCGCGCGTTGCGGCCGAGCCGCTCGCCGATCGCGAGCGGGCCAACGAGGCCAAGGCTGATCGCCGCAATCGCCGGCCCCAGCACGCAGCTCGCCGCCGCGTGCAGGGTGGCCGCGGCCACCACCACGGGAAAGATCGGCATCGCGGCATAGGCCAGCGCGCAAGCGCCGATGGTCGCGATTGCGAGGGCGGCGACCAGTCGCTCCGATTTCGCGGCATCGATGATCGCCCCGCCGGGCATCTGCCCGATCAACGCGACGATGCCGCCGATCGACAGCACAAGGCCGATCTCGACCTGGGTCCATTTCTGGGTCGTCAGATAGACCGCGATGAAGGGACCGAATCCGGTCTGCACGTCGGCGAGGAAGAAGATGAACCAGTCGAGACCGCGCAGGCTTTGGCGCGACGGCGCAGGAATGCCCACGGCCGTTGGCGCGGCGACGTAGTCCTGCTCGGCGCGGCCGTCACGATCTGCATGGTTCGGCTTCCTCGACAACAGCACAGGCGGTCAGCCCTCCCGGCACCTCACTGGATCGCTTGCAGCGGTTGAAGGCTGCCGGACGCGCCGAGCACGACGATCGGCGTGTCTTCCTTGTATTCCGGCGCGGCTGCGACCTGCGCCTTGGTCAATTCCAGCGTGATGCTGTCCTTCTTGTTGACAATCTTGCCGAAGCGCAATGCGTTCCAGTCCACCACGATCTTGCGGCTGCCGACACCGAGAAACCCGCCGAAATCGATGGCCGCGGCGCGGACATGGCCGCCGCGATCGACGATGACGTCGACGATGCGGCCCATGTCCTCATCCGCGGCGCTGCGTACGTCGCGGCCGAGGACGCCATGGGCTTCGCTCGCGCCGATGATGGTCACCGACGGCGGCGGCGCGGCGTCCTTCGGCGTGACCGGGACGGCCGAGGTCGGCGACGGTGCCGTCGGCGCTTTCGCCTCGCTCGGCCCTGCAGGCGGCTCGTCCGCGGCGCGCGATGTGGTCACCGCCAGGCCCGCGACGATGGCTATGCCAAGGATCAACGCTCCGATCGCACGCATGACACTCTCCCTGCGCGCCGCTAGCGCGCCAGCACGATCGAGACCTGGATCTGGCCGCGCGTGCGCAAGACTTCCAGTGCCACGTCGTCGCCGTGTCGGCTGACACGAAGGTCGACGCTGGATCCGCCGAGCCTGAGATCGCGCAGGATCACCTCGTGGAGGAACGCCGGCAGATGCGGGTTGCGCAGGCGAATCTCGTTGCGCGCCACGTCGAACTCGATGCCGAGCGCCGCCTCCAGCAGCGTGAACGGCGTCGCGCTGGCCCAGGCCTGCGGCGCGCAGGCGACCGGATAGAGCGTCGGGCCGCGGCGCTTCTCGCGCCGAAAGCCGCAGAACAATTCGGGCAACCGGCGCAGGTCCATATAGGTGGCGGCGTCGAACAGCCCCTTGAAGACATGCGCGACCGAATGCTTGAGGCCGTAGCGCGCGAGCCCGAGCGCGATCAGCGCGTTGTCGTGCGGCCAGATCGACCCGTCATGATAGGACATCGGGTTGTAGCGCACCTCACCGACGGCGACCGTGCGGATGCCCCAACCCGAGAAGAAATGCGGCCGCATCAAATCGGCGGCGACGAGGCGGGCACGGTCCTCGCGGATCATGCCGCTGAACAGCACCTGGCCGGCGTTCGATGTCCGCACCTTGCAGGGCCGCTTCTTGCCGTCGAGGGCGAGAGCGTAGCTGCCGAGCTCTTCGCACCAGAACGCCTCCTCGAAGCGCTCAGCCAGCGTCCTGGCTTCGGCCTCGAGCTTGCGCGCACGGTCGGGCTTGCCGAGCCTCAGCGCGCAACGCGCGGCGAGCTGCTTGGCGGCGTAGACATAGCCCTGGACTTCGGCGAGCGCGATATTGCCTTCGGCAAGCTGGCCGTCGGCATGGAAGATCGCGTCGTACGAGTCCTTCCAGCCCTGGTTGGCGAGCCCCTTCTCGGTCGCGCGCTGGTATTCGACGAAGCCGTCCTGGTCCGGATCTCCGGGACCGTCGATCCAGGCCAGCCCCGCCTCGATCGCCGGCCATAGCTCGATCAAGGTCTTCTCGTCGCCGGTCCGTTCGAAATAGCTCCCGGCGAGCAGCACGAACAGCGCGGTCGAATCGACGCTGCCATAATATTGCGCGAACGGCACCTCGCGCAGCGCCGCCATCTCGCCGCCGCGCATCTCATGCAGGATCTTGCCGGGCGCGGCATCGGCGAGCGGATCCACCGCCTTGGCCTGGAAATGCGCAAGCCGGCGCAAGACGCCCTTGGCGACGCGCGGATCGACCCACAGCATCTGGAGCGCGGTGATCAGGCCATCTCGGCCGAACGTCGTCGAGTACCAGGGAATGCCGGCATAGGGATAACGCCCCTGCGGCGTCTCCGTCATCAGCATGTTGAGGTCGGCCATGGCCTGGCACAGCACCTCGTTGAAGATGTTGTTCGAGGTCTCGATGCTGGCGGCGCCCATCGTGGACCGGCGCATCTCGCGGCGATGGGCGAGCAGGCCCCTGAAGAAGCGTGCGGGCTTCTCCGCGACCGGCCGGTTGCAGGATACGGCGACGAACAGCGATTTGGATTCGTGCGGGTCCAGCTCGATCTGCCAGGTCGCGGCATTCACCGACAGCCGCGTCGGACGCGGGTCGAAATGCAGGCCCGTGGTGCGCTCGGTGTCGTCGAGGCCGCGATATTCGAACAGGACGTCGGTCGGCCCGAGCAATTTGCTCGTGCCGGTCCCGCGGCGCGGGCGGCGCTCGCCGCGGACCTCGAACAGATCGGCAAAGTCGTTGTCGAACAGCAGCGTCAGCTCGAAACTGGCCCGCCCTTCGCCGTGGTTCTGCACGCCGATGCGCTGATAGGCCGTGCCGCGCCACAGGAAGATCGTGCGCACGATGTGCAGCAGGTCCTTCTGGAAGACGAGGCGGCCCTGACGGTAGATGTCGGGATTGGTGAGATCGACGGTGAGCGACGAATTATCGTCGCGCAGATTGGAGCCGAGCAGCAGCGGCTGGAGGTCGTCGAGCACGAGCTCCAGCCGCGCCAGATAGCGCGTGTCGTAGTGAAACAGACCGTCCGGCCCGCCGGCGGAGGCGCCGATGTCGCCATGGCTGTCGAGCACGATGAAGGTGTCGTCGTGCTTCAGGGACCGTCGCGGCCGGGCCGACGGCCCGGTCATGGGAATGTAGAAAGGCTGTTCCGCAACCTGTTCGGAGGTGCGCGTCACGGAGACGAATTGGGCTACGGCTTCGGCCGACATGAGCTGCTCCCCTGCGCTTGTTTCGAAACGCAACCGACTCGAGAACGCGACTGTGGCTTTACGCGGCGGCTTGCGCGAGCCGGCTCATTTCCCGCGTGACCAGCTCACGATATGGCCCGTGGCCCTGCATCAGACGCTCCGGCGAGCCGTCCTCGATGATCTTACCATGCTTCAGCACCACCACGCGGTCGAAATTGCGCAGCGTCGCCAACCGGTGCGCGATCGCGATGACGGTCCGGCCGCGCATAAGGCGCGACAGCGCCTCGCGGATCGCTTCCTCGGACTCGCTGTCGAGCGCCGCAGTGGCCTCGTCCAGCAGCAGGATTGGCGCGTCCTTGAGGAAGGCACGCGCGATGGCGATGCGCTGGCGCTGGCCGCCGGACATCTTGACGCCGCGGTCGCCGACCATGGTGTCGAGACCATCGGGCAGGCTCTCGACGAAATCGCAGCGCGCCGCGATCGCCGCGCGCAGCACCTCGTCGTCGGTCGCGTTCGGGCGGCCGTAGCGGATGTTCTCGCGGATGGAGCGATGAAACAGCGAGATGTCCTGCGGCACGACGGAGATCGCCTCGCGCAGGCTGAGCTGCGTGACCATCGAAATGTCCTGGCCATCAATGGTGATGTTGCCCTCGTCGGCATCGTAGAATCGCTGCAGCAGCGTGAACAGCGTGGACTTGCCGCCGCCGGACTGGCCGACCAGGCCGACGCGCTGGCCGGGCTGGAGCCGCAGGCTGAACCGCTCGAAGATCTTCTCAGCCCCGGGATAGCCGAAGGTGACGTTGTTGAACGCGATCGCCGCGCCGCTCTTCACCAGCGGCTCGGCGTCGGGGTGATCGCGCAGATCGTGCGGCACCAGCAGCGTGGCAATCGCCTCGGTCAGCCGCGCGACGTGCTGGGTGACGTCGACCAGCGCCACCGCGAGATCGCGCGTCGCATTGAGAATCGAAAGGCCGAGCGTGCAGACCAGCACCACGTCGCCGGTGGTCGCCTCACCCTTCTGCCAGAGGGTGATGGCCCAGGCCATCAGCGCCACCGTCAACAGCACGGTCACGCCGGCATGCGTGAGCCGCAGTTTCTCCAGGTAACGCAGGCTGCGGCCGCGAGCGGTGAGCTCCCGGTTCACCGTGGCGTCGAACCGCTCGTGCTCATGGCCGATGCCGCAGAAGGCCCGCACCAAGGGCATGTTGCTGATGACGTCGATCATCTCGCCGTCGACCACGGCGGCCTTGTCGGCGAAGTCGTCATGCAGCGGCTTGCCGGCGGCGGCGAGACGGAACATGGCAAGCACCATGCCGCCGGCAATCACGATCAGGCCGAGCGCCATGTAAGGACTGACGGTTCCAATCAAGGCGATTGCCGCAATTGTGGCAATGCAGGGCGGCAACACGTTCCAGACGAACATGTTCTCGACCGTGAACACCGCGTTCGACGTCGCCGTGATGCGGCTCGTCAGCATCCCGGGCATCCGGTCCGAGAAGTAGCTCGGCGCGTGGCCGGTCAGATGACGAAATATGTCACGCCGTAAATCACCCGTGACGCGAACGAAGGTGAAGCTCGCCGTCCAGCTCGCGATACGCCAGAGGAAGTTGTCGGCGGTGATCAGCGACATGAGTAAAATGAATGCCAGCCATACGCCACCGCCTTGCGAAGGACCCGCAGACAAGGCGTCGACAAGGGACTTGACCCCATACTGGGTGCCTACGGAGCAGGCAACCGCTCCAACGACCGCGGTCAGGATCACCAGATGCGATGCCATTCGCATCCGAAGATAGCGCAAGACAAAGGCAAATGGCCTGCGCGCATATCCAGAAAGTTGATCCATATGGCTATCGCCCCGTTCTGCTGATCTTCATTTTGTTACTGATCGACTGAACATCGACCAGTTCGCCTCGGTTCCCGGGCAACGTCATCACGACATGCGGATGCGGGCGATCTGCGAAGATGTGATGGCAGCATCGCGACGAAACCGGACGTGTCTAATAAGTAACGTTCGGAGGAAGGAACTTCGCAAGTGCGGGAACGTTCCCTTGGCTGGCATTGCCGGTGCCGGCACGCGGGGGCTTTCTACGATCATGATCGCACAAAGGAGATGGTGAGATGCGCATCGCGCAGGTTGCTCCGTTGACGGAGGCTGTTCCACCCAAGCTGTATGGCGGCACCGAGCGGGTGGTGCATTGGTTGACGGAAGAACTGGTGGCCCTCGGGCACGACGTGACGCTTTTCGCCAGTGGCGACTCGCAGACCTCGGCCAAGCTGGATGCGTTGTGGCCGAAGGCGCTCCGTCTCGACGGTTCCGTGCGTGACCCCAATGCACTGCACATGGTGCTGCTGGAGCGTGTGCGGCAAAAATGTGACGACGAGGAGTTCGACTTCCTGCACTTCCATCTCGACTATTATCCGTGGTCGTTGTTCCACCGGCAGCCGACGCCGTTCCTGACCACGCTGCACGGCCGGCTCGACCTGCCGGAGCATCAGCCGGTGTTCAACACCTTCTCCAAGATGCCCGTCATCTCGATCTCCAATGCGCAGCGACGGCCGGTGCCGCAGGCGAACTGGGTGACGACGATCCATCACGGTCTTCCGGAGAATTTGCTGACGCCGAAGCCGGCGAAACAGGAATACCTCGCCGTGCTCGGCCGCATCGCGCCCGAGAAGGGCGTCGACCGCGCCATCAAGATCGCGACCCATTGCGGCATTCCGCTAAAGATCGCGGCCAAGGTCGATCGTGCCGATCAGGACTACTACGACGAGCTGATCCGGCCGATGATCGAGAACAATCCGCTGGTTGAGTTCATCGGTGAGATCAGCGATCACGAGAAGTCGGAATTCCTGAGCGGCGCGCTCGGCCTTCTGCTGCCGATCGACTGGCCGGAGCCGTTTGGTCTCGTGATGATCGAAGCCATGGCCTGCGGAACGCCGGTCGTTGCCTTCAACCGTGGCTCGGTGCCTGAAATCATCGACGAGGGGCTGACCGGCTTCATCGTCGAGGACGTGCTCAGCGCAGCCGGCGTCGTCGGCCGCCTCGCGCAACTCGACCGCACCGCGATCCGCAGGCAGTTCGAGACGCGCTTCACCGCGCGGCGGATGGCACTGGACTATCTCGCGGCCTACCGCAGCCTCGCCGAGGAAAAGGCGCCGCGGATCAAGCTGGTGAGCAGCGCGGAGTAAAGTGCCAGACCCTCAGCTGTCGTCCCGGACAAGCGCGCCCCAAGCGCGCGCCGATCCGGGACGCCCGCGCGAGCGCTTGCGCTCGTCGCGATAACCACAGGACGTTGTTTGGCGAAGACTCGGAGTGACCAGCTCGCGCCTAAACCTCTCCCTGGGGTTATGGGTCCCCACCTTCGCGGGGATGACAGCGGGGTGTGACGCGCCCTCAGCGCGTCAACACGACCTCCCCTACCTCACCACCGCCCGCTTCGGCTCGACGATCTCGAACATCCTTGGGAATTCGTCCATCAGGCCCATAAGCTCGGCGAGCTTCATGGGGTTGCCCGACAGCTTCACCTTGCCGGCGGCGACCGCTTCCGGAAAGCTGGTCAGCTTGGCGATCACCTCGTCGAGCGTTGCGCGCGCCAGCGTGAAGCTGGCATCGGCGCCCTCCGCCTGCACACCCTCGGTATAGGTCAACGCGCAGTTCTCCAGATTGAGCACGAAGGTCTCGCCGGTATCCGAAAAGCTCCAGTTCAGCACGATGTGCTTGCCCTCGGCCTTGGGACCGTTGAGGCGGATGCCGAGCACGTCCCAGAGCTGGGAGGTGCGCAGCGCCGCCAGCGTCTCGCGCGGCATCGGCGGGCGCGCCGGCACCTTCGGCATGCCCTGGCGCAATTCCTGCGCGCCGAACAGATAGGCGTTGCGCCAGGTCGCGCTTTCGGCGGCGTAACCGAGCTGCTCCAGCGTGTCGGCCAGCAGACTGCGCGCCGCCGCATTGTCCGGCTCGGCGAAGACGAGATGGCCGAGTGCCTGCGCCACGAAACGAAACTCGCCCTTGTCAAAATCCGCACGCGCCCGCGCGAGGATCGCATCCGCTCCGCCCATATACTCGACGTATTTCTTGCCCGACTCCACCGGCGGCAGCGGATCGAGATTGACCGGGTTGGCGTCGTACCAGCCGAGATATTTCTGGTAGATCGCCTTCACATTGTGCCGGATGTGGCCGTAATAGCCGCGGCCATGCCAGGCACCCTCCAGGCTCTCCGGCAACTGGATCGTCTCGGCGATCTCGGCCGCGGTGAGGCCGTGATTCATCAGGCGGATGGTCTGGTCATGCGCGAATTTGTAGAGATCGCGCTGCTGCCGGATCATCGTGCCGATACGCTCAGCTCCCCACACCGGCCAGTGATGCTGGCCGCACATCGCCTCCGCCTTGCCGTCCCAGAGCTGCAAAGCCTCATTGAGGTACTTCGACCAGGCCAGCGCGTCGCGCACGTCTGCACCGCGGAACGGCAGCAGATTGTGGAAATTGTGCGTGCAGTTCTCGGCGAGGTTCAACACCCTGTAGCGCGGGATGAAGAAGTGCATCTCCGCCGGCGCTTCGCTGTTCGGGGCCATCTGGAATTCGAATTCGACGCCGTCGATGACGCGCCTGTCGCCGGTCGCCATGATCAAATCGGTCGGGCGCAGCAGCGCGACCGAGCCTGCCGCCATCGACTTGCCGAGCCCGCAATCGACCTGACCCCGCGGCCCTTTGGCGAGCAGCGGCCCGAACTGGTACTGCGCCCGCCGCAGCATCGCGGGGCCTGCGATGATGTTCTCGGACACCGCGTGCTCCATGAACAGGTTCGGCGCGATGATCGGCACACGGCCGGCGGCGAGCGCGTCCTCCTCCAGCACGCCGCGCGCGCCGCCCCAGTGGTCGGTGTGGGTGTGGGTGAACATGACGGCGGCGACCGGCTTCAGGCCGCGATGCCTAAAGTAGAGATCGAGCGCGGCCCGTGCCCCCTCGATCGAGGTCAGCGTGTCGACGACGATGACGCCGCTGTCGCCCTCGATCAGCGTCATGTTGGCGATGTCGAGCCCGCGCACCTGGTAGACACCGGGCACGACCTCGAACAGGCCGTGCTGCATGTTGAGACGCGACTGCCGCCACAGGCTCGGATTGACCGTGGGCGGCGCCTGTTCGTCCGCCAGGAAGCCATAGGGCGCAAGGCTCCAGACCGTCCGCCCCTGCGGGTTCGTGATCGCCGCATCCTCGATCGTGCCAAGGAAGCCGCGCGCGGCATCGTCGAAATCCCGCGTGTCGGAAAACGGCAGCGCGGTGAGCATCGCCGCTTGCTGCGTGATGACGGACGCGCTCGCGTCCTTCGGCTCGCTGCTGGGTTCAGTCATGCTCGCTCCTCCCGGGACGGTGTTCTCTTCCCTTCTCCCCTTGTGGGAGAAGGTGGTGCGGAGCGCCGGATGAGGGGTTCTTTCCATTGGCAAGACTGGTCGTGAGGAGAGAGCCCCCTCACCCGGCTTCGCTTCGTGAAGCCACCCTCTCCCACAAGGGGCGCGTCCATCGCTCGCGCCGCTACATCCCCAGCAAGCGCGGCAGCCACAGCGACAGGCCGGGCCAATACGTCACCACCACCAGGAATCCCAGCATCGTCAGCAGCCATGGCCACACCGCGACGGTGAGCTCGGTGATGCCCATCTTGGCGATGCCCGAGGCGACGTAGAGGTTGAGGCCGACAGGCGGATGGCACAGGCCGACCTCCATGTTGACCGTCATCAGGATGCCGAAATGGATCGGATCGATGCCGAGCTTGATCGCGACCGGAAACAGGATCGGGGCCATGATCAGGATGATCGAGGATGGCTCCATCACGTTGCCGGCCAGCAGCAGCAGCAGGTTGACGAGGAGCAGGAAGCCGATCCACCCCAAGCCCTGGTCGATCATCCATTGTGCCAGCGCTTGCGGCACGTTCTCGTAGGTCATCAGGAACGAGAACAAGACGGCGTTGGTGATGATGTAGAGCAGCATCGCCGACAGATTTGCCGACGACAGCAGCACCCGCGGCACGTCGCTCAGTTTCAGGTCCTTGTAGATGAACACCGCGACGATGAAGGCGTAGACCGCACTGACGGCGGCAGCTTCGGTCGGGGTGAACAGGCCGCTGTAGATGCCGCCGATCACGATCACGATCAGCAGGATGCCCCAGATCGACTTGCGGAAGGCATCGAAGCGCTCGAACAACGTTGCCTTGCGCATCCGCGGATAGTCGTTGCGCCAGGCCCGATAAAATGTCGTGGCGCCGAGCAGCGTGGCCAGGACCAATCCCGGGATGATGCCGGCGATGAAGAGCTTGCCGACCGAGCTGTTGGTGGAGACGGCGTAGAGCACCATCGGGATCGACGGCGGGATGAGAATGCCGAGCGAGCCCGACGTCGTGATCACGCCCGCGCCGAACCTCTTCGGAAAGCCTTGTGCGACCATCGCCGGCAGGATCACCGAGCCGATCGCCACCACGGTCGCCGGCGAGGAGCCGGAAATCGCGGCGAACAGCGCACAGGCCACCACCCCCGACAGCGCGAGACCGCCGTACCAATGGCCGACCAGCGAGGTCGCGAAGGTGATCATCCGCCGCGCCACCCCGCCATGAGTCAGGAAGTTGCCGGCGAGGATGAAGAACGGGATCGCCATGATCTCGAAGTTCTCGATGCCGGTGAACAGCTTCAGAGCCACCGATTCCGTTCGCACGTCGGTCAGCGTGAACATGAAGCTGAGCACGGTGAGACCAAGCGCGATCGAGATCGGCATGCCCGTCAACATCAGCGAGAGCAGCAGTGCGAACACGATGAAGACGCGCAAGCCCTGCGGCAGCGTGATGAGGTGAGCCGAATGAGCGAAGCAGATGGCGACGATCAGCACCGGCAGCAGCATCAGAATCCAGCCGAGCGGGCTGCGCTCGTCCCGGACGACCTGGCTGGGCGTGACCGGGGCCGGATGCACCGGGTCCACCTCCACGCCCTCGACGCCGGCCATGTCGTGATGCGGCAGCTCTCCGGTGCGATGGAACGACCAGGCGACCTGCAGGAAGCGGAAGCACATCAGGCCGGATCCGATCGGGATGGTGAGATACACCATCCACATCGGTGCTTCCAAATCGTTGGACTGCTGGCCGGTCTGCCACATCTGCCCGACGAACGCGGCGCCGAAATAGGCGACGATGGCGGTGAAGAGAGCACCGCACAACAGCCCGAAGGTGATGACGCGCCGGCGCGATCCGCCGGGCAGGATGTTGACGAGCACGTCGACGCCGACATGGATTCCGGTCCGCACGCCGTAGGCGGCGCCGAATTTCGCCATCCAGATGAACATGTAGATGCAGAGTTCCTGCGCCCAGGACAAATCGAGCGCGGCAAGCCAGACGAACGCCGCGCGCGCCGGGACGGCGAGGAAGGAAAGATTACGGGCTTCCGCCCATTTGGCGATGTCGATCGACAGGCCGGCGCCGTAGCGGTGCAGCACGGCGACGAAGATGAGCGACGTCGCAGCCGCGATCATCGTCGCGATCAGCCATTCCTCGAGATGATCGAGCACACGATTCAGCACACGCAGCAACTTCGTCCCCCCAGCATTGGCTCGTCCATTCAAGAGCGAAACGGCCGGGAGTGCGATCACGCCCGACCGTTGCCGTTGCTCTCGTCAGGGCGCGGCCGTTAGTTCATCTTGACGTCGAGTTCCTTGGCGACGAGATCGAGCACTTCCTGCCCGACTCGGCCCTTTGCCCATTTATACGTCGGCTGCATCGCTTCCTGCCATGCCTTGCGATCCGCGTCAGTCAGATAATGCAGCGTGGTCTTGCCCGTCTTCTTGATCTCGGCCAGCGCGTCCTCGTTTTCCTGCCGCGCGATCGAGTTGGTGTAGTCGGTCGCGTCCGCCATCGCCTTGTCGAGTTGGGTGCGGATGTCGGGCGGCAGGCCCGACCAGAACTTCGCATTGACGATGACGGCATATTGCAGATGGGCGTGATAGGACACGGTGATGTCCTTCTGCACCTCGTAGAATTTCTGCGTCAGATAGTTGGAAGCGGTGTTCTCGCAGCCGTCGACCACGCCGGTCTGGAGCGCTTGGTAGACTTCGGAGAACGCCATGATCTGTGGGATCGTCCCGAGCAGGCGGAAATACTGGTCCGCGACCTTCGATCCGGAGATGCGGACCTTCAAGCCCTGAAAATCGGTCGGCTTCACCAGAGGACGGTTGGCGGAGAGCATGTGGAAGCCGTTGTCCCAATAAGCCAGCCCGGTGATGCCCTTGGCCTCGAGCTTCTGGAACAGCCACTTGCCGACCGTGCCCTTCATCGCGTTGGAATAGGTCGCATCGTCCTTGAACAGCCAGGGCAAGTCGAGCGCCTCGAACTCCTTGATGCCGAGCGGCGCGAATTTCGCGGTCGAGGGCGCGAGCATCTGCACCGAGCCGAGCTGCAGCGCCTCGATCTCCTCCTTATCCTTGTAGAGCGTGGAGTTCGGGTAGATTTCGACCTTGACCTTGCCGTCGGTATATTTCTCGGCGAGCTCCTTGAACTTCAGCGCGCCCTTCCCCTTCGGGGTGTCGTTGGCGACGACGTGGCTGAACTTGATGACGATTGGAGTTTGGGCCTGCGCAGCGGCAGGGGCCAGAATCAGCGCAGCCGCCGCGACCGCAAGAAGCAGTTTACGCATGAAGCCTCCCTAACAACCCCAGACAAGCCGGGTGCTTTTTGTTTTGCAGGTCAGTAGTGGCAGCAATCCGCAGGCCGAACAACTAGACCTAAGCCCAATTTGCCGCAGCCAAGCTATCTTGACGAGCGCTGTCTACGCAACCCGGCAGTTGCTTCCGTGGTTGGGAACGAGCCCTTATGTCGCATTGCGGCAGTGCATCAGCTCTTCCGCTGCACAACCATGAAGAGGCGGCGGAACGGAAACAGGGTCTGCCCCGCCGCATTCTTCGGATAGGCCTTCGCAACCCGCGCGCCATAGGCAGCTTCAAATGCGATCTTCTCCTCGCCTGCGAGCACGTCGAGATAGCGCGTCAGCCAGGTCCCCTTGGTCCATTCCTTGACGGGGTTCTCGCCTTCGACGACCTGCAGATATTCGGTCTCCCAGATGTCGATGCTGGCCGACATCGGCGCAAGAAGATCGTGATAGAAAGCCGGCCCCTCCACCGGCGGCGGCGTCACGAGATGCTCGACCTTGGATCGCCACGGACCATCGAGCGCGGTCTCACCGATCAGCACATGCGACGGCGCCAGAAAGTTGCGCGGCATCTGCACCGCAAGCATGCCGCCGGGCTTCACCTTCGCCATCACCGACGGAAACAGCGCCTTATGATCGGGCAACCAGTGCAGTGCGGCATTGGAATAGACCAAATCATATTGCTTCGCCGGACTCCAATGTCCAAGGTCTTCATGCGACCATTCCACGTCCGGTGCAGCCTTGCGGCCGGCGGCAACCATCTCCGCCGAGCCCTCGACGCCGGTCACCGTCGCAGTCGGCCAGCGCTCCCTGATCAGTTTCGTCACGTTGCCGGCGCCCGCGCCGAGATCGACAATCTCGCGCGGGCCAAAATCCGGAATCCGCATCAAGAGGTCTACGGCGGGCCGGAGCCGGTGGCCGGAGAATTTCAGATATTGCTGCGGATCCCAGACCATCGCTCAACGCCTTTTTCTTTTTCGTGTTTCCTTCAACGTCGCTCTTGGTTACCACTGCTCGTCCCGCTCAGGCAATTCGCAAGGCCCGCGGGACGGGCAGGAAACGAACAGCAATAAGCAAGAACCAGACAAGAGAGCGTGTGACCATGGACCTCGGGCTCAAATCGAAAACCGCTGTCGTCACCGGCGCGAGCATCGGCATCGGCCGGGCCATCGCCAAGGGCCTCGCCGCCGAGGGCGTGCGTGTCGTCGGCGTGGCGCGGCGCACCGATCTTCTCGCCGAGCTGGTGAAGGAGGAAGGCTCCGGGCTGATCAGCCCATTCGAGCAGGACGTGATGGCCAAGGACGCGGCGGAGCGGATCGCAGCCTTTGCGTTGAAGGAGCTCGGCCATGTCGACATCCTCATCAACAATGCCGGCGGCAGCCGCCCCCTGCCGGTCGATGCCCCCGACAGCAAATGGGACGAGGCGATCGCGCTGAACTTCACCAGCTACCGCCGCATCGCGCATGCGCTGCTGCCGCAGATGATCGAACGCAAATGGGGCCGCATCGTCAACATCACCGGCAAGTCCGAGCCGGAAGGGCTCAACGCGGCGTTCGCCGCCAAGGCCGCCGTGCACGCCTGGGCCAAGGGCCTGTCCCGCGAGATCGGCGAGCACGGCATCACCATCAACTGCATCCCGCCCGGCCGCATCATGAGCGAGCAGATCCGCCGCAACTACGCGCCTGATTATCGCGAGCGCTTTGCGGAAGAGGAAATCCCGGTCGGCTATTGGGGCGAACCGGAGGATCTGGCCGCACTCGCGGTGTTTCTGGCCTCGCCGGTGGCGCGCTACATCACGGGCACGGTGATCCCGGTGGACGGGGGACTGAGGCGGTATCAGTTTTAGGGTTGGCCTCCCAAATCCACAGCCCGCGAACGCACGCCCTCTCCGGTTTGCCGCCGGACCTCACGGTTTGACGTAGCTCCAGCCCTGCTCCTGCAGCTCCATGACGCGGACGACGCCGGATTTGACGATCGTGGCCTGTGGAATCAGGTTTATGTCCTTGTTCTCCGCCTTGCGCATGTTTTCCTGCGTGTTGCCACAGGCTTTAAAGGAGATTTCGGGATGGCTCATCGCGAGCACCTCGATGCGCGGCTTTACCGGCGAGGTGTCATCGCGCAGCATGTGAAGGCCTGGACCAAAGGTGACGACCTCGATCGACACTGGTTCACCGAGATCGCGATAGTATTGCGCGACGTTGCTCGCATTGTTGAGCGTGAGGTTCATCATCGCAGGTTCGTTGGAATTGACCTGCAGCACCAGCCGGTGCGGCTTTTTCGCACTCTCGGTCTTCGTAGCCTGAGCCATCTTCGTGCTGTTCGGAGGATCCTGCCTGATCGCGTGGTTCTGCCGCGGCTTGCTCACCTGCTTCTGTCCACCCGGATGCTTCGGGTTGCTCGCCTGGCTCTTCTCGCGCGCCTGCGGGATCCACTGGGTGTCCTGCTGCGCCTGCGCGCCTGGTCCGACCAGAAGCAGCATCGTCAAGCCGCCGATGACTGCCATCACCAATCTTGGATTGATCATCTCGTGTCTCCCAATTCCTGACCATCACCTACCCGGTCTTGCGACGGCATGTGGCCATTTGCATGCAGCCGCCATTTTCTTGCGCACGTTTTCGAATCCGCTGAGCAGGAATTGTCCGTCCTGCGCCGGGCCAGTGCGGGTGAAAAGGCTCACAACGATGTGACCGTCGTCGGGCAGTGAGCTTAACAGCTTTACGACGTCGCCCCCGAAGGCGACGCCGGAGCCGAATGACGGCGACGCTGCTGCGAGTTGCATTGGCGTATCCGCATTCAGCCGAAAGGAGATGACGTATTCGTTGGCGCTGCGTGACAGCGCCGGTCCGGCGACTATGACTTCCGTGCGGCCTCTGCGGCAGTGGATTGCGAGCTGCATCGCGGCGCCATCCGAGCTGCCGACAGAAGTGGCGGTGGCGGTGACGACCGGCAGATAATCGACTGGCGAAGTCGTCTCGCTGACGATCCAGCCAGCATCCCGGCTGCCCCGACTGGACGGTGGAATCTTGCGCGATAAGTCTTGCAGGCATTCCAGCCGGGCTTGTCCCTCCATCGCCGAACAAGCCCTAAGTGTTTCCATGGGATCGCTCGTGCTTTGCGCGTAGGCGATACCGCAGGCGACGTTGAAGGCGACAGCGAGCGGAGGAGCGGCAGTCTTCATGGCCTCGCCTGTACGCTGCGCGCTTTGCGATCCAGCCATTCCTGCGCGGCTTGGAAGCGGGTGAGACCCGGGACGGATGCCGCAAGATTGATCGACTGCCATTTCGGATCGAAGCCTGGTGCCTGCAGGCGGTCGATGCGCGAGAACAGGTACTCGACAAGGCGAGCCACGCGTTGGTAGCGATTGGAGCCTGGCGGCCAGTTGAAAGCGACAAGCGCTGTCGGGACCGCGATGGTCGAGACCCGCTCACCCTGCTTGATCAGATTAGGATACTCATTGGCGTCCAAGGTCGCGGGCAGATAATAGTCCTCGAACATCTTGTCGTAACGGATCGGGAGGAACTTGAATCCAGCCTCCCAGCGGCCCTTTACGAAGGCGTCGACGGGTTTCGATGTGATGAACACCACGGCCGACATTTCGCCTTTGCGCATCTGTTCCAGGGCAAGCTGATGCGGGATGAATGTCTTTTCGACATCGATCCCGAGACGGCTGAAGATCAGTGGTCCTGAATAGGCGGCCGCAGTTCCCAGGGTGTTGAAGTTCACCTTCTTGCCGACAAGATCCTGCAGGCTTGTGATTTCAGGCCGCACAAAAATGTGCAGCTCGGATGGGAAGAGATTGAGCAGATAGGTGATGCGGCTTCGGATCTGCGGTGCCTGGATCTTATACTCCTCGAGCGCGTCGGAATTGATGATGGCTGTGTCGACGCCGCGCAAATAGAGCAGCGCATTCAGATTGTCGGTGGCCCCCCGGGTGACGATCGGCAGGAGATGCAGGTCTGCTCCGTCGTCGACGACGCGAGCCATTTCTGCGGCGAGGCGGATCGGCGCGCCCTCGAGCAGGCCTCCGGCGAGCCCGACCGTCCAGGCGTTCATCCGGTCCTTTTCGTTCTCGTTCGGAAGCGGCCGTCGGACGAGCTGTGCATCGGCCTTGGCATTTCTCGCCGTTTGCGCTTCCAAGCAGGCCGTTTGAAGCATCATGGCGACCGGCACCAACCAGGTAAGCAGGAGCAACGAGCGTGACTTTGGCGCCTTGTTCATGTCGTTCCCTTCCGGCTCAGCCATCGCAGGCTTTCGTTCTCTCGGACTGCAAGAAGCCCATTCTCAGGGTCGCAACGCATCCAGCCGTTCCTTCGCTTCGCGAATCCCGCCCCTGTCTGCCTTCGCGTAGAGTTCGCGCGCCTTGGCCGCTTCGCCGCGAGTTCCATAAGTGCCCCAGGCGGATAGAACCGCCGGATCGTAGGTCTCGGCGAGCATGAAACTCGCCTGCGCAATGTCTTTCTCAGCCGCGAGCTCGAGTACGATGCGTGCTGCACCAATATTTCCCTGATCGAGCAGCGCCCTGGCACGCGGGATCAAACGGGCCTCCGCCTCGTTCTGGACCGCGGCGGTCGGTGGCTCCGCCACTTCCACGCTCCGCGTCGCCGGCAAGACCGGGGCGTCATTTGCTTGCTCGGCGAGGACGCGCTCATGGGTGGAGCGCCACCCCGGTGCAAGATCTGTCTCCCTGGCCTCGGTTTTGCTCAGCTCCTGTTTCAGCGTCTGCCGCAGTTCACTGATCTCTCGTTTCGCCGCCTGTTTCTGCTGCAAGGTCGCAATTTCGGCCTCGCGCAATTGCACGTTGCGGGCTTCGATCTCCCGGCGCACTTCGGCAAGTTCGCTCTCCAGCGCAGCGGCGTGCGCCTGAGCCGCTTCGAGAGCGCGGCGTTGTTGATCGGCATCGGCAGCTGCTGCCTGCGCTGCTTTGGCTTCCGTGACGAGAACGGCGTTCTTTTCCTGCTCTTGCTGCAGGGCCTGCCGCAGTTCGGCAATCTCCGGCCCCGCCGCCTGGCTTTGCTCCGGGGTCGCAGCTTCCGTCATAAGCAATCGGCGAGGCATTCCGGCGAGTTCGCTCGCGAGCGCGGCGGCGCGCAACTGCGTCTCGTGGCGCTCCTGCTCAGCGCTCGCTGCTGCTGCCTGTGCGGCGTTCACCTGCCTTGCGCGGACGGCGCTATTTTCCCGCTCGCGCTGCAGAGACTGCTCTAGTTCCGCGATCTCCCGCTGCGCCGCCTCTCTCTGCTGCGCGGCCACATCCTCCGCCTTCCGCGATCCTGCGTCGCGGGCATCGATCTCGCGGCGGAACTCAGCAACTTCGTTCGCGAGCGCAGCGTTGCGCGCCTGCTCCTGTTGCAGCGACTGCCGCAACTCGTCCGCCGTAATCTTTGCAGCGTGGGCGTGCTGGACCGCCTGCTCAAGTTCCTTGCGCGCCCCGTCCAGTTCACTGGCGCGCGCATTACTGTGCAAAGCATCTCGATCGGGCCATGGCTCAGGCTGCACCATGCCCGCCGGCACCGTGTACGTCAGGGCTCCGCTCGCTTCGCGCTGCAGGAGAGCTTGCGACCCCGCCCCTATTTCCGGCCGTTGGTCGGAGCTGAGGGCATTCTCGCCGCCGATTTGCGTCCTTTCCGGAATCGCTCGTGCGCCGAAAGTGTCGAACACACCCAGTAAAGCCGCTCCAATCAGGATCGCAGGAAGCAAAATGAGAGCCGCTGCGAGCGGATTGCCCAATGGTCCGCCGTCTGGGTCGGTGTCCTCAGTTTCGGGATACCAATGGGTCGGCTCAGCGTCGATTGGAGCGCCGTCTTTGGAGACCCATTTGCCTGCTTGAGGCGACCAGCGAGCGACGTCAACGACCCCGGTCGCATCTTCCACCCAGATGTCTTCTCCGTCCCTGGGTGCAGTCTCAATCGGTCGGCGCATCGATCACGCCTCTTTAGATACGGCTAGAGCGGCGCGGTTGCTCCGCCTGTTTGGCAGTACGGCATGGACGAAAAATTCCTTGGATCGAAATGACTTGGCA
>NZ_BTIR01000021.1:0-193838 GCF_036247985.1 Bradyrhizobium sp. TM239 | reverse complement strand
CACCGGTTGGCCGCCACATCTCCGCAAGCCTTGACGCACAGACCCCGGGCGTCAGGACCACACGACTTCTCCGTCCGCGCACATCCCGATCCGCATTCCCGACGGCTGGCGTGCGCTCGCCGTCGGGGCCGAACAGGGACGCTGTCAGCGCCGTGTCGTATCGCGCCTGCCGCTGCTCACGGGTTTCCCCGCCCTGCAGCCATCATCACGCGCCGACGCCGTCGCGGCCACCGCATCCCGGCCCGCGCTTCGTGACGATCGCGAAACGCCCCTTGTGGCGGGCGGGATGCGAAGGCTTGTACGGCAAAACCGAACTTCTGTAAATTCGAATATTTTTGCGCGGAGCTCTCGACCCACCGCTGGTGTGTTTTGCCCGACAGGCAACACAAGCGATCGTAGCCCCCGATGCCGCGGAGCCGAATTCGAGCGCCGCTCCCACAGATGCATTTTCCCCGGATCCGGCTACGGAACTTTGACCGCCATGTGAGTCCTGATAGTCTTCAGCACGGCGTGGCTCGACGAACCATGCTGTCAATCGATGGACCGGAGCTGTTGAAGATGCGGATCAGAAGCGTGACGCTCTTGGCACTCAGCCTCTTGCTTGCCGGCGTCTGGTCTCAGGACAGCGCGAGGGGACAGACCGCGCCGCCGGTTTCGCTTGCTCCGCCCAAGGCATCGCCGCCGCGGTCGAATGCCAAAAATTCCCCGGCAGCGTCGGACAGGATGGTACCGACACCTGCGACTGGCGGACTTCCACAAGCGCCGAATTCTGCCGCCGACTATGACGGCTTCCGTGCCACCAGTGACGACAATGACACTCCGGATCGGGCGACGCGACCGATCAGGTCGCGCGCCGCAAAGAGCTCCACGCCCAATCCGGATACGCAAGGCAACACGGCTCAGCAATTGATCGATCAGGAAGATGAGGCGTTGAAGCGCAAGCTGATGATCTGCCGAAACTGCAAGTAGGACGGAGCTTCCCGTCGCCCGGAGGGAGCGAAAGCGAAATCCGGGGCCGGCGCCAGCGGGTGCAGTTATCCCGGATTGCGCTTCGCTCCCTCCGGGCTACGGCAGCGCGCTGCATAGCTGACCTACCGCCTCCTTCGCGTCCCCGCACTTTACCCTCCCCCGATTTCCTGATCCTCTCCCCCCAACGCCGGACCAACCGGCCTGCCCCGGGAGAGAGACGCCATGAAGCTCGGCACCGCCATTGCGGAAATCATGAGGCGCGAGGGGATCGAGATCCTCTGCGGCTATCCGGTCAACCATCTGATCGAGCATGCGGCCAAGGCCGAGATCCGCCCCGTGATGGTGCGGCAGGAGCGCGTCGGCATCCACATGGCGGACGCGATCTCGCGGGTGACGTCGGGCCGCAGCATCGGCGCGTTCTGCATGCAGCATGGACCCGGCGCGGAGAATGCGATGGGCGGCGTCGCTCAGTGCTTTGGCGAATCCGTTCCCGTGCTGGTGCTGCCGATGGGCTATCAGCGCCGGCTTGCGCATATCGAGCCGAACTTCAATTCCAGCGAGGCGATGAAGCCGTTCGCGAAATCGTCCGAGCCGATCATCCTGGCGGCCGAGGTCGCCAACATCTTCCGCCGCGCCTTCACCAAGCTGAAGAACGGCCGCGGCGGCCCCGTGATCGTCGAAATCCCCTCCGACATGTGGAACGAGGAGGTGCCGGAGCCGCTCGACTACACGCCGGTGCTGCGCACCCGCTACGGCGCCGACCCTGTTCACGTGAAGGAGGCAGCCAGCCTGCTCGTCAATGCCAGGCGTGCTGTGATCTATGCCGGCCAGGGCGTGCATTACGCGCAGGCTTGGCCGCAATTGAAGCGGCTCGCGGAGCGGCTGGCGATCCCGGTGACCACCAGCTTAGGGGGCAAATCGTCGTTCCCGGAAACGCATCCGCTCTCGCTCGGCTCGGGCGGGCTCGCCGTGCCGCGCGCGGTGCCGAAATTTCTGAGCGAAGCCGACGTCATCTTCGGCATCGGCTGCTCCTTCACCGAAACGAACTTCGGCATCGCGATGCCGAAGGGCAAGACCATCATCCATTCCACGCTCGATCCCAACCATCTCAACAAGGATGTGGAGGCCAGGATCGGTCTCGTCGGCGACGCCGGCCTCGTGCTCGACGCGCTGCTGGAGGAGATCGGCAAGACCGTCACCACCGATCGTGACGCTTCAGCGGTCGCGGCCGAGATCGCGGCCTCGCACAAGGAGTGGCTGGCGAAATGGATGCCGAAGCTCACCAGCAATGACGCCCCCTTGAGCCCCTATCGCGTGCTATGGGACCTGCAACACACCGTCGACATCGACAACACCATCATCACGCACGATGCCGGCAGTCCGCGCGACCAGCTCTCCCCGTTCTGGAAATCGACAAAACCCCTCACCTATCTCGGCTGGGGCAAGACGACGCAACTCGGCTACGGCCTTGGCCTTGCCATGGGCGCCAAGCTCGCAAAGCCCGACAAGCTCTGCATCAATGTCTGGGGCGATGCGGCGATCGGCTTCACCGGCATGGATTTCGAGACCGCGGTGCGCGAGCGCATCCCGATCATGTCGATCCTGCTCAACAATTTCTCGATGGCGATCGAATTGAAGGTGATGCCGGTCTCGACCGAAAAATATCGCTCGACCGACATTTCCGGCGACTATGCCGCAATGGCGCGCGCCTTCGGCGGCTATGGCGAGCGGGTGACGAGGCCGGAGGACATCGTCCCCGCGATCAAGCGCGGCATCCAGAAGACGCAGGAGGGCATCCCGGTGCTGCTGGAGTTCATCACCAGCAAGGAGACGGAGGTGTCGCGGCCGGGGACGTGAGACGGGCCGGACGCTGGCTCCGGCCGCAGGGAATGTGATAATCCGCCCCGGTGCCGCGCCTGTCGCGGCATCAAGCCGGATCGCAAATGACCAACCCTTCCCACGACGTCGCCGATGAGCTCGCAGCCGAGAACGCGCAGCTGCGCAGCGCGCTGGCGACTGCGCGGGATCGCCAAAGCGCCAGCGCGGAGATCCTGCGCACCATCGCGGCCTCGCCCTCCGATGCCCGACCGGTGTTCGAGGCGATCGCGTCGAGTTCCAAGCGCTTGCTGGACGGCTTCTCCGCCACCGTGCTCCAGTTCATCGGCGACGAGCTGCACCTCGTGGCCTACACGCCGACCAGCCCGGAGGCGGACGCGGGGCTCAGTGCGTCGTTCCCGCGCAAGATCGCTGAGTTTCCGACCTTTGCGCTGGTGCGTGGCGGCGAGACGATCCAGTTTCCCGACAGCGAAGCCGCTGACGTGCCGCAGCTGAACCGTGATCTGGCGCGGCTGCGCGGCTTCCGCAGCGTGCTGTTCATGCCGCTGATGAACCGGGGCACGCCGGTCGGCATGATCAGCGTCACCCGCGCCGAGCCGGGCGCGTTCGCCCCCGACCTCGTGCAGCTGCTCCAGACCTTTGCAGACCAGGCCGTGATCGCGATCGAGAATGCGCGCCTGTTCAACGAGACGCGCGAGGCGCTGGAGCACCAGACCGCCACGGCGGACATTTTGAAGGTGATGGCGGCCTCGCCCTCGGACGTGCAGCCGGTATTCGAGGCCATTGCGGCCAACGCCAACCGGCTGATCGGCGGCTTCTCCACGGCCGTGCTGCGCTATGTCGAGGGCGCTGCGCATCTTGCCGCGTTCACGCCGACCGATCCGGCCGGCGATCGCGTGCTCCAGGCCTCGTTCCCGGTACCGTTCGCGCAGTTCCCGCCCTACCATCTCGTGGCCAAGGGTGCGGCGGCGCAACTGCCCGACACCGAGCTCGAGCCGGCCGCGCGCGACATCGCGCGCGCCCGCGGCTATCGCAGCATGCTGTTCGCGCCGCTGATGAGCGAGGGCGAAGCCATCGGCATCATCATCGCAACGCGCCGTGCCACCGGCGCCTTCGCCGAACATCATGTGCGGCTGCTGCAGACCTTCGCCGATCAGGCGGTGATCGCGATCAAGAATGTCAGCCTGTTCAATGCGACGCGGGAGGCGCTGGAGCGTCAGACCGCGACCGCCGACATCCTCAAGGTGATCGCGGCTTCGCCTGCCGACGTCACGCCGGTGTTCCAGGCCATATCCGACAGCGCCAAGGCGCTGATCGGCGGACATTCCTCCGCCGTCACCCGCGTCATCGACGGCCTGTTGCACCTGGCGGCCTTCACCACTGACAACGAGGCCGGCAACGCGGATCTGCTCAGCTTATTCCCGGCGCCGCTGTCGGCATCCGGCATTCACAGCCGGGTGGCGACGAGCGGAAAGTTCGCATTCCGCAGCGACATGCAGAACGAAGGCGACCTCACGGACGCCATGAAGGAGCTGGCGCGCACCAGAGGCTATCGCAGCATCCTCGTGATCCCGATGCTGCGCGACGGCGTTGCGATCGGCACCATTGGCGTGACGCGGCCTGAGGCCGGTCCTTTCCCGGACAAGGCGATCGCCCTGCTCCAGACCTTTGCCGACCAGGCCGTGATCGCCATCGAGAACACGCGGCTGTTCAACGAGGTGCAGGCGCGGACGCACGAGCTTGCGGAGTCACTGGAGCAGCAGACTGCGACATCGGAGGTACTCAGCGTCATCAGCCGATCGGCCGGCGATCTCGCGCCGGTATTCGAGGCGATGCTCAGCAAGGCAATGCAGCTCTGCGGCGCCAGTTTCGGCGTGCTCAATACCTACGACGGCACGCAGTTCCGCACAGCCGCCACTTACGGCCTGCCCCCTGCCTACGATGAATTCCGGCGCAAGGCGCCCCTCAACTATGGTCCAGCGACTGCGCCGGCGCGTCTTTTGAAGGGCGAACCGTTCGTCGAAATCGTCGACCTGCTGGAGTCGGACGTCTATCGCAGCGGCGAGCCGAACCGTCGGGCGCTGGTCGATCTCGGCGGCGCCCGCTGCCTGCTCGCGGTGCCGCTGCTCCAGGACGAGCGCGTGGTCGGCAACGTCATGATCTTCAGGCAGGAGAACCGGCCCTTCTCGGAGAAGCAGATCACCTTGCTGAAGCAGTTCGCGGCGCAAGCCGTGATCGCCATCGAGAACGCGCGGCTGCTCAGCGAATTGCGTCAGCGCACCGAGAATCTGACCGAGGCGCTGCAACAACAGACGGCGACTGCCGACGTGCTCAAGGTTATCAGCCGCTCGGCGTTCGACTTGCAGGCCGTGCTCGATACGCTGGTCGAATCGGCGGCGCGACTGTGCGAAGCCGATATGGCGGCGATTACCCGCAAATCCGGCAGCACCTATTTCCGGGCGGGCTCCTACGGCTTTCCAGCCAAATTCGTCGAATATGTAAGAGATCTTCCGGTCCGGGCAGATAGGCGTACCATCACGGGCAGGACGTTGCTCGGCGACAAGGTGGTCCATGTCACCGATGTGCTCGAAGACCCCGATTACTTCTTTGAAGGCCAGGAATTGAGCGGCAATCCGCGCAGCTTCCTGGGTGTGCCCTTGCTGCGCGAAGGCAGCACCGTTGGCGCCATCGTTCTCGCCCGTCGCGCGATCCGGCCGTTTAGCGAAAAGCAGATCGAACTCGTTACCAGTTTCGCCGACCAAGCCGTCATCGCGATCGAGAATGTGCGCCTGTTCGACGAAGTACAGGCCCGTACCAGCGAACTTGCAAAGTCGCTCGAAGATCTGCGCGGCGCGCAGGACCGGCTGATCCAGACCGAGAAGCTCGCCTCCCTCGGCCAGCTCACCGCTGGCATCGCGCATGAGATCAAGAACCCGCTCAACTTCGTCAACAATTTTGCTTCCCTCTCCGCCGAGCTGACGGATGAGCTGAACGAGGCGCTCGCGCCGGTTCCACTCGCAGACGATGTCCGCAGCGAAGTCGACGAGCTGACCGGGCTATTGAAGGACAATCTCGCTAAGATCGTGCAGCACGGACGGCGCGCCGATTCCATCGTCAAGAACATGCTGCTGCATTCCCGCGAGGGCGGCGGCGAGCACCGGCTGAGCGACGTCAACGCGCTGGTCGAGGAGAGCCTCAACCTCGCCTATCACGGCGCGCGTGCCGAGAAAGCGCAGTTCGACGTCAGGCTGATGCGCGACCTGGATCCGGCGGCAGGCTCAGCCGAATTGTTCCCGCAGGAGATCACGCGGGTGCTCCTGAACCTGATTACGAACGGTTTCTACGCCGTGGCCAAGCGCAAGACAGAGGTCGGCTCGGCCGGTTACGAGCCGGCGGTGATCGCCACGACCCGCGACCGGGGCGAGAGCATAGAAATCCGCATCCGCGACAACGGCACCGGCATTCCGGACGAGGTGAAGGAGAAGATGTTCAATCCGTTCTTCACCACCAAGCCGGCCGGCGAAGGCACCGGTCTCGGGTTGTCGATGAGCCACGACATCGTCGTGAAGCAGCACGGCGGCACCATCGACGTCGCGACCACGCCCGGCGAGTTCACCGAATTCACGATTCTTCTGCCACGCAAGAGCAGCTTTTCAGACAAGCCCTGAGGACAATTTCGCCCGGGAGACGTTTTGATGAATCTGGCGCGGCTCGTTCGGCGACAACTCCTCTCGCTATCAGGCATTGGCCTCGTGCTCGGTGCGCTGTTCTTCGCGGCTGCACTGACGCCGACGCTGATCCCGAGGAGCTATCTCACGCAAGGTGTCCTCGCCGGCGGCTGCTTTGCGATCGGCTATTTCGCCGGCGTGCTGTGGCGGCAGCTGTGGCACTATCTCGAGCTGCCCGAGCCTTCGGCGCGCGCCAGATCGATTGCGAATGCGCTGGCGGCAGCCGCCTGCCTGCTCGTCGTCATCGTCTTCCTGTGGTGCACAGCCGAATGGCAGAACTCGATCCGCGCCGTGATGAAGATGGCGCCGGTCGAGACCGCGCATCCGCTCAAGGTCTGCGTCATCGCCCTGATCACGTTCGTCGTGCTGCTGGTGCTGGGGCGGCTGTTCGCGCTCCTCGCCCGCTTCCTCGCCACGCACACGAGGCGCGTCATTCCGCGGAAACTCGCCAACGTCATCGGCGTACTCGCCGCAGGTCTGCTGTTCTGGTCGATCGCCAGCAATGTCCTGATCAACACGGCGTTTCGCGCACTCGATTCATCCTTCCGCGAGCTCGACGCCTTGCACGAGCCCGAGCGCCCGCAACCAACCGCCTCCGATCGGACAGGAGGCCCGGCGTCGCTGGTGAAGTGGAACGAGCTCGGACGTACGGGACGCAGGTTCATCGCCTCGGGTCCGACCGCAACCGAGATCAGCGCCATCAGCGGAAGGCCAGCGCGGGACCCGGGCCGGGTCTATGTGGGCCTCGCCGGCGGCGCCACCGCGCAGGCGCGCGCCAGGCTTGCGCTCGAGGAGCTCAAGCGCCAGCACGGTTTCGAACGCAAGATCCTGATCGTCGTCACGCCGACCGGCACCGGCTGGATCGATCCGTCCGCGATGGATACGGTCGAATATCTCCACCATGGCGATGTCGCCAGCGTCGCGATGCAATATTCCTATCTCAACAGCCCGATGTCGCTGTTGTTTCAGCCCGAATACGGCGCGGAGGCGGCGCGCGCGCTGTTCGCGGAGATCTACGGCTTCTGGACGACGCTGCCGAGGGACAAGCGGCCGAAGCTGTATCTGCACGGGCTCAGCCTCGGCGCCATGAACTCGGAGAAATCCGCGGAACTGTTCGAGATGATCGGCGATCCCATTGCCGGCGCGCTATGGAGCGGGGCGCCGTTCGACAGCCGCCTCTGGCGCTCGATCACTGCGAACCGCAATCCGGGATCGCCGGCGTGGCTGCCGGAATTCCGCGACAGCCGCTTCGTGCGCTTCATGAACCAGAACGGACCGACGGTCCCGGCAGACGCGCCGTGGGGTCCGATGCGCGTCGTCTACCTGCAATATGCCAGCGACGCGATCACGTTCTTCGCCTATCGCGATGCCTACCAGGCCCCGGCCTGGATGAGCGCGCCGCGCGGGCCGGACGTGTCCCCGGAGCTGCGATGGTATCCGATCGTGACGATGCTGCAGCTCGCGCTCGACATGGCGGTTGCGACCAATACGCCGATGGGCTTTGGCCACGTCTATGCGCCCGAGCATTATGTCGATGCCTGGATCGCGGTGACCGATGTCCATGACTGGTCCGCCGAGGCGCTGGCACAGCTCAAAGCGCAGCTTGCGGCGAAAGCCCGGACGACGGGCGCAGGCAATGTCGACGACGATTCCGACCGCGGCGGCTAGGCGCCTACTCCGCCAGCTCGACGGGCTGCTTCGCCGAAGGGCCGGCGAGCGGCCGCTCCTCCATCGCGATCAGGCACAGCGCGGCGGTGGTCATCAGCGCGGTGGCGGCGCCGAACACGTAGCGGAACGCGTGGCGCATGTCCTCAGTGGGAATAGCGACGGCGCCGGCGGCGTGGTGCTCGCCGGCGAGCGGAACGTCGATGCCCAGCGCGATCAGCAGGATCGCCGCGAACGCGGCGACCGTGAACGAGGACATCAGCGAGCGGAAGAAGTTCATCGCGCCGGTGATGGTGCCGACCTGCGGACGCGCCACCGAGTTCTGCAGCGAGACCACGCAGACCGGGAAGGTGGTGCCGAGCCCGAGCGCGAACGCCGCCATCAGCGTGAGCAAGCCCCACAGCGGCAAGGTGGTGAGCGTGAGGCCGAGGCCGCACAGCGCGGCCCAGGACGTGCCGATGATCGCGACGCGCTTGTAGTGCTTGGCGCGGGCCATGGTGCGGCCGGCGACGGCGGCGCCGACGGTCGAGACCGCCGCGAGCGGGATCAGCGCAAGCCCCGCCTCGCTTGCGCTCAAATGGTAGACCGACTCGTAATAAAGCGGCAGCTGCACGGTGAGGCCGGTGATCGCCCCGAGCCCGCAGCCGCCGGCGGTCAGCGCGAACGGCGCCACCGATCCGGTCAGCAGCTTCAACGGCAGGAACGGCTCGTCGGCCCGCCGGGCGTGCCAGACGAAGCTGACGGCGAGCGCGACCGCGCCGCCCACCATCGCCAGCACGGTCGGCGACAGCCAGGGATAGCGCGTGCCGCCCCAGGTCAGCACCAGCATGAAGACGACGGCGGAGGCCATCAGCAGCACGCCGCCGAGCCAGTCGACCTTGCGCTTGCGGTGGAACACCGGGATCTTCTTCATCTTCGGCAGCAGCATCACGATGGCCGCGGCCGCGAGCGGCAGGTTGATCCAGAAGATCATCGACCAGTGCAGATGCTCGGCGAACACGCCGCCGATGACCGGACCCAGAATGCCGCCGACCATCCAGACGCTGGAGAAATAGGCCTGGTACTGGCCGCGCTCGCGCGGGGAGACGACGTCGGAGATCACCGTCTGCACGACCGGCATGATGCCGCCGCCGCCGAGCCCCTGAAGGCCGCGCGCCAAAATCAGCATCGGCATGTTCGGCGCGATCGCGCACAGCACCGAGCCCGCCACGAACAGGCTGAGCGAGATGATGATCATGACGCGGCGGCCGTAGATGTCGCTCAAGGTGCCGAATACCGGCGCGACCGCGGTCGAGGCGAGCAGATAGGCGGTGATGACCCAGGAGAGATTGGAGACGTCCTGGAACTGGCGCCCGATGGTCGGCAGCGCGGTCGCCACGATGGTCTGGTCGAGCGCTGCCAGGAACATCGTCAGCATCAGGCTGATGACGATGGTGCGGACCTCGTCCTGTGACAGCGGCACCGGCGGCGCGATCGACGGCGCGTCATCGACGCTGATGACTTCGCTCGGAAGCCGGGACAGCTCCTCGGCGATATCGTCAGGCAAAGTCTGGATGTCGGCAGAACTGCTCCGCCGGTCGAACTTGTTCATCTCGCTCGGATGCCGTGTGGCGGCACAACGCCGCAAAGGATTCGTTCTATGCAGCCCAATGTAGACAGCAAAGTTTGTCCCGGGCAGGCACCGCGGCGCATGGGTGCATCCCGCCCCCGGGCCATCCCGAACACGTGATCGGAAGCGTGCGGCAGCTCAGTCCTTCGGACGTCGCTTCAGGCGGGCCCGCTTCGGCAGCAGCGCGGGCCATTGCACGATGTGGTCCTCCAGCTCCTCGTCCGGAATATCCTCCTCGCTACCTTCGACCCGGCCGCGCACGGAGACGCCGGCGTCGTGCACGGTGTTGGGATCACCGGAGACCAGCGGGTGCCACCAATAGAGATCGCGTCCTTCCGCAACCAGCTTGTAGCCGCAGCTCGGCGGCAGCCAGTTCAGGGTGCGGACATTGGCCGGGGTCAGGCGGACGCAGTCCGGAACCTTGTCGGAGCGATTCGGATAGTCCTTGCAGGCGCAGCTCATCCCATCGAGCAGCTTGCAGCCGATATGGGTGAAATAGATCTGCCCGGTGTCCTCGTCCTCGAGCTTGTTCAGGCAGCAACGCCCGCAGCCGTCGCACAGGCTTTCCCATTCGCCCGCCGACATCTCTTCCAACGTCTTGGTTTTCCAGAAGAATCCTTCCTGGCCTGAAGGTCGTTTGGGAACTGCGGTCATGCGCCTCAACAAAAGTTCGAAAGAGCTACGGCTCAAGCCATCTAGGGCGTGCGGCCGGGGTGGTGCAAGCAACGCGCCTTTGAGGCCCGTAATGAACCGGGGTCAATTAGGCTTGTTGTTCAAAATCGCGAGCCTGACCATTGGTTTATGGGCCCCGCTCGGCTAGAAGGAACAGCAAGTCCCTCGGATGCTGGCCGGGCGCCTTGGGTTTGCCGCAACATTCCCTCAAGACGTCTCGATGCCGCCCCCGGCCGGGTGCTTGAACGCTTTCGAACCGAGCCTCAAGGGTTCTAGGTGCGCCAGATCATACCACCGCATTGGAAGGCCAGGGTCCGGAATTTCTTCCTGGACCTCGATGCGCGCATCGACTCCTCGCTGTTCTCCTCGGCCAAGGGCATCCGCGAGCTCTACGAGCGCTACTCGACCTTCATGGACCGCTTCTATGTCGGACGCTGGAAGCGCTGGGTGTTCATCGAGCCGCTGTCGGAAGCCGCGACCCTCGGCCTCGGCGGCCTGGTCGTGATGCTCACCCTCGCCATCCCCGCCTTCCGCGAGACCGCGGACGAGGACTGGCTGAAGAAGTCCGATCTCGCGGTGAGCTTCCTCGACCGCTACGGCACCCCGATCGGCAGCCGCGGCATCAAGCACAACGACTCGATCCCGCTGGAAGACTTTCCGGACGTGCTGATCAAGGCGACGCTGGCGACCGAAGACCGCCGCTTCTACGAGCATTTCGGCATCGACATCGCCGGCACCGCACGCGCGCTCGTGACCAACGCGCAAGCCGGCGGCGTCCGCCAGGGCGGCTCCTCGATCACCCAGCAGCTCGCCAAGAACCTGTTCCTCAGCAACGAGCGCACGATCGAACGCAAGGTCAACGAGGCCTTCCTCGCGGTCTGGCTGGAATGGCGCCTGACCAAGAACGAGATTCTCAAGCTCTACCTCGACCGCGCCTATATGGGCGGCGGCACTTTCGGCGTCGACGGCGCGGCGCATTTCTACTTCAACAAATCCGCACGCGACGTGACGCTTTCGGAAGCGGCGATGCTCGCCGGCCTGTTCAAGGCGCCGACGAAATACGCCCCGCACATCAACCTGCCGGCCGCGCGCGCCCGCGCCAACGTCGTGCTCGACAACCTCGTCGACGCCGGCTTCATGACCGAGGGCCAGGTGTTCGGCGCCCGCCGCAACCCGGCCTTCGCGGTCGACCGCCGCGACGAGGCCTCGCCGAACTACTATCTCGATTACGCCTTCGACGAGATGCGCAAGCTGGTCGACACCTTCCCGAAGTCGTACACCGAGCGCGTCTTCGTGGTGCGGCTCGCGATCGACGCCAATGTGCAGAAGGCGGCGGAAGACGCGGTCGAGAACCAGCTGCGCCAGTTCGGCCGCGATTATCACGCAACGCAGGCGGCGACCGTCGTGTCCGATCTCGACGGCGGCATCCGCGCCATGGTCGGCGGCCGCGACTACGGCGCCAGCCAGTTCAACCGCGCCACGGACGCCTATCGCCAGCCGGGTTCGTCGTTCAAGCCTTACGTCTACACCACCGCGCTGCTGAACGGCTTTACGCCGAACTCGATCGTGGTCGACGGCCCGGTCTGCATCGGCAATTGGTGCCCGCAGAACTATGGCCATTCCTATTCCGGTTCGGTGACGCTGACGCAGGCGATCACGCGCTCGATCAACGTCGTGCCGGTCAAGCTGTCGATCGCGATTGGCCAGAAGGAGCAGCCGAAGGCGCCGAACCCGGCCAAGATCGGCCGCGCCAAGATCGTCGAGGTCGCGCGCCGCTTCGGCCTCAAGGCGCCGCTGCCCGACACGCCGTCGCTGCCGATCGGCTCGGACGAAGTCACCGTGCTCGAGCATGCCGTCGCCTACGCGACCTTCCCCAACCGCGGCAAGGCGGTGACGCCGCATTCGGTGCTCGAAGTGCGCACCGGCGCCGGCGACCTCGTCTGGCGCTGGGACCGCGACGGCCCGAAGCCGCGGCAGGCGATCCCCGCCTCCGTTGCCGCCGACATGGCCGGCATGATGAGCCACGTCGTCAGCGAAGGCACCGCGCGACGCGCCGCGCTCGACGGCATTCCGACCGCGGGCAAGACCGGCACCACCAATGCTTATCGCGACGCCTGGTTCGTCGGCTACACCGGCAACTTCACCTGTGCGGTCTGGTACGGCAACGACGACTATTCGCCGACCAACCGCATGACCGGCGGCTCGCTGCCGGCGCAGACCTGGCACGACATCATGCTCGCGGCGCATCAGGGCGTCGAGGTCCGGGAAATCCCCGGCATCGGCATGGGCCAGAAGCTGCCGCCGCAGCATGTGAGCAACGCGCAGGCCAACGCGGCGCCGAAGGTGCTGGAGACCAAGCCGGGTCCGCCGCCGGTGCTGACCAAGCGCGGCGCCGATATCCTGGTGCGCGTCGAGAAGCTGCTGGATGACGCCGCCAGGACGGCAAAGAAATCGGCGGATGCCGACACCAAGGCGGCCAGGCCGTCCTCGGCGACGAGCGCGCTCGCCTTCCCGCAGAACTATGCGGAAGAGAACGCCAACGCGTCCGCCCCACGCAAGAACTGATCGAAACAAGTGCGGCTGATCCTGATCACATTGACGGCCCTTCTGCTCGCGACGGTGGTCGGCTTGGGTGCGACCTGGATGACGACGACGCGCGGCACCGAGATCGGCGCGCTGACCATCGGCGCCTGGACCGCCCGCCCGCGCACCGGCACCGCCGACGTCGATCCCTATTCGCGCGCCACCATCGTGCGCAACGGCGAGCTGCCGATCGGCACCGGCGACGGCGTCGCCTTCACCGCCACCGCCGACGACAAGAAGAAGGCGCTCGACGGCCGCTGCGACGTGATCGTCTCCGGCGTGACGCCGCCGGCGCGGTTCTGGACGCTGACGCTGTACGACCGCAAGGGCCATCTCGTCGCCAATTCGCTGCAGCGCTACGGCTTCACCAGCCAGGAGATCGTGCGGCAGTCCGACGGTTCGTTCGAGATCCGCATCGCCTCGCGCTCGCGCGCCGGCAACTGGCTGCCGACCGGCGGCATCGAGCGCTACGCACTGATGCTGCGCCTCTACGACACCCCGGTCGGCGTTGCGACGCGCACCCAGCGCGATGCGCCGATGCCCACCATCACGACGGCGGGCTGCTCATGATCCGCCTCCTGTTCACCGTCGTTGCCGGCGTGGTGCTCGGCCTCGTGGTCCACCTCGTCAGCGTGCTGGCGCTGCCGCGGATCGCGACGCAGGACGCCTATTCGCGGCTGACGCCGATGACCAAGCTCAACGGCGTTAGCCAGCTTCCCCTCGCCGATCCGCAGACCTCGCCGATGCCGTTCATGGACCCGGCCTTTGCGCTGGCGATCTGCCGCTACGACCTCACAAGCGGGCCGATCAAGCTGACGGTGCCGGTGAGCCAGGCCTACACCTCGGTGTCGTTCTACACCCGCAACGAGATCGCCTATTACGCCATCAACGACCGCTCGGCGGGCCGCAAGGTGATCGAGCTCGACCTGATGACGGAGGCGCAGCACAACGAGCTGCCCGAGGACGAAGAGGTCACCGCGGCCGACCGCCTGATCATCGATTCCCCCAGCACAACCGGCCTGATCGTGATGAAGGCGCTCGCCCCCGAGCCCGGCCTGATGCCGCAGGCGCAGGCGACGCTGGCGGCCGCGAGCTGCGGCCCGCAGACCGAGCAGCCGGCCAAGGCCGAGGCCCCGCGCGGCCGGCGCTGAGGCGCGGGCGTCTCAGGCACCCGCAAAACAAAAGCGCGAAAACAACCCCATGCACAGTAGCGGGGGCAGCTCAATGTCCGCTCGGCTGACATTACCCGACGTTACAAGAGGGTTCGCGTGGTTCGGCTAAGGGCCACAAGCAGACCATACACATACGCCTGCCTATAGTATTTGTGCATTCGTTAATTTCCAGCGGAAGGCTTCTTGCGAGTCGCGAGTGAACCGAGGAACCCCGCAATCATGCTGGCAAGCTCCCTTTTTGCATCTTCGTCGCTCTCGGCGCATTGCCGCAAGCGTCCGAGCTGAGCATTGAACATAATCCATTTTCGGCGAGCCTCCCCCGGAGGCATGTGATTGAGCGCAACGTTCAACGCTTTCGGATCATGCTCCTTAAGGAACGCGATGTCGCCCTCAAGGCCATCTTTCCAAGCATCGGTATCTGCTTTAGCGCGAAGCCCTAGCTTTAATTGCCTTCTGTAGCGCTTCATGAATTAACTCACGGCAGGTCGGCCAACCCTCATTAAGTTGTAGCGAACATTTTGGGCAACCTCTGACGTGCCGAATGCTAAATTTTAGATGAAGCGAGGCGACTTCCGCATTGGGTCACAAGCTGCCGCGGCGCACCATGCTGCGATTGGTCCGCTGAGGGCCATAAACTGCCATTGAAGATGAAGGCACGATGTTTTTACTCGATCCTGACTGGCTTTCTTCCCGATGTCCCAAAGCCTATCTTGGTTGAAAAGGCGCGAGAGGCAGCGAAATGCTACCGGAACCAATTGCTTATTGCTTCTACCGTTATCGCGGGCTCTGCCTTCACACATGGATCGTCACGACTTTCACAATCATTGTGGCCGCCGCTCAGCTACAGGCTTCAGCAGCACCAAACGCGTCAGCGTGCGGATACCTCGCTGGTCTGATTGATAAGGCACCGCCATCAGGGCCCTTGTTCCTACCCAGCTATCCGACCGTCGAATCGGGGCCTCTGCATGGCGCCGCCTACCTCTATGACAATGCGGTAGCCGCCATCGCGTTGGTCGGTTGCGGTGAGCAAGACAAAGCGTATCGGATTGGCTCGGCGCTTCTCTGGGCCATCGATAACGACCGCACCTGGCATGATGGACGGCTCCGGAACGCTTACGCCGCAGGTGTGGTGGCGAATGGCCCCGTCAAACTTCCGGGGTGGTGGGACAATGCTCAGAACAAATGGTTAGAGGATCGATATCAGGTGGGCAGCGACAATGGTAACATGGCATGGGCCATGTTGGCGTTGCTGTCGCTTGACGATGTGAACGCCGGCTCTCGGTTCCGCGATGGTGCTGCACAGCTTGGCGCCTGGGTCGCGCAATGGCCCGATACGCGCGGTACTGGCGGTTTCACGGGCGGTACGTTTGGGCACGAACCGACGCCGGAAGTGCGGGCGTGGAAATCGACTGAACATAATACTGACCTCGCTGCCGCGTTTGGCCTTCTTGCGATCCGTACGGGGGATTCGCGCTGGCGTGATAAGGCAACGGCTGCTGAGCACTTCGTAAATACGATGTGGAATCCGGCATGCGCCTGTTTCGCTGCAGGGACCGCTGAAGACGGCGTCACCCACAATCCGATTTTGGCTCTCGATGCTCAGGTCTGGCCTTTAATAGCGCTCTACGGAGCGGTCGAGAAATTTGCATCGGCAATTACGACCGCCGAGCAGCGAATGAGTGTCGACGAGGGCTTTTCTTACGGTGAAGACCGAGACGGTGTGTGGACCGAAGGGACGGGCCAAATGGCTCTCTTAATGAAATTGCTCGGCAGGACTGGGAGGGCAAACTCGTTGATCGCTGTAATCGAATCCCAGAGGTCGCCGGATGGTGGGTTCTATGCCACAACTGTCCGCGAGTTACCGACCGGGTTCGTGTTGGACACTGATCCGACCAAGCCGCGACTCTATTTCCGATTGTCACATCTTGGCGCAGCTTCGTGGGCTGCCCTCGCGGAACGTGGGTTCAATCCCTTTACGCTGACAAAAGGACTCCCGTAGTTAAGTCGCGGTGCTTCTCGTTCCGCCTCTCTTTTGGTCTTTTTGATTTCGATATGTCCGCAAAGGGTCACAAGCGTCCCTTTGACCCGGCCCCGACCACGTCGGGATTGCCCCTGTCAGCCGACGTCGAGACAAGCGCCGGAGGCGGTCGAAAAGGGCGGCAAGCGGAACGGCGGCTGGGGAATTTACCGAAGGTTAGCGCTCGTGTTGCACAACCATTGGATGTTGACCATCCGAACGAAGCTTGTCCGCGCATGAGATTGGCGCTCAAAATCGCGCTCGTGGCGATCTGTGCTGCAATCTTGACCGCGGTGCTTCTCATCATCGTCTTGGCCGGCATCTTTGGGATGCAAGGGAGCAGGACGTTGCAAATTCTGAGTTCGGCGCCCGAGCTATACCTCTTGCCCACCATTATCTTCGTTGAATTTTGTTTCCTGACGAACGACTTGCTGGCTTATCTGTGCAAGAAATTCGAGCTGGACTTCGGGATAAACTTCTCCGAGATCCCGTTTAAGTTCGACCTCGATAAGCTGGAAGCACCCATTCCGCTTCGAACGAAACTCGTGCAGCTCTATCCGCTCACGATCCTTCTGACACTGCTCGGGTTCGCTGTCGCGCTAATGACACGCCAATAGGCACGATCTCCAGGTCCGCCAGAGGCTCTCATGGGCAATCGCGCCCTGCCCACAGGGCCGCAATACGGGACGGGTCTGTTCAGACAATCCAAGAGCGGCGAGCACGGCAGCGTGATCGATTGCGTTCGGAGAGGTTTGATAGCTGGCCTGAATCGGCCCGCTCGACCCGCATGCGGAACGCAGCTTCCGCTTTCAGCCGAAGCGGACGTTGTCGTGCTCACAGCCGATCGGCTTGAGACCCGAAGCGGACGTTCATCGAGTCCTGCCGGGTTTGGTTTCGATCGGAAGATCACTGAACGTACGAAAGCTGATCTTCCGTAACGACTCGCTCGATCTTCTCGGACTTGCACTTGATGCGGTATCTAACTCGTCCATCGGATTCGATGGGCATATGCTGGACGATAGTGTAGACCATTGGCGGTTCAGTTGTGGCCCGCCCCTGCGGGCCCTGGGGTTGGTGGCGAACGTCTTCGTTAAGCTTATAGGCATAGGACATGTGCTTACCCTCAACGTTTACGGCTGCTCTGGCGATGCGGACGCCTTTGGTCTTAGCGGGGATTAGTCCTCAAGAACGGATTTCGTCGCCTCGAAGACCTGCTCTGCCGTGCCCTTGATCGTGCCCGTCGCCCAGGCCTGAAACACGGTAACGTAGGCGTTCATGTACGCCTCGTCGTCTGCAGAGAAGTAGACTTCGTCAGTCACCGTATCCAAGACAAGCGCTCCTGTATCGATGCAAATTTCCTCGATCAGTACCAGGCGCTCTTCGTGTTCAGCGAGATGACGTTTTACGATACTCATTGTATCTCCTGCTTTGCGGCGACCTGAAGTCGGGGCCTGACTTGGCTTGGCGAACGCAATTCAAAGCTAGGGGGCGGCTCCGTCGACACATCGTCCGCACTCTCTTCAACGATGGTAAAGGAGTTGCCGGACTGCCATGAACGGCTAATTCCGATCGCAGGCCACCGGTTCAATCTGCTCGTTCGATCATCCTTCGGAAGGGGGACGCCGAACGGGGCCGACAATCAACTTGTAGGTGGGCACCCGAGCGGTATTCCACGATTCCAGGGTCGCGCCGCAAACCGAGCACTCGAAGCTCGCGATCTGCCGACTGGGAGCCATCGCCTCGGTTCGGCCATAGACGGCGCCGCACCGACAGGATCGATGATGAGAATCGAGCATGCCCGTTTATGCGCCTGAAAGACAGAACAAGCCACTTCGAAAGTTCAACAGGCCATCGAGGCCCAAGACAGTGACGCCCGCTGATTTCGGCTTCTCTGTCCGGTCCTCCATCGCAGCCCGGCGACGACAGGCCGAGTGTCCAAGCGAAGCCTCGGACCAACCGACTTTTCCAGTCGCTTTCACGGGTGGAAGCGAAAACCCCGCTCCCGATGACTCGGGGGCGAGGCAGACCACAAGCTCTGCCAGTACATCCGTGGCTGGAGCGACAGGTCTGTCGTGCTCTTAACTAAGCAGCACGGAGATTTTCGGCAGCGGACTTGCCGGTACGACGGTCAGCGACGACGTCATAAGACAACGTCTGACCTTCGCTCAGAGTGCCCATGCCGGCGCGTTCGACCGCGCTGATATGAACAAAAACGTCGTTGCTGCCGTTGGTGGGCTGGATAAAGCCGAAGCCCTTTTGGGTGTTAAACCACTTCACTGTACCTGTATTCATCAGGTGTTCCTTTCGTACGCGCGCAGGATCTGGCGCGCGGACTTGCGGCCAGTGTTCCGGTCAGTCGATGTTGGAGAATGTCTGAAACGTGCGCGCCGTCAGGAGCTGAGGCGAAAGCGGAACAGTTGTTCGGCCAGTATCGATCCCTGAAACAATACACCAACGGTTGCGAGACTTCAAGAAGAAAGCCAACGAGTGCTTCCTGCCACGTTTATCCGTTCCATCGTTAAGAGCCTGTCGAACGCGGTGATTGATTGATCTTTTTCAGAAGCGTGTCTTTAGCCGGCCCCGCAGCAAGAAGGACCGCTTGCGCTTCGAGGCGTTCCTTTTCGGCAAGTATCAAGTATGTTTTGTTCGAAACTGGACGTCTGCTCAAACCCGCGACAATGGACTGCCTCTCCAAGACGTACCGACGATCCTGAAGAGGTATTCGACGAGGCGGTGTCGCGAGAACCGGCCCATCGCCTAACGCGCGTCGGACGATGGGCCGCTCCGGGTGGATGACGCAAACCTAGAGAGGTCCAAGTATCGCGCCACAGACCAATATTGTTAAGCTCACGACGAGAAAGTCGTTCCTGTCGGATACCCAGAAAGAGGCCGGGATGGAGGTCCTTTACGCGCCAGCCGTGTCGACCGATGCCACCGCATTGATTCGCCGGCGCGAACGACCGGCTTTTGCAGACGTGGGCCCCCTTAAGGTCTGCGGAATGATCGCGCCGTCATAGCCCGTCACGAGGAGAATCGTCACCCGCGTCGCCGGCCTCGGGCCACCGGCAAGTTCCATGTGGTTTCCTTTTCCCGCACTTTCCGGCATTGTTCGGCATGGCAAAAGTAAAAGTGAGCTTCAAACCACTCCGTAAGTCTGAGGGCGACTGGGTTATCATCGCCGAGTGCCCAGGCGCAGAACCCCGCGAAATCACGGGCTTCACGAGTAAGGCCGAAATTGACGATTGGATGAATGGAGAGCGCCGGATCGCGTGGCTCCGATCGCAGGGTTACGCCAAGTGACGTGACAACTCCTTCCCTTTGGCGCTTCGCGTCCGTCTGGGAAACCCACCTACGCGCGATTGACCCAAGCGGCGATCGCCGCGTTGCCAGACGAGGGTTGCGTCGGCCTGCGAGCGTTTGCCGGTCCTAACGCTCCTCGGTCGGATGCACCCATTTGTAGGGCGTGATGCTTTGCGTGGCGGTCAGCTTGATCATGTGGACGGGCGGCGCGGAACGTCCCTTTCGGCACGACCGGCACTTGAGCGAGGCTTCCAGCTTCCAGATCGGCGTATCGCGCGGCCGGCGGATGGCATCGAGCGGCAGGCTCGCGCGCGCCTTGCACCTGTTGCATTCGACCTCGAGCCAGCCCATGCCGCCGTTGAGGCATTGGCCGATCGTCGGCGAGGGCTGCGACGGCCCGCCGTAACCTTCCATGCGAAGCGACCAGGCTTCGGCCTCGGCCCGGTCGGCCTCACGGACCGCCTTCTTCGCCTCCTCGCGCGCGTGCTTGGCCGAAATTTCCGCGCCCAGAATCCGGCCGCTCCAGATGACCTCGCGTGATTTGGTGCCCATGCCGTCATCAAAGCTGCGCTCGACGGCGCTGGCAAATTATCGATCGCTGGTAGGCCCGGCGCGCAATTCGATACTGCGGGTCGTGGGTGTGGACAACCGAGGCTGAAGATCCCGTAGCAAAGCCGCGGCGCCGGCGATGGCGGAGCGCCACCATCGAAAGTCGTCACGCCCGCGGGCAACAATCCGGCGTAGTCTTTTCTGCCGAGGCAAGTGGGCTCACGATGGCCGCTTGCCCGCATGATCCCGCCGCGCCCACAGCAGCGCCAGCGGCCCCAGCGCGATTCCGGCAGCCAGAACGATGAACACCAGCAGCCAGCCGTTCGCGCTCCGCGGACCGCCGGCCATGTCGAGTGCGACGCCGGTTCCCCATGCGCCGGCGGCTGACAAGCCGAAGCCGACGGTGGAATGCAGGGCCAGCGTTGCGCCGCGATGCTCGGAGATTGCCGCAGCCGACATGCCTGCGGTCAACGCACCTGAATCCGCCGGCACCGTCAGGCCGTAGATCATCAGCAGCAGCGCGAGCACCCATGCCGGTGCCGTTGCGTTGAGGCCGATCACGAGCGCGACACTGGCCGACGCGATCATCACCACCGTGATGGCGCGATGCCGTCCGAACTTCAGGGCGGCCTCGTTGCCGAGGATGCTTGCGGGCATCGAGATCACCGCGAAGCAGAAGCTCATCAGTACCGGCGTCATCCAGGACGGCCCGCCCTGATGCGCAACGACGAAGGTCCAGAACCCGACCAGCCAGGTGCGAATGCCATAGAGCTCGAAGCAGTGCGCGCCGTAACCGAGGATGTAGCCGAGCGCCTCGCGATTGCCGAAGACAGGCGCGAAATTCAGCAGCCGCCCCGTCTTCGGGACAGGCCGGCGGCCCTCGATCAGGAGGCACGCAACCACCATCGCGACGGGGCCGACGCCGGTGACGTAGAACGCGGTCCGCCATCCCCAGCGATCGGCGAGGACTTGCGCAACCAGGAACGACAGGCCGACGCCGACCGAGAAGCTCGACGTGTAGAGCGTGACCGCCCGCGAGGTGTCGCCGGCCGGCAACCGGTCCGTCAGCGCCTTCAGACCCGGCATGTAGGCGCCGGCAAAGCCCAATCCTGCGAGCGACCAGATCAGCGTGCCCGACCAGAACCCCTGGGCAAAAATGCCGAAGGCCATGGTCGCAAGTCCGCTGACGATGGAGCCGCACAGCAGCACGATCCGCGCGTCGATGCGATCGGTCAGCGTCGTCAGCACCGGCACGGCCAGCATGTAGCCGAACGCATAGCCGCTCGCCATCAGCCCGCCTTCGGCAGCGGAAAGTCCCCACGCCGGCATCAGATGCTGCGCCAAATTCGCGGACAGCGTGACGTGCGGCAGCAGATTGCCGAGCTGGCCGATACACATCACCGCAATCAGCGGCCCCCCGCTCAAGCTCCGAATGCTCGCCTCCCCTCGGTCCCTATCTCGTCTGGTCTGCACGCAGCAACAGAAGCGCAAAAAACGCGGAGATCGAGGCCAGCGCGCTGATCCATAGCGCGCTGCTGCCAAAATGCTCCACCATCAGCCCGAGCGCGAGTGGCGCGAGCGCGCCTGTGGCCCGCGACGGCAACGAGATCATGCCGACCCGTCTGCCGAAGCCCGCCGGCCCGAACAACGCCAGGGGAAGCGTGCCGCGGGCAATGGTGATGATGCCGTTGCCTGCGCCATACAGCACCGTGAAGGTCGATGCGAGCAAGGGGCCGCCCGCGACCAGTGCAACAACCCCGATCGGATTCATGAGCATGGCGAGCCGCGCCGACAACAGCGGATGAAACCGGCCGAGCCATCCTGCTTCCAGCAGGCGGGCCCCGACCTGCGCGGGCCCGACCAGGGCTCCTGCGAACAAGGCCTGCGCCGGCGTCGCGCCGAACGCAACCAGCATGGTCGGCAGAATGGCCGAGACACCCGAGCTGACGAAGCTTGCCGCCGCGAACATGTAAGCCAGCAGCACCATCGCGAACGTCTCGCTCTGCCGTCCGGATCTCTGGCTCGCGCCCGGATCCGGCCGCGGCTGCTGGTCCAATGGAACGGCGCGCGGCAGCGACAGGTTGAGCGGCAACGCCAGGCAGATATGGATCGCCGCCCACACCTGGCAGGCGACGCGCCAGTCATACTCGGAGGCCAGCCACGTCGTGAGGGGCCAGCCGAGCGTGCTGGCGAAACCCGCGATCAGGGTGATGCCGGTGATGGTTCGCCGCGCGTTGCTGCCGTAGATGCGCGCAAGCGTCGCGAAGGCCGCTTCGTAAAGCCCCATGCCCATGCCGATCCCGAGCAACACCCAGGCTGCAACCAGCACCGCAATGCCGTGAGCCACAGACAGCAGGAGCAGGCCCGCCACGAAGACGAGGTTCGAGACGGCAAGCAGACCGCGCCCTCCGAACGTATCGATGGCATGCCCCACCCGCGGCCCGAGCAGGCCGGAGATGACGAGCGCTCCCGACAGCGCGCCGAACACGTAGGTCGGCGCGAGACCGAGATCGCGCGCAATCGGCGCGGCCAGGATGGCAGGGAGATAGTAGCTCGACGCCCACGCGATGGTCTGCGCGGTTCCGAGTGCGGCGACAATGGCGAGCGGACCGGCCACCCGGTCCGCCGGGACCTGCGTCATGAGCAGCCGCACCCCGCGCGACCTGCCTTCTTGGCGTTTTCATCGTCGGCACAGCAGGCTGACGGCTCCTCCTTCGCCGGCCCGCCGCAGCATCCCGCTCCCGCCGTCTCGACACCGCCGCGCGTGCAGACGCCGGTCTCCGGCAGCACGAGCTCGACCCGTGCCGCAGCCTTCTTGTCGCCGGCGATGTCGGCGGCGATGGAGCGGACCTGCTCGTATCCGGTCATCATCAGGAAGGTCGGCGCACGGCCGTAAGATTTCATGCCGGCGAGATAGAAGCCCGGCTCGTCATGCGCGAGCTCGCGCGCACCGTGCGGCCGAACCGTGCCGCAGCTATGCTCGTTGGGATCGATCAGCGGCGCGAGCGCGGCCGGAGCCTCGATCGCCGGATCGAGCCGCAGCCGCAGCTCGGACAGGAACGATAGATCGGGACGGAAGCCGGTCGAGACGATCAGTTCGTCCGCCACCACACTCTGCGCACCGCAGCAGGTGCCTGCCGAAATCCTGAGACGGCCTTCGAAGTCCGACAGATGCGTGACGCCGAAGCCTGTTTCGACCCTGATCTTTCCGGCAGCGACGAGCGCGGCGAAGGTGGAGCCCAGCTCGCCGCGCGCGGCCAGCTTGTCATTGCTGCCGCCCCCGAACGCCTTTGCGGGATCGGTGCCACGCAACAGCCAGATCGCTTGCGTGCCTGACACCTCGCCCGCGAGCTGCACGAGATCAATCAGAGTGCCCAAAGCGGAATGGCCGGCGCCGAGCACGGCAACGGTCTTGCCGGCATATCTGGCGCGCTCAGTGCCCCGCACATCCGGCATGCCATAGGCGATGCGGCCGGCGCGCTCGCGTTCGCCGATCGCGGGCAAACCGTTGCTGCCGGCGGGGTTGGGAGAGAACCACGTGCCTGACACGTCGATGACGGCATCGGCGCGAAGCACCTCGGGGCCTTTGCCGTTCTGATAGCGAATTTCGAACGGCGCCTGCTCCCTGCCCTTCGTCTTCGCCTTGTCGAAGCCGGCGCGGCTGATCGCCGTGACCCGGCTCGACGTCCGGATCGCCTCACGCAGCGGCGTGCGTGTCGCGAGTGGGGTGAGATATCGGTCGATCAGCTCGCCGCCGGTCGGATAAGAATGAGGGTCCGGTGAATTCCACCCCGTCGGCGCGAGCAGCCGCGCCGCCGCCTTGTCGACATTGTATTCCCACGGCGAGAACAGCTGGACATGCTGCCACTGACGGACCGCATGCGCGGCTTCAGGGCCGGCCTCGAGCACGATCGGAGACATACCGCGCTCGAGCACGTGCGCAGCCGCGGCGAGGCCAACAGGCCCGGCTCCGATGATGGCGACCGTCTTGGCGTTCATTCCGACTTCTCCCATCTTTCTAGAATCATCGAATAATTCAACAAATCAATCACGCGGCCGTTTGCGCACCTTTGCATCCGGCTTCGTCGGCGCAGCACTCCGCCGCCAGGAAATCCACCAAGCCCCGCATCGCGTCAAAGTTCGCGTGGCAGATCAGGGTCGTCGATTCCCTGACCTGGCTGACGAGCCCGACCGCAACCAGGGTCTTGATGTGATGCGACAGCGTCGAGGCCGGGATCTTCAGCTTGTCCTGCAGGCGGCCGACAGGCATGCCCGCGTGTCCGGCCCGGACCAGGGCCCGGTAGATTTGAAGCCGGGTCTGATTGCCCAGGGCCTCCAGACGTGCTGCGGCGTCGGCGATCTTCATGGTGCCAGGCTGCGCTCGTTCACGCCGGCTGTCAAACCGTATTTCTAGAATATTCGAATTATGGCCCGACCGGCATGAACAGATTCACATTGACGGCCCGGCCATATTTCCATAAATCTGGATATATGGAAAACGAAGAAGCCGTCCTCGCCCTCGCCGCACTGGCCCAACCGACCCGCCTGGAGGCCTTCCGGACGCTGGTCAGGCACGAGCCCGAAGGCCTTGCAGCGGGCGACCTCGCCCGTCTGCTGGAAGTTCCCCAGAACACGCTATCCGCGCATTTGGCGATCCTGACCCGGGCGCGCCTCGTCTCCTCCGAGCGGCACAGCCGCTCGATCGTCTACCGCGCCAATCTCGGCGAATTCCGCGACGTCGCCGTTTTCCTGCTGCGCGATTGCTGCGGCGGGAGGCCGGAGGTTTGCGAACCCGTCGTCGAAACCTTGCGGTCCTGCTGCGCGCCACAACGAAAGGAACGAAGCCGTGCCTGACCAGATCTACAATGTGCTGTTTCTGTGCACCGGCAATTCGGCGCGCTCCATCCTGGCCGAGTCGATCCTTTGGAAAGACGGCGCCGGCCGCTTTCGGGCCTTTTCCGCCGGCAGCGCGCCAAAGGGCGCGGTGCATCCGCTCGCGCTGCGCACGCTTGAGAGCATGGACTATCCCGTCGACGGGATGCGCTCGAAGAGCTGGCTGGAGTTCGCGAGCGCCGATGCGCCCGTGATGGATTTCGTCTTCACCGTCTGCGACAACGCCGCGGGTGAAGCCTGCCCGATCTGGCCGGGCCAGCCGATGACGGCGCATTGGGGCATTGAGGATCCTGCCGCGGCCGAAGGTTCCGAGCTGGAGAGGCAGGCGGCGTTCGTCACTGCGTTCCGCTATCTCAAGAACCGGATCGACACCTTCGTGAACCTGCCGCTGAGGAGCATCGACAAGCTCTCGCTCGGCACCAGGCTGCGCGAGATCGGCCGCTCGGACGGCGCGACATCCGGCAGAAGCGACGTGGCGTGACAATGAGCATCTTCGAACGATACCTCACTCTGTGGGTTGCGCTGTGCATCGTCGTCGGCGTGGCACTGGGACACGTCCTGCCCGGTTTCTTCGGCGCGATCGCAGCCGCCGAGGTCGCCAAGGTCAACCTGCCGGTGGCGGTGCTGATCTGGCTGATGATTGTGCCCATGCTGCTGAAGATCGACTTCGGCGCGTTGGGCGAGGTGCGGAAGCACTGGCGCGGCGTCGGCGTCACCCTTTTCATCAATTGGGCCGTAAAACCGTTCTCGATGGCACTGCTGGGCTCTTTCTTCATCGGCCACCTCTTCGCACCGTGGCTGCCGTCCGGCCAGATCTCGTCCTACATCGCCGGCTTGATCCTGCTGGCGGCGGCGCCCTGCACCGCGATGGTGTTCGTGTGGTCCAATTTGTGCGAGGGCGAGCCTCATTACACGCTGAGCCAGGTCGCCCTGAACGACGTGATCATGGTGTTCCTGTTCGCACCGCTGGTGGGACTGTTGCTTGGCGTGGCCTCGATCAGTGTCCCCTGGGGCACGCTGCTGCTCTCCGTTCTGCTCTATATCGTGGTTCCCGTGATCGTCGCTCAGCTGTGGCGCAAGGTGCTGCTGCGCGGAGGCGACGACGGCTTCAACCGCGCCATGCGGATGCTGCAGCCTGTGTCGCTGGTTGCGCTCCTCGCGACATTGGTGCTGCTGTTCGGTTTCCAGGGCGAGCAGATCGTCCGGCAGCCACTCGTGATTGCCATCCTTGCCGTGCCGATTCTGGTGCAGGTTTATTTCAATGCGGGCCTCGCCTATTGGCTGAGCCGTCGGCTCGGCGTGGCTTGGTGCGTTGCCGCTCCGGCCGCTCTCATCGGCGCGAGCAACTTCTTCGAGCTGGCGGTCGCCGCCGCGATCAGCCTGTTCGGCCTCGACTCCGGCGCTGCGCTGGCGACCGTGGTCGGCGTTCTCGTCGAGGTCCCGGTGATGCTGTCCGTCGTCCGCATCGTCAAGGCGACAAGGGGCTGGTACGAAGCCGGCGCCGGCAAAGTCCCGAAGGCCCTGGAAGCCCACCGGTGAGGCATGGAGACCGACCATGAGCGTCACGATCTACCACAACCCCGACTGCGGCACCTCCCGCAACACGCTGGCGATGATCCGGCAGAGCGGCGCCGAGCCCGTCGTCATCGAATATCTGAAGACGCCGCCGTCCCGCGAGAAGCTGGTCGAGCTCGTCAAGGCGATGGGCATTTCCGTTCGCGCGCTGCTGCGCGAGAAGGGCACGCCGTTTCGCGACCTCGGCCTCGACGACCCCAAATGGACCGATGACGAGCTGATCGATCAGATGCTCGCGCATCCCATCCTGATCAACCGCCCGATCGTGGTGACGGCGAAGGGCACGCGATTGTGCCGCCCCTCCGAAGCAGTCATCGATCTGCTGGATCGTCCCGTCGGCCGCTTCGTGAAGGAAGACGGCGAAGTGGTCGAAGCGCGATAGGCTGGCTCCGCCGGGAAGGCTGCGGGAAGCCCCAAAAGCCGCTGGCGGGATTCCAACGGCATGTTAGCATTACGTCTCTGCAAGTTCGCGAGCAAACGTCATGCATCGCACAATCTCCCGTCGCGTGGTGCTCCTCGGCTGCTTGGGTTTGGCAACGCAAAAAGCGGCTGCGCAACGATCCCGCATCTGGCGCGTGGCCTATCTGGTGTCTGGGAGAAGCTCGGCCACGGCTCCCGTCATCAAGGATACGCTCCGCTCCCTCGGCTACGAGGAAGGCAAGAATCTCGTTTTCGATGTTCGCGAGGCGGAGGGCCGTTATTCGGCGCTTCCGGAATTGATGCAGCAGCTTCTCCAGTCGAAGCCCGACGTCATCATAGCCGAGGCCACTCCCGCGATAGCCGTCGCCCAGAAGGCCACATCGACCATCCCGATCGTCATGTCGCCGTCGACCGACCCGATTGGCTCCGGCTTCGTGAAGAGTTTCGCCAAGCCCGGCGGCAACATCACGGGCGTCGCCAACATGTTCGGCGACCTCACCGCCAAGACGCTCGACATCGTTCGGCTCGTCTTCCCGAACGTCAGGAAACTCGGAGTGCTGACGTCCAATAACCCGACACACCCCGCGCTGTTCGAGGTTGCCCGTCATGCTGCAGCGAAGATCGGGATTTCGGCGGATCGCTATATCGCACCAAACCCGGAGGACGTGAAGAAGGCCTATCAGGACATGAGCGACGCGGGCTGCGACGTCGTCTATGTGCTTGCCGACCCAATCAGACCTTCGCTTCCTTCCATCGCGCTCGAATACCAGCTGCCTTCAGTTTTTCAGGTCAACAGCTACACGGAATTGGGCGGTCTCATGAGTTACGGCCCGGACATCCTGCCGCTGTTCGTCAAGGCCGCGCACTATGTCGACCGCATTCTCAAGGGTGGAAATCCTGCCGAGATACCCGTCGAACAGCCGACCCAATTCGTGTTTGCAATCAACCTGCGAACCGCAAAGGCGCTCGGCCTTTCAATTCCGGAAAACGTGTTGATCATGGCCGACAAGGTGATCGAGTAGCCTGCGCCAGATTGTAAGCTCGACAGCCGATTCCGCTTCGCCTTCACGACCGGTTCCCCGGCGCCCATGGCAGCAGCTGTCAGGCGACAGTAGGACGCAACTTCAAATCGCTTGCGTCGTTGAAGCCGCACATCTCAAGAGCTATCGATCTGCGATACCGCCTTGCATCGGAGGAACGCATGAGCACCATCACCGGCGGCTGTCACTGCGGCGCAATCCGTTATCAGGTCGAGGGCGACGCGATCGTGCATGCGCTGTGCCACTGCCGCGACTGCCGGCTCCACGCCGGCGCTCCGGTCGTTGGCTGGACGATGTATCCGGAGAGCGCTCTCAAGGTGACCAGGGGCGAGCCCAAGGTCTACCACTCCTCCGAACACGGCCGGCGGCACTTTTGCGGCCATTGCGGCACCGGCCTGTTCTATATCAATGCCGACATGCTGCCCGGAATCATTGATATCCAGAGCGCGACCTACGATGATCCCGATGCCGTGCCGGCGACGATGCACATCCAGGTCGCCGAGCGGCTTCGCTGGATGGAGCATGCGCACGAGCTGCCGACGTTCGAACGCTATCCGCCGCAGCCATAGCGGCGGACGGTGATGCCGGCACAGCTTCGCATCAGCTCTTCGTGCTGGCCGTCTTGTCGAGCGCGGCACGCAAGCCATTCGCCAGCTTGACCGCGTCGTCGTTGGCCCAGAAATGCATGAAGAACAGGCGCGGCTGCTCGTCCAGCATGTGGCTGTGCAGCGCTGTCACCTCGATGCCGTGCGTCCGCAGCGCCACGATGACAGGATTCACCTCGTCGCTGCTCAGCACGAAATCGCCGGTGATGGCGGCCTTGCCGCCTCCGGTCGGCTGGAAGTTGATGGCGATCGCAACGCCCATCGCGCCGACGGGGGTCAGCAACATGCCGTCCGCCGTGATCGGGTCGCGCCGTTTCACGTTGAACTGGTAGACGCCGCCGTTGGCCTGCCCCTTGACGCCGATGATCTGATCGAGCTTTGCCGTGTCGAGGTCGATGGCAGGCGGCGGGCCCGCCGGCGCCGAGACCGTCAAGGGGGTCTTGCTTTCGGCCAGCGCATCGTGGATCGCCGAAGCCAGCTTGACGAGGTCTCCGTGTCCAGCGACGTGCATGTAGAACGTCGCCGGGCTCGCGCGCAGCAGATGATTGTGCACGGCGGTGATCTCGAGACCGCTCGCGATCATCCTCGCCATCACGGGATTGATCTCGGTCTCGAGGAGCACGAGGTCGCCCATGACCATGGCACCGCCATGCGCGGGCTTGAACGCGAGCCAGCCGCCGAGCGCCAGCGCCGGCTTGATCGTCACCCCGTCCAAAGTCACGGTGAGATCGGTGCGGGGAAAGCCGTAGCGGTGGACATCGTCCGCGACGGTGGGCTTGCGGCCCAGCGTCTCGTCAACCTTATTCCAATCGAGATCCTGCGCATGAGCGCCCGCGATGAGGCAGGCACTGACGCCGATCAGCGCCGAGATGGTCTTTCGCATTGCTCTGCTCCTCGAGCTGGATTTCAGCCGTCAGCGTCTCATTTCTGTTCCTTGATCTGGCCGGCGCTGTCGACGACGAGCCGCACGTCCTTGCCGTTCTTCACGGCTTTTGCAGTCATGCCCTCGGCGGTCGACTTGATATCGCTGACCTGCGTGTAGCCGGCCGCCTGGATTTTGGCGACGACCTCCTCTTGTGTCAGAGCGCGTGCGCTCGACAGCCCGCTGGCGATCGCCAGAAAGAGGATTGTGTGAAAGATGACCTTTGTCCGCATGACATTCTCCTGGCGTCTCCTGCCCCAGGTGATGTCGTTTTCGGCGCGGCGCGGTGCGACGGGATGATGCCAACGCACATCGGCGCGGCCACCGCGCACGAATGAAAAATCACGATTTGTCTGATGAGATTGCGAAACGATGACATGCTGCGCCCTTGGTGATCAGGACGCGATTCTTGGGCATGTCGCCTCGCGGGGAGATCGCAAATCCCCGTCGCGACGAATAGAAACCCGGGTGGCCCAGCTGTCAACCCGCGCATGGGCGAGGCGCGCGTCACGAAGAGTTCACTCGGAACGGAACCGCGCCAACCAGCATCTTGAAACGACCGGACGATCTCATTAGGGTTCGTCACGTGGGGACGAAGCAGACTCCCCGTGAGACCCCGGTCCAAGCTCTGCGCAGCACGCCATTCGTGGAGCTTGCGCATGGACACCGAACGACACCTTTCCCCCCGCCAAACACTGGCCATCCTCTCACGCGGCGATGCCGCCGCGCGCCGCGACACGACGGCGCAAAACAGTCGCTTCGTCCGCGTCTTCGAGGCCCTCGCCGCCCTCGGCATCGACGCGCACCCCGTGATCTACGACGAAAGCTTCGCAGGTGCAGTCCGCGGTCAACTGCTCGCGGCCGACGGCGTGCTCGTCTGGGTCGATCCGATCCACCAGGGCAAGACGCGCGCTGACCTCGATCCCCTGCTGCGCGACGTCGCGGCGCGAGGTCCCTGGGTGAGTGCCCATCCCGACGTGATCCTGAAGATGGGCGTCAAGGAGGTGCTTTACCGAACGCGCCAGCTGGGCTGGGGGACCGACACGCATCGCTACGACACCGCCGCTGCGTTCCGCGCCGAATTTCCCCCGCGCCTTCAGGCGAACGGCCCTCGCGTGCTCAAGCAAAATCGCGGCAATGGCGGCCAGGGCGTCTGGAAGGTCGAAGCGCTTCCGAACACGAACGAGACGGTCCGTGTACTCCATGCCCAGCGCGGGAGCCGGCCCGAGGACATCAGGTTCGACGATTTGGTGGCGCGCTGCGAGCCGTATTTCGGATGGGGCGGCTGCATCATCGACCAGGCGTTTCAACCTCGCCTGCCCGACGGGATGATCCGCTGCTACATGAGCGGCGCGAGGGTCGCGGGCTTTGGGCACCAATTGATCAAGGCCCTGATCCCGCCGGAAGGCCCCGACGCGCCCGAGGCGCAACCGGGGCCGCGCATCATGCACGGGCCTTATGCTCCGCCGTTCCAGGCGCTGCGAAGGTCGATGGAGGACGAATGGACGCCGCAGATGATGGAAACGCTCGGTATCGATGCATCGTCACTGCCGGTGATCTGGGATGCGGATTTCCTGTACGGGCCGCCGGATGCGGCGGGCGCCGACACCTACGTGCTGTGCGAGATCAACGCGAGTTCCTGCTTTGCGATCCCCGAGGAAGCGCCGGCGGCGATCGCACGAACGGTGAAGCACCGCCTGCTGCGGAGCCAGCGAACGCGCTCCGGCTGACAGAGACTGTCGACCAGAACAGCGTCCCGTGATGCGCACTGCGCCCTATTCGGCGGCTTGCGGAGCGCGCATTCCACTCACCGGCTCGACGGCGTGATCGGCGGCGAGCGCGTGCTGTTCGCCGCCCGGCAGCCCCCGTCCCTTCACCAGGCCGAAGATCGCCGGGATCACGATCAGCGTCAGCAATGTCGACGAGATCATCCCGCCGATCATCGGCAACGCGATGCGCTGCATGATCTCGGACCCCGCGCCGGTGCTCCACATGATCGGCAGCAGGCCCGCCATGATGGCGACGACCGTCATCATCTTCGGGCGGACGCGCTCGACCGCGCCTTCCATGATGGCGTCTTGGAGATCCCTTCTGGTGAAGCTCCTGCCTTCGGCGTCACGCCGCGCCTTCATCTCGGCCAGCGCGTGATCGAGATAGATCAGCATCACGACGCCGGTCTCGGCGGCGACGCCCGCGAGCGCGATGAAGCCGACGGCGACCGCGACGGACAGGTTGAAGCCGAACCACCACATCATCCAGATGCCGCCGACCAGCGCGAAAGGCAGCGACAGCATCACGATCAGCGTCTCGGTCAGGGCCCTGAAGTTCAGATACAGCAGCAGGAAGATGATCGTGAGCGTCACGGGCACGACGATCCTCAGCCGCGCGGCGGCACGTTGCAGATATTCGTACTGGCCGCTCCAGACGACGTAGGTGCCGGCGGGAAACTGGATGCTCTCCGTCACCGCGCGTTGCGCGTCGGCGACGTAGCTTCCGATGTCGCGATCGCGGATGTCGACGTAGATGTAGGTCGCGAGCTGGCCGTTCTCGGTCCGGATCGAGGTCGGTCCGCGCGCCGGCTCGACCTTCGCCACCTCGCCGAGCGGCACGGCGCCGCCCGCCGGCATCGGCACCAGGATGTCGCTCGCGATCGCCTTGGGATTGTCGCGGAGATCACGCGGATAGCGCATGTTCACCGTGAACCGCTGCCGCCCCTCCACGGTCGTCGTCACCGTCTGGCCGCCGAGCGCGGCCGCGATGGTGTCCTGAACGTCCTGGATCAGGATGCCGTAGCGGGCGAGTGCCTCACGGTCCGGGACGATCTCGAGATAGTAACCGCCGATGCCGCGCTCGGCGTAAGCCGACGACGTGCCCGGGACAGTCTTGATCACCCGCTCGACCTGTCGCGCCAGCCGGTCGATCTCGACGAGGTCGGTGCCCATGACCTTGACGCCGACAGGCGTGCGGATGCCGGTGGAGAGCATGTCGATGCGCGCCTTGATCGGCATGGTCCAGGCGTTGGAGACGCCGGGAAACTGCAGCGCCTTGTCCATCTCCGCAATCAGACTGTCGACAGTGACGCCGGAACGCCACTGCTCCTTCGACTTCAGATTGACCACTGTCTCGAACATTTCCGTCGGGGCCGGATCGGTCGCGGTCGCCGCCCGTCCAGCCTTGCCGTAGACGGAGGCGACCTCGGGGAACGACTTGATGATCCGGTCCTGCGTCTGCATCAACTCGGCCGCCTTGGTCACGGAGATGCCGGGCAGCGTCGTCGGCATGTAGAGCAGCGTCCCCTCGTTCAGCGCCGGCATGAACTCGGTGCCGAGCTGCCGCGCCGGCCAAGCCGTGACGGCCAGGACTGCGAGGCAGGCCAGGATCACAAGCGTCTTGGCGCGAAGCACGCCCTTGATCACGGGCCGGTAGATCCAGATCAGGAAACGATTGATGACATTCCGGCTCTCCGGGACGATCCGGCCGCGGACGAAGATCACCATCAGCGCCGGCACCAGCGTGACGGATAAGAGGGCTGCGGCCGCCATCGAGAACGTCTTGGTGAACGCCAGCGGGCTGAACAGCCGCCCCTCCTGCGATTCCAGCGTGAAGATCGGCATGAACGACACGGTGATGATCAGCAGGCTGAAGAACAGCGCGGGGCCGACCTCTGCGGCGGCGTCGATCAGTATCTGAACACGCGACTGATCCGGCTTGGCGCGTTCGAGATGCTTGTGGGCGTTCTCGATCATGACGATGGCGGCATCCACCATGGCGCCGATCGCAATCGCGATGCCGCCAAGACTCATGATGTTGGAGCCGAGACCGAGCAGCTTCATGGCGCCGAACGCCATCAGCACGCCGACCGGCAGCATCAGGATGGCGACCAGCGCGCTGCGAACGTGCAGCAGGAACACGATGCAGACCAGCGCGACGACGATGCTCTCCTCGAACAGCGTATGCTTGAGCGTGTCGATGGCCGCATAGATCAGGTTCGAGCGATCGTAAACGGGCACGATCTCGACCGATGCCGGCAGGCTGCTCGCGATCTCCTTGAACCGCTTCTTGACGTTCTCGATGACGTCGAGCGCGTTGACGCCGAAGCGCTGCAGCACGATGCCGCTTGCGACCTCGCCCTCGCCGTTCAGCTCGGTGATGCCCCTGCGCTCGTCCGGCCCGAGCTCGACATGGGCGACGTCGCGGAGCAGCACCGGCGTGCCATTGCTCGTCTTCAGCACGATGTTGCCGAGATCGTTGATGCTCTTGATGTAGCCCTTGCCGCGGATGACGTATTCGAATTCGGCGAGCTCGACGGTGCGTCCGCCGACATCGGCGTTGCTGGCGCGAATCGCCTCACGGATCTTCTGCATGCTGATGCCGCGGTCGCGCATCCGCTGCGGGTCGAGCACCACGTTGTACTGCTTGACGAAGCCGCCGATGCTGGCGACCTCGGCGACGCCTTCGGCCTTGGCCAGCGCGAACTTCAGATTCCAGTCCTGGATCGTGCGGGTGTCCGCCAGGTTCAATTCCTTCGACAGGACCGCATATTGGTAGACCCAGCCGACGCCGGTCGCATCAGGCCCGATGGTCGGGGTGACGCCGGCGGGAAGCCTCGATGCTGCGCCGTTCAAAAATTCCAGCACGCGCGAGCGCGCCCAATAGATGTCAGTGCCGTCCTCGAAGATCACGTAGACGAACGAGGCGCCGAAGAAGGAGAAGCCGCGCACGACTTTCGATTTCGGCACGGTCAGCATCGCCGTGGTCAGGGGATAGGTCACCTGGTCCTCGATCACCTGCGGCGCCTGGCCGGGATATTCGGTGTAGACGATGACCTGGGTGTCGGAGAGATCCGGGATCGCATCGAGCGGCAGGTGGATCAGCGCATAGAGACCGGCGGCGGCCGCAAAGCCGGTGCCGAACAGCACCAGCAGCAAATTGCGCGCCGACCAGGCGATGATGCGGGCGATCATTTGTGCTCTCCCGTCGCATGGCCCGCATCGGACGCCTGTGGCGCTCCTTCCGCAAAACCCTTGAGCGCGGCCTTCAGATTGCTTTCCGCATCGATCAGGAAGGTGGCGGATGTGACCACCGCCTCGCCGTCTGCGAGCCCCTCGCGCACCTCGATATAGCCGCCGCCGCGCCGGCCGAGCTTCACCTCACGCGGCTCGAAGCGCCCTTCCCCCTTGTCGACGAGGACGGCCTGGCGCGTGCCGGTGTCGAGCACGGAGCTGTCCTGGATCGCCAGCACCGGCGCGGCATCAGCCGTGTCGATGTCGGCATCGACGTACATGTCCGGCAGCAGCGCCGCATCGGGATTGGCAAGCTCGATCCGGACGCGAACCGTCCTCGTGTCGCGGTTCACCTGCGGATAGACGATTGCGATCTTGCCGCTGAAGACGCGGCCGGGAAAGCTCCGCGCACGCACCGCCACCGACTGCCCCACCGCAATATTGCCGAGATCGCGCTCGGCGACGTCGACCAGCGCCCAGACCAGCGAGGTGTCTGCAATGCGGAACAGCACGTCGCCGGGATTGGCGCGCATGCCTTCGATCGCGTTGCGCTCGAGCACGATGCCCTCGCGCGGCGCCGACCAATGGATGGTGACGGGCGCAACGCGCGTCCTTTCCATCTCGGCGATGACCTGCTCGGGGACGTCGAGATTGACCAGCCGTTGCCGCGAGCCGCGGCCATAGACCTCGACGCCGCCCACCGTCTTGGAGGTGATCGTCGCAAGATATTCCGCGGCCGCGGACGCAACCGCCGAACTGTAGATCTCCATCAGCGGCTGGCCCGCCTTCACGCGCGTGCCGGTGGTGACGTCGGCGACCTTCTGCACGAAACTTTCGGCGCGCATCGCGATCACCGAGACGCGGCGCTCGTCGAGCTGGATCGTGCCGGGTGCCTTGACCGTGACGCGGATCGTCCGTCGCTCGACCGGCTCGGATTTCACGCCGGTGCGCTGGATCTTGCCCGGCGAGAGCTTGACCGTGCCGTCGTCGGCCTCGTCGCCTTCGTAGACGGGGACGTAGTTCATCCCCATCGGGTCCTTCTTCGGCACCGGCGAGGTGTCGGGCAGGCCCATGGGATTGCGGTAGTAGAGGATTTTTCGCGTGGAAGCCGCCTGCGCTGGCTTCGGTGCCACTGCAATCGCCTGTTCGTCATCGTAGACCGGCAGATAGTCGCGCCCGCGGTCGTCCTTCTTCGGACCGGCCGACCAAAGCGGCGCGCCACTGGGATCGCGGTAATAGAGCGGAGTTCGCTCCGTCCGGGCCGCAGCCGGGGTCACCTCGGCATGAGCGGACCAGCGGCTGTCATTCGAGGACCGGTACGCCCCCAGGGCGAGGCCACCGCCGAGAGCGAGAATCGTCAGGAGACGCAGCGTCTTCATGGTGTGTCCTCGCGCGCGATGCGCGCGTCCATGTGAATGGGAAAGAGGAGTTCGGACGCCGCGCGCGGCGTCCGCATGCTCACTTGGTCGCCGTGACGACCACCTTGCCGGTGACGGTCTCCGCCTCGCCCTGCACCTTGGCCGACAGCGTGACCTGGTAGCGGCCGGCCATCGGCAGGTCCGTCCGGAAGGCGTAGACGCCCGGCTCCTGCGACGGCAGCGGCGCCACCGCCGATTCCATCTCGGCCATGCCGTCCGGGGCCATGTCGACGCGAGTCTTGAAGATGACGGCGTCCGCGACCGGCTTGCCGGTCTGCTTGTTGGTCAGGCGAACCGAGAGCGTGACGTCGTCGCCCTTCTTCATTTGCGCAGTGACGGGCTCGAAAGCGTAATCGCCGGCGCCCGCCACCGCGGCGGAAGCGGCAAGCGAAAGGGTGGCGGCGAGCGCCGCGGTGCTGAATTTGGAGAGCATTGTCCTGTCCTCATGATCTGATCTTTCGCCGTGGCGCATGGCGCACACGTCAGTCGTCGTCGCGCGCAGGCGTGCTGCGTGCGTTCGGCTGTTGCGAGATCAGATTCGAGGAGGTCGGAAGGGAGGCCTGCTGCCGCGGACGGAGACGACCTGATCCTCGGGGATGGCGATCGTGCTCACCGCTACGGCGAAATACCCGAAGACGACGGGCCTGATGGCATCGAGCGCGATGGTGCCGCCGACGCAGCAGAAGCCCATCCCGCATTTGTAGCCGCTGGGCTGGGAGGGCGCCCCCTTCATGTCGGGGCAGCAATCGTCCATCGCCATGCCGGCGTCGCTGCCCATCTGCATGGTCGCCTGCATGTCGTCCGACGACATGGCAAGGCTGGATGCGGACGCGCCAACGGGCAGCATCGCCAAGGATATGGCGATCGCGAATGCCAGGATGGTACGGACGAGGCGCATCAATATCGACTTACCTTCGGACTGGAATGTTCTCCCTAGTAACATACTCCGAGGCCGGAGGCATTCGTTGATCCCGGTCAAGCATTCGTGAGCGAGGGCCGCCTGCGGGCTTCAGCTCAGATCTTGGGGATCTTCGCCCGCTCGACCACGCCGGTCCATTTGGCGATCTCGGTCTCGATCAGCGTCTTCATCTCCTCCGGCGAGCTGCCGCGGACCTCACCGCCGACGGCCGTCTCCAGCCGCTGCCTGAGCTCGGGGTCGGCGAGCGCGTCCAGCGTCGCGGCATTGAGCGCGGCGATGATGGCGGGCGGCGTGCCCTTGGGCGCCAGCAGGCCGGCCCAGGTGCGCACGTCGTAGCCCTTGATGCCGGCCTCCTGCACCGTCGGGACGTCCGGCAGCAGCGTTGTGCGCGTCGGCGACGTCACCGCCAAGCCGCGGATCGCGCCGCTCTGGATCTGCGGGGCGAGCAGGACGGGCGTGCCGACGATGACCGGGACGTCGCCACCAAGCAGCGCGGTGGTAGATTGCGAATCGCCGCGATACGGTACGTGCACGATCTCGATGCCGGCTGTGGCGTTGAGCAATTCACCCGCAAGATGATGCGTGCTGCCGAAGCCGACCGATCCGAAGCTGAGCGAACCCGGCTTTGCCTTGGCCATGGCAATGAGCTCGCCGAGCGATTTTGCGGGGTAGTCGCTGCGCACGGCGATGACGAGCGCATAGTAGACCAGCGTCGAGACCATCTCGAAGCTTTCGGCCGGCTGATAGGCGAGGCTCTTGTAGGTCGCCGCGGAAATCGCGTGCGCTCCGGTGACGAGGCCGAGCGTGTAACCGTCGGGCGCCGCCTTGGCGACGGCATCCGCCGCGATGTTGCCACCGGCACCCGGCTTGGCCTCGACGACGATCGGCTGCCCGAGCTTCTTCGACAGTCCGTCGGCGATGATGCGCGACAGCGTGTCGGCGGCGCCGCCGGCGGCAAAGCCATGCAGCAGGCGGATCGGACGCGACGGATAATTGTCCGCCCATGCCGGGCCGGTCACCAGACAACCGCCGAACAGAAAAATGGCCGCAGCAAGCCGCTTCATCCCTCGCATGGATGCTTCTCCCTCAATTGTTATGTCGTTGGCCGCAGCGCGTGCGGCGTCATTCAGATCGAATAGAATTCGCTAGCGCGCGAACTCCGTGCAATCAGGCGATGGCGGCATACCCCAGACGTCGCGCGGCAGCCCGACCCAGACTTTTGGCCGCTGCGGACGATCGCGATGCCAGGGACGCGGCTCGAAATAGCCGAGCTCCTCGTCCACCATCCGGTCGAGATCGCAAAACAGCTCGACCAGATGTCCATCGGGATTGCGGTGGTAGATCGCGGTGTTGTGGCCGGGGCCATGACGCACCGGTCCCCAGAGCACAGGCAATTTGTGCCGCGCGAGATGGTCGCAGGCCTGGTGCATGTGCTCGGGGCCTCGCAACTCGAAGGCGAAGTGATGAAGACTGCGGACCGGTGCGCGGGCGAAGTTGAGCGTGTGATGCTCGAAGCCGCTGCGCATGAAGACGAAGCGGTCCTCGATCCAGTCGGAGACGCGCAGGCCCATGAATTTGGCATAGAACTCCGAGGCCGCGCGCGGATCGGGCGTGCGCAGCGCGACATGGCCGAGCTTGGCGACCGCGAGCGCGCCGATCCGCTCCTGCGCGGGCGTCGGCGTCCAGCCCTGGATCAGCTCGAACCGGGTGCCTTCGGGATCGGTGAAGGAGAGCAGCCTGGACACGCCGGGCAGGAAATCGCTGTGGATCTCGGGCCGCAGATCCGCCTGCTTCAGTGCGGCGCCCAGCGCCTCCAGCTGGACATCAGGCGATATTTCGAACGCGATGCTCTTCAGCGCGGCGTCGCCGGGCTCGATCACCAGCGAGAGCTGCTCGGAATCACTGGCGAGGAACAGGCGGTCTCCGTCTCGGGCAACAAGGCCAAGTCCGATCACGGCGCGGTAGTAATCGAGCAGCCGCTCCGGATCGGGTGAGGTGAAGGTCGCGTGCCGCAGCCGGGTGAAGCGTGCAATGGGTGCTTGTGTGCTCATCGTGCGGTCCACCCCCTCATGGAATCATGATGATCTTGCCGAGCGCGGAGCCCTGCTCCAGCAGCGTATGCGCCTTGCTGACCTCGTCGAGCTTGAGCACTGCCGAGATCGCCGGCTTGATCGCATTGCGGCTCAAGGCCTCGATCACGCTGCGCATCAGGGCACGTCGGCCGTCGCGATCGTGATCGTAGATGTGGAAGGAGAAGCAGCGTATCGCCGGACAGATGTCGAGATGATCGCGCATCGCCGCCATCAAATTCTCCTCCGGCAATCCGGCGAAGGCGTTGTACGACAGCAGCGTGCCCCATTTGCCGAGCGCGCCGAGATAGGCTGTGAATTCGGGCCCGCAGACGTGATCGAGCACGAGGCCGACGCCCTCGCCCTTCGTCAGCTCTCGGGTGCGCGCCACCACATCCTCGCTTCGGTAGAAGATGATGTGATCGGCGCCGTTCGCCCTGGCGAATGCGGCCTTCTCCTCGGTGGAGACCGTGCCGATGACGGTCATCCCGGCAAGCTTGGCCAGTTGCACCAGCGCCGTGCCGACGCCGCCGGCAGCCCCAATCACCAGCACGCTTGCGGGCGCGCGGGGATGGCGGCACTCGTGCAGCAGCGCGTAAGCGACCTGGTAGTTCGACAGACACACGGCCGCCTGCAGGTCGACGTTGTCGGGCAGCGCGTGAACGGCATCCGCTGGCGCGACCACATAGTCGGCGTAGCAGCCGCCGCGTTGGGGCAGATCGCGGGCGCTGAGCAGCACCTTCTGGCCGACGGCAAAGCCCTCGACGCCGGACCCGAGCGCGGAAATGCGCCCCGCGACGTCGTTGCCGGGATTGGCCGGCAGCGGCGGCATCCATTTGTAGACGCCGCGCCGGATCAGCACGTCGGGTTGACCGACCCCGAACGCCTCGGCCCGGATTTGCACCTGGCCGGCTCCGGGCACAGGCACCGGACGCTCGACCACCTCAAGTGCATCCGGCCCACCCGGCTGACGCACCAGCACCGCCCTCATGACTTCACGCGCTCCCCGGACCATATTTTCGAAAATCATACCGTTTACGAAAATTATTGCAAGATGGTCGTTAGCGCGGCATGTTGAGGCATCGATTCAGCGACAGGTCCCATGCCCGAGAGCGCCGTCCGCCCCCGCAAGGAATTCGGCAAGACCATCGCCGCCGACATCACGCATCGGCTGCGCGAGGAGATCATTGCCTGCGCCCTTCCGCCCGGCGAGCCGCTGCGCTTCGACGTGCTGCGCGAACGCTTCGGCGTGAGTTTTACCACGCTGCGCGAGGCGCTGACCGCGCTTGCAGCCGAAGGACTGGTCGACGCCCAGGAGCAGCGCGGCTTTCGCGTGGCGCCGGTCAGCCGCCAGGATCTGGTGGAGGTCACCGATGCAAGGGTGCTGATCGAGGTGGAATTGATACGCCGCTCGATCGAGCGGGGCGATGACGACTGGGAAATCGCCGTAATCTCCACACTGCACCGATTGAAGCGGATCGAGCAGCGCGATCCCGAGCATCCCTTGCGCGATCCCGAGTGGAAGATCGCCCATCGCCAGTTCCACCAGGCGCTGGTCTCCGCCTGCGGCTCGGCGACGCTGCTCGCCATTCGCGCCGAGCTGTTCGATCGCGCCGAGCGCTATCGGCATCTCTCCGCCAATTTCCGGCCGCGCCCGCGCGACAAGGCCGGCGAGCACCAGGCCATCATGCAGGCCGCCATCTCGCGCAATGCCGATCTCACCGTGCAGTTGATCGAGACCCATATCCGCTCGACCTCCGACAACGTCGCCAAATACGCCGGCCATCTGCTCGACGCCGAATAGGCGACCTGCATTTTCACGCAGCAGACTTGCGCCCGGCCTAATTTTCGAAAATAATACGTCAGATCGAAAATCGAAACCGTTAGGGCGAAACCATGAAGCTGCTGTCGTTCTTGGATGGAAATCGGGAAAGCTGGGGGGCCGTTGTCGAAAACGGCGTGGTGGATCTGGGCCGCGCCCTGCCCCAGTACCCGACGCTTGCGGACTTTCTCGGCAGCGATGACTACGCCAAGCGCGAGGCGATCGTCGCCGGGCACAAGCCCACGCTGGCGCTGAGCGACGTCAAATACCTGCCGGTGATCCCGCGGCCCGAGAAGATCGTCTGCGCCGTGCGCAATTATCTCGACCACCACAACGAAGCCGTGGCGTTCGGCATGAAGCGCGAGATCACGGAATTTCCGCCGATCTTCCTGCGGGTCTGGCGTTCCCAGGTTGCGCACAACGCGCCGGTGATCCGGCCGAAGGTCTCGGACAATTTCGATTGGGAGGGCGAGCTCGCCGTCGTCATCGGCAAGGGCGGCCGTCATATCAGCCAGACCGATGCATGGAATCATGTCGCGGGCTATTCGATCTACAACGACGTCAGCGTGCGCGACTGGCAGCGCCACGCCCAGCAGATCGCCTCCGGCAAGAACTTCGTCGGCACCGGCCCGTTCGGACCGTGGCTGGTCACGCCGGACGAGATCGGCGATCCCACGAAGCTCAAGCTGGAGACGCGCGTCAACGGCGCGACCGTGCAGTCCTCCGACACCTCGATGCTGATCTTCTCGATTCCGCGGCTGATCGAATATTGCTCGACGATCTTCGATCTCGTGCCCGGCGACGTCATCGCCACCGGCACGCCGGCCGGCGTCGGCTTCACCCGCAAGCCGCCGATCTTCCTCAAGCCCGGCGATTTGGTCGAGGTCGAGATCGAGAACATCGGCGTGCTCAGCAATCCCGTCGTGGACGAGGCCTAGCTTCAGCATGTCGTCCTACGATATTCGCAAGACCGCGCTCAGCGTCGAGACCATCTGGCATGAGCGCGGCCCACGGCTGGAGAAGCCGCTGCTGGTCGGAACCGCCGTCGCGGTGATCCGCAATCCTTTCGCCGGCCGCTATGAGCCCGATCTGATGCCGTTCCAGGCGGCCTTGCGTGAGCTCGGGCGCGAGCTCGCTGGCGCGCTGATCGCACAGCTCGGCGGTGCGCCGCGGATCGAAGCCTATGGCAAGGGCATCATCGTCGGCGAAGACGGCGAGCTCGAGCATGGCGCCGTCTGGCATGAAGCCGGCGGCCACGGCATGCGCGAGGTGCTGGGTCAACCCAAAGCAATCGTGCCGGCGGCGAAGACCATCGGCGGTCCGGGCACGCGCCTGATGGTGCCGCTCGGCCACATCCATGCCGCCTATGTCCGCAGCCATTTCGGCACCGCGGAGATGACGCTGTGGGACGCGCCACGGCGCGACGAGATCGCCTTCGGCCTCGTGATGGCGACCGGCGGCCGCCCCCACGCCCGCATCGGCGGCCTCAAGGCGTCGGAGATCTCCGTGCATGACGGGCAGCGGTGAGCGCCGCCCGGCTCCGCGTCACAGGAAGCCGGTCGAGATCCACGGGATCGCCGCGACGATCAGCGTGCCGATCAGCAGGGCCACGATATAGCCGACGATCGGCTTGATACCCTCGTCGGGACTGATGCGGCTGATGGCGCAGGCCGCGTAATAGCCGACGCCGAATGGCGGGGCGAACAGGCCGATACCCATCGCGAGCACGACGACCATCGCGTAGTGCACTTCGTGCACGCCGACCTGGCGGGCGATCGGAAACAATAGCGGCCCGAACAGGACGATGGCGGGGATGCCTTCCAGCACGCTGCCCAGAATGACGAAGGCGAGGATCGTCACGCCGAGAAAGACAGGCGTTCCGCCCGGCAGCGCCGTCATGAACTTTGCAAGCGAGGCCGAGAAACCCGATTGCGTCAGAGCCCACGCCATCCCTGTCGCAGCGCCGATGATCAGCAGGATCGCGCCGGACAATGACGCGGTCTCCACCAGCATTGGGTAGAGGCGGCGCCAGGAGAACTGACGATAAATCAGAAGCCCGGTGAGCACCGAGTAGACGATGCCGATGGTCGAAACTTCGGTCGCGGTGGCGACGCCCTCGACCACCGCGGCGCGGATGACGAAGGGCAGCGCCATTGCCGGGATGGCAATGACGAAGGCGCGGCCGATCTCCCTCCCCGTGGCCCGCTTCACATGCGACAGGTCCTCGCCCCGGTATCGCCACCAGACCACGGCGCAGAGACCGATGGCGAGCACGATGCCGGGCAGCAGCCCCCCGGTGAACAACGCCGCGATCGACACGCCCGTCACCGAGCCGATGGTGATCAAGACGAGCGACGGCGGAATGGTCTCGGTCTGGGCCCCGGTCGCCGCGAGCAGCGCCACGAGATCACCGGGCCTGGCGCCGCGCTTGGTCATCTCCGGAAACAGCACCGGCGCCACGGCGGCCATGTCCGCCGCCTTCGAGCCGGAGATGCCCGACACCAGGTACATTGCGCCGACCAGCACATAATGCAGGCCGCCGCGCACGTGGCCGAGCAGGCTGGCGAGAAAGCCGACCATGGCCCGCGCCATGCCGGTCATCTCGATCAGCAGGCCGAGGAACACGAAGAGCGGCACGGCCAGCAGGATCAGATGGCTCATGCCTTCGTCCATGCGACCAATGATGACCGCATCGGGCGTGTTCGTCGTCAGCGCCAGATATCCGACGGTGGCAAGACCGAAGGCAAAGGCGATCGGCACCGCCGCCAGCACCATGGCGCCGACGATGACCACGAAGAAGATCAGCAGGTTGAGATTGCCGAGCGGTTTCAATACCGGCGCGATGAGGACGAGCGCGGCGATGATGCCGGCGACGAGCGCCCCAGCCGCGAGCAGGCTGCGCAGGCTCGAGATGCGGGCGAGCCGCAGGACCGCCGCGACCAGCATCAATCCGATGCCAACGGGTAACGCGGCAGCCCGCCAGCTGTTGACGATTTCGAGCGCCGGGGTCGTGACGAACACCTCGTCGGCCGCGAACTCGTAGGCAGGGTGGACCACCAGCAGCAGGAATGCCAGCGATGCCGCGGCGGCAACGACGTCCAGGAAGGCACGTGCGTCGGGACGGAGCATGCCGATGATGGCCGTCATCCGCATGTGCTCACCGCGCTGGAACGCGATCACCGATCCCAGCATGGCGAACCACAGGAACAGGATGCCGGCAAGCTCATCCGCCCAGATGATCGGAGCGTGAAAGACATATCGTCCGACGATGCCGGCCGACAAAACGACGATCTCGGCGAGCACCAGGAGCGCCGCCGGGATCGCAACCACATGACCAAGCACCTTGTTGGCCGCGACGGCCCAGCGGTGCACACGGGATTGAGGCGCCGCACCCGCGGCGCCCTGATCGATCCCAGGCATATGGTTGATCGCGGTCATGACAGCTTGCCCGCCGCTTTCTCGAGCTGAGTCCAGGCCTCATCGCCGAACTTGGCCCTCCAGTCGGCGTAAAAGCTGGTCTTCGCCAGGGCCTGGCGGAATGCGCCGCGGTCGACGTCGATGAACTGCATGCCCTTGGCGGTCAGGTCGGCGCGCAAGGACTCGCTGAGCTTGGCGACGTCCGCACGCTCGTCCTTGGCCGAGCGATCCAGCTCGCGTGTGACGATCTGCTGCACATCCTTCGGCAGCTTTTCGAAGGCGCGCTTGTTGCCGAGGATCCAGTAATTGTCCCAGACATGCCCGGTCAGGGAACAGGTCTTCTGCACCTCGTACAGCCGGGCCGTCGCGATGATCGGCAGCGGATTTTCCTGACCGTCGACCACCTTGGTCTGGAGCGCGGAGTAAACCTCGTTGAAATTGATCGGCGCGGGGCCTGCCCCGAGCGCCTGGAACAACGACGTCAGATTGGGAGCGGCCGGCACGCGCAGCTTGAAGTTCTTGAGATCGTCCGGCGTCCTGATCTCGCGGCCGGACGACGTGACGTGGCGGAAGCCGTTATCCCAGGGGCTCGACACCGCCATGATCGGCGTCCGCGCGATCTGCGCGCGGATATAGGCGCCGAGCTCGCCATCCATCGCCTTCCAGACCGCGTCATAGTTCGTGAAGAGAAAGCCGAGGTTGACGATGCCTGCGGCCGGCACCAGCGTCGCGAGGATCAGCGAGGACAGGTTGAAGAACTCGACGCCGCCGTTGCGGACCTGCGTCAACAGGTCGGTATCCGATCCGAGCTGGTTCGCCGGGAACAGATTGATCTCGAGCCGTCCGCTCGTCGCCTCGCGAATGCGGTCGGCAGCTTCCTTGGCGCGGATGTTGACGGGGTGCGTCGGATCCTGCCCCGTCGCAAGCTTGTAGGTGAATTCCGCGGCCGAGGCCGGGCGGGTGAGAATGGCACATAGCGGCACGGCGGCGCCGGCCATGAGCAACTTGCGGCGGCTGAGAGTTATCGGCTTGCGCAAGGTCATCGTTTCCTCCTGTCGAGCATGGATTGGTTGATCTAAAGGCGGCTCTTCACCGCCCGTGTTGCTGCTGGCCGGCTCTCGATGCGCCGGCATTGGACAGCAGCCGTCGTGCTTCGCAGCGGCGCTGCGAAGCATGTCGGTCGATTCGATCGTGAAGGCGGGCCGCTAGCGCAGCCACTCCTTGATCTGCCGCTTCACTTCCGCGGTCGAGATGCCGTAGCGGTCGTGCAGCGTCGGCAGCGCGCCGGCGGCGAGAAACTCGTCGGGAAGTCCGATCTGCCGGAACGCGGGATGAACGCCCGCGCGCATCAGCAGCGTCGCCACGGCCTCGCCGAGCCCGCCGATCACGGTGTGGTTCTCGGCGACGACGACGAGGCGGCCGGGCTTGCCCGCTTCGCGCAGGATCGCTTCGGTGTCGAGCGGCTTGATGGTCGGAACGTGCAGGACAGCCGCATCAATGCGGTCGTCCGACAAGGCCTGGGCCGCCTCCAGCGCGCGCATGGTCATGATGCCCGAGGAGATGATCAGGACGTCGCCACCGTCACGAAGCAACGCAGCCTTGCCGAGCTCGAACCGGTAATTGTACTCGTCGAGCACCAGCGGCACCTGTCCGCGCAGCAGGCGCATATAGACCGGTCCGCGATGCGCGGCGATCGCCGGCACGACCTGCTCGATCTCGTGCGCATCGCAGGGATCGATCACCGTCATGTTCGGCATCGCGCGGAACAGGGCGAGATCCTCGGCCGCCTGGTGGCTGGGTCCATAGCCCGAGGTCAGGCCGGGCAGCGCGCAGGCGATCTTCACGTTGCGGTCTTCTTCCGCAATGGTCTGGTGGATGAAGTCGTAAGCCCGGCGCGAGGCGAACACCGCGTAGGTCGTCGCGAACGGCATGAAGCCTTCGGCGGCGAGCCCCGAGGCTGCGGCGAACAGCAGCTGCTCGGCCATGCCCATCTGGTAGTAACGATTGGGAAAAGCCTGCGCGAAGATGTGCAGGTCGGTGTATTTGCCGAGATCGGCGGTCATGCCGACCACGTCCTCGCGGCTGCGGGCGAGCTCGACGAGCGCGTGGCCGAAGGGCGCGGGCTTGGTGCGCTGGCCCTCCGCTGCGATCGAGGCGATCATGGCCGACGTGGTCAGGCGCGGCTTTGCCGAGGGGGTCGATCCGGCGGACTTCATGGCTGGTCTCCCGCGTTCAGTGCAGACAGCGCGAGCTGCCATTCATGCGGCTCGACGCGAATGAAATGGTTCTTCTCACGCTGCTCCAGGAAGGGAACGCCCCTGCCCATCAACGTGTCGGCGACGATCATGCGAGGCTTCGGCTCGGCATGCGCCGTCGCGGCATCGAAAGCCCCCACCACTGCGTCGAGATCGTTGCCATCGACGCGCTGCACGAACCAGCCGAAGGCCTCGAGCTTATCGACCAGCGGCTCGAAGCCGAGCATCTGCTTGGAGGGACCGTCGGCCTGCTGATTGTTGACGTCGACGATTGCGATGATGTTGTCGAGCTTGTGATGGGCAGCAGACATGATGGCTTCCCATTTCGAGCCCTCGTCGAGCTCGCCGTCGGAGAACAGCGTGAAAATGCGCGCCGCCGATTTCTTGCGCTTCAGCCCGAGCGCCATGCCGACGGCAATGCCAAGGCCAAGGCCGAGCGAGCCGCCGGACATCTCCATGCCCGGGGTGTAGGAGGCCATGCCCGACATCGGCAGACGGCTCTCGTCGAAGCCATAGGTCGCGAGTTCCGCTTCCGGAATGACCCCGGCCTCGATCAGCGCCGCATAAAGTGCGATCGCATAGTGTCCGTTCGACAGCAGAAAGCGGTCGCGGCCTTCCCAGACCGGATCTTCAGCGCGAAAGCGCATCGCGTGGAAATAGGCCACCGCCAGCACGTCGGCGATGTCGAGCGCCTGGGCGATATAGCCCTGGCCCTGGACCTCGCCCATCAGCAAGGCGTTGCGGCGGATATTGCGGGCGCGTTGTGCCAGCGTCGGCGCGTTCGGGAGTGTCGGTTTTGCCATGTATATCTCCTCCTCGCTCAGTGGATCAGCATGCCGCCGTTCACGTCGATGACCGCACCGGTGACATAGGCCGACAGGTCCGAGGCGAGGAAAGTGTAGATGCCCGCGACGTCGGCGGCCTCGCCGAGGCGGCCGAGCGGTATGCCTTCGAGAATCTTCGTCCGCATCTCGTCGGTGAGCTTGCCCGCGGTGATATCGGTGCCGATCAGGCCCGGCGTCACGCAGTTGACGCGGATACCGTCGGGCCCGAATTCGCGGGCCATCGCCTTGGCGAGGCCGAGCACGCCGGCCTTGGCTGCCGAGTAATGCGGTCCGCCGAAGATGCCGCCGCCGCGCTGGGCGGAGACCGACGACATGCACGCGATCGACCCGCTCCTGCGCTTGCGCATATGCGGGATCACCGCCTGCGACAGGAACAGGATGCCCTTCAAATTGACGCCCTGGATGCGGTCCCAATCTTCAGGGGTGATGTCGAGAAGTTTCACCGGCTGCGTCACGCCCGCATTGTTGATGAGGATGTCGATCTGGCCGAATTTCGCGATGACCGCTTCAACGGTCTTGATGCAGGCCTGCTTGTCGGTGACGTCCAAGGCGAGGCCAAGATGCGGCGCGCCAGTGCCGGGTTCGAGCCCGCGCGCGGCGGCTTCCGCGGCCGAACCGTCGATGTCGAGAATGGCGACCCGGGCGCCTTCGGCCGCAAAGCGGCGGGCCGTTGCAAGGCCGATGCCCCGCGGCGAGGCCGCTCCGGTGATGATGGCTGTCTTGCCGCGTAGCAGCATTGTGATCCTCCCTGAATGGCTGTTGCCGGCACCGACGGCGCCACTGTTCTTGACCCGTTGATTATGCCCCTGCCTCGTTTCTGACAAACGCGCTGTTGTCTTGCATAGGTGAATTTGGTTCACTCGTCGGATGCTGCTGTCCAGTATTCCGATATCGTCCATCCGCGCGTTCGAGGCGGCCGCACGCACCGGCTCGTTCCGGGATGCGGCGAACGAACTTCATTTGACGCCGAGCGCGGTGAGCCACGCCATCCGCAAGCTCGAAAGCGCGATGGGCACGATATTGTTCGAGCGGAGCGCCCGCGCCGTCCGTCTGACGCCGGCGGGCGAGAACCTGATGCGTCATGCCGGCGCCGCCTTCGACAATCTGCGCCGCGGGATCGAAGAGGTCGCGGGCCGCGGCCCGCAATTGCTGAGAGTGCACTGCGCGCCGAGCTTTGCCGCGCAGTGGCTCGCCCCGCGCCTTGCCCGCTTCATGGCCGCAGAGCCCCAGCTCGAGGTCCGGCTCGCCGCCAGCACGGAATATGCCCGGTTCAGCAACGACGATTTCGACATCGACATCGTCTACGGGCAGCCGAGAGCCGAGGGAGTCGAGGTCATTCCGCTCGGCGAAGAGACCGTGACGCCGCTCTGCACGCCCGAGATCGCGAAGAAAATCCGCAAGCCGAAGGACCTGCTCGATCAGGTGCTGATCCGCTCGGAAGTGAAGCAGGTGCAGTGGCACCAATGGTTCACCGCCAACGGGCTCGAGGCGCCTGCCATTCATGGCATGCGCTTCGATCGCAGCTTCCTGGCGATCGCGATGGCGTCGAGCGGCCTCGGCGTGACGCTGGAGTCAACCCGGCTTGCCGAACGCGAGATCGCCACAAGGCGGCTGGTTGCCCCCCTCGCCGGACGCTCCGTCGACATCCGCTATATCGGCCACCATCTGGTGTTCCCGCGCGCGAGCCAGCAGCGGCGACCGATCCGCGTCTTCGCCGAGTGGATCACGCGGGAGGTCGCGGTTGCCGGCCCGGCTTCAAGCCGATCGAGAGTCAAGTCGACGGGCTGACGGCTCCGACCGCTCAATACGTGCCGCCGAAGCGTCTTTTCTGCTCAGCCCTTCGAAACCACCGCGCGCCCATAGGGCGGTTGTGCCTGGACCGGCGGATTGGCGGTCTGGGCGGCGAGCTCGCCGATCAGGCGGTCGGCATCGGCGGCCATGCCGTCGGGGGCCTGGATCACCAGGCGCTCCAGTGCCCAGCGATAGGACGAGATGCGCTGCTCCAGGCATTGCTGCACCCACTGCACGATCAGCGAGTTCTCCTGCATGCGCGCCACCGCGTCGTCCCTCTCTCTCGGCGAGAGCGCGGAGACGCGCGCCATGCTGGCGTTGCGCTTCCTGTCGAGGTCGATGACGCGGATCGCGGATGCGAAGAACGGCTCGAAGCGGGTGATGTCGTTGCGGACGTCCTCGATCAGCTGCGCATAGCGCGAGGAATGCGAGCGGTGCGGCTCGTCGATCAGCGTGCGGCCGTACATGGTGCGGTCGAACACGATCTTCTGCCGCCAGGGTGACGGCATCGCCTTGTAGTCGCCGAACACGCTCTTCCAGGCGGGGCGCGACAGCGGCGGCTCGATCATGGGATAGGCGAGGTCGCGCAGCTGGCGCTCCTCGTCGGTGAGCTGGAATTGCGAAGGCCTCAGGCCGACGCTGGAGGTGACTTCCGCGCCGAGCCAGCGATGCATGTCGTCGCTGCGCATGTCGGCGCGGGTGCGGCCGAAATCGCCGCCGCTACAGGCACCGAGCGCAGCGCCAAGCAGCGTCAGCAGGACGGCCGATCGGACAGACCGGATCTGGCGGATGGTGTCCGGCATTGCAAAGGCCCGGAATCAGCGACGGCGACGACGGCGCCCCGGCGCTGTGCCCTGCTCCGGCCCGTGATCGCCGCTGGTTTCGTCTGCCTCGCGCTCGATACGGATGACGGGAAGGATCAGGATCGTTCCCATGTCCGCGCGCGGAGCGACATCCCCCGACGAGCCCACCCGGCGACCGGCCGGAAATTCAATGATGGTCCCCATGTCAGCTCTCTTCAATTGCCGCGCGATCAGGCGCGCTCATGCAACATGCATTCATTAAGATCAGTTCATGGTTAACGGGGTGTAAACGTCGCGGTCGGACCGTAACCGCACGGGCCGGCCGCTGCGTCCCGATGCGGCACGAGATCGCTTCAAATCGAGCGTTCGGCTTCACGCCTCGTTTTCCTTAACGAGCCTTTAAAGGAGCCTGCGATAGGCTGGCGACGAGTATCTCTTCCAGGTCGCGTATCTCTCCATGACCAAGTCGCTGTTTCCCGGATTCGACGGGCTGATGTCGCTGTCCCGTCGCGAAGGCGTCGATGTTCGGCCGACGCTGTTGCGCGTGCTGACCGACCTCTATGTGCAGACGCGCGTCCACAGCGACGACGAGCAGCGCCAGTTCACCGAGCTTGCAACGCGGCTGATCGACCAGGTCGACGATGCCACGCGCGCGGCCATCAAGGCCAAGCTCGCGATCTATCCGGCGACGCCTGTCCCGGTCTTGCAGAAGCTCGGCCTGGTCGCAGCCCAGGAAGGCCGCAGGGTTCCGCTCGCCCGCGAGATCCCCATGCCCGCACCCGCCCCCGCGCCGGCCCGCACGCCGACCGACGCCGAGCTGCGCATGGCCGCGAACATGGCGATGCAGCCGAAAGACGCCGCCGAGATCCACGACATGTTCTTCCGCGCCGGCGCCTCCGAGCGCGCGCTGATCCTGCACAATCTGGCGCAGACCCCGCTGAAGGCGGCGCCCCGCATTCCGACCGTGCGCGCCAAGCGCGCGATTCAGATCCTGGAGATGGCGGCGATCGCGGGCGATGTCGAGAACTTCACCCTCGAGCTCGGCGACAGCCTGATCCTGCCCTCGCGCGTCGCGGCCCAGATCGTCGACGATGCCGGCGGCGAAGCGCTCGCGGTCGCCGCGCGCGCGCTCGACATGCCGAGCCCGAACTTCCAGCGCATCCTGCTGTTCTTCAAGCCGGAGATCGGCACGTCCGTGAACGAGGTGTACCGGTTGTCGCGGCTCTACGACCGCCTCAGCGACCGCTCGGCGCTGGTGATGCTGGCGGCCTGGCGCGGCTCGACGCTCGCCGTCACCCGCGCAAAGTACCAGTCGTCACTTCATGACGGCGAACGCCAGCGCGCCCGCGCGGGCGCAAGCCAGACCCGGCCGGGCGTGCAGCCCGGCGCAATGCCGCCGCGCCGCACCGGCACCGACGGATCATCGGAGCGCTGAAACCCGCTGACGCTGAGCGTGAGGCGCGCGGCATCTCCCCAAGCTCGTCATTGCGAGCGCAGCGCGCAGTCGTGCCCCGGACGCAGCGCAGCGCCCCTCGACGATGCGCTGCTGAGCCGGGGCCCATCTCTCCGCCTTCGTTGATGCCGCCTTCTGGGGCCCGGCTCTGCACGGCAACGCTGACGCGTCGCCGCTTGTCCGGGACACGGTGGGGCCGCAGCTACGTCTTCGCCAGCTCAAGGAAATGCCGTCCGGCACGATCCTCGGTCTCGACGATCCAGGCGTCCGGATCGAAGCGGATTTCCTTCGTCAGCCGTTCCTCGATCGTGTGCTCCGGCAGGGCTTGCGGCGCCACCGGCACGAAGAAGCGATCGACGGGGCGGCCGTCGTCGTAAGAGGTCTGCGGCGCCGGCGCGTAGAGCATCGCATGGCCGTCGAGCAGCGACACTTTCACGAACACCGCGCCCGCCTCCTCGGCACCGCGACGGCGTACCGCGCCGAACACGCCTTCGGTCTGGCAACGGCGCAGGTAAGCCGCCACCCATATGTTGGATTTCAAACGCATGAGTCGAACGATAGGCCAGCGTGACGCGCGCCGCCAGTCTCAGCGTCCGATTGTCACGCCTTGCTTACACCTTGCCCGCCGTTGATCTGGCGCGCAACGAGGTATGACAGCGGCATTGCAAGTGCGAATCCCACGGCGACCGCATAGGGGATGTTCCTGATGGCGTCGGCGGCGAAGCTCGGCACCATCAGCACGACGATCAGACTGACGCCCGCCAGCACCGTACCCAGCATGATCCAGACCAGAACCGAGACCTTGAACATGACAACCTCTCTTCTTCGTTGAAGATGAGCGATCATGTTCCCCGAAGCCGTCGGCCGTCATTGATCCCAAGCAAATCGCGCCTGCTGGACGCGGCCAGGCTTGCCGGCGCGCGATGCCCGGAATTGATCGGCGTCAATGACAGGGGGCGGTGAGGCTACTCGACAGGATGGCCGATCGCAGCGCCGAGCTCGCGCAGCAGCCGGTCGGACAGCTGGCCGGTGACCTGCATCTTGTGCTCGCGCTCGAACTTCTGGATCGCGGACTGGGTCTCGCCGCTCATCGTGCCCGTGATCTTCAGATTGCCATAGCCATATTCGGACAGCGCGCGCTGCACGCCGGCGATACGCCGTGCGGCCGGGCTCTGCGGCACGGGAATCGGCGCCGGTGGACGCATGGCCGACGGCGGCGTCGAGGTCGTCGCCTTGACCAGATTGGTCATGGGATCACTGCCCGCGCGCGGCGTCGATGCGGTCGCCTCGACGGGTTTCTCGGGCGGCTTCTCGGCGGCTCGCTCGGCAGGTTTGGGCTCGGCGCGGAACTCGGTCGCGCGCGGCTCCAGCGGCGACGTATCGGCACCGACGGGGCGCGGACGCGGCAAGGGATTCGACAGCGCCACGGAGGACGGTGCGGGAAGATTGATCACGGTGCCGAACATCGGCGCCGGATGCCGGCCGGTCTGCAGGAACAGCGCATTGGCAACGATCGCGCCGATCGCGGCGACGGCGACGAGACCGGCCAGCGTGTCCTTGGGGCTGTGCAGCAGCACGCGCATCACGAGGTTACGCTCGGTCTCGACATCGACCACCGCGGCCTTGGCGCCACGGCGGCGCGGAGCGGCTTCGTCCTTGGTAGACTTCCTAGGCACTTTTCTTCACCAGAGCGGGTTGGTCCTGAGACTGGTCGTGAGTTTGGTTTTGAAGATCCTGGCGCAGCACCGGCGTCAGCGTCGCGACCTTGCTCTCGACCGGCTTGACTTGCGGCGGCGTGTAGACGAGCGGCAGCCTGACGGTGACGGCGGTGCCCTCTCCCAACCTGCTTTGTACCGTCAATTCGCCGAGATGCAACGCCACGAGACTCTTCACGATCGAAAGTCCGAGACCGGTTCCCTCGTGACGGCGCTGATAGGTCTTGCCCGCCTGGAAGAACGGCGCGCCGATGCGCTTGAGATCGTCGGGCGCAATGCCGACGCCGGTGTCGCTGATGCGCAGCGTCAGCTGCGAATCCGACACCGAAGCGGTCACCGAGACCTGACCGCCGCGCTCGGTGAACTTGATGGCGTTGGCGACGAGATTGAGCACGATCTGCTTGAACGCCCTGGGATCACCGGTCATGACGGGCAGATCCTGCGGCGCATCGGTGATGAGATCGATGCCGTTCTCCCGCGCCTTCAGCGCCAAGAGATTGCAGCAATGCAGCAGCGAGGCGCGCGGCGCGAACGGCTCGGACGCGATCTCGAAATTGCCCGACTCCATCTTCGACATGTCCAGGATGCCGTTGACGACCGACAACAGGTGCTGGCCGGAATCGTTGATGAGCTGGGCGTATTCCTGGCGCTGGGCCGCACCCAGCATCAGGGTCTGCTCCTGCGCGATCATCTCGGAGAAGCCGATGATGGCGTTCAGCGGCGTGCGCAGCTCGTGGCTCATGGTAGCGAGGAAGCGCGTCTTGGCGGCATCGGCAGCTTCCGCGGCGCTGCGCGCCTGATCCAGCGCCTGCTCGGACAGCTTGTGGTCGGTGACGTCGCGCATCACGGCGACGACCTCGGCCTCGCGCGTGACGTCGCTATGGGGATTCTGGCCGATATCCTGGTCGAGCGGGCGGCAGCGCATCTCGACCCAGAGGAAATCGACCTGGCCGCGCTCCGAACCGTCGGGCTCACGCCGCAGCCGGAACTCGATGCTGCGCACGTCGCCGCGCGCGGCATCGGAGAGCGCGGTGAGATAGGCCGGGCGATCGGCGACATGGACGCGGTCGAACAGGCCATGCCCCAGCAGTTGAGCCACCGGCATCCCGAGCATGGCTTCCGCCGCCGGCGAGATGAACTGCACCGCACCGTTGCGCTGATGCCGCGAGACGACGTCGCTCATGTTGCGGGCCAGCAGGCGATAGCGCTCCTCCTCGCGCGACAGCAGCGCAACGCTGGTGCGCGCGAGCGATTCCGCGCCGAAGGCAAGGCCGGCGGCATAGAGTGTTGCCGAGACGACGCCGCACGCCATCAGCACGCCGCGTTCCGCGGCGCTGGTGTCTGCAACCGGTGGCCAGCCGAGCTGGCCGACGAGGATCAGGAGTCCCGCACAGGCCAGCGCGAGCAAGGATGCAAAGGCCGCGACGCGGCGCGAGGCCGACAGCGCGGCTTCGAGGGGAACCACGACCAGCCAGACCGCGGCGAATGATTCGATGCCGCCCGTGGTGCCCGCGATCGCCATGATCAGGCCGGCGAGCGCCAGCGACGACAGCACATGCGCGCCTTCATAGCGGCCGGTGCGCGACAGGAACCAGGACAGCAGGATCGGCGCGATCAGCCAGGCGAACGCGGCGACCTCGACCGCGCTCGGCGCGCCACGCATGGCGAGATAGACCGGGAATGCGGCAAAGGCGGCCAGGCTGCCGAGCAGCCGCGGCGCCATGAAGGCACGATGACGCGCCCGCATCAGCGCATCGTAACGCGCGGAGGGATGCAGCAGTGCATCGAGACAATCGCGGATGATACTCAAAACTGTCACGGGTCTCGCGCTTCGGCTCAATCGTCTCTGGAAGACGCGCCGGAACGCCTCCTTGTCGTTGAGCCACCGTGTCAGAGCGACCTTAAACGAGTGCTAAGGCGGCTCGGTGTGCGGCCGAACGCCGGGACATCGCGAGGCTTTTTAGACGATTTGGCGACGTCTTCAGCGAGGATGGTGAACACAGGGTTTCACGCATCCCAGCATGGTTTCGAATTGGTGGATATGCGTGCCTCCAAAATCACGGGCGGCGGCGTCAATCGAAAATTTACGACACCGTCGATCTCGAAGAATTTTGCGTAAATTTTCCGCGAATTAAGCTCAAGGCAATCACTTGCGATTTATCGAGAGTTGCTAGGTCGAAACGCGCGCGGACCATCGCCGCGGACGGGATCTAACGAACAGGTCGATAAGATGCGCTTTCTGCTCCGCATCACATTCTGGCTCGGGTTGGTGCTGGTGCTCCTGCCCAGGGACAAGACGCCCGAATCGGAGAAGCTGCCGCAGATCGGTGCCGCCGACGCGGTGCAGGCTGCGACTGCGGCTGTCTCCGACATGACCCAGTTCTGCAAGCGCCAGCCGGCGGCCTGCGAGGTCGGCGGACAGGCCGCGACCATCATCGGCCAGCGCGCCCAGGACGGCGCCCGCAAGATCTACCAGATCATCAACGACAAGAAAGAGCACATCACCAACGACAAGAACGAGAAGAACGAGAAGAACGAGAAGAAGGCGCCCGACCATACCGGCTCGATCGCGATGGCCGGCGAAGGCGATGCCGCATCGACCGAGGCGCCGCGCGATACCCTGAGCCAGGACGACCTCGCGCTGGAATGGCGCGGCCCGGTGGCGGCGAATTAGCGCCCAAACCCTATCGATTTCGGCTCCTCGCATCCTTATATTGGCGGAAAGCGGGAACACGGGCCAGCATGACGACGATCGACGAAATCAGGGACAATTTCGAGCTCCTGGACGAGTGGGACGACCGCTACCGGTACGTCATCGAGCTTGGCCGCACCCTGGAACCGATGCCCGAGGGCGAGCATTCCGCCGAGAACAAGGTGAATGGCTGCGTCAGCCAGGTCTGGCTGCAGAAGCTGGTCGATCGCGGCCATGGCGCGCCGATCCTGAAATATCGCGGCGACAGCGACGCGCATATCGTGCGCGGGCTGGTCGCGATCGTGCTCTCGCTCTATTCGGGCCGCACGCCGCAGGAGATTCTCGATACCGACGCGATCGCGGTGTTCAACGAGTTCGGCTTTCGCGATCATCTGACGCCGCAGCGCTCCAACGGCCTGCGCTCGATGGTCGAGCGCATCAAGACCGACGCGAAAGAGGCGCTCGCGGAGGCGTCGTAGCGATCTTCACGTGAGGAGCGCGTGCTTCGAGCCACGCAGCAAGAATTCGTAGCGTGGGCAAAGCGGAGCGTGCCCACGATTTGCGTGTGACTGGAGAGAATTCGTGGGCACGGCGCTTCGCGCCTTTGCCCACCCTACGAGATCCGAAGCCTGAATTACTTCCGCTTCCGCTGCTGCTGTCCGAGGCCCATCTGCTTGGCCAATTGCGAGCGCGCCACCGCATAGTTCGGCGCGACCATGGGGTAGTCGGCCGGCAGGCCCCATTTCTCGCGGTATTGCTCCGGCGTCATGTTGTACTGCGTGCGCAGATGGCGCTTCAGCGATTTGAAGCGCTTGCCGTCCTCCAGGCAGACCAGATAGTCGGGCGCGATCGACTTCTTCAGCGAGACCGCCGGCTTGGCCGCCTCGAGCGGCACGGTCTCGGTGCGGCCTGACGACACCCGCACCAGCGCGCCATGCACCTGGCTGATCAGGTTCGGAATCTCCGCCGCGGGCGTCGGATTGTTGCCGAGATAGGCCGACACGATGCTCGCCGTCAGCTCGATGAAATTCTTAGCCCCGGCATCCGACATGGGCCCGCCCTCTCTGCACCTTGCACTTCACGGGATAGACGACGCCGAACTCTTCCGTGTCAACAATTCGTTCGGCTGAAACAAGACGAGTGACGAGGCGACGACGATTGCGGCGCTTGACCGCTGCGCGGCAGAGCTTAGGACCGCTGGTCGAGATGGGCGCGCAACTCGTCGATCGAGGCAAAGCGCATCATGCCCTCCGGCATCTGCGCTTCGATCGAGCCGTCGGAATAGAGCGAATAGGCCATGCCGTCGACGATGCCGGATTTGAGCACGGTGACGGGTGGCTGCTCGACAGATGGCGGCGGCGGTTCGGGTGCAGGCGGGGCGGTCTCGGCAAAGGTCGACGGCGAGCGCGGCGGAGGCCGGCGCGCGGCGGCCGGCGGCTCCGGCGGGCGCATGCGGTCCGGCTTCGGCCAGGCATCGTCAAAGCTTGCCGGCGGAATGTCCGCGGCCTCACCGGGCTCCGCATGTGGCGGCGGCGCCCCCTCGGTGGTCTTCGCCTCCGCGCGCTCGCGCTCCTTGCGTGAGGTCGAGGCGAACATCAGGTTGCGTCGGCGCGGCGCTTCCGGGGCCGCGGGCGGCGTCGGCGCTTCCGGCTCCGGCGGCACCTCGACGCGCGGACGCTCGCGCGCGGCAGCTTCGCTCTGCCACGGCGGCGGGCCTGCGACGGGTGGTGGTGGCGGTGGCGGCTCGATCCTTCCTTCGCCCCTTCCCTCGATCCTGGCCGCCGCGGTGGGCGTCGGCTCGGGCGCAGCGGCGCCTGATGCGGCGAGGCCCGGCAGCACGGGCCTGACACGAACCTCGGGCGGCGCACCGGCCAGCCGGCGCGCGAGGCTCCTCAGCTCAAGCAGCACGAGATGCAGGCCGACCAGTAACATTCCGGAGCAGACGCCGATGGTGCCGGAGATTATGAGGGTACCGCCGAAGCTGAACTCCCTAATCGTCAGACCGAAAATGACCGCGAAGAGACCCGCCACGACGGCGAAAATCCCCGCGATCAACAATGCCAAATTCATCGAACTCACCCCCGGTCGCCATCCACACGCGACAACCGCTACGCCACGATACCGTCATCCGGTGTTCCACGCCAACGACGAATCGTCGGCAGCGTTCCTAAAGGGAAGGAAATCAGGGACTTATTCACATTCCCTTCAGCTACGGCTCGCTACTGCTTAGGCTGCTCTCACGTATCCGGAATTGCTGCGTCGCATCAGGAATTTAGCCATAATGCCCAATTACTTGGTAATGGAACTGCGCTATAGGGATTCCGGGGAACAGGCCCGCGCGCACCAGCAGGGCCAAGAGGGTATTCCGGGGCACCGATAGCCATGACATCCATCACGACTTCGGCGATCGACACGCCTCTGCGGCGCTCGGTCGAACGGACTTGCGACGATCTCGCCATGCTGGTGCTGGCCGCGGTGGCCGTCATTGCGGGCCTTACGTTCCGCGACTACGGCCTCGGCTGGGACGACTACACCCACGCCGAATATGCCGATTTGCTGCTGCGCATGTTCGGTTCCGGCTTCAAGGACACGGCAGCGCTCTCCTTCGCCAATCTCTACATGTATGGCGGCGGCTTCGACATGGTCGCGGCCCTCCTGCACAAGATCATTCCGCTCGAGCTGTTCGAGACGCGACGCTTGCTCGGCGCGATCGTCGGCGTGGTCGGACTTGCGGTGACGTGGCGGCTCGGCCGCCGCATCGGCGGGCCCCTTGCCGGTCTTGCCGCACTGCTGCTGCTCGCGCTGTGCCCGATCTTCTACGGCCACATGTTCATGAACCCGAAGGACGCGCCCTTCGCGGTGGCCATGATCATCCTGATGCTCGGCCTGGTCCGGCTCGCCGAGGAATATCCCAAGCCGTCTCCGCGCACGATCCTGATCGTCGGCCTGGGTGCCGGCCTTTCGATCGGCTGCCGCATTCTCGGCGGGCTCGCGCTGGTCTACGCCATGCTCGGCTTCGTCCCGCTGTTCCTGGAGGAGCTGCGCAGCGAGGGCCTGCGCGAGTCGGTCCGCCGCTTCGCCCATGTCGTCTACGTGCTGCTGCCGGGCCTCGCGTTCGGCTATCTCGTGATGGGCCTGATCTGGCCGTGGTCGATCATAGAGCCCGGCAATCCCTTCGAGGCGCTGACCTACTTCTCGCACTTCTTCGAGAAGCCGTGGAAGGAGATGTTCGACGGTGCGATCGTGTCCGTGCCCGACATGCCCTGGTCCTATCTGCCGACGCTGTTCGCGCTGCAGCTGCCCGAGGTGATGCTGGTGCTGATGGGCGGCGCCGTGGTCAGCACGTTCGCCATGCTGCCGCGAGGCGAGGTGCCGGCGCGGCGCAAGACCATCATGCTGATGCTGACGCTCGCCGCAACCCTGCCGCTCGCGATCGCGATGGTGAAACGGCCGGCGCTGTACAACGGCATCCGCCATTTCGTCTTCGTGATTCCGCCGATGGCGGTGCTCGGCGGCGTCGCCTTCGCGTGGGCCATGGAGCGCCTGCGCGCCAATCACCGCACCTGGCAGCCGGTCGTGCTCGCCACGTTCTGCTTTGGCCTCGCGCTCTCGCTCGCCGAGATGATCCGGCTGCATCCCTATCAGTACACCCACTTCAACCACATCGCCGGCACCGTGCGCGGCGCCGACGACCGCTTCATGCTGGACTATTGGGGTCTCGCGCTGAAGCAGGCCTCGGATGAGCTGCGCGAACAGATCGTCGAGCGCCAGGAAGTGCCGCCGACCAATCGCAAATGGAAGGTCGCGGTCTGCGGTCCGCAGCGCCCGGCCCAGGTCGCGCTCGGACCCGACTTCACCATCGGCTGGGATTCCAACGCGGCCGATTTCGCGATGACGCTCGGCGAGTTCTACTGCAAGGGCCTCACCGCGCCCGTGATGGTCGAGATCAAGCGCGACGACGTGGTGTTCGCCCGCGTCTACGACATCCGCGGCCGCAGCATTTCCAGCCTGCTGTCGATCCCGGCGCCGTAATAATTTTCTCCGAAGCCGTAGCCCGGATGAGCGAAGCGACATCCGGGAAGGCCCCGCATTCGCTCCATGCGGGCTACGCGCGACTGCCGCGCTCCCGACGCGCCTTGCCGCCAGCTTCCACCACGTCTACGCTCCCGCCCCGCAACAACGATGTTCGGAGAGATCAGCCATGTCGCCAGCGGAAGCGCGTCTGAAGGAAGTGCCGTCTGACATGACGGAGGCCGAGTGGCAGCAACGGGTCAATCTCGCCGCCTGCTATCGCCTGGTCGCGCTGTACGGCTGGGACGATCTGGTCGACACCCACATCTCCGCGCGCGTGCCCGGCCCCGAGCATCATTTTCTCATCAACCCCTACGGGCTGATGTTCGACGAGATCACCGCCTCGAGCCTCGTCAAGGTCGATTTGCACGGCAACCAGCTCTCCGAGAGCGAATACAGCATCAACCCTGCGGGCTTCACCATCCATTCGGCGATCCACGAGGTGCGCGAGGACGCGATCTGCGTGCTGCACCTCCACACGCTCGACGGCACCGCGGTGTCGAGCAGCGCCGAAGGCCTGCTGCCGCTGAACCAGACCGCCCAGCTCGTCACCCACGATCTCGCCTATCACGACTATGAAGGCATCGCGCTCGACCACGACGAACGGCCGCGGCTGCAGAAGGATCTCGGCGACCACAACCACATGCTGCTGCGCAATCACGGCACGCTCACGGTCGGCCGCTCGGTCGCCTCCGCCTTCGAGCGCATGTATCACCTGGAGCGCGCCTGCTCGATGCAGGTGCGCACGCGCGCGCTCGGCACGCCGGTCTATCCGGTCGAGGAGACCGCGATCGACAAGAACACCGAGCTGCTCGCCAACCGCGACCGCGCCGAGCTGCGCGCCACCAACCTCGTGTGGCCGCCGCTGCTCCGCAAGCTCGACCGCGAGCTTCCGGGCTACCGGTCTTGAGATTTTCCGGATTTGGTGTAGGGTAGCGTCCAACGAACCTCTACGCCTTTTGGAATGAAACGCCGCCCAATTCCGGGCGGCGTTTTTATTTTGGCCAGCGGCCGCCACGACAACAGAGCCGTAGGGTGGGCAAAGCGGAGCGTGCCCACGTTCTTTCATAATCACTGAGAGATGGTGGGCACAGCGCTGCGCGCCTTTGCCCGCCCTACGGCAGCTCGCTACGGCACCGTGCCCTACTTCACCTCCGCCAACGCGGCGAGAATTCTCGCCCACGAACGAATGCCCTTCTGGAAGCTGCGCAAATCGTACTTCTCGTTCGGCGAGTGGATGTTGTCGTCGTCGAGGCCGAAGCCGACCAGCAGCGAGTCGAGGCCGAGCGTGCGCTTGAAGTCGGCCACGATCGGGATCGAGGCGCCGGAGCCCATCAGCACGGTCTCCTTGCCCCATTCCTCCGTCAGCGCCTTGCTGGCAGCGGCAAGCGGCTTCATGTTCCAGTCGAGCGCGACGGCTGGCGCGGCGGAATGGTCGCCGAACTCGACCTTGCAGTCGCCGGGAATACGCGCCGTCACGTAGTCGCGGAAGGCCTTGCGGATCTTTTGCGGGTCCTGCCCTTCGACCAGGCGGAACGAGACCTTGGCCGAAGCATGCGACGGGATCACCGTCTTGGAGCCCTCGCCGATATAGCCGCCCCAGATGCCGTTGACGTCGCAGGTCGGGCGCGATGATGCCTGCTCGATCAGGAGGCGCCCCTTCTCGCCGGCCGGGATCGACAGGCCGATCGGCTTGAGGAACATCTCCGGCGTCAGATTGAGCTTCTTCCACTGCTCCAGGATATCAGGCGGCAGATCCTTCACGCCGTCGTAGAAGCCGGGAATGGTGATGCGGTTGTCGTCGTCGAACAGGCCGCCGAGAATTTTCGTGAGCACCCGGATCGGGTTCATCGCGCTGCCGCCGAACACGCCGGAATGCAAATCGCGATTGGCGGCGGTGATCTTCAGCTCTTCGTAGAGCAGGCCGCGCAGCGAGGTCGTGATCGCCGGCGTGTTGCGGTCCCACATGCCGGTGTCGCAGACCAAAACGTAGTCGGCCTTGAACTCGTCCTTGTTGGCCTCGATGAAGGGCACGAAGTTCTTCGAGCCGACCTCCTCCTCGCCTTCGATCAGGAAGGTGATGTCGACCGGCAGCGAGCCCGTCACCTTCTTCCAGGCGCGGCAGGCCTCGACGAACGTCATCACCTGGCCCTTGTCGTCCTCGGCACCGCGCGCCACGATGATCTTGCGGCCGTCGGCATGATCGGTGACGACGGGCTCGAACGGCGGACGGTGCCAGAGATCGAGCGGGTCGACCGGCTGCACGTCGTAATGGCCGTAAAAGATCACGTGCGGCCGTCCGCCGGCACCGGTCTTGCCGACGATGGCGGGATGCCCGGCCGTCGGCCTCACTTCGGCGGCGACGCCGAGGCTCGCGATGTCCTTGGCGAGATGCTCGGCCGCCGCCTTGCAATCCCCGGCGAAGGCCGGATCGGCGGAGATCGACTTGATCCGCAACAGCGCGAACAGGCGCTCCAGGCTGTTGTCGAAATCCTTGTCGATGTGGTCGAGCACGGATTGAAGCTGCGCATTGGCCATGGTCGGATTCCTGACTTTCGAGTCTCAAGAGGTACCGGGTTTTAGCGCCGTCGCAGGCTCGGAGCCAGCGGCAACGGGCGGATGGCGGATGTGCCATACGAGGCAACCGACAAGAACGGCGGTCGCCAGGAGATTGTTGCCCCAGGCCTGGAGGACAGTTGGAAACCACGGCAGCGCCAGCAGCATGAGAAGGCCGGCGGCCCCGAGGGCGAGCCAGGTTCCGAGGCGCACCTTCGCCCGTTCGTCGAAAGCGGCGCGATGCATCAGCACCGTCATCGGGAAGAACAGCCACATGAAGTAGTATTGCCGCGCCAAAGGCGAGGCCACCGTGATCAGGCAGAACAGGATGGCGAGCTCCTCGGCATCCGAGCGCGCCGTTCGCCGCGCTTGCTGCGGCATGATCGCGACGAAGCCGAGTCCGAGCAAGGCCGACAGCGCCAGCACGATCCAGTTCGCCGTCCTGTAATCGACGTCGATGATGTTCATCGTGCGCGGCGGCTTGCCGGGATCCTCCTGATTGAAGTTGATCGGACGGACCAGGCGGTGCGTGACGGCGATGAGGGACTGGTTGACCCACGACCAGTTCTGCGCGTCACGCTGGCCAAAGCCCTTTTCCGAACTCGTTCCGACCATGCCCTGATACCAGATCGCAAGCTCGGCCGCGTTGCGCTCGAAGCCGCGGATCGGCGCCGGCACGACATAGAGAAGGATGCCGGTGAAGGCGACCGTAGCGGCGGCCGCCGCCCATTTCCGCCGCCAGACCAGATACGGCAGAACCGCGACGGGAAACACCTTGATGGCAGCGGCGAGCGCGAACATGAAGCCCGCAAGCCAGGGACGTTGATGCCGCAAGCTCCAGAAACCGTAGAGCATCATGGCCAGCAGGACGAGGTTCGGCTGGCCGAGGTCGAACATGTCGAACACGAAGGGCACAGTGATGACGGCGGGCAGCGCCTCCAGCCAGCGGCCGGGGCTGCGCCCCGAGCCGGCCATGACCTGGGAGAACGTCCCGGTGTACCACCACGCCACGGCATTCAGGATCGACAGAACGACATAGAGCGGGATGCTGCCGAACCAGCTCGGGATCGCCAGCAGGATCGCCGGCAGCGGCGGATAGATGAACTCGAAATACTCGATGGCCGTGGCGGGATAGAGTGGCTCACCCTGCAAGACCTGCTGCCCGGCCCAGAACCACAGCGGATAATCCTTGGTCTTGCCACTGCCGAAGATCTCGGGAACGAGCACGTCCGCGGTGAGCAGGACGCAGCAGAACAGAAACAGCAGGTCGAGCGGCGCGCGCAGCGACAGGTGTCTGGGTGCGTCAGGCTTGGCTAACGGGGCGGGCGGGGTCACGGAGTGGTCCTGTGCGGCGGCGAACAGGACGTAGCAGACCGGCGCAGGCTTGGAGAGCCCCTCACCTGAAATTGTACCGGTGGTGGCCTCGGGCAACGGCACGCGGAATTGCCCAAAGCGGCCTGCCTACCGCCGCAGCAATCCGCCGAGCGCGCCGCGGACCAGCGTGCGGCCGATCGAGCCACCGAGCTGGCCGCCGACCGACTTGCCGATATTGGCGGCCATTCCGCCGATCACCTGGTTGGTGACCGATCGCGTCACGTCCCGCGCAATGACCTGGCCGGCCGACAGGCGGCCGCGCTTGACGTTGGTGCCGAAGATGGTGCCGACGATCGAGCCGATCTGGCCGAGAAGGCCGCCGCCGCTTCCGCTCGCTGAGCCGTCGGCCGTCGCCGCCGTGCCGGCGATGCGCTTCTGGATCATCTCGTAAGCGGACTCCTCATCGACCGCGGTGTCGTATTTGCCCTTCACCGGGCTTGCAGCCATGATCGTCTTGCGCTCGTCCGGCGTGATCGGCCCGATGCGCGCCGACGGCGGCCGGATCAGCACTCGCTCGACCATGGCCGGCGTGCCGTTGCCCTCGAGAAAGGACACCAGCGCCTCGCCCTTGCCGAGCTCCATGATCACCTTGGCGGTGTCGAGCTTCGGGTTGGGTCGGAAGGTCTGGGCCGCAGCGGCAACCGCCTTCTGGTCGCGCGGAGTGAAGGCGCGCAGCGCGTGTTGCACCCGGTTACCGAGCTGTCCGAGCACGCGGTCGGGGACGTCGACCGGGTTTTGCGTCACGAAGTAGACGCCGACGCCCTTGGAGCGGATCAGGCGGACCACCTGCTCGATCTTGTCCAATAGCGCCTTGGGCGCATCGTTGAACAGCAGATGCGCCTCGTCGAAGAAGAACACGAGCTTTGGCTTGGGCAGATCGCCGGCCTCGGGCAGCTCTTCGAACAGCTCCGACAACATCCACAGCAGGAATGTCGCGTAAAGCCTGGGGTTCTGGAGCAGCTTGTCGGCGACCAGGATGTTGACCATGCCGCGGCCGTCGCGGTCGGTCTTCATGAAGTCCTTCAGCGTCAGCGCCGGCTCGCCGAAGAATTTGGTGCCGCCCTGGTTCTCCAGCACCAGGAGCTGGCGCTGGATGGTGCCGACGGTGGCCTTGGTGACGTTGCCGAACCCCTGCGCGGCCTTGCGGATGGCTGCGAGCGGATCTTCCTCCGCGTCCGCCCCCTTCTTCCCGCTATCGGGCACGATGGCATCGAGCAGCGCGCGCAGATCCTTCATGTCGATCAGGGTCAGCCCGGCGTCGTCGGCGACGCGGAAGGCGACGTTGAGCACGCCTTCCTGCACGTCGTTGAGGTCGAGCATGCGTGCGAGCAGAAGCGGCCCCATTTCCGTGACGGTCGCGCGCACCGGATGGCCCTGCTCGCCGAACACGTCCCAGAACACCGTCGAGAACTGATCAGGCTGGAAATTCAGCCCCATTCCGGAGGCGCGCTTGACGATGAAGTCTTTGGCTTCGCCGACCTCGGAGATGCCGGAGAGGTCGCCCTTGATGTCGGCGGCGAAGACCGGAACACCGGCGCGCGCAAATCCTTCCGCCATCACCTGCAGCGTCACGGTCTTACCGGTTCCGGTTGCACCTGTGACGAGGCCGTGGCGATTGGCGAGCGCCAGCGTCAGCCATGCCTGCTCGTCTCCCTTGCCGACGAAGATCTTGTCGTCGGTATCGCCGAGCTTGCTGTCCTGTGCGGTCATATTCTCTCTGATCTCTCTGCCGGGTTTCGCGTATTGAAACTCAAATGCACCAGTTCCGTAGTTTAACGCATGTTGCGCGCCGATTGAAACGGTTCAACGCGGCCGAACATGCGACATTGTCGGAAACAGACGGAGCGACATCAGCCGAAAGTAGGAACGAGGTGTTCGCAACGCGGCAATTTTTCGCCGATTCCATCTCCGCTCTTGCATCGCTGCAACACTCTCCGCGCGTTCGAAGGTGAATCGCGACGACGCGTGCGTTCATCGCTTGAATTTCACATCACACCGGCTCAAGATCATTTTCGAAAGAAATACTCCGGCAAGCAAACCGGCTGAGGGGCGGGCCTTATGGACGAGCTGATCGGGCGGCTGGCGACAAACGCCAGCATAGATAGTGCTGTGGCTGAAAAGAGCGTCGGCATTATCCTGGGCTTCCTCCGCAACGAGGGTCCTTCCGACAGCGTACAGGCCCTGATCGATCAGATCCCCGGAGCGGAAGCCGCGATCGAGGCATCCAGGAGCGGCGGCGGACTGTCCCGGCTGATGGGCGGCGGCTTGATGGCGGTCGGCACCCGCCTGATGGGCCTGGGGCTCGGCATGTCCGAAATTCAAAACGTCGCCCGTGAACTTTTCCGCTTCGGCCGAGACAAAATCGGAGCAGATCAGATGGGCAAGATCGTTGCGGGGACGCCGGGCCTCAGCCAGTTCGCCTGAAGCCACGTATTTCATATCGAGTATCATGACATATCCGATCTCCGAGATTGAGGGCCTGTCGGTCTTTGCCGCCAACAAGTTGAAGGCGCAGGGTATCCGCACCACTGACGGGCTGCTCGAGGCGGCCGGTACGGTGAAGGGCCGCAAAGCGCTTTCCGCCAAGACCGGCATCAGCGAGCAGCTGCTGCTGGAATGGGCCAACGTCTCCGACTACATGCGCATCCCCGGCATGGGCCGGGCCAAGGTCGGCCTGGTCCGCGCCGCCGGTGTCACCACCGTGCGCGAGCTCGCCTATCGGAATCCGGCAAGGCTCGCCCAGAGCATGCGGGACGCCAACGAGAAGAAGAAGCTTCTGCGCATCCTGCCTTCCGAGAAGTCGGTCGGCGACATCATCGCCAAGGCGAAGAAGCTGCCGCCGAAGATCACGTATTAGGGCGGTCTTTCGAGAACGGATTCCCGCACCACCTTTTCGGTGTCGTCCTGGCGAACGCCGGGACCCACACCGCGGAATCTATCGGTCACAGACGGTGGCAGTACCGGACTACGAGTCTTCGCCAAACTTTACCCTGGGGGTACGGGTCCCGGCATTCGCCGGGACGACAGCTGGGGTGATGCGCGAGAGTGCCACAATATCGATGCCGCCCGCCGACACCGCCATCCCGCCTTGACTCCCCCTCCCCGACCGCGCAAAGCCACCCACATGAATGCCTCGTCCTTCCCATCCGTCCCGCCGGCCGGCTCGGCCGGGGCTGACGCGCTGCGGATCCTGCTGGAACGACCCATCCCGGCGGTGATGGGCGTGCTCAACATCACCCCGGATTCCTTCTCCGACGGCGGCGAATTCATCGGGCCCGAGCAGGCGCTCGCGCGGGCGCGGGCGATGATCGGGGCCGGCGTCGACATCATCGATATCGGGGCCGAATCCACCCGGCCCTACAAGGGCGCGAAGGCCGTCACGGCAGAAAGCGAACTGGCCCGGCTCAAGCCGGTGCTGGCGGGCGTGGTCGCGCTCGGCGTGCCCGTGTCGATCGACAGCATGAAGGCGGAGGTGGTGGCCTACGCTCTCGACCAGGGCGCGGCGATCGCCAACGACGTCTGGGGCCTGCAACGCGACACCGCGATGGCACCGCTGGTGGCCGCAAGAGGCGTCCCCGTCATCGTCATGCACAACCGCGACGATGCCGATCCCGCCATCGACATCATCACGGACATGAAGACGTTCTTCCTGCGCTCGCTGGACATCGCCGCCAAGGCTGGCATCGCGCGCGAGAAAATCGTGCTCGATCCCGGCATCGGCTTCGGTAAGACCGCCGAGCAGAGCATGACCGCGCTGGCGCGCTTACGCGAATTCGAGATGTTCGGCCTGCCGATCCTCGTCGGTGCCTCGCGCAAACGCTTCATCGCCTCGGTGTCCCCGTCGGAGCCGAAGGAGCGGCTCGCCGGCTCGATCGCCGCGCATCTGATCGCCGCGCAGCGCGGCGCCAAGATCATCCGGACCCATGACGTCGCCGAGACCCTGCAGGCGCTGCGGGTAGCGAACGCAATCGAGGGCAAGCAATGACCGATACGATCTTCGTCACCGGCCTGTCGATCCATGCCCGCCACGGCGTGATGGATCACGAGACCGAAGTCGGCCAGCGCTTCGTCATCGATCTCGAACTCTATACCGACCTGTCGGAGCCCTCGCGCAGCGACCGGCTCGCCGATACCGTGTCCTACGCCGACGTCGTGGCGACGACGACGGCGGCGTTCAAGAACACCAATTACAAGCTGCTGGAGCGCGCGGCCGGCGCGGTTGCCGACGCCATCCTGTCGCACTTCCCGCGCATCCGCGCCGTGAAGATCACCGTGCACAAGCCGCACGCGCCGATCGCCGCGATCTTCGACGACGTCGGCATCATGCTGACGCGCTCGCGGCACCCCTGATGGCAAGCGTGCTGATCGCACTCGGCGGCAATGTCGGCGATGTCCGCGCGACGTTCGCCAAGGCGATCGCCCATATCTGCGGCATGGCACAAGGCGCGTTGATCGCGCGGTCCTCGGACTATGCGACGCCGCCCTGGGGCGACGAAGAGCAGGCTCCCTTCATCAATGCCTGCATCGAGATCGAGACCGACCTCGATCCGCATGCGCTCTTGTTCGTGCTGCAAAAGGTCGAGCAGAAGTTCGGCCGCACGCGGGACAAGGAGCGGCGCTGGGGCCCGCGCACGCTCGATCTCGACATGATCGCTTATGACGATGTCAGCTTGCAGAAGCCCGACCTGACCTTGCCGCATCCGCGCCTGTTCGAGCGCGCCTTCGTGCTGGTGCCGCTGGCCGAGATTGCACCCGACCGGGTCATCTCGGGCATTCCAGTGCGCGACGGGCTCGCCAGCGTCTCGACGCAAGGCATTGAGCGGCTTCCGGATACCGGTTAACCAAAAACAACCGTTTGCAGGGACGGCCCGCCGTGGCAATTTCGCCTGCGAATAACGATACGTTTGGGAGCCCTTGGCCGCATGACCTCCGTGACTGACGATCTGCCGCTGGCGGCCGATTTTCCCAAGGCGACCGTCGAGGATTGGCGCAAGCTGGTCGACGGCGTGCTGAAGGGCGCGCCGTTCGAGAAGTTGGTCGGCAAGACCTATGACGGACTCAAGATCGAACCGCTCTATCCGCGCGCCAAGGGCGTTGCGCCCGTGATGGGACGGCCGGCGGCGGCGCCGTGGCAGATCATCCAGCGGATCGACCATCCCGACGCGGCGCTCGCGAATGCGCAGGCGTTGCAGGACCTGGAGAACGGGGCGACCGGGCTTGCGCTGGTGTTCGCCGGCGCCAATGGTGCTCGCGGTTTCGGCCTGGAACCGTCGGCCGAGGCCGTCGCAAAGGTGTTGAAGGACATCCATCTCGATGCCGGCATCGGCCTCGAGCTCGAGATCGGTCCGCAATCGCGGATGGCCGCGATCCACGTCGCGGAATATGTGAAGAGCAATGGCCTCGATCCCGCCGCCTGCAACATTCGCTTCAGCCTCGATCCGCTCGCGGCCGGCGCGGTGTGGGGCCACAGTCCCTATACTTGGGACGAGATCGCCCCTGCGATCACCGGCGCCATCAAGGGCCTCACCGCACTCGGCTTCAAGGGACCGTTCGCGTCCGCCGACGGACGCGTGATCCACGATGCCGGCGGCTCCGAGGTGCAGGAGCTCGCCTTCGTGCTCGCCTGCGGCGTCGCTTATCTGCGCGCGATCGAAGAGGCCGGCATTCCGCTCGAGCAGGCGCAGGGCATGGTCTATGCGCGACTCGCTGCTGACGCCGACCAGTTCCTGACCATGGCGAAATTCCGCGCGCTGCGGCTGTTGTGGGCGCGCATCGAAACCGCGTGCGGGCTGACGCCGAAGCCGCTGTTCATTGCCGCCGATACGGCCTGGCGCATGCTGACACAGCGCGACCCCTACGTGAACATGCTGCGCGCGACCATCGCGACATTCGCAGCCGGGCTCGCCGGCGCCAACGCGATCACCGTGCTGCCGCATACGCTGGCGCTCGGGCTGCCCGATCCGTTCGCACGCCGCGTCGCACGCAACACGCAAGCCCTGCTGCTGGAAGAGAGCAACCTCGCCAAGGTCTCCGATCCCGCCGCGGGCGCCGGCGGCATCGAGACGCTGACCGCGCAGCTTTGCGAGGCGGCCTGGGCCCTATTCCAGGAGAGCGAGACAGCCGGCGGCGCCTTTGCCGCGCTTCAGCAAGGCGTGTTCCAGAGCAAGGTCGCGGCCGCGCGAAAAGCGCGTGACGCCAACATCGCAAAACGCCGCGACGTGCTGACCGGCGCCAGCGAGTTTCCGAACCTGCACGAGAGCGAAGCTACGGTGCTGAAGGCAACGCCGGTTGCGCTCGCGCCTTACGGGGAACAGAAATACAAGTTCGATCCGCTGCCGCCGATCCGGCTGGCGGAACCGTTCGAGGCGCTGCGCGACAAGTCGGATGCAGCACTCAAGTCGCGTGGTGCGCGGCCAAAAGTGTTCCTGGCCAATCTCGGCACGGCCGCCGATTTCACGGCGCGCGCGACCTTCGCCAAGAGCTTCTTCGAGGCCGGCGGCATCCAGGCTGTCGACAGCGAGGGCTTCGCCGATCCGGCCAAGCTCGCCGCCGCCTTCAAGACTTCGGGCGCCGAGCTTGCCTGTCTTTGTTCCAGCGACAAGGTCTATGCGGAACACGCCGAAGCTGCAGCGAAGGCCCTGCAAACGGCCGGCGGGCGACATATCTATCTGGCGGGTCGCCCGACTGAGGCCGAGGCGGCGCTGCGGGCCGCCGGCGTCACGGGTTTTGTCTTCGCCGCAGGCGATGCGCTTGCGACATTGCAAGACGCCTATCGACGGATGGAACAGAAATGACCGAACCAGGCAAACCAGTTCTCAGCGGCGGCTGCCAATGCGGGGCCGTGCGCTTTGGCGTCACGACCGCGCCAACCAGGATTTCGATCTGCCACTGCCGCATGTGCCAGAAGGCGGCCGGCGCGCCGTTCGCCTCCTTTGCCGACATCAACAAGACGGACTTTGCCTGGACCAAGGGGCAGCCATCGTTCTTCCGCTCCTCCACCATCGCCGAACGCGGCTTTTGCGCCGGCTGCGGCACGCCGCTGAGCTTCGGCCGCATCGGCGGCGACCGGATCGAGATCATGACCGGCGCGTTCGACCGTCCTGACCAAATCATTCCGACGCGACAGTTCGGCACCGAATCCCGTCTCGGCTGGGTGGTCGGCATCGCCAATTTGCCGAGCCAGACCACGCAACAGAATTACGGACCGGAGAAGATGGCGACCATCGTCAGCCATCAGCATCCGGATCACGATTGAGCGCCTATGATATGGTTGAAGCCATGAGCCGCATTCCCAATTTCGCAAACGTCGCCTTCGAGCGCGCCCCTACCGCCGCGCCGTCAGGCAGTGCCGAGCCGTGGCTGACGCCTGAGGGCATTCTGGTGAAGCCCACCTATGGCGAGGCCGATCTCGCGGGCCTCGATTTCCTCGAGACCTATCCGGGCATCGCGCCGTTCCTGCGCGGGCCCTACCCGACTATGTATGTCAACCAGCCCTGGACAGTCAGGCAATATGCCGGCTTCTCCACGGCGGAGGATTCCAACGCGTTCTACCGCCGCAACCTGGCGGCCGGACAAAAGGGCCTCTCGGTCGCCTTCGATCTCGCCACCCATCGCGGCTACGACAGCGACCATCCGCGCGTCGGCGGCGATGTCGGCATGGCCGGCGTGGCCATCGATTCCATCTACGACATGCGCACGCTGTTCGCGGGCATTCCGCTCGACCAGATGAGCGTGTCCATGACCATGAACGGCGCGGTGCTGCCGATCCTCGCGCTCTACGTCGCGGCCGCCGAGGAACAGGGCGTGCCGCCCGAAAAGCTGTCGGGCACCATTCAGAACGACATTCTGAAAGAGTTCATGGTGCGCAACACCTACATCTACCCGCCCGCGCCCTCGATGCGGATCATCTCCGACATCTTCGCCTACACCTCGCAGAAGATGCCGAAATACAATTCGATCTCGATCTCCGGCTATCACATGCAGGAGGCCGGTGCGACGCAGGACCTCGAGCTCGCCTATACGCTGGCCGACGGCGTCGAATATCTTCGCGCCGGCCTTGCCGCCGGCCTCGACGTCGACCGCTTCGCGCCGCGGCTGTCGTTCTTCTGGGCGATCGGCATGAACTTCTTCATGGAGGTCGCCAAGCTGCGCGCCGCGCGCCTGCTCTGGGCGAAGCTTCTGAAGCCGTTCAATCCCAGGGATCCGCGCTCGCTGTCGCTGCGCACGCATTCCCAGACCTCGGGCTGGTCGCTGACCGCGCAGGACGTCTTCAACAACGTGATGCGCACGACGGTAGAGGCGATGGCGGCGACGCAAGGCCACACCCAGTCGCTGCATACCAACGCGCTCGACGAGGCCTTGGCGCTGCCGACCGATTTCTCGGCGCGCATCGCCCGCAACACCCAGCTGTTCCTGCAGCAGGAGAGCGGCACCACCCGCATCATCGATCCCTGGGGCGGCTCGTATTACGTCGAGCGTCTCACGCGCGACCTCGCTGCGAAGGCCTGGGGCCACATCCAGGAGGTCGAGGAGCTCGGCGGCATGGCCAAGGCGATCGAGGCCGGCCTGCCGAAGCTGCGCATCGAGGAGGCCTCGGCCAAGACGCAGGCGCGGATCGATGCCGGCAAGCAGGCGGTGATCGGCGTCAACAAGTACAAGCCGACCGACGAGGAAAGAATCGACATCCTCAAGGTCGACAACACCAATGTCCGACGCCTGCAGATCGACAAGCTGACGCGGCTGAAGAACGAGCGCAGCCAGAAGGACGTCGATGCCGCGCTCGCGGCGATCACGCGTTCGGCCGGAGAAGGCAACGGCAATCTGCTCGCGCTCGCGATCGACGCGGCGCGCGCCAAGGCGACGGTCGGCGAAATTTCGGACGCGATGGAGAAGGTGTTCGGCCGGCACCGCGCCGAGATCAAGTCCATCACCGGCGTCTACAAGCGGGAGGCGTCCAGCATGGGCAACCAGGTCGAGAAGGTTCAGGCGTTGATCGACGCCTTCGAGGAGGCCGAAGGCCGCCGCCCGCGCATCCTGGTCGCCAAGATCGGCCAGGACGGCCACGATCGCGGCCAGAAGGTGATTGCGTCGGCCTTCGCTGATATCGGCTTCGACGTCGACATCGGGCCGCTGTTCGCGACCGCGGATGAGGCAGCGCGCCAGGCGGTCGAGAACGACGTCCACATCCTCGGCGTCTCCTCGCTCGCCGCCGCCCACCTCACCGCCGTGCCGGAGCTGAAGGCCGCGCTGAAGAAGCAGGGCCGCGACGACATCATGATCATCGTCGGCGGCGTGGTGCCGCCGCAGGATTACGACGCGCTCTATGCCGCCGGCGCCGAGGCGATCTTCCCGCCGGGCACCGTGATTGCGGATGCGGCCGAGGAGCTGATCCGCAAGCTCAACGCCCGGCTCGGGCATAGCGAGGCGGCGGAGTAGATGATAGACTGGCTGCCGACCGGCCAGGTGTGTTCATGACGCGTGACGAAATCATCGCGGCGATCCGCAAGAACGCGGATGCCATCAGAGATAAGGGCGTGTCGAAGCTTGCCATCTTCGGCTCGCACGCCGGCGAAGACTACAGCGTCGACAGCGACATCGACATTCTGCTCGAGATCGAACCGGATACCTCTTTTTCACTGCTCAAGCTGATCGATGTCGAACATATCATCGAAGATGCGACCGGCTTGCAAACGCAGGCAACCGTTCGCCGTTCGACGTCTCCCCGCTTTGTGCCGCATAGCGCAGACGACATTGTCGAAATATTCTGACGCTCACGCAGGAGCACTATCCTTGAAATTCATCGCCGGTTTGAGCGCCGTCCTGGCGCTGAGCGCAACATGCGTGTTGTCCGCCCACGCCGCCGACTCCAAACCCGACGCCGCCATCAACACCAAGAGCATCGAGGCCCGCGTCTTCCTCGACGACAAGATCAAGGCGGATGCGGCGCTGGCGGCGGATTGCCTCGCGGAGGGCAAAAAATGGCTCGACAAGAACGCCGCGGAGGCCGCCGCCTCGCGCAAGGCGGACCCGCAGTTCTTTAAGGAAGGCGGCTGGGACTTCGAGCGCAAATATGAGATCCGCTCGGTGGTCGCCGACCGCTACATCAGCGTCCTCCGCAACGACTACATGAACACCCGCGGCGCCCATCCCAATTCGAACGTGGATACGATCCTGTGGGACAAGGCCGACAACAAGCGCATCTCGATCCGCTCGTTCTTCACCGAGACCGCCGACAATGGACCGGCCATGAAGGCGATGGTGAAGGCCGTCATCGCCTCGCTCCGCACCGAGAAGAAGAAGCGCGACGCCAGCGAGACCGCGACTGACGAGTGGTTCAAGGGCGTCGCGCCGAGCCTGCTCAAGATCGGCGCGGTGACGCTGGCGCCGTCAACTGAAACGGGCAAGAGCTCCGGCCTCACCTTCCACTATCCGCCTTACGCCGTCGGTCCCTACGCCGAGGGCGAGTATGTCGCCTTCGTGCCGTGGGAGATGCTGAAGCCTCACCTGACCACAGAAGGCGCGCGCATCTTCGGCGGCGCGCGGCCGAAGAGCGATGTGGACGGGCCGTAGGCGATCGCTAACCGGCCCGAGCCAGCGTTCGCGCCAGCGAATCCGTCCAATCGGGAATCCAGGACGCGAACAGGGCCTGCCAGCGATCGGCATCCGCAGGTTCGGTCTCGAGCGCGACCGACCATTCGATGAGGGTGCGGTCGCCCTCGATGATCGGGCGCAGATGCATGGTGCCTTGATAGCGCGTCGGCGCCGGCGCCTGGCTTCCGTCATCTTGCGGGTACGGCAGCGCTTCGAGACCGGCATAGGTCAGGGTGTGCTGCCGGTCCGAGTGATCGACCAGGCGCTGGCGGATCCAGTTTCCGAGATAGCAGAAGCGTCTGACGGCGCCGACTTCATCGCCGCGCTTGTCGTCTTCGATCACGCTCTCGCTCACGCCGTCGATATAAGCGGGATAGTTGTTGAAATCGCGGATCAGCGACCAGACGTCGTCCAGCGGACGGTCCAGCACGGCGCTGTAATAGGCTTGGGTCATCGATGGCTTGCCTTTGGCTTTGGTTACGCGCAGAGGTTGGCGAATTGCGCCGGCGAAACCCACCCGATTTCCGAATGCCCATCCGATGGGCATGCTGTTTTCACACAACATGTCGATCTCCTTGGTAGCGCTACCTTGCGGCGGCGCTGCAAAGCCGACTACAATGTCGCCATTGACAAGAGCGCCCGGCATCACGGGCGCCGCTGGGAGGCATTCAATGTCCAAGATTTCACGCCGCACCTTTGCGGCTTCGACCGCCGCAGTCGCGGCATCCGCCGCTTTCGGCTTCAAGCCCGCACTCGCACAGGCCTATCCGGCCCGGCCGGTCACCGTGATCGTGCCGTGGGGTGCCGGCGGTGGAACCGATGCGACCGCGCGCATTGTCGCAGCGCTTCTGGAAAAGGATCTCGGCCAGCCCTTCAACGTGGTCAACCGCACCGGCGGCTCCGGCGTGGTCGGCCATAGCGCGATCGCGACCGCGCAGCCCGACGGCTACACCATCGGCATGCTCACCGTCGAAATCTCAATGATGCACTGGCAGGGCCTCACCGAGCTGACGCCGAAGAGCTACACGCCGCTGGCGCTGATGAACGAGGATCCCCCGGGCATCCAGGTCTCCTCCTCCTCGCCCTACAAGACGGTCAAGGAGCTCGCCGAGGCGATCAAGGCGGCGCCCCCCGGCAAGTTCAAGGCCTCCGGCACCGGCCAGGGCGGCATCTGGCATCTGGCGCTGGTCGGCTGGATGCAGGCGATGGGCCTGCCCGCCAACCAGGTCGCCTGGGTCCCGTCGAACGGCGCGGCGCCCGCGATGCAGGATCTCGCCGCCGGCGGTCTCGACCTCACCACCTGCTCGGTGCCGGAGGCACGCGCCATCATCGAAGCCGGCAAGGCCAAGAGCCTCGCCATCATGGCCCCCGCGCGCAACCCGATCTTCAAGGACGTGCCGACGCTGAAGGAGGCGATGGGCATCGACTATGCGACCGGCGCCTGGCGCGGCATCGGCGCCCCGAAGAACCTGCCGCCGGAGATCGCAACCAAGCTCACCGCGGCGCTGAAGAAGGTTTACGAGTCCGCCGAGTTCAAGGACTTCATGAGCAATCGCGGCTTCGGCACGGTGTGGGGCGATGCCGGCCAGTTCGCAGGCTTCATGGACAAGGGCGACGCCCAGATGGGCGAAGCGATGAAGGCCGCCGGCCTCAGCAAGGCGTGATCTTTCACCTCTCCCCGCGCTTGTCCGCCGAAGCTTCAGCGAAGGCGGATGCGGGGAGAGGGAGCGCTTCTTTCATAGGACTCCTGCCATGCGTCTTCCCGACTCCGTCACGGGATCGTTTCTCGTCGTGCTTGGTGCTGCGGCCGCCTATGGCGGCTGGATCTTGCCGCCGGTGCCGGGCCAGCCGGTCGGCCCCAACGTGTTTCCACTGGTGATCGGCAGCGGCCTTGCGCTGTGCGGGCTCGCGATCGTGTTCGGGATCGGCCACTCCTTCGAGGAGGAGGAAGAGCTGATCCCGCTGGAGGACGGCCAGGCAGCGGCCGCTCTACCGCCGCAAGGAAAACTCGAAGGCAAGCTCTACGGCCTGCGCGCCTTGCTGCCGCCGGCGCTGCTGCTGTTCTACGTCGCCGCCGCCGACCGGCTCGGCTTCATCATCACTGCCGCAATCATGGTCTACGTGACGTCGACCGCGCTCGGTGCGAAGTGGAAGCTGGCGCTGCCGCTCGCGGCGCTGTCGCCGTTCGCCATCCACCTCATCTTCGGCAAGCTGCTGCGCGTGCCGCTGCCTGCCGGCCTGCTGCCGACGCCCTGGTAATCCCCCATGCTCAAGACCCTGATTGAAGCATTCGCGCTGATCTCCACCTGGGAGGTCATCATCGCAATGTTCGCAGCCTCCGTGTACGGGCTCGTGATCGGCTCGCTGCCCGGCCTGTCGGCGACGATGGCGACCGCCCTGCTCGTCCCCGTCACCTTCTACCTGTCGCCGATCGCGGCGATCGCAACCATCGTCGCGGCGTCCTCGATGGCGATCTTCTCCGGCGACATTCCGGGCGCATTGCTGCGCATTCCCGGCACGCCCGCCTCCGCGGCCTATGCCGACGAGGCCTATGCCATGACGCGCAAGGGCCAGGCCGAGCTCGCACTCGGGGCCGGCGTGTGGTTCTCCGCCGTCGGCGGCATCGCCGGCGTGCTGTCGCTGATGATTTTGGCGCCGCCGCTTGCCGAGATCGCGCTGTCGTTCTCGACCTTCGAATATTTCTGGCTGGCGCTGCTCGGCCTGATGTGTGCCACCTTGGTGGCGCGCTCCTCCCCGGTGAAGGCGATCGCCGGCATGTTCCTCGGCCTGCTGGTGTCCTGCATCGGCATCGAGAATCCCGGCGGCGTGCCGCGCTTCACCTTCGGCCTCACCGATCTCTTCGGCGGCATCGAGCCGATCCCGGCGCTGGTCGGCGTGTTCGCGGTGGCGCAGGTGATGCGCGCGATGCTGACGCCCGAGCCGCCGCCGCTGCCACGCAGAAAATTCGGAAGCATCATGGCCGGCCAGTGGAGGCTGACCAAGAAGTATCACTGGCAGATGACGCGCGGAAACATCGTCGGCATCATCATCGGCGTGCTACCCGGCGCCGGCGCCGACATGGCCGCCTGGGTCTCCTACGCGATGTCGAAGCGCTTCTCCAAGGAGCCGGAAAAATTCGGCACCGGCCACGTCGAAGGCCTGGTCGAGGCCGGCGCCAGCAACAATGCCAGCATCGCTTCGGGCTGGGTGCCCTCGCTGCTGTTCGGCATCCCCGGCGACACCATCGCCGCGATCGCGATCGGCGTGCTCTACATGAAGGGCCTCAATCCGGGCCCGACGCTGTTCACCGAGAAAGCGTCGAGCATGTACGCGATCTATCTGATGTTCATCATCGCGAACATCATGATGATTCCGCTCGGCATCGCCATGATCCGGATCGCGGCCTACATCCTGCTGGCGCCGCGCTCGGCGATCATGCCGGTCATCATGCTGTGCTGCGCGGTCGGCTCGTTCGCGATCGGCAACAACATGTTCGGCGTCGTCACCGTCGCCGCCTTTGGCATGATCGGCTACGTGATGGAGGCGAACGGCTACCCCGTCGCCGCCATGGTGCTCGGCATCGTCATGGGCACCATGGTCGAACAGGCCTTCGTGACGTCGCTGATCAAGTCCGACGGCAGTATCCTGCCGTTCTTCGAGCGCCCGGTCGCGGCCATCCTTGCCGCGATGGCGATCGGCGCCCTGCTCTGGCCGGTGATGGTCTGGGTCTGGCGCAAGGTGAAACCGGCGCAGACGGCGGTGGCGACAAGCAGGTGATTCCGGGCGAGCGGCCCTCGCCTGCCTCGCCTCGGCGTTGTAAAGCAGGGCATGACTGAGAAGAAGGCCTCGCTGGACATCAAATCCCTCGCCCGCGACTTGCGCGCCGGCAGCCGCGCGGCCCTGGCGCGCGCCATCACGCTGGTGGAGAGCCGGCGCGGCGACCACCAGGCGCTGGCGCGCGAGCTGGTGCAGATGCTGCTGCCCCACACCGGCAAGGCGTTCCGCGTCGGCATCACGGGATCGCCCGGCGTCGGCAAGTCCACCACCATCGATGTGCTCGGGACGCACCTGATCGAACAGGGCCACGAGGTCGCGGTGCTCGCGGTCGATCCGTCATCGGCGCGCAGCGGGGGTTCGATCCTCGGCGACAAGACGCGGATGGCGCGGCTGTCGGCCTCGGACCATGCCTTCATCCGCCCCTCGCCGTCCTCGGGCACGCTCGGCGGCGTCGCGGCGAAAACGCGCGAGGCGATGCTGCTCTGCGAGGCCGCCGGCTTCGACGTCGTGCTGGTCGAGACCGTCGGCATCGGCCAATCCGAGACCGCAGTCTGCGACATGACGGATTTCTTCCTCGCACTGATGCTGCCGGGCGGCGGCGACGAACTGCAAGGCATCAAGAAGGGCCTGGTCGAGCTCGCCGACATGATCGCGATCAACAAGGCCGACGGCGACAATCTCAAGCGCGCCAACATCACCGCCGCCGATTATCGCGGCGCGCTGCATATTTTGGCGCCGAGATCCGAACATTGGCATCCACCTGTCATCACCTATTCCGCGCTGGCCGGCACCGGCATCGCCGAGCTCTGGCAGAAGGTTCTGGATCACCGCAAGGCGATGAACGCATCCGGCGATTTCGCCGTGCGGCGGCGCGAGCAGCAGGTGAAATGGATGTGGTCGATGCTGGAGCAGCGCATGCTGGCGCGGCTGCGCAGCGAAGCATCGGTGCGGAGCAAGGTCCGGAAGATCGAGACTGAAGTCGCCGAGGGCCATCTCACGCCGGCGCTCGCCGCCGAGCAGATCCTGGAGTTGCTGCAATGAGCGATAAGCTCCGCGTTCTCCTCACCGGCTTCGGGCCATTTCCTGGCGCGCCCTATAATCCGACCCAGCCGCTGGTCGCGCGGCTCGCGCAACTACGCCGTCCGGCGCTCGACGATATCGCGATCTCCAGCCATATCTTTCCGGTCACCTATGCCGCGGTCGACCGGCAATTGCCGGAGGTGCTCGCAAAGGTGAAGCCGGATGCACTGTTGATGTTCGGCCTCGCCGCACGCACGCCCTACCTGCGGATCGAGACTCGGGCGCGCAACGCCGTCACCATGCTCTGGCCCGACGCCGCCAACACCCGATCGAGCAAGCGCGGCATCGCCGGCCATGCGGATGCGATGATGTTCGGCCCACACACGGCAAGGCTGCTGCGTGCCGCCCGCCTCACCGGCATCGACGCGCGTGCCTCGCGCGACGCCGGCGCGTATCTCTGCAACTACTTAAGCTGGCGCGCGATCGAGAACGTGAAGGCGGGCGGGCCGCAGCTCGCGGCGTTCATCCACATTCCCCTGCTCGCGCGCGGCGGCGCCGTGCGGCGCAAGGGCGCGCCGCGGATCACGCTGGACGAGCTGGTGGATGCGGGGGAAGCGATGCTGATGGAGATGGTGGGGCTGGCACGGAAGGGGCGGAACGCAGAGATCTCGTAGGGTGGGCAAAGGCGCCCTTGCGACGTGCCCACCATCTCGATCCATCCGCCGTCAAATCGTGGGCACGCTTCCGCCTTCGCTCTGCGAGCTACGGCGGACAAGTCGCTTTGTCCACCTACGGCACCGTCTCTGCGTAAACATTTAACCCTACCGCGAACAATCCTCACGACCCCGGTCGCCCTGCGCTACCTAATCGGCGCGGATGCCCTCCCGCCTCCGCCGGAGGATGCGTCATGGACCTCAATCGCCGTCATCTCATCGGAGCTTCGACCGCAGCCATCGCGGGCGCGCTCGCTATGCCGGCCGACGCCGCGCGCGCGGCGCCGCTGACATCCCTGCTCGGCCGCGACGCCACGCAATACGGCGTGCGGCCCGGCAGCAGCGAAGATCAGACCCGCGCGCTGCAGCGCGCGATCGATGAGGCCGCGCGGGTGCAGATGCCGCTGGCGCTTCCACCCGGAGTCTACCGCAGCGGGATGCTGCGGCTGCCGAACGGCGCACAGCTGATCGGCGTGCGCGGGGCAACGAAATTCGTCTTCACCGGCGGCGCCTCGGCGATCCAGAGCGACGGTTCGGACTCCATCGGCCTCACCGGCATCACCTTCGACGGTGGCAGCATCCCGCTGCCGGCGCGGCGCGGGCTGATCCACGTTCTCGGCGGACGCGACGTCCGCATCGCCGATTGCGAGATCACGAGCTGCGGCGGCAGCGGCATCTGGCTCGAGCAGGTCTCCGGCGACGTCTCGGGCAACATCTTCACCGACATCGCGGTGACGGCGGTGGTCTCGTTCGACGCCAAGGGCCTCAGCGTCTCCCGCAATACGATTCTCGGCACCAACGACAATGGCATCGAGATCCTGCGTAGCGCGATCGGCGACGACGGCACGCTGGTCGCCGACAACCGCATCGAGAACATCAAGGCCGGCCCCGGCGGCTCCGGTCAGTACGGCAACGCCATCAATGCCTTCCGCGCCGGCAACGTGATCGTGCGCGGCAACCGCATCAAGAACTGCGACTACTCCGCGGTGCGCGGCAACTCGGCCTCGAACATCCACATATCAGGCAACAGCGTCAGCGACGTGCGCGAGGTCGCGCTCTATTCGGAGTTTTCGTTCGAGGCCGCGGTGATCGCGAACAATACGGTGGATGGCGCGGCCGTCGGCGTCTCCGTCTGCAATTTCAACGAAGGCGGCCGCATCGCGGTGGTCCAGGGCAACATCATCCGCAATCTCATCCCGAAACGGCCTATCGGCACCGCGCCGGACGACGACGCCGGCGTCGGCATCTACATCGAGGCTGACACCACGGTGACCGGCAACGTGATCGAGAACGCGCCGTCCTACGGCATCGTCGCCGGCTGGGGCAAATATCTGCGCGACGTCGCGATCACGGGCAACGTGATCCGCAAGGCGCTGGCGGGCGTCGGCGTCTCCGTCGTGCCGGGTGCCGGCATCGCGCTCGTCAACAACAACATGATCTCCGAGACCCCGCGCGGCGCGGTGGTCGGCCTCGATCACGCGCGTGCCGTAACCTCGGATCTGTCAGCCGACGGCGCGCAGCGATTTGCGCAGGTGATGGTCGGCGGGAATGCAGTGCGGCGGTAGGTGTGGCTGGCAGAGGGGCCGTTCATCCTTCGAGGCTCCCCATGGGACGCGTCGCGTCCTATGCCTCGCGCCTCAGGATGACGGGGTGAGAGAGGTGCGATTGCTTCCCCTAGCCACGCTCCGAAGTGCTAGAACGCATTCCTGAGCAGCGGGTACTTGGCTTCCAGGCCGTCGAGGCTGAAGGTGAATTCGACGACGCGCTCGGGGGCTGCGACGATTTCGGCGGCCGGCGGGGCGAACTGCGGCAGGAGCGATGCCATCGCGGCAGGCGCGGTCCTCGGCGGCTTCGCGGCAGACACAGCCAGCGGCGGCCTCACTTCCGGCGGGGTGAATGGCGCCGTTGCGGCAGGCGCGAGAGGTGACCTCACGGCAGGTGCGGTCAGCGATGCCCGCGCAGCGGGAGCCTTGAGCGGCGGCATCTCGGCTGGCGCGATGAACGACGCCATCTTAGCGGACGCTACGGGCGCGGCGAGCGGCGCGATCGGGGCTTCGGTGATCTCAGCGAGAACGTCCGGCTTCGGATCGAGCCTGACCGGTACGGCGGCCTCGGGGGCGATGTGGACAGCCTTTGGCTGCAGGGTCTTGGGCTGCACGATCTGCGGCTGTTGCTCGCGCGGAAACACCCGGGGCATGGTCGCCGGCGACCAGCCGAATGCCGGGGTCACGCTTGCAGCGGCCTCGGCGACATCCGCACCGGTCGCAAGCGCGCGCCAGGTCTGGACGGCGCGCTTGGCTTCCTGGATGTTTTCCAGGAATGCGATCTCGGAGTGATAACGGCGCCAGCGGCCGGTCTCGAACATTTCGGAGAGATGTTGCAGCCGCTGCTCGGCGAGAGCGCACCAGCGCGCCGCGACGTCGCGGCCCGCAACCACGGCACGAGCAGACGCGTAATCGGACGCGCAGTTAGACTCTTGGCGATGTGTCATGAACCAGCCCGTCAGGGGAAAACACGGACGCGGGGGGACGCAACGCACACGAATCAATTTAGACGCGACATGAATATTTTGTGGAAAAGTTTTGACTTGTCCAGCAACGACACGGCATTCGTCGTCAATCACCGTAGTCGTGCGGAGATTTGCTGTGTTTTCGAGTCAAGCTTCGCACAAGCATAGCGGACTTGCGGCGTGCTGCCCGATCGCGGCCGGGCACGCCGCCGCGATCTTTCAACCGCAAGCTGAACGCGCATGAAGCTTCGAAAAATCGGACGCCCAGAGCTTCGGGTCTGATTCAATCAGAACCGAAGCTCCGCTTCTCGTTTTGACGCGTTATCTTCCCGCGAACCGGGGTCCACTTCGCTCGAAAGCGCTCTGAAAAGAAAAGACCCGTCCGGGGGGACAACCGGACGGGTCGAGCCATATGGGCGCTTGGGGTGGATGGGCGCTCGCGCCTGATATGACTGATGGGGAGGGATGACCGCTCCCACATAATTTGGTCGTGGCAGCTGGCTGAACGTTCAATGCGGGGTTCGCTTTTTTGAGCTTCGGCCCGCGCGCATCTTTGTCGCAGCCGCTATCGCGTCGCCGGCCTATCCGCCTGAGAAACCGTGGATTTATCGTCCGCGCTCGACAGCGAGGGTTGTTCGATCGCGCGGGTGCCAGGCTCGTCGCGACGCTTCCCGGCATCTTCACGTTTTGTTGTACCGGACGCAGCCGCGACCGGCGTCGCGCCGTCGGCGGGAACAGCCATGACCGCGGCAAACGCATCGGCCTGGCCGTCGCCGAAAAGCTCGTCACGTCCGGGGGAGCCGAGGTCACGCGCGGTCTTCGCCAGCGTCATGCGCAGCGCTTCCGGCTTCAAGGTGTAATTGCGTTCGAGCAGCAACGCCGCGACGCCTGAGACATAGGCGGCCGAGAACGAGGTTCCCGACGTCATCTGGTACTTGCCGTCCGGCGCCGGCAGGAAGATGTCGACCCCGGGCGCTGCGACGGCGATGTAATTGCCGCGGTTGGACGCGGTGAACAGCCTGTCCTGCTGGTCCGTCGCGCTGACCGCGATCACGTTGGGATTGGCGGCCGGATAGAGCGGCGGCGACTTCGCACCGGCATTGCCGGCGGCCGCGATCAGCACGAGGCCGCGCGCGGCAGTCGCCGCGATGGCGCGCTCGATCACCGCGTCCTTTGGACCGGCAAAGCTCATATTGACGATCTGCGCGCCGTGCTCGGCGGCGTAGTTCAACGACCGCAGAATGATGTAGGACGAGCTCTCGGCGCCGCCGTTGGCGCCACCGAAGGCGCGGATCGCGATGATGCGCGCCTCGGGCGCGCTGCCCATCAGCCGGTCATGTGCCACGATGGCGCCGGCGATGCCGGTGCCATGAACGTGCGGCCCCTCCGCGCTGCCGAGCGCATCGAAATTGTCGGCGACGGAATTGGCGAGCTCGGGATGCTTGGTGTCGATGCCGGAGTCGATCACGGCGACCGTGACGTTGGCGCCGTGCGCCAGCGTATGCGCCTGCGGCAGGCGGAGCTTCGTCAGTACATATTGCGCAGGATCGCCTTCGCTGGGCGGCGTCGATTTCTGGTCCTGCAGCACGTAGCGGAAGTTCGGCTGGACCGAGCGCACGCTGCCGTCGGCCGCGAATTCGCGGCGCACTGTCTCGTACGGCCGGCCATCCGTGATGCGGAACAGACCGAACGTAGCCCCGATCAGCGGGAAGCTCTCCGACGAGATCCGCGTCAAGCCGTGCCGGCGGGCGAGCGCGTCGGCATCACCGGGCGACAATGCGCCGTCGATCTCCGCCACGAATTCGTTGGCAAAGCTGCGCAGATTGGCGGCGGCCGGCGTGGCGTTGCCGCGGCCCTTGCCGGCGCTCTTCTTGGCGGGTTTGCCGGGGCCACCGCCGCCGGCATTCGGCTGCGCCAGGCATTCGCCGTCGGCATCGCGATAGGGCGCGGTGCAGGCCGGATACAGGTTCGGCGAGTAGCGCGCATAGGGCAGCACCGTCGTCGTCGGCCGCAGGCGCGACGTCGTGGTGTGGGGAATGGTCGCCATCGTCCGCGGGCCGCGGTCGACGGACACCGCCCTGGCCGAGATGGTCGGAGCGATGCGCGGGGCGATGCTGGGAGAGATGGTCGGCGTTCGCGTGGGCACGCTGATCGTCGGCGTGCGCATGATCGCCTGCGCCTGCGCAACCTCGACGCCGAGGCAGGCGGCGATCAGAAGCGCGGCGCCGACCGATGAAGCGTAGGCCCCGGCGCGCACCCTGCTCTCGGACTTGCCTGTCATCGGGTCAGCGGCGCGCTTAGGGCGCCGCGACGGCGAGGTTGACGAACTTCTCGCGCTGCATCTTGCCGAGCAGCGAGGCGAGCTCGTCCTGGCTCATCGCCTTGTCGAACTGGAGGCGGAACATGCCGCCCTTGGCATCGCCGATGATCGAGGCCTGGTAGCTGTCGAGCAGCGCGGTGATGTCGCCGACGCGGGCCTCGGGCGTGAAGCGCAACAGCGCGCGCGCCGGCGGAACAGTCGTGCCGAGTTCGCGTGTGATCGGACCGCTGGTCGAGAGCGAGGCGGTCTGGAAGGTCGCGGGCTGGTTCTTCATCAGCACGGCGCCGATGATTCCGGCCTGCAGCATCAGCGCGATGGCGCCGAGGCTCGCCGACCACGCCAGCGTGCGCGGCGACAGGCTCGCGAAGAAGGTCGAGATGCGCGCCGACAGCGGCAGCGAGCCGCTCGCCCGCGCCGGCTCGGCGTCGATCGCGGCGAACAGCTTCTGCAGCGCGCGCGCCGACGGAGCCCCCAAGCTCTCGTTCAGATGGATGGTCTCTTCGTACTCGCCGCGGATTGCGGCATATTGCCTGGCAAGCTCGGGATCGCGCGCCAGCGCTTCCTCGACCCGGCGCGCATCGCGCGCGTTCAGCGTGCCGGCCGCGTGCCACGGCAGCAGCAGTTCAATCTCACTGGGCTCTTGCTCCAGCATCTTCTTGCTCAAAGCCATCATGGCCAGCCTCGCTCAACGCCGGCTGCCTTCAGCAGTTCGGCCAGTTTCTTGCGCGCATAGAACAAGCGCGTCTTCACGGTGTTCTCCGGTATCCCGACGATTTCGGCCACCTCTTCCACGGACTTCTCGTGGTAGTAGACGAGATCGACGATTTCCCGATGGTCCGGCGAGAGGCCCGTCAGACACTCCCGCAACGCTTCACTGGTATCCTTCTTCTGCACCACCGTTTCCGGATTGTCGGACGTATCCTCGATCGCGTTGGCGGCGTCTTCGTCCAGTTCAAAATCCTTCCTGCGCCGGAGCGCAGACAGGGCCTTGAAACGGGTGATTGCCAGCAGCCAGGTAGAAACGGCGGATCGGCCCTCGAACTTGCCGGCTTGACGCCAGACGTCGAGAAACACCTCGCTGATGAGGTCTTCCGCCGCCTGCTCGTCCCGCACGAGCCTGAGCCCGAACCTGTAGACCCTGACATGGTGCCGCCCGTACAGCACCTGCATGGCGAGCCGGTCACCTTGGGCGATCCTGGCGATCAGGACCTCGTCCGAAGCCGCCTGTGTCACGCTCAACGCCCGTCTCGCAAAGTTGGTCGGGTCGGCGCGGCGGACGGTTCGATAGGGGGGGCAAAATTGTTCAGGCTACCGCAGTCGTACGGACGCCTGTGTGACCTACCCCACATACGCGGATTTTTCTTGTCCCACCCGCGGCCGGCGGCCGCCTTCATCCAGATCGGTAACATAATACTGCGATACTTCCCTGCGGAATGCCTGTCCGGCACAGGCGGCCCGGCGTCGTCCGGTTCCATAGCAGCCCTGCACGACATATGTCTCGCCAAGCCCGACTTAGGCTCGATCGCATCGCAAAGGATGCCTGATCACCGGCAAAATTTCTCCCGCCGGCCTACCACCTTGTTCCGCGCTGCACGGTTCGGATTCGATTTCAAAGGATACCAAACCTAAAGGCTTGCCACGTAGATTTTTACGCTGACATCACCATTGGCGGGACCATGAGCACGGCCGCGACGTCCTTTCCCGAGAGGAATGCCGCTGAGGTCGCGGATCTCGTGCTCACGCCCGAGGCGGCGGCTTCCGAAGTGCTGGCGCGCCGGGCCCGGCAGCGCCGCCAGATGTATATCGGCCAGGTGGCGAGCTATTCGCTGGGCGCCTCGGTCTTGCTGCTCTACGCCTATGGCGGCGCGGTCTCCATGGCCGTTCCATCGCTGTTCTGGTTCGGCGGCCTCCTGATCATCGGCACGTTCACCGTGCTCTCGGAAGCCGGCTTCGGCGACCGGTTCGAGGATCATTACCTCACCGTCTTCCAAATCTCGGCGCATATGGCGCTGCAGCTGCTGTTCCTGCTCGCAGTGCCGACGGTCGGGGTCGCGTTCATCGCCGTGCTGTTTCTGATCTTCGCGTTTGGCACGCTGCGGATGACCTCGAGCCAGGCGATGGTGACCTGGGGCCTTGCCACCTGCGGGCTCGCCCTGGTCTTCCTGGGCTCGGACCTGCCGATCGGATTGCCGGTCACGACCCGCCTGGAGCGAACCGCCTCGATGCTCTGCTTCGTGCTGGTGATCGGCCAGTGCGCCTTTCTCGGCCTGTTCGGCGCCACCCTGCGCAAGATCCTGTACCGGCGCAGCATCGAGCTGAAGGCCGCCTATCAGCGCATCGAGGAGCTGGCCGAGCTCGACGAACTCACCGGCTCCTACAACCGCCGCTGCATCATGCGGCTGCTCGACGCCGAGATCGAAAAGTCGCGGCAGACATCGATGCCTTGCGCGATCGCACTGATCGATCTCGACTGGTTCAAGCGCATCAACGACGCCCACGGCCATCCCGTCGGCGACGAGGTGCTGCGCACTTTCGCGATCACCATGTTCGCCAACATCCGCCCGGCCGACTGCTTCGGCCGCTACGGCGGCGAGGAATTCCTGCTGCTGCTGCCCGACACGTCGGACGACGCCGCACAGCGCATGCTCGAACGCTTGCGCAGCATCGTCGCCGATCTCGACTGGAGCGCATTCTCCCTGACTATGCGCGTGACCATTTCCGCGGGCGTGGTGACGCTGCGCGACGTCGATACTGCCGACACGTTTCTCGCGCGCGCCGACCGCGCGCTCTATTCCGCCAAGGCGCAAGGGCGCAACCGCATTGCAACGAGCTGACCAATCCATTCTTTCCCGCTGCGACAGAAGCCGCCGCCGGACCGAGCGCTCCAGGACAGGGCCATGAGATCCAGATCCGCAAGAACATCCGAGAATCTGCTCGAGGAACTGCAGGCTGCGCTCTCGCACGGCAACGTCGCGCGCCGGGTCGAGACGCTGCGCCGCGTCACCGATCTGTTCGTGGGCAACGCGGTGGACTATTCCGATGACCACATCCGCGTGTTCGACGACGTGTTCCAGTGCCTGATCGAGCAGATCGAGACGTCGGCCAGGGCGCTGCTCGCCGACCGCCTCGCACCGATCGCGGCCGCGCCGCCGAAGATCATGCGCACGCTCGCGCTCGACGAGGTCATCGAAGTCTCCGGCCCCGTGCTGTCGAAATCGGAACGGCTCGACGAGACGACCTTGATCGAGATCGCGCGCACGAGGGGCCAGGCGCATCTCAAGGCGATCTCGCTGCGGCGGGTCCTGTCGGAAGCGCTGACCGACGTGCTGGTGACGCGCGGCAACGAGGACGTGGTGCAGTCGACCGTCGGCAATCCGGGCGCGCGGCTCTCCGAGGGAAGCCTCACCGATCTCGTCACCCGCGCCGAGCGCGACGACGACCTCGCCACCTGCATCGGCCAGCGGCCGGACCTGCCGCGCCATCACTATTTGAAGCTGGTCGCGAAAGCGTCCTTGAGCGTGCGCAGAAAGCTCGAGGCCGCGCATCCGGATCTCGTGGACGAGGTGTCGAGCGTGGTGCAGGAAGTGGCCCAGAGGGTCCGCGCTGCCGCCATGACGAAGCAGACCGAGATGGCGCGCGCGCTGGTGAAGTCGCTGCACGAGGACGGCCGCCTCAACGAATTCCAGGTCACCAGTTTCGCCGAGCAGGGCAAGTTCGACGAAACCAATGCGGGGCTCGCGGCGCTCGCCGGCGTCGCGGTCGAGACCGCCGAGACCATGATGATCGAAAGCCGCACCGAGGGTGTGATGATCCTCGCCAAGGTCGCGGGCATGTCCTGGCCGAGCGTGCGCGCCATCATCGCGATGCGCGAGAAGCTCTCCGGCGGCTCGCAGACCGACATGTTGACGCTGCGCGACGTTTACGAGGCGCTGCGCTCATCGACCGCGCAGCAGGTGCTGCGCTTCCACCGCATGCAGCTGGGCACGACGCCGGCGGCGTAAGGCCCGGCGCGTCAGTATCTCAGGACCCTCGCCCCGACCGCCGCGCCGATCGCCGTCACCAGCGCGGTCGCGAGCGTGTACCAGGTCGCGACGAACAGGGGTGAATCGTCGGTGCAGTGCGAGGCGTAGAGCGTCGCGGCAAGGCCGGCCGACACCAGGCCGGCGAGCGCGCCGGCAAGCGCCGGCCGCGACGGCGCGCCATGGCGCAGGCCGAACAGCGCCCCCGCAAGCAGCGGCAGCGACATCGCCGGAATTGCGACCAGGCACACTCTTGAGTTCTTGCCCATCAAGCGCATCGTCATCGGCATGGCCGGCGCCATCATCGCCTCACTGCCGATCGCGACCGCGAGCAGCCCGACGGGAAGCAGCAGCAGCCAGCCCCAGCCACGCAGCAGGGCCTCGGGACGCGACAGATGCAGGCTGACGATGATGGCGGGAATCGCGAGCGACAGCGTCACCGCGAATTTCATGTCGAAGAACGGGTTGCGCATCGCGCTCATCACGTCGTGACGCACGCCGAGGAACGTCGCGAAGATCAGGATCGACAAGGGCGCGGCCACCAGCAGCGCCATGGTCAGCACGGCGCCGACGCGCGGCGCGCGATGGGCGTTGTCGGCTGCGAGCGAGCGGATGAGTTGATCGGTGTCCATGACTAGTGGTCCCGCAGTTTGGTCGTCAGCGCCGCAAGTCCGCGATGCAGCGCGACGCGCACCGCGCCCTCGCTCATCGAAAACTTGGCCGCCGTATCCTTGATCGAGGCGCTCTCGACCGCGATCGACTGCAGCACGTCGCGCTGGCGCTGCGGCAGGGTGTTGAGCTGGGCTGCGACCTCGCCCGCGGAGGCCGTTTCCTCGGGCGCCTCGCCCGGCAGGGTTTCGGCGAAATCGTCGATGTTGACGAAGACGCGCCTGCCGCGCCGGCGCAGCGCGTCGATCAGCTTGTTGCGACCGATGGCAAACAGCCAGGGCGCGAAGGGGGCTTCGCTGTCCCAGGTGTGCCGCTTCAGATGCACCGCCAACAGAATCTCCTGCACGATATCCTCTGCCTGGTCGGGAGGCTGGCCTGCCCGTGCCAGGCCTCGCCTCGCGGCAGCGCGCAGCACCGGCGTGACCGCCCTCAACAGGCGATGATACGCCGCATCATCGCCAGCCATGGCCGACCGCATCAGGCCGGTCCATTCGTCCTCACGTCCGCGCACGCGCGCCCCTCACCATGCAATTCGGCCGTCCGTTCAATTTGTTACGCGGGTCGGCCTCGATCACGAATTCGTGATAAGCGCCTGGCTCGCGAGCGATACGGCCGTCAACGTCTGCGACGGCTCATAACACCGATCGGCGCGTCCCGCACCCGGCGGCTGGCTCCACGGGGGCCGGTCTGCCCCGGTTTTGCCCGGTGTAGCCCGAAGATTCCCATTTTCTGCCCCGCTGTCGTCACGTCCCGGGGTCTCTGTTCGTTTCCGGGACGGGCGGAATTGGGGAGATCATCACCATGATGAAAGCCAGCGGGCGCGCGGCCCTGATTGTTCTGGCCGGCCTTTTGTTGCTGTTCGGCGGCCTTGCACAGGCGGCCCCAAGCTCAGCCGCGAGCAAATCGGACAGTGCGGGCAAGCAGGCCGACGCGGCCAAGCCGAGCAAGCACCGGCGCCACGAGTCACGCCGCACCACCACCACCACCAGCGGCAAGACAGCACAGAAATCCGACAACGAGGCCGACAAGACCGCCGCTCCGGCCAAGGCCGACAACAAGGCCGACGAGGCGAAGGCCGACAACAGGGCCGACAACGACGTGCCGGCCTCGAGCCAGATGCCGCCGGCGGTCGCCAACGCCAATGCGCAGCTCGCCGCCGCCGATACACCAACTGCGGCTGCGGCCTCGGCGATGACGGACCGCGCCAACACCAATGTCCAGGCAGCGGCCGATAATACCAACGCGGCGACCGCCGAGAGCCAGGTCGTCGCACCCGATCAGCTCAACGACATCGACCGCGCCGCGCAACAGGACAACCCGCCGGCGCAGAAGGCGGTGATTGCCGCAACCCAGGCGCAGCCCCGGCCGGCACCGGTGATGGCAAGCAGCCAGCAGAGCTCGGCCTGGGACCAGAGCTCCCTGATCGGCAAGATCTTCATCGGCGTCGGCACGCTGCTGACGCTGGCGTCCGCCGCGCGCATGTTCATGGCGTGATCGCCAGCCTGATCCTGGCCTGAATTCCGGGCTCGAAAGACCGCCACCGGAACGCGCATCTCGCTGCGTGTTCCGGCGGCCTTTAGCCCCTTGAAGCCCACCGCGCCAGCGGGCACATTGCCCGCCCAATCAAAAGCGTGGGTGGAGCATGAGCACGTTCGAACACATCATCGTCGAAAGCAAAGGCGCGGTCGGCATCATCAAGCTGAACCGGCCGAAGCTGCTCAACGCGCTCTCCTTCGGCGTCTTCCGCGAGATTGCCGCCGCCGTCGACGATCTCGAGGCCGATGACGCTATCGGCTGCATCGTCGTGACCGGCAGCGAGAAGGCCTTTGCCGCCGGCGCCGACATCAAGGAGATGCAGCCGAAGGGCTTCATCGACATGTTCTCCGAGGACTTTGCCGCGATCGGCGGCGACCGTATCACGCGTTGCCGCAAGCCGACCATTGCCGCGGTAGCCGGCTATGCGCTCGGCGGCGGCTGCGAGCTCGCCATGATGTGCGATTTCATCATCGCCGCCGACACCGCAAAGTTCGGCCAGCCCGAGATCACGCTTGGCACCATTCCCGGCATCGGCGGTACCCAGCGCCTGACGCGCGCGATCGGCAAGTCCAAGGCGATGGACCTGTGCCTCACCGGCCGCATGATGGATGCGGCGGAAGCCGAGCGAAGCGGGCTCGTCAGCCGCATCGTGCCCGCTGACAAGCTGATGGACGAAGTGATGGCGGCGGCCGAGAAGATCGCTTCGATGTCGCGCCCTGCGGCCGCGATGGCCAAGGAAGCGGTGAACCGCGCCTTCGAGACCACGCTCGCGGAGGGCATGAGTGTCGAGCGCAACCTGTTCCACTCGACCTTCGCGCTGGAGGACCGCTCCGAGGGCATGGCGGCGTTCATCGAGAAGCGCAAGCCGGTGAACAAGAACCGGTAACGTCAGCGGACGGGTCAGGCTGGTGTAAGGCTCGGCCGCGTTCCCGCAGAACTCCTGTGACGCACCTGCAACAAGCACGGAATACATGGGGGTTTCCCCCGCGGCAGTTTGCCTGCGGGACCTCGGCTGGCTAAACAGTTAAGAGGCCACCGTCGGCGGGGGCGGACAGCCGAGGTTAAGCGGGATTACATGATTGGGCGTACCGCCAGAGCTGGTCGCGTGATGACGCGGCATCGATCGGGCGTGGGTCCTGTGCTTGCGACATGGACCACGCTGGCGCTGTGCTGCGCCCTGCCCTCCGCCGCCTGGGCCGAAGCCCTGCCGGAGGCGCTCGCCAAGGCCTACCAGACCAATCCACAGCTCAATGCCGAACGTGCGCGACAACGCGCCACGGACGAGAACGTGCCGCAGGCCCTCGCCGGTTACCGGCCGCAGATCGTGGCGAGCCTCAGCGCCGGCCTGCAATCGGTTCGCAATCTGCTGCCCGACAACACCATCCAGACCGGCAATTTGAAGCCATGGATCATCGGCGTCACCGTGACGCAGACCCTCTTCAACGGCTTCCGCACCGCCAACAACGTGCGGGCCGCCGAGCTCCAGGTGCAGTCGGGCCGCGAGGCGCTGCGCAATGTCGGCCAGGGCGTGCTGCTCGACGCGGTCACCGCCTACACCAATGTGCTCGCCAACCAGTCGCTGGTCGAGGCGCAGCGTTCCAACGTCGCCTTCCTGCGCGAGACGCTCTCGGTCACCCAGCGCCGCCTCAACGCCGGCGACGTCACGCCAACCGACAGCGCGCAGGCCGAAGCGCGCCTCAACCGCGGCCTTGCCGACCTCAACGCCGCCGAGGTCGCGCTTGCCATCAGCCAGGCGACCTATGCGCAAGTGATCGGCAATGCGCCGTCGCAGCTTCGGGCCGCCGAGGCCGTCGATCGCTATCTGCCGAAGAGCCGCGAAGACGCGATGACGATGGCAATCCGCCAGCACCCGGCGGTGATGGCCGCTAGCTTCGACGTCGATGTCGCCTCTACCAATATCCGCGTTGCCGAAGGCGCATTGCTGCCGAGCGCCACCATCCAGGGCAGCGCCAGCCGCAGCCGCAACAATGACCCGACGCTCGGCACCTTCGCCGAGGACCAGGCCTCGATCGTCGCCAATGTCACCGCGCCGATCTACGACGGCGGCCAGGCCGCCGCGCAGACCCGGCAGGCCAAGGAGATCACGGCGCAGAGCCGGCTCGTGCTCGACCAGGTCCGCAACCAGGCGCGCACGGCGGCGGTGAGCGCATGGGTCGCCAATGAAGGCGCCAAGATCACCGTGTCGGCCTCAGAGTCCGAAGTGAAGGCCGCGACCGTCGCGCTCCAGGGCGTGCAGCGCGAGGCCGCCGGCGGACAACGCACCACGGTCGACGTCTTGAACTCGCAGGCCGATTTGATCCAGGCCAAGGCCCGCCTGATCGGCGCCAACCGGGACCGCGTCATCGCCTCCTACACGCTGCTCAGCGCCATCGGCCATCTCGACGTCAAGACGCTCAGCCTGAACACGCCGGATTATCTGCCCGAAGTGCACTACCACCAGGTCCGCGATGCCTGGCACGGCCTGCGCACGCCGTCGGGGCAGTAGTTTCAAATCATCTGGACGGGGCCGATGAAAAGCCGCCGCATCCATCTGACGGGCGCTTCCGGCTCCGGCGTCACGACGCTCGGCCGGACGCTCGCGGGGCGGCTTGCGCTGCCGCATCACGACACCGACGACTACTTCTGGCTGCCGACCGTGCCGCCCTACCAGACGACACGCCCTGCCGCAGATCGTCTGCGCCTGATGCGCGAGATGTTTCTGCCGCGTCTCGATTGGGTGCTGAGCGGAACCGTCACCGGCTGGGGCGACGAGCTCGTCGCGTATTTCGATCTCGTCGTCTTCGTGGTCACGCCGCGCGAACTACGGATGAAGCGTCTGCGGGACCGCGAGGCCGCGCATTTCGGTGCTGACGCCGTCGCGCCGGGCGGCTGGCGTCATGAGGAGACCGAAGCCTTCGTCGAATGGGCTTCCCATTACGAAGCCGGTGACCGCGACGGCCGCAGCCTCGCAAAGCAGGAAGCCTGGCTCGCGGGCCTGCCCTGCCCGACCGTGCGCGTCGACGGCTCACGCCCACTTGCGGACCTCGTTGAGCAGCTATGCAGCGACGTGCAGCGGCTGCCGGGCTGATGTGATACTGTCCCGTCATCTTCAAATAACGAAGCAGGGAGAGAAACCATGCTCAGCCGACGCGGCGTCCTCTTCGCCTCCCTTGCCGCCGGAGCAGCCATGACCAACAAAGCCCACGCACGTGCCTCGCAGCCCGCGACGCCGGTCAATTTCGACGTCCCGCTGCACGCCTGCGACTGCCACACCCATATCCATGGCGATGTCGAACAATTTCCGTTCTTCGCGGGACGCGTCTATACGCCGGAGCCGGCGAGCCCGGAAGAAATGGCCGCGCTGCACAAGGCGCTGCATATCGAGCGCGTGGTGATCGTCACCCCGAGCGTCTACGGCACCGACAATTCCTCCACCCTGTTCGGCATGAAGGCGCGCGGGGGGACCGCGCGCGGAGTGGCCGTGATCGACGACAAGACCACCGAGGCGCAGCTCGATACGATGCAGCAGGAAGGCTTCCGCGGCATCCGCATCAATCTGGCGACCGGCGGCATGAGCGATCCCAATGTCGGCCGCGCCCGCTTCACCGCGGCGGTCGAGCGCATGAAGGCGCGCGGCTGGCACGTGCAGCTCTATACGACGCTGCCGATGATTTCCGCGATCAAGGACCTCGTGCTGGCCGCGCCCGTGTCCGCCGTGTTCGATCATTTCGGCGGGCTCGAGGCCGCGCTGGGGCTGGAGCAGCCGGGATTTGCGGATCTGGTCGCGCTCGTCAAATCCGGCAAGGCCTATGTGAAGATCTCCGGCGCCTATCGCTCGTCGAAGCTCGCGCCCGACTATCAGGACATGGTGCCCTATGCGCGGGCGCTGATCGCGGCGAATCCGGACCGCATCGTCTGGGGCACCGACTGGCCGCATCCGGATTCGAGCCGTGTCGAGGGCCGCAAGCCCACCGACATCGCGCCGCTCTATCAGATCGACGACGGCCGCCTGCTCAACCAGCTTCCGGTGTGGGCACCGGATGCCGATGTCCGCAAGAAGATCCTGGTCGACAACCCGGCACGACTCTACGGATTTTGACGGTCAGCGCGCGCGGCGCGAGAAGAATGAGATCAGGACCGGCAAGGTGACGAGGATCACGACCGGCGCCAGCATCATGCCGGTGACGACGACGACCGCGAGCGGCTTCTGCACCTGCGAGCCGATGCCTTCCGACAGCGCCGCCGGCAGCAACCCGACGCCGGCGACGACGCAGGTCATCAGCACCGGCCGGAGCTGAAGCTCACCCGTGCGCACCACCGCGCTCATGCGGTCCATGCCCTCTTCGATGAGCTGGTTGAACTGCGACAGGATGATGATGCCGTCCATCACGGCGATGCCGAACAGCGCGATGAAGCCGATCGCCGCGGAGACGCTGAACGCCGTGCCTGAAATCAACAGCCCCAGCACGCCGCCGAAGATCGCCATCGGGATCACGCTCATCGCGAGCAGCGTATCGGTCATCGAGCCGAAATTGAACCAGAGCAGCACGCCGATCAGCGCCAGCGAGATCGGCACCACGATCGACAGCCGCCGGATCGCGTCCTGGAGGTTGCCGAACTCGCCGACCCATTCCATGCGCGAGCCCGGCGGCAGCTGCACCCGTTCGGCGATCTTCTGCTGGGCCTCGCTGATCGCGCTGCCGAGGTCGCGCTCGCGCACCGAGAACTTGATCGGCAGATAGCGTTCCTGCTGCTCGCGATAGATGTAGGCCGCGCCCGAGACGAGGCTGATGGTGGCGACCTCGCTGAGGGGGATCTGCGTGACGGTGCCGTTCGGCCCGGGTGCGCCGATGCGCAAATTCTGGATCGCCTCGGCACTCCTGCGGTATTCCGGCGCGAGGCGGACGATGATCGGGAAGTGACGATCGGAGCCGGGCTCGTAGAGATCGCCCGCGGTGTCGCCGCCGATCGCGACCTTGATCGTGGCGTTGATGTCGCCCGGCGCAAGGCCGTAGCGCGCGGCCTTGGCGCGGTCGATGTCGATCTGGACGGTCGGCTGGCCGAGCGAGGTGAACACCGCAAGGTCGGTGACGCCCTGCACCGTGGCCAGCACCGACTTGATCTTGTTGGCGGTGTCGGTGAGCGCCTGAAGGTCGCTGCCGAACAGCTTGATCGAGTTCTCGCCCTTCACGCCGGAGACGGCTTCGGAGACGTTGTCCTGGAGATATTGCGAGAAGTTGAACTCGACGCCGGGGAAGCGATCGTCGAGCTGCTTGAGCAGTTGCGCGGTCAGCTCTTCCTTGTCGCGGGTACCGGGCCACTGACTGATCGGTTTGAGCGGCGCGAAGAACTCGGCATTGAAGAAGCCGGCGGCGTCGGTGCCGTCGTCGGGACGGCCGTGCTGAGACACGACGGACTCGACTTCGGGCCGGGCGCGGATCACCTTGCGCATCTCGTTGACGTAGCTGTTGCCTTCCTGGAGCGAGATGGTCGGCGGCAGCGTGGCGCGAATCCAGAGATTGCCCTCTTCCAGCTTCGGCAGGAATTCGAGGCCGAGCATCCGGCTGAGTGCCACCGTCATCAGCACGAGGCCGACCGCACCGCCGAGCACGATGTTGCGGTTGGCGACCGCCCACTGCAGCAACGGCGAGTACAACCGGTGCAGGATCCGCATCACCCTGGTCTCGGTTTCCTCGACATGCGCGGGCAGGATGATCGCGGACAGCGCCGGCGTGACGGTGAAGGTCGCAAGCAGCCCGCCGGCCAGCGCATAGGCATAGGTACGGGCCATCGGCCCGAAGATGTTGCCTTCGACGCCCGAGAGCGTGAACAGCGGCAGGAAGGCCGCGATGATGATCGCCGCGGCAAAGAAGATCGAGCGCGAGACGTCGGCGGCCGCGCTGAGGATCGCGTGGCTCTTCATGCCGAACAGCGTCTCGTTGGACATGTGCTCGGATTCCGACATCGGCGTCGTCTGGGTCAGACGGCGGAAGATCGCCTCCACCATGATGACGGTGGCATCGACGATCAGGCCGAAATCGATCGCGCCAACCGATAGCAGATTGGCCGATTCCCCCCGCAGCACCAGGATGATGACGGCGAAGAACAGCGCGAACGGAATGGTGGCGCCGACGATCAGTGCGCTGCGCAGATCGCCGAGGAAGATCCACTGCAACAGCACGATCAAGAGAATGCCGACCACCATGTTGTGCAGAACCGTATGGGTGGTGAGCTCGATCAGGTCGCCGCGGTCGTAGATGCGTTCGATGCGCACGCCGGGCGGCAGGATGCTGGAATTGTTGATGGTCTGAACGAGCTGGTGGACCCGCTTGATGGTTGGCGAGCTCTGCTCGCCGCGGCGCATCAGGACGATGCCCTGCACGATGTCGTCGGACTCGTCGAGGCCGGCAATGCCGAGGCGCGGCCTCTGGCCGACGGTGACGGTGGCGACGTCCTTGACCAGCACCGGATTGCCGCCGGTCTGCGCCACCATGGTATTGGCGAGATCGTCGATCGACCGGATCAGGCCGACGCCGCGCACGACGGCCGATTGCTGGCCGATATTGACGGTGTTGCCGCCGACATTGACGTTGGAATTGCCGACCGCCTGGAGCAATTGCGGCAGCGTCAGACCGTTGGCGACCAGCTTGTTGAAGTCGACCTGGAGCTCATAGGTCTTGCTCTTGCCGCCCCACCCGGTGACGTCGATGACCCCCGGCACGGCGCGGAAGCGGCGCTGCAGGATCCAGTCCTGGATGGTCTTGAGATCCAGCACGCTGTAGTTTGGCGGACCCACGAGACGGTAGCGGAAGATCTCGCCGATCGGGCTGAGCGGCGAGATCTGCGGCTGCACGTTGCCGGGCAGTGGCGCGAGTTGCGCCAGGCGGTTCAGCACCTGCTGCAACGCCTCGTCATAGGTGTAGGCGAAGGAGAACTGGAGTTTGACGTCGGAGAGGCCGTAGAGCGAGATGGTGCGAATGGTCGTCAGATTCTTCAGACCTGCGACCTGGGTCTCGATCGGGATCGTGATGTAGCGCTCGATCTCCTCGGCCGACAGCCCCGGACTCTGCGTCACGATGTCGACCATCGGCGGGGTCGGATCGGGATAGGCCTCGATGTTGAGCTGGTTGAACGCGATGACGCCGCCGATCAGCACGGCGACGAACATCCCGACCATCAGGAAGCGCCGGTTGACGGCAAGGGCGACGAGACGATCCATCAGGTCTTCAATTTGTCTTCAGTTTTTTGGGTCGTCGATCAGCTGCCGGACGCCGCGCGGTCGATGAACAGGCTGCCCTTGGTGACGATCTGCTCGCCGGGGTTCAGATTGCGGGTGACCTCGACGAGGTTGCCGTTGATGAGGCCGATCTTGATCTCGCGCAGCTCGACCGACTTGTCCTCGCGTGCGACCCAGAGGCGGACCTTGTCGGCCTCATAGATCAACGCCTGCTTCGGCACCGCGGGCGCGGCGCGGTCGCCGGCCGAATAGATCGTGACGTTGGCGAACATCTCGGGCTTGAGCAGCCCGTCCTTGTTGTCGATGGTGGCGCGGACCAGCAGGCGGCGGGTGTTGGGGTCGATCGCGGCAGCGACGTAATTGATCTTGGCGGTCAAGGGGCGGCCCGGCAGCGCCATCACGTTGACGGTGATGTCCTGGCCGATGCAGACCGCGGCGGCGTCGCTCTCGCGCACGAAGGCGGTGAGCCAGACCGTGGAGAGATCGCCGACCACGAAGACCGGATCGCTGGCGCCGGAATTGACGTACTGGCCGGGGCCGATCTTGCGCTGCACGACCGTGCCGGCGATCGGCGAATAGATCGTGACTTCCGGATTGATGGCGCCCTTGTCCTGGAACGCCTTGATGGTCTCGTCGGTGAAGCCGAGGATGCGCAGCTTGTTGCGCGCAGCTTCCAGCGCGGTCCCCGAGGAGCGCACGTCGTTCCGCGCCTGAACCTGGGTCGCTTCGGCCTGCTGATAATCCTTCAGCGGAATGGCGTGGCCCTCGTAGAGGTCCTTGGCGCGCTTGAACTGGATGTCGGAGAGCTCGAGCGCCGACTTCGCCTTGTTTTGCGAAGTCATCGCCGCGATGAAATCGTTCTGGGCCTGCACGGTGTCGGCGGCCTCGATCGTGAACAGCGGTTGGCCCTGCTTCAGCATCTCACCCGGCTTGGCCAGCAGCTTGGTGACGCGGCCCGCATAGGGCGAGAACACCGGCGTCGAGCGGTCCTCGTCGACGGCGACCTTGCCTTCGGTGACATATTCGGCGCGGAAGGCCTTGGCCTTGACCGGCTCGATCGTCAGCGTCGCCCATTCGGACGGCGTCGGCGTGAAGTTCTGCGCATTCCTGCGCGACTGGCTGGAGATCTCGGAGTGCTTCTTTTCCTTGGATCCGGAAGAGAGGAAGCCGTAGGCACCGGCGCCGACACCGGCAAGAGCTAGTAGAACTACGGATGTGATCACCCGTTGTTTTGTAAACACCTGCAATCGCTTGGTATTTTCAACTACCATGGAGCCCGGTCGTGTCTGCGACGATCTCGGCAGATGCCTGCCTTATCGGTTGCGCTAATAGTGCTGAATTGGGATTTCAAACAACCTAAAAAACGCCGGGCGCCTTTCGGTTTGCGTTAAAATTTTACGACATGTCAGCTTCACGTCAGCTTCGCGCCGGCCACTGTGCCGGGTGACTGCCGAGCGGCATCGCCGGACGGCTCCATCGCGCCGGCGTCTTCGACAGCATCGCCGAATGGCGCACCGCCTTCAACATGCCGAAGCCAGATGGCATGCTCTCGATGAACGCAGCATGTACGGCGTCGCCCGTAAGATCCGGGGTGTTCAGTCCGCGATCGAGGCGGCCGAGATTCCAGAGCCAGCGCCCGGTCTGCGCCAGCGATACACGCACGTGCCAGCTGCCGCCGTCGCGGGCCTGACGCGCCTTGGCCATCATCGCGCCGAACGCCATCAGATAGCCGGTGGCGTGATCGAGCATCTGCGCCGGCAATTCCTTGGGGTCATCGAGACCGGCAGCGCGTCCCTCGGCGTGATTGAATCCGGTCGTGGTCTGCACGAGGGAATCGAAGCCGCGCCGCTCGGCCCACGGGCCGGTGTGGCCATAGGCCGACAGCGTCACATAGACGATGCCCGGGTTGATCTGCGCTGCATCCTCGGGCGCGAAGCCGAGGGCGGCGAGCGCGCGCGGGCGATAGCCCTGCGAGAAGATGTCGGCGTCCCGCAACAGTTCGCGCAATTGCGCCCTGCCCGTCTCGCTCTTCAGTTCGATGAAGGTGGTGAGCTTGCCGCGGCCGGTGTCGATGGTGAGCCAGGGAATGGCGGGCAGCTCCGGCCCTGACACCAGCAGAACGTCCGCACCATGCGCAGCGAGCGTGCGGCCGGCGACGGGGCCTGCGATGACGCGGGCGAGATCGAGCACGCGAAGGCCTGACAACGGACGATCGCCTTCTGGCCACGGCTTTGGCGGAGCCTCGCCGATCTTCTCGATCGAGAGCAGCGGCAACTCGGCGAGCGCGTGCGCCTGCGGCAGAGCTGACCATTCGTCATAGGAGCGCATGAGCGCAACGACGCCGCCCGCGGCGTAAGCCGCAGTCTCGAAATCCTCGCCCCTCCATTGCATCAGCGCAGCCTGCACCTTGTCGCGCTCGGGCGCGCAGCCGAGCACCTTGCAGACGGCGTCGCGGTGATGCGGGAAATTGGTGTGGCAGCGAACGAAGCGATTGTCGCCGGTCCTGTAAACGCCGGCGATGGCGTCCCAAGCCGGCGGCGGCGGCTTGTCGTCGACGCGCAGATAACGCTCGGAGCGGCATTCGGCGACGGCGTGACGCATGTCGACGGAGACATCCTGCGTCTGCCCGCTGCGTAGCTTCCGTATTTCGGTCGCGGCCAGACCGGCTGCGGCAATCGTGACCTGGCCGGCGACGGCGACGCGAAACGAGGACGGGATTTGCGGCTCCTCGCCGGTCAGCCGCACGCGTTCGAGCGCGGCCGCATCACCACCGGCAGAGGTCCAGATATCCCTAAGAATGTCGGCGGGGCTTTGCATGACCCTTCTCTCCCTTTAGCCTTCAGCATCCCATTAGCACATAAGGAAATGCAATGGCCGCCATCGACCCTCTCACCGCAGGTGCCGTGTTCATCGCAACGGCGGCCACAGACGCGGTCTATGTCATGTTCACCTCGGCCGTGATCGCGCGCAAACGCATGTCAGCGGCGAACTGGAGCGCCGTCTGGTACATGCTCTCCTCCTACGCCGTGATCAGCTACACCGAGAACCCGTTCTATGTCGCTTTCGCGGCAATCGGATCATGGGCCGGCGCCTACGCCTCGCTGACCTTCCTGCACCGCCCGCCCGGCGGCCCGCCAGTCGGCGCCGCGCCGGAGTGAGGAGGCCCTTGACCATCTCGCACGGCGTCATCATCCGCGAAGGCGGATGATCCAGTATTCCAGAGACGCTGGTAATAGAACCGAGAGGTCGCGACGTACTGGATACCCCGCCTGCGCGGGGTACGACACCCGAGAACGAATTCGACATCCTCGCTCAAACAACTAAGCTCCATCCGACCAACAAAAAGGAAACCCAACAATGGATCTCGGTCTCAAAGGCAAGAACGCCATCGTGCTCGGCGGCACGCGCGGCATCGGGCGGGCGATCGCGGAGACGCTCGCCGGTGAAGGCACCAATGTCGCGGTGTGCGCGCGCAATGCAGATCAGGTTGCGGCCACCGTTGCCGAGCTGAAGGCGAAGGGCGTCAACGCCACCGGCGGCCCGGTCGACGTGACCGACGGCGCGGCGCTGAAATCCTGGATCGAGGGGGCCGCAAAAGAGCTCGGCGGCCTCGACCTGTTGTTCTCCAATGCCGGCGCGATGGCGCAAGGCCACGATCCGGCATCGTGGGAGCAGAACTTCCGGCTCGACCTGCTTGGCGCCGTGCACGCGTTCGACGCCGCGCGGCCGTTGCTCGAAGCCAGCGGCGAGAGAAACGGCGACGCCGCCTTCGTCATCATCTCCTCGATCTCGGCGGCGCAGGCCGACACGGCCAGCTCCTACGGCCCGATCAAGGCGGCGCTGATCCACATGGCCAAGGGACTGGCGCGGCAATATGCGAAGAAGAAGATCCGCGTGAATGTGGTGTCGCCCGGCACCGTCTATTTCAAGGGCGGCGTCTGGGAGATGGTCGAGAAGAACATGCCCGAGCGTTACAACGACGCGATGAAGCGCAATCCGACCGGCCGGATGGCCACGCCGCAAGAGATCGCGAGCGCCGCCGTGTTTCTGGCCAGCCCGGTGTCGGGATTCACGACGGGATCGAATCTCGTTGTGGACGGCGGGATCTCGAACCGGGTGAATTTCTAGACGCGCGCTCCTGCCAGTTCCGTCATCCTGAGGTGTGAGACTTGCGATGCGGATGCATCGCAAGTCGAGCCTCGAAGGATGAACGGCCAAGCTGGCAGCCGGGCCGTCGCCCTTCGAGGGCCGCTGAAGAAGCGGCCACCTCAGGGTGACGGTGATAAATAGACCGTCGCACTACACCTTCAATGAAAATCCCGCGATGGCGGCAGGATGCGGACGTTGCGGGGGTGGCGGATTTTTTGCGCCGGCATGTCCGCAAGCGCGCGGGGGTCTTCGTTGAGCGGCTCGATCACCGTGGCGCCAGATGGCACCGGATGCCTGCGGCTCAGCGCGTCGTTGGCGAGGCCGACAAGATCGTGCGAGCGGTCGATCATGCGCTGGGCGATGAGATGCGTCACCTTCTCGGGGCTGCTCTGGATATAGCCGTGAACCTCGATGAGGCGCGCACCCATCACCTCTTTGCGGTACTGCTCCATGATTTTTGGCCACACCACGACATTGGCGATGCCGGTTTCGTCCTCCAGCGTCATGAACACGACGCCGCTGGCGCTGCCCGGCCGTTGCCGCACCAGCACCACGCCGGCGCAGCGGACGCGGCGGCGCTCGTTCTCATGACTGACATCCTTGCAGGGGACGACGCGCTCGCGCGAAAACATCTCGCGCAAAAATTCCATCGGGTGCCCTTTCAGCGATAGCCGGATGGTCTGGTAGTCCGCGACCACCTGCTCGGCGCGCGGCATCACAGGCAGCGGCTGCGCATGCTCGTCCGGCTGCTCGCGCGCGGTCGCCGCCTCGAACAGCGGCAGAGCGACGTCGTCGGGCAGCCGCCGCACCTGCCACAGCGCCTCGCGGCGGTCGAGCCCGAGCGAGCGAAACGCGTCGGCATCCGCCAGCAGGATCAGCGCGCGCTTGGGCAGGCCGGTGTCGCGGGCAAAATCTTCGAGCGAGGTGAAGGAACGTCGGTTCCGGGCATTGACGATGCGGTCCGCCCAGTCTTCCTGAGTGACGTAGTCTTTGCCCTGCCGCTTCGCCTGCTCCTTCTTGAGAGCCTCCTCATCGGGATCGAGCCAATGGAAGCCGTCGATCCGGCGGAAGCCAAGGCGGACGGCACAATACCTCTCGTCAGTATTCTCCAGCGTGTTTTGAGCAAAACTGTAGGACACGTCGATGTCGCGGACCTCGACGCCGTTCTTGCGGGCGTCGCTGACGATCTGTGCGGGCGCATAAAAGCCCATCGGCTGCGAGTTCAGGAGGCCGCAGCAGAAGGCATCCGGGTGATAGTGCTTCAGCCATGACGAGATGTAGACGAGCTGCGCAAAACTCGCGGCATGGCTCTCGGGGAAGCCGTAAGAGCCAAACCCCTTGATCTGCTCGAAGCAATTTCTTGCGAATTGAGGATCGTAGCCCCGGCGGATCATGTTGCCGGTCATCTTGTCTTCGAAATTGCCTATGGCCCCGACGTTGCGGAACGTTGCCATGGCGCGCCGTAATCCGTTGGCCTCTTCCGAAGTAAACCCTGCGGCCACGATCGCAATCCGCATGGCCTGCTCCTGGAACAGGGGCACACCCAATGTCTTGTGCAGCACCTTATAGAGTTCGTCAGGCTCTCCAAACTCAGGCGACGGAGCCGGATAATTTTCCTTCTCCTCACCATTCCGCCGCCGCAGATACGGATGCACCATGTCGCCCTGGATCGGCCCGGGGCGCACGATCGCGACTTCGATGACGAGGTCGTAGAAGGTCCGCGGCTTCAGGCGCGGCAGCATGTTCATCTGCGCGCGGCTCTCGACCTGGAACACGCCGAGCGATTCTCCTCGCTGCAGCATCTGATAAACTTCGTCGTCATCTTTCGACTTGATATCCGCAAGCTCGTAACGTTTCCCCTTGTGGTCTGCAATCAAATCAAAACATTTGCGGATGCAGGTCAGCATGCCCAGCGCCAGCACGTCGACCTTCATCATGTTGAGCGCGTCGACGTCGTCCTTGTCCCATTCGATGAAAGTGCGGTCGTCCATCGCGGCGTTGCCGATGGGGACATAGGTGTCGAGCCGGTCCTGCGTCAGCACATAGCCGCCGACATGCTGGGAGAGATGGCGCGGGAATTCGATCAGCTCGGTCGCAAGCTCGACCGCGAGGTTGATCATGGGATTGTTGGGATCGAGCCCGGCCTGCCTGACCTGCATGTCGTTGAGACCCTTGCCCCAGCTGCCCCAGACGGTGTCGGCCAGCGCGGCGGTGACGTCCTCGGTCAGGCCCAGCGCCTTGCCGACGTCGCGGATGGCGCTGCGCGGGCGATAGTGGATGACGGTGGCGATGATCGCGGCGCGATGGCGGCCGTAGCGGCGATAGACATATTGCATCACCTCCTCGCGCCGCGAATGCTCGAAATCGACGTCGATGTCGGGCGGCTCCAGCCGCTCCTTGGAGATGAAGCGCTCGAACAACAGATCGACCTTGGTCGGGTCGACCGAGGTGATGCCGAGCACGTAGCACACGGCCGAGTTCGCCGCCGACCCACGCCCCTGGCACAGGATGTTCTGGCTGCGCGCGTAGTGCACGATGTCGTGCACGGTGAGGAAGTAATGCGCGTATTTCAGCTCGGCGATCAGCGCGAGCTCTTTCTTGAGCGTCGCGCGCAGCTTTGCGTCAATGTTCTCGATGCCACCAAAATATTTGTCGACGCCCGCCCAGGTCAAATCCTCCAGATGCCCTTGCGCGGTCTTGCCCGGCGGCACCGGCTCATCCGGATACTGGTATTTGAGCTGGTCGAGCGTAAATTCGATACGATCGGCAAACCGCATGGTTTCCGCGATTGCCCCGGGGAAGTCGCGGAACAGCCGCGCCATTTCTCGCGGCGTCTTCAGGAACCGTTCGGCATTGGCTTCCAGCTTCTTTCCGACCGCCTCGATCGTGGTCTTTTCCCGAATGCAGGTCAGCACATCCTGAAGCGGACGACGGCCGGGATCGTGATAGAGCACCTCGTTGGTCGCGAGCAGCGGCACTTTTGCTTTGGCCGCGAGGTCATCGAGCCGCGCCAGGCGGCGCCGGTCGTCGCCGCGATAGATCAGGCTCGCCGCCAGCCACACGCCCTCGGCGCGGCTCGCCCTCAGCTTTGCAAGCACATCCAGCGCCTGCGCCGGCTCGAAACGATACGGCAGCGTCAGGACCAGGAGCTGGCCTTCCGAGAACTCGAGGAGATCGGCGAAGGTGAGACGGCATTCGCCCTTCTCGATCCGCGTGACGTCGTCGCCGCGCTTGCCCCGGGTGAGGAGCTGACAGAGCCGGCCATAAGCGGCGCGGTCGCGCGGATAGACCAGAATGTCGGGCGTGCCGTCGATGAAAACGATGCGCGCACCGATCAGCAGCTTCGGCTTGTGCAGCACCTTGTCATTGTCGAGCTCATTCCAGGCCCGCACCACGCCGGCGAGCGTGTTGTGGTCGGCGATTCCGATCGCGGGGATGCCGAGCCTGCTCGCCTGATGCACATAGGCGCGCGGATCCGAGCCGCCGCGCAGGAAGGAGAAATTGGTGGTGATGCCGATCTCGGCATAAGCGGGCGTGTTCATGCGAAGAGACCGTGGACATACCATTTCGCGGGAATGGACTCGCCCGCATCGTCAATCAGCTCGTCGTAGAGACCGTCGCGAAAGATCCAGAACCGCAGGCCTTCGGCGTCCTCAATGCGGAAATAATCCCGCGTCAGTTGCCTGCCGTCCTGCCGCCACCATTCCATGGCGATGCGCTCGGGCCCTTCGACCCGCACCACCGCATGCTTCGCGCGCCGCCAGGTGAATTGATGCGGCGGACCGTCCGGCACGGTCGCGAACGGTACCGCGACCAGTTCCGGCTTGTCGAACAGCCTTAGGGGGCGCAGCGGCGGCTCGCTTTTGGTCCGCGCAGGCCATTCGGCCTGCAGGGCGGCGGCGAGATGATGCTGCGCCGGGGCGGCCAGCACGGCGCATTCGGGGATATGAGTATCCTCAGGCAGGTGCACGACGACGCGCTTTCCGCCGATGCGCGCGGCGATGCGGTCGATCAGGGCGGCAAGCTCGTCATTGTCGTGGACATGGGCGTCGAGATCGCGTTGCTCCTGCACCACGATCTCGGTGCGGCTCGCCGACAGGCGCACCATGTCGAAGCCGAAACCGGGATCGAGGGGATCGGCGAGCGCGTCGAGGCGCTCGCGGAACAGCCGGTCGATCACCGCGCTTCGCGTCACCGGACGTCCGGTCTCGACCATGATCGCGCGCACCACGCCGTCAGTGCGGAAGAACGCGGCTTCCAGCCGGCGCGCGCCCTTGCCCTGCTTCTCCATGGAGGCAATCAGCGTGTCCGCCAGTCGCGACAGCGTCATCGCGATCATGGTGTCGGTCGCGATCGGCTCGGCGAAACGCTTCTCCACGATATAATCAGGCAGCGGTTTTCGCGGATTGATCGGCGCATCGCCCTGCCCCAGCGCATGCGCCAGCAGCGTGGAGAACCGCGCTCCGAACCGCGCCGTGATCTCGCTCGGCGAGCGCGTGGCGACGTCGCCGATGGTCTTGAGGCCGGCGCGGCGCAGGCCGGTGGTGATGGCCTCGCCCGCACCGAGCGCGGACACCGGAAACCGGCTGATCGCCTCCGCCTCGCCGCCATCGGCAACGATGGTGCCCATGGTCTGCCGCGTCAGCGTGCGCGCGCAGACCGAGGTGCCGGCGATTGCCGCGCTGACGGCAAAGCCTTGTCGGCCGAGCGCCCGAACCAGCGCTTGCAACAGCGCAGCCTCGCCGCCGAACAGATGCGCACAGCCGGTGATGTCGAGGAACAGCCCGTGCGGCGGATCGAGCGCGACCAGCGGCGTGAAGCGGTCGCACCAGTCGGCGATGTCGCTAAGCGTCTTCGCATCGGCCGCGACGTCGGCGTCGAACACCCGCAAATCCGGGCACATCGCCCGCGCATTGGCCAGCGGCTGGCCTATGTACAGGCCGAGGCGCTCGGCGGCCTCGTCCAGCGCATGGATCACCAGCGCATTGTTGTCCTTGATGACGACGATGCTCGGCTCATTATTGGTTTTACCCAGCCCGGCGCTGTTGAAGAACCGCTGGATCCGGTCGATGGGCAGGCGTGGCAGCCACAGACTGAGAATACGTCGACGGTTCACTGAACTGGCACTCATCACACTTCCATTCCATGATCCACCGGCCGCACGGGCCATGACGATTGCGTAACAACTCGGCATCGAAGCGCGGCGCGCCCCAGGCACTCCATGCCGGCCCCGGTGGTGAATGCGCGGCGCGCAGCATCCACCGCGTCTCCGCCGTCGAAGGCAGCGGCTGCGCCGCCATCCGCAGCATCAGGCCGGTGACGCCGGAGCCTTGCGCGGCCAGCGTCAGCTTGCGGCTCGCCACGAGATCGAACTGCCTGGTCTCGCCCCAGAGCTCGAGCACGACGGCGCCCAGCGCATCGCAGGCAAGCGCATCAGCCGAGGTGCGCAGCGCGCTCTCGACATCGGCGGCGCGCACCATCACCACGCGGCGCGGATCGAGGCCGAGCTCGGCGAGCCCGCTCATCGACAGCGCGCCTGCCTCTATCACTGAAAAATCCTGCCGCACCCACAGCAGCGGCCGCTGCGCCGAGACGCGCCCGGCAAGCCCCATGACGAAGCCGGTCGCAGCCGTCCCCTGAGACCCGGCGCAAAATACCTCGTGGATCGCCGCGCGCGCGAGCCCGCCCTTCAGCGCGTCGTCGGCTTCGCTGTGACCGAGTGCGACCCGATCGTGCGGATGCACGACCGCCGCCGTCTCGATGCGCTCGATCTGGCCGCGCAAGGTCGCAAGCGCGCTGATGCGTGCGCCGCTCATGTCGCCGCTCCTTCAGGGGTGATTGCCGATGGCTCTCAAAAAGAGAACCAGCGGCTGGCTCATTTGTTCATGATATGTTCTAATATAAAGCTAACGGGGCGCGGAGAGTCAATCGAATTGGCGCGCAACTGGATTCATGAGCTGAATCAAAGGGATTCCAAGATGGACGTACAACGCAAACTGGAAATCCTGGCGGACGCCGCCAAATACGACGCGTCCTGCGCCTCCAGCGGCACGGAGAAGCGGGATTCCAGCGACGGCAAGGGCATGGGCTCGACCGCGCCCGGCATGGGCATCTGCCATTCCTATGCGCCGGATGGACGCTGCATCTCACTGCTCAAGGTGCTGCTGACCAACGCCTGCAATTACGATTGCCTCTATTGCGTCAACCGCGCCTCCTCCAACGTGCCGCGCGCCCGCTTCACCGTCGACGAGGTGGTGAAGCTCACGCTCGACTTCTACCGGCGCAACTACATCGAGGGACTGTTCCTCTCTTCCGGCATCATCCGCAGCCCCGACTACACCATGGAGCAGGTGGTGAGCGTCGCGCGAAAGCTGCGCGAGGAGCATCACTTCCGCGGCTATATTCATCTCAAGACCATTCCCGAGGCCGACGATGCGCTGATCGCGGAAGCCGGCAAATACGCCGATCGTCTCTCCATCAACATCGAGATGCCCGAGGAGACGAGCCTGCAGCAATTCGCGCCGGAGAAGGACGTGCGCGCGATCCGCCACACCATGGGCCGGCTGCGGCTGAAGCTGGACGAGGCCGAGGAAGGCCGCAGCGCGAAGACCAGGGCAAAGCCGCAGCGCTTCGCGCCGGCGGGCCAAAGCACGCAGATGATCGTCGGTGCTGATGCTGCCTCCGACCACACCATTCTCCACACCAGCGCCAATCTCTACGGCGCCTACCGCCTGCGGCGCGTCTATTACTCCGCCTTCAGCCCGATCCCAGATGCGAGCCGCTCTTTGCCTCTGGTGCAGCCGCCGCTGCTGCGCGAGCACCGGCTCTACCAGGCCGACTGGCTGATGCGGTTCTACGGCTTCGACGTCGCGGAGATCGTCGACGACAGCGCGATGCTGCCGCTCGACATCGATCCAAAGCTCGCCTGGGCGCTGCGTCACCGCGACCGCTTCCCGCTCGACGTCAACCGCGCCAGCCGCGAGGAGCTGCTGCGCGTGCCGGGCTTCGGCACCAAGGCGGTCGAGCGCATCATCGCAACGCGGCGCACCACCACGATCCGCCTCTCTGATCTGGCGCGGCTGCACGTACCCCGCAACAAGGCGCTGCCGTTCATCGTCCTCAGCGACCACCGCCCCTCACCGCATCGCCTCGATGCGGCCGGGCTGATCGAACGCTTCAAGCCGAAGGCAACGCAATTGGGGTTTGGCTTCTGATGCAGTACATCACCCTCGATCATGAAACCGATTTCGACGGCTGGCGCAAAGCCGCGCGCAGCCTCGTGCTTCATCATGTGCAGCCCACCGATGTCACCTGGACCGTGCAGGGCAGCGAGGCGGAGTTGTTCGCACCGTCCGCGCCGTCTCCGATCCTCGAGGTGAACGAGGGCACCTTCAACGTATCAGGCAAATTCGTCGAGCTCGCCCAGGCCGCAATCCTGCACCGCGATATCCAGCGCTTTGCGATCCTCTATCGCCTGCTCTGGCGGTTGAAGGACAATCACGACCTCATCGAGGTCGCAACCGACCCTGACGTCGCGCAAATCATTGCGATGGCCCGCGCTGTCCATCGCGACGAGCACAAGATGCACGCCTTCGTCCGCTTCCGCGAGATCGGCAGGGAACGCGAGGCGCATTACGTCGCCTGGTTCGAGCCGGAGCATCACATCGTCGAGCTCGCCGCCCCATTCTTCGCAAAACGCTTTGCCGACATGCCATGGTCGATCCTGACGCCGGACCTCTGCGCGCATTGGGACGGCCACGCGCTCGCGTTCACGCCGGGCGTCAGCAAGAGCGAAGCACCGGGCGAAGACCGGCTGGAGGAAACCTGGCGGCGCTATTACGCCAGCATCTTCAATCCGGCCCGGCTCAAGGTGAAGGCGATGCAGGCCGAGATGCCGAAGAAATATTGGAGGAACCTGCCCGAGGCCTCGATCATTAAGCCCTTGATCGAGGACGCCGAACGCATGACCGGCGCCATGATCGCCAATGCCGCAACCGATCCGCACAAGCCTCAGAAGCGGCCGGAGGCTCCGATGAAACGCAAGCCAGCTGCCGACGATCTCGAAGCGCTCCGCGAGGAGGCCGCGCATTGCCGCGCCTGCCATCTCTACAAGGACGCGACCCAGACCGTGTTCGGCGAGGGCCCGAGATCCGCCAACATCATGCTGGTCGGCGAGCAGCCCGGCGACAAGGAAGACCTCGCCGGCCATCCCTTCGTCGGCCCCGCCGGCCAGATGCTGGACCGCGCGCTGGAGGAAGCCGGCGTCGACCGCAAGAAGGTCTATGTCACCAACGCGGTGAAGCACTTCAAATTCGTGCCGCGCGGAAAGATCCGCCTGCACCAGAAGCCGAATACGCCGGAGATCAAAGCGTGCCGGCAATGGTTCGAACGGGAAGTCTTGGCAATCCAGCCCGATCTGATCGTGGCGATGGGCGCCACCGCCGCGCAAAGCGTGTTCGGCAAGATCACTCCCATCGGCAAGACCCGCGGCCGGCTCATCGACCTTCCCGACGGACGCAAGGCTTTGGTGACGGTGCACCCATCCTATCTGCTGCGGCTGCCCGATCCGGAAGCCAAGGTGCTGGAATATCAGCGCTTTGTCGAAGATTTGAAGATCGCTGCCGGCTTGCAGAAGAAAGCCGCGCGGGCCGCCTAAATACTGGCAGGAAAACGCCTTTCAACCGCCGCTTGTCATCCAGCCTTCAAATCCATCGCGGACAATACCCTTACTTCAAAGTTAAGGGGCGTCCAGACATGACCGATGTTGCATTCGACGGCGCGGTAGCCGATCCCGCGCCGATCCAGCCGGCCTCGCGGCCAAATCTCGACAAGGGCTTCAATCCGCTGACGATGATCCTGTTCTTCGGCATCCTCGCCGCGGGCCTGCTTTTCGTCGCCTACAGCATCTATGTCGACGTCAACGCGACCGGCGCGCGCGTGACGAGCTACCTGCCCTACATGCTGTTGTTCGTCGCGCTCCTGATCGCGCTCGGCTTCGAATTCGTCAACGGCTTCCACGACACCGCCAATGCGGTGGCGACCGTGATCTATACCCATTCGCTGCCGGCCGAAGTCGCGGTGATGTGGTCGGGCTTTTTCAACTTCCTCGGCGTGCTCATGTCCTCCGGCGCGGTCGCCTTCGGCATCGTCTCGCTGCTGCCGGTGGAGCTGATCCTGCAGGTCGGCTCCAGCGCCGGCTTCGCGATGGTGTTCGCGCTGCTGATCGCCGCGATCCTGTGGAATCTCGGCACCTGGTTCTTCGGCCTGCCCGCCTCCTCCTCGCATACGCTGATCGGCTCGATCATCGGCGTCGGCGTCGCCAACGCCGTCATGCGCGGCCGTGACGGCACCTCGGGCGTGGACTGGACCAAGGCGACCGAGATCGGCTACGCGCTGCTGCTGTCGCCGCTGTTCGGCTTCATCTGCGCCGCGACGCTGCTGCTGCTGCTCAAGTTCATCGTGCGCAACCCGGCCCTGTATGCTGCGCCCGAAGGCAACAAGGCGCCGCCGCTCTGGATCCGCGGCCTGCTGATCGCGACCTGCACCGGCGTCAGCTTCGCGCACGGTTCGAACGACGGCCAGAAGGGCATGGGCCTGATCATGCTGATCCTGATCGGTACCGTGCCGACCGCCTACGCGCTCAACCGCGCCCTGCCGGAATCCCAGGTCGCCCAGTTCCAGAAGGTCTCGGATGCCGCCTCCAAGGTGATCGCGGCCAAGGGTGCCGGTCACTCGATCATCGGCGATCCCCGTCCTGCGGTGACCCAGTACATCACCTCGCACCACATCAGCGAAGGCACCTACCCCTCGCTGTCGGTGCTGGTGAAGGATGTCGGCGACCAGGTCGCGAAATACGGCTCGCTCAACAAGGTGCCGGCGGAAGTGGTCGGCAACACCCGTAACGACATGTACCTGACCTCGGAAGCGATCCGCTTCCTGATGAAGGACAAGGAAAACGACCTCAACAAGGAAGAGGTCGCGACCTTGAACGCCTACAAGGGCGGGCTCGACAGCGCCACGAAGTTCATCCCGACCTGGGTGAAGGTCGCGGTTGCCATCGCGCTCGGCCTCGGCACCATGATCGGCTGGAAGCGCATCGTGATCACGGTCGGCGAGAAGATCGGCAAGAGCCATCTCACCTACGCACAGGGCGCCTCGGCCGAGCTGGTGGCCGCCGCGACGATCGGCGCCGCCGACGTGTTCGGCCTGCCGGTTTCGACCACGCATGTGTTGTCGTCGGGCGTCGCCGGCACCATGGCGGCCAACGGCTCGGGCTTGCAAATGGCGACCATCCGCAATTTGCTGATGGCCTGGGTGCTGACGCTGCCCTGCGCGATCATGCTGTCGGCCACGCTCTACGTGATCTTCTCGCGGATCTTCTGAGCCGATCATTCCCTCAAAGACAAAGGGCCCGTGCGATGCACGGGCCCTTTTCATTTGTGCTTCTGGCTTGGACTCACGACGCCGCGAGCGACTCCTCGACCAGCTTCACCCAATAGGACGTGCCGAACACGATCGCCTCGTCGTTGAAATTGTAGGCGGGGTGATGCAGGCCGGCGCTGTCGCCGTTGCCGCAGAAGATGAAGGCGCCGGGGCGCGCTTCCAGCATGTAGGCGAAATCCTCGCCGCCCATCAGCGGCGGCATTTCGTGCACATTGGCATCGCCAGCAACCTGCTTTGCAATGCGGCGCGCAACCTCGGTCTCCGCGGCGTGGTTGTTCACGACGGGGTAATTGCGCTGATAGCGCAGGTCGATCTTCGCGCCGGTGATCTGCGCGACTCCGGCCACCACCTCGTGCACGCGCTTCTCGACCAGCTTGCGCACCTCGGGCGAGAGCGTGCGGATGGTGCCCTTCAGCGTCGCCGTCTGCGGAATGACGTTGCGGGCGTTGCCGGCGTGGAATTCGCAGATCGAGATCACGGCCGATTCCAGCGGGTCGACGCTGCGCGCGACGATCGACTGCAGCGCGGTGATCACCTGCGCGCCGACCAGCACGGAATCGATGCATTTGTGCGGACGGGCGGCGTGGCCGCCGAGGCCCTCGATCATGATGTCGACCTCGTCGGTCGCCGCCATGATCGGACCCGGCCGGATCGCGAACGAGCCGATCGGGATGCCCGGGCCATTGTGCATGCCGTAGACCTGCTCGATGCCGAAGCGCTCCATCAGGCCGTCCTTGACCATGGCCGCGCCGCCGGCGCCGCCCTCCTCGGCGGGCTGGAAGATCACGATCGCATCGCCGGCGAAATTACGGGTTTCGGCGAGGTAGCGGGCGGCCCCGAGCAGCATCGCGGTGTGTCCGTCATGGCCGCAGGCGTGCATCTTGCCCGGAGTCTTGGAGGCGTATGGCAGGTTGGTCTGCTCCTCGACGGGCAGCGCATCCATGTCGGCGCGCAGGCCGATCACCTTGAGTCCCTCGCCAGCCGGCTTGCTGCCCTTGATCACGCCGACCACGCCGGTCTGGCCGAGCCCGGTGACGACCTCATCGCAGCCGAACTCGCGCAGCCGGTCCGCCACGAATGCTGCAGTGCGATGAACGTCGTACAGCAACTCAGGATGCTCGTGGATGTCCCGGCGCCAGGCCTGAATATCGGGTTGGAGGTCGGCGACGCGGTTCACGATGGGCATGGAGGGTCTCGAGCTTTGTTGAAAATGCAGGACTGTCTACCATGCAAGCGCCAGTCCACCCAACTGCCGCGGGCCGAGGGTAACCCCTGTCCTCTCGTCATGGCCGGGCTTGGCGCCAGCTTGTCTTGGCCATCCACGTCTGACTATTAGGATAGAAAGTGCGTGGATGCCCGGGACAAGCCCGGACATGACGCGCTGGTTGGGTGGAAGCAGAATGCCGAGACGGCTCGAAGGTGAATTTGACTACATTGTCGTCGGGGCAGGTACGGCGGGCTGCATCGTCGCCAACCGCCTGTCGGCGGATCCCGGCAATCGCGTCCTCATTCTCGAAGCCGGCGGCGACGACAACTGGATCTGGTTCCACATCCCGGTCGGCTATCTCTTCGCGATCGGCAATCCGCGCTCGGACTGGATGTTCAAGACCGAGGCCGAGCCCGGCCTGAACGGCCGTTCGCTCGCCTATCCCCGCGGCAAGGTCATCGGCGGCTGCTCGGCGATCAACGCCATGATCTCGATGCGCGGCCAGGCCGCCGACTATGATCACTGGCGCCAGCTGGGCATGACCGGCTGGGGCTATGACGATGTGCTGCCGCTGTTTCGGCGGATCGAGGATCACTTCCTGGGGGCGAGTGAGCATCACGGCGCCGGGGGCGGCTGGCGCATCGAGGCGCCGCGGCTGTCATGGGACGTTCTCGATGCCGTCGGCGATGCCGCCGAGGAGATGGGCATCAAGCGCATCCCGGATTTCAACACCGGCGACAATGAAGGCACCAGCTATTTCCACGTCAACCAGAAGCGCGGCCGTCGCTGGTCGTCGGCACGCGGCTTCCTCAAGCCCGCCTTGAAGCGCCCGAACCTGCGGCTCGAGAAGCATGTGCTGGTCGACCGCGTCATCATCGAGCAGGGCCGCGCCGTCGGCGTGCGCTTCATCCAGAACGGCGAGATGATCGAAGCGCGTGCGAGACGCGAAGTGATCCTGTCGGCCGGCTCGATCGGCTCGGTGCAGGTGCTGCACCGTTCCGGCATTGGGCCTGCCGACTGGCTGTCGCCGCTCGGCATCGACATCGTCATGGACAAGCCCGGTGTGGGGCGCAATCTGCAGGACCATCTGCAGCAGCGCGCGATCTACAAGGTCGAGGGCGTGCGCACGCTGAACGAGACCTATTACAATCTGTTCCGCCGCGGCCTGATGGGACTCGACTACGCCTTCCGCCGCCGCGGTCCCCTGACCATGGCGCCGTCGCAGCTCGGCATCTTCACCCGCTCGGATGCGACGCGCGCGCGGGCGAACATCCAGTTCCATGTGCAGCCGCTGTCGCTCGACAAGTTCGGCGATCCCCTGCACCGCTTCCCCGCCATTACGGTCAGCGCCTGCAATCTCCAGCCGACCTCGCGCGGCACCGTGCGGCTGCGTTCGGCGAGCCCGGACGAGAAGCCGATCATCGCGCCGAATTACCTCTCGACCGATGACGACCGCCAGGTCGGCGCCGATGCCATCCGCACCACGCGACGCCTGATGCAGCAGAAGGCGCTCGCCAAATACCGTCCGAGCGAATATCTGCCCGGCCCCACCGTCGGTGACGACGACGCCTCGCTCGCAAAGGCTGCCGGCGACATCGGCACGACGATCTTCCATCCCGTCGGCACCGCCAAGATGGGTGCGGTGAGCGATCCGATGGCGGTGGTGGACGAGCGGCTGCGCTTCTACGGGCTCGAAGGCTTGCGTGTCATCGACGCATCAATCATGCCGACGATCACGTCGGGCAACACCAATACGCCGACCGCGATGATCGCCGAGAAGGGCGCGGCGATGATTTTGGAGGATGCGAAGTAGCATCGCATCGCCATGATCAATCCTCACCGCTTTTCAATCGGCCCCGCCGACGCAGCGATCGCCATGTTGCAATGGGGCGAAAGCGGCAAGCCGCCTGCCCTCCTCGTTCATGGCACCGGCTTCGTCGCCGACGTCTGGGACGAGGTCGCGCGCGAGCTTGCATCGACCCATACGGTCTATGCGCTCGACCGCCGCGGCCACGGCGCCAGCCACAAGCCCAGCGCCTATCATTTCCTGGACTATGCGGAGGATGTTTGCCGGGTGGTCGATGCGATCGGCCTGCGAGACGTCTACGGCATCGGCCACAGTGCGGGCGCGACCGATCTCCTGCTCGCGGCAAAGCTCTTGCCCGGACATTTCACGCGGCTGTTCGTGATGGAGCCGACGGTGATGGACCCGCGTGCCGCGCGTACCGGGGGATTGAACGACGAATCCGTCGCCCGTGTCCAGGGCACCTTGCGCCGGCGCGCTGAGTTCGAGAGTGCCGACGCCGTGTTCGCGCGCTACCGCGCCGCGCCGTCCTTTGCGGATTGGACCGAGACCTCACTGCAGGCATATGTGCGCCATGGCTTCACGACGCTTGACGATGGCCGGGTGCGGCTTTGCTGCACGCCGGAGATCGAGTCGGCGATCCTGCGTCCGATCTACGAAGCGATGGAGCAGGTTTACGTCGGCGATGCCCGCGGCAATCCGTTTGCAGGGCTCGCCGAGATCGACTGTCCCGTGCGCGTCACGACCGCCGCGAAGTCAGGCCCGATCTATTGGGAGATGGCGGCGCGCGCGGTGTCGCTGATCCCGAAGGTCAGCACGATGGTGTTCGAGGACGCCGGGCATTGTGTCGCGCAGGAAGTGCCGGCAGCCGTGGCGGAGGCTGTGCGAGAATTCGCGAAGTAGGTCTCGTGCCCGGACGCGGCGCAGCACGAAGTGGTGCGCTGCAGAGCCGGGGCCCATCTCACCGCGCACCGCGCAGCTTTCTGGGTCCCGGCTTTGCAACGCATCACCAAGAGGTGCTGCGTTGCGTCCGGGACACGAGACCGCGTCACCTCACGAAATCGTCATCACCTCCCGCGAATAAGTCCCCTCCTCCCCCAATCACCTCTCCGAAGCCCAATTCCGGGCGAAGCGGAGATACGCGATGAGCGGACACGATCATGGCGGCGACGGCGTCAGCCGCCGCAAGGTGTTGGAATGCATGACCTGGGCCGGCACCGGGGTGCTCTGGACGGTCACCGGCGGCGTGCCGCGCTCGCTCGGCATCATCGATTCCGCGCAGGCCGCGACTGCGGCGACGCCCGGCATGAGCTTCCTCCAGATCAGCGACAGCCATGTCGGCTTCGGCAAGCCGGCCAATCCCAATGCGCTCGGCACGCTGGAGGAGGCCGTGGGCAAAATCAACGCGATGCCGACCAAACCGTCCTTCATGATCCACACCGGCGACATCACGCATTTGTCCAAGGCCGCCGAGTTCGACAATGCCGAGCGCATCATCTCGCAGAGCAAGCTCGACGTGCACTACGTGCCGGGCGAACATGACTTCCTCGACGAGGAGGTGAAATTTTATCGCGAGCGTTACGGACGCGGCACCAAGGGCCAGGGCTGGTACTCGTTCGATGCCGGCGGCGTGCACTTCATCGGCCTCGTCAACGTCGTCGACCTCAAGGCTGGCGGCCTTGGCAATCTCGGCGCCGAGCAGCTCGCCTGGCTCCAGGACGATCTGCGCGGCAAGTCGAAATCGACGCCGATCGTACTGTTCGCGCACATCCCGCTCTGGACCGTCTATCCGGAATGGGGCTGGGGCACCGAAGACGGCGGCCGCGCGCTGGAGCAGGTGAAAGGCTTCGGTTCGGTTACCGTGCTGAACGGCCACATCCACCAGGTGATGCAGAAGGTCGAGGGTAACGTCACCTTCCACACCGCGCGCTCGACCGCCTTTCCGCAGCCAGCGCCGGGAGCTGCCCCCTCGCCTGGACCGATGAAGGTTGAGGACACAAAACTGCGGTCGATGCTCGGCGTTGCCAGCATCAACTTCAAGCAGAACGAGCAGCGGCTCGCGATCATCGACACGCCGCTCCAGGGCTAGGGTGGAAGCTGACAATGAAGACACTCAACCGCCGCGACTTCGGTGTCGACCTCGGTCTCGCTTTGGCCGCGGCCATCCTGCTGCCCGCAACAAGTGCGCGTGCCGACGACATGGACATTCATATCGACAATTTCGTGTTCCAGCCGGCCGAGCTCAAGATCAAGACCGGCACCACCGTGACCTGGACCAACCGGGACGACATTCCGCACACCATCGTGTCGGCCGGCAAGTTCAGGTCCAAGACCCTGGACACCGACGACAAGTTCTCGTTCACCTTCACCAACGCGGGCGACTACAAATATTTTTGTTCGCTGCACCCGCACATGACGGGGATGATCAAGGTTGAGTAACGTCTCCAACCAAGGCATCAACGTCTTGCCCGGCCGGTGGTCCCACGCCGGCCGGGCTCCTGCGTCTCCGGCGACATCAGGCGAAACGGCAAAGCGAGCGGCGATGCCACCGACAAGCGACGATCCAGACAAGGCCCGGCGTTTTCGCGAAGCGGCGCTGCCCCATCTCGACGACGTCTACACGCTCGCGCGCTATCTGCTGCGCGACGCCTCCGACGCGGAAGATGCGGTGCAGGAGTGCTATCTGCGCGCGCTGAAGCACTTCGACAGCTATCGCGGGCCGGCGATGAAGCCATGGCTGTTCGCGATCCTGCGCAATGTCTGCAACGCAGAATACGCCCGTCGTGCGCACAGGCCCAGCGCGTTCGAGGATACGCCCGGCGCCGCCGAGCAGACGCCGATCTGGCAGGAAAGCGAGGCGAGCCCGGAGACCGAAGTGCTGCGCAGCCGCGATGCCGGCGCCATCCGCAAGCTGATCGAGGCGCTCGCCGAACCGTTCAAGGAAACCTTCGTGCTGCGCGAGATCAACAACCTGTCCTATCGTGAAATCGCAGAAGCCGTCGGCGCGCCCATCGGCACCGTGATGTCCCGCCTCGCTCGCGCCCGTGCCCTGCTGCGCGCGGCCTGGACGGCGGAAGAGGAGCAAGCGAAATGACCTGCGACGAAGCAAGGATCATGCTTCACGCGCTGCTGGACGGCGAGCTCGACGCCGGCCATGCGCGCGAGGTCGAAGCCCATATCGCGGGCTGCCCCGGGTGCGCTGCGGAATTGGCCGCACAGCGCGAAATGCAGCGCGTGCTTGCCGACACCAATTTGCGCTACGTCGCGCCCACCAGCCTGCGCAACAAGATCGAGGCCTCGCTGCCGAAGCCCCAGCCGAGCCGCCGCTCCGTGCTGCGCGGCTTTGCGATGGGCTCGGCGGTTTCCGCGCTCGCGGCAACCGGAATCGTCGCCATCGTGCTGCGCCAGGACGACCAGCAGCGCATCCTCTCGGAGGTCGTCTCCGCGCATCTGCGCTCGCTGCAGGCCGGCCACCTCACCGACGTGGTCTCGACCGACCAGCACACCGTCAAGCCGTGGTTCAACGGCAAGCTCGACGTCGCCCCGCCCGTGATCGATCTCACCGCGCAGGGTTTTACGCTGGTCGGCGGCCGGCTCGACTATATCGACGCCCGCGCCATCGGCGCCGTCGTCTACAAGCGCCGCCAGCACGTCATCAACCTGTTCGTGGCACAGACCTCGAGCACCGAACACCGGCCGCCGAAGACCCAGACCATGCAGGGCTTCAACTGTCGCCGCTGGGGCAATCGCGGCCTGAACTTCTGGGCCGTCAGCGACGTCGGCGCCGACGAGCTCGCCGAGTTCGTCGACAAGTTCGAGGCGGCGATGAAGTCGAATGTGGAGGGGTAAGCTGCATTTGCTCATGAGGCGGCATCACAACTTTTGATTGCGACACCAGAGGAGCGCTGCTAATTCAGCGCTATGATGCGCTCTCTCTTTCTTGCCGCAGCCCTCGTCTGGACAATCGCCGCTCCCGGGCCGGCAGCAGCCCGCGACGGGCTCGCCACCACGATGCGAGCCGTCCTCTACGAGGAGGACCTGAGCAATCCCAAGGGCAATCGTGCAGAGGGACAGATCACTTGGCGGATAGAACCGACCACCGATCCCTCCGCTCCATCAGGCGACGTCACGATACGCGGCACGGTCGAGATACCGTCGCGAAACCTGCGAATGACGCTCTCGATCCGACGAAATTTCGACCCCGCCTTGCCCGCCACCCACACGGTCCAGATCGAAGTCGGGCCGGATTTCTCGGCTGGCAAGATCAAACAGGTTATGGGCCTTCTGATGAAGGCCAACGAGCAGGCCAAGGGTGCGCCCCTTGCAGCGTTGTCGGTAAAGGTCGACGACACGCATTTCCTGATCGGCCTGTCGGCCGTGCCGCAGGACGCTTCCAACAATTCGCTTCTGGTCCGAAGCAGAGCCTGGATGGACATCCCGGTCGTCTATGCAACGCAACGCCGCGCCATTCTCGCGGTCGAAAAGAACGGCGACGTCTTACCGATGTTCAATACGGTCTTTGCTCACTGAGCCGATGACGCGCAGCCCCCGGATCGAGCGCAGCGCAATCGAGACCGGTCTCGCCTGCTTTGAGAATCCCGGATTCTGCTTCGCTTCATCCGGGCTAGGGCATCGCCTTACGCCGACCGTCGCACCGCGTTGTCCACCAGCGTCTTGCCGAGCGACCAGATCGCGCCGGGCACCTTGTGGCTGCCGGCGATGACGTCGTCGAACGCCTTTTCGATCCAGCTGCAGTCTTCCTCGGTGATGGTGAGAGGCGGCAGCAGCTTGATGGTGTGGCTGCCGTGACCGGCGACTTGGGTCAGGATCTTGTGATCCTTGAACAGCGGCACGGTGATGAGCTGGCAGAACAGGCCCTTGTTGGCGGCCTCCAGCACGTTCCAGGAGGCGCGCAGCCGCAGCGATTTCGGCGGGCCGAACTCGACGCCGATCATCAGACCCTTGCCGCGCACTTCCTTCATCAGCTCATAGCCGGGCACCATGCGCGTCAGTGCGAGGCGCAGCTCGGCGCCGCGCTTGGCGGCAGACTCGATCAGCTTCTCGGACTCCATCACGTCCAGCGTAGCGATGCCCGCGGCCATCGCGAGGTCGTTCTTGGAGAAGGTGGAGCCGTGCACCACCGCGCGGTCCATCTGATTGAAGATCTTGTCGAAGATGGCCTTGCGCGTCAGCACCGCGCCGACAGGCACGTGACCGCCCGACAGCGACTTCGACAGCAGCACCATGTCGGGCTCGACGTTCCAGTGCTCGACCGCGAGGAAACGGCCGGTGCGGCCCATGCCGGTCTGGATTTCGTCGGCGACGAACAGCGTGCCGTATTTCTTGCAGAGCGCGGCCGCGCCCGGCAGGAACTCGTCGGTGGGCATGTTGACGCCCTTGCCCTGGATCGGCTCGACGACGAAGGCTGCGACCTCGCGCGAGGCCAGCGCCTTTTCCAGCGCGGCCAGATCGTTGAACGGGATCGAGGTGCAGCCCGGCAGCAGCGGCTCGAAGCCGGTGCGGAAGTTCGAATCACCCGTCAGCGACAGCGCGCCATAGGTCAGGCCGTGATAGCCGTGGGCGCAGTAGACGATGCCCGGGCGGCCGGTAGCGCCGCGCGCGAACTTGATCGCGGCTTCGACGCATTCGGCGCCGGAATTGGCGAAGAACGCCTTGTCCAGATAGGGGACATATTTCAGCAGCCGCTCGGCGAGCACGCCGGCGAGCACGGAGACGTCGAACTGGACGAGATTGGGCAAATCGGCATCGAGCACGCTCTTGAGCGCGTCGCGCATGACCGGATGATTGCGCCCGATCGCAAACACGCCAAAGCCGGACAGCAGGTCGAGATAGCGCGCGCCGTCGCGATCGTAGAGATACTGCCCTTGCCCCCTCTGGAAGCCGACATCGTAGCCGATGGTCTTCAGAACCCGGACGAACTGCTCGTTCAGATACCGATTATGCAGGGTGCTGCGCTGGGCCTGACGGTCCGCGAAAAGCTGAGACATGTCTGGATTTGGGCTGTGCATCCGTTACATACTTCGGTTGAGGGCCGTCTCGTCAACTGAAAAGGGACCGCTACTGAAAACGGTCTGTGCGGCCTTTTGCCCTTTTTCGGACCATCTTCGCAAGCACAGCTTTAGCCCATGTTGCACTGCCAAGGAACTATCATGCGTTTAGCCCTTTACACCGGACTAATACTGGCTGGCGGTTTCACCTGCCTGACCCCGGCGCTCGCCGCCGATCCCACCGGCGACTGGCGGGTTGCCGATGGCGTCGCCAACATTCGCGTCGCCCAATGCAATGGCAGCATGTGGGGCGCCGTTTCCTGGGAAAAGCAGCCCGGCGGCCGCGACGAGAACAATCCGGATGCCTCGAAAAAGACCAGGCCGACACTGGGCATGGCGACGTTGATCGACATGAAGAAGAAGCCCGGCGCCGATCAGTGGGAAGGGCAGGTCTACAACGCCAAGGACGGCCAGCTCTATAGCGCGACCATCACGCCGGCCGGTGCCGACCAGCTCGAAATCAAGGGCTGCGTGATGGGCTTCCTCTGCGGCGGCGAGACCTGGACGCGAGTCGGACCGCCGATCCCCTCGAGCACCGCCAATGCCATGGCCAAGGGCGCGCCCAAGTCCACCGGCGCGGCGCCGAAGGCCCAGGGCACGATGGGCGCTGCAGCGGCGCCTGCTCCGGTGGCGGGGGCCCCGAAGAGCGCCGCCACCCCCGCAAAGCCGGGTCAGAAAGCGGCCGCCGACCCAATCGGCGACATCTGCCTACTCCCTGAGATTGCGGGGTTTGCCCATTAGGGCCGGCTGGAACAGCAGCACGGCGGCAAGCGTCGTCACCAGCGAGAGTGCCAGCAGCTTGCCCATGCTGGACGTGCCGGGATGGCTCGACAGCCACAGGCTGCCGAACGCGGTCGCCGTCGTCAGCGCGCTGAAAAAGATCGCGCGTGTCAGGCTGGTCTGGAGCAGGTTTGTCCTGCCCGAGCGCCAGGCCACGACATAGTAGATCTTGAAGGCGACGCCGACGCCGAGCAGCAGCGGAAACGCGACGATGTTGGCGAAGTTGAGCGGCAGGCCGATCAACACGCAGATCTCGAGCGTCACCGCGCCGGCAACCAGGAGCGGCACCAGCGTCATCAGCACGTCGACGAAGCGGCGCAGCGTGATCCACAGCAAGAGGCCGATCACCAGCAGCGCGTAGATGCCGGCGTGGATGAACGCCCGCACCACGGTGTCGCCGGATTTCAGGATCGAGACCGGCCCGCCGATCGCGGTCGGCTCGGCGACGAGCACCGCCGCCGCAAATTTGCGCAGCGTGTCATTGTCGTTGGGATCGCCCTTGGGCAGCGCCTCGACGCGGATGATGCCGTCCTTGCTTTTCCAGGCGCTGACGAGATCGGATGGCAGTGAACTCAGGGTGACGGGCCCGGCCTGCATCGCGTTCCTGAGCTGGTCAAACACGACCTTCATCGGCGTGACGAACACGTCCTGCGCCTTGTTGCGCGTGGCCTCGTCGCCATTGGCGAGCTTTTCGAGCGCGTCTGCCAGACGGCGCGAGGCGATCGAGCCCGGCCCCTTCGCATCGCCCGCGGTCCGGCGCAGATTGTCGACCGAGGATTTCAGCGCCTCGACGTTTTCCTTGTCGGTCGGTGCCGCATCGATCTGGTCGGGATTGAGTGCGGGGTTCAGCACCTTGGCGCCCTGCGCGATCAGCTTCAGCTTCGGCGGCTGGTCCTGGGGCACGAAGCTATCGAGCGACATCACCCGCAGCACCTCAGGCACCTTCTCCAGCTTCGCCTCGACCTGCCTTGCCTGCTCCTCGGACGTGGTCATCACGTTGATGGCATTGGCGCCGGTGTTGGGGTCCTTGCGCAGGTCGAGGAAGGTCGCGATCGATTCGGCCTTCGGGTTGCGCAGGTTCATCGGGTTGAAGTCGAACTTCATGAAGTAGAGCAGCGGCAGGCCGGCGAGCGCCAGCAGCAGCGTGCCGCCCACGACGAGCACACGGTGCTTCTCCAGAAAGTGATCGAGCGGCGCCAGGAAGGCGTAGCCGACCGGCTCCTTCTCGCCGGGCGGGTTCAGCAGCTTCAGCATGGCCGGCAGAACGGTGATCGAGGAGAGGAACGCCACCAGCATGCCGACGCCGGCGATCTGGCCGAGCTCCGCGATGCCCTTGTAGTCGGTCGGCATGAAGCAAAGGAAGCCGGCCGCGGTCGCCATCGCCGCGAGCGACAGCGGCACCGCCGAGCGCTTCGCCGCCAGCACCAGCGCGCCCGAAAGGTCGTTGTGCTTGAAGCGCTCCGAGCGGTAGCGGACGCTGTACTGGATGCCGAAATCGACGCCGAGGCCGACGAAGAGCACAGCGAACGCGATCGACAGCAGGTTGAACGATCCGACCATCATCAGGCCGGCCGCGGTCGTCAGCGCGAGGCCGACGAAGAGATTGACGAACACCGCGAAGATGATCTTTGCCGAATGCAGCGCCAGCCACAGGATGAGCAGCACGACGAGAACCGTGCCGACGCCGTTGACGACGGCGCCCTCCTGAACCGTGGCGTATTCCTCGTTGGCGATCGGGATTGGGCCGGTCAGCCGCACCCGCGCCTGGTATTTGGTCGGAAAATCGAGATCGGCCGCGGCCTTGCGGATCGCGTCGGTGGCATCCTTGCCGGGCTCCAGCGCGTTGTAGTCGAGGATCGGCTTGAACTCGATGAAGGCGCGCTTGTCCGAATCCTTCAGCGGCTCGTCGCTGACGAGCTCGCGCCAGGAGAAGCTCGCATTGCCCTTGTTGAGCACGGTCTCGACCGTCTGGGCGATCAGGTTGAACGGACGCGCCGTGTTGTCGAGCTTGACCTGGCCACGCTTGACGCCCGCAAGTCCCGTCTCCAGCGCGCCGGTCAGGCCGCGGATCGAGGGATCGCCAGCCATGATCTCGATCAGGGGCGCTGCAGATTCGAACTGGCTGGTGATCTTGCCGACCTCTTCGGTCGGCAGGAACAGCAGTCCGTTCTTTTCGAAGAACTCGCCGCTGCCGAGTTGCTGCAGGGACTGGAAGTTGGTCTTGTCGTCCTTCAGCCGGGCATAGAGCGCGTCCGCCGCTGCGCTGGTCATCTCGGGGGTCCGGGCCTCGACCACAGCGAGGATCGTCTCGTTTTGATCGAACGCTTTGTCGAACTGCTGGTCACGCTTGCGCCAGTCGAGATTCTGGGAAATCAGCGAATTGATGTCGGTGTTGATGGCGAAGTGGTGCACAGCGTAATAGCCCGCTCCCACCGACAGCAGGAGCCCGAGAACGACGACGAGGGAGGCAAACCGGGTGCAGGCCCTGACGATGGCAACGACTACGCTTTGCAGCACTTCTTTTCTTTCTGCGGTTAACAGCTTGCCGGAAACGCCCGCTGTTTATCGGAGTTCCCGGGCGAAACCTATTGCTGTTTTGAGTGGCACTCGCCGCCAGAAGGTTCGAGGTAAACGGCGGAAGACCGTGGCAAAATCATGCGGGGCGGTCGGTATAGACGGGGAGTTGAGGCGGGAAAGTGACGAAGGGCTGGCCACTGATGTCGCTGACTTGCGCACTCCCAAGTTCTTACTATAATACCGCACAATTGGCCCGGCAGGGAACCCGGGTCCATTCGATCTTCCCTTACCGCCGATTTTTTGACACAAAGTATTGCGCCTCCATGCGCCGGTGCCCCGACGGGGGTGGGTGGCTACCGCGTGCGCGAACCAATGGTGCGGATATTGCAACGCGTTGGTCAGTATCGGGGTGCCGCCGGGAACTTGCGAAGCGGATTGGTGCAACTTGCGTGATGGACATCCAATGGAAGTTTATCTGGCGCAGCCGCGCGGCTTTTGCGCGGGCGTGGTGCGTGCGATCGAGATCGTGGAACGGGCGCTGGAGAAGTACGGCCCGCCCGTCTACGTGCGCCATGAGATCGTGCACAACAAATACGTCGTCGAGAGCCTGAAGAACAAAGGGGCAATCTTCGTCGAGGAGCTGTCCGAGGTCCCGCCGAAGGCCGTGACGGTCTTCAGCGCTCATGGCGTCGCCCGCAGCGTCGAGGAAGAGGCCGCCGCGCGCGACCTTCCCGTGCTCAATGCCACCTGCCCGCTGGTCACGAAAGTTCACAATCAGGGGAAGCGCTACATCACCAGGGGCCGCACGCTGATCCTGATCGGCCATGCCGGCCACCCCGAGGTCGAGGGCACGATGGGCCAGGTTCCCGCCCCCGTGGTGCTTGTGCAGAGCGTTCAAGAGGTTACGGCGCTGACCCTGCCGGCGGATACGCCAGTGGCCTACATTACCCAGACCACCCTGTCGGTCGACGACACCAAGGATATCATCGCGGCCCTTCAGACCCGCTTTACAGATATTCAAGGTCCGGATATCCGGGATATCTGCTATGCGACACAGAACCGCCAATCTGCGGTAAGGGACTTGAGCAAGCTGGTCGACGTGATCTTGGTGGTGGGCGCTGCCAATAGCTCGAATTCGAACCGGCTTCGCGAAATCGGCACCGAAGCCGGCGTCGCGAGTTATTTGATTGCCGACGGCAGCGAGCTCAATCCGGAGTGGTTGAAGAATGCCAGGACCGTCGGCATCACGGCCGGCGCTTCGGCGCCCGAGGTACTCGTGGATGACGTGATCGAAGCGATGCGGCGGATCGGACCGGTCAAGGTCCAGGTACTGCCGGGCCGCGAGGAAAACATCGAATTCCGGCTTCCGGCCCAATTGGCTGCTAGCTGACCCACCCGAATTCCAAGCCCAGAAAGAAACTTTGTAATGGCTATCCCCTTCTTCAAGGAAATGCGTATCGGCGCCTATCTGCTCAAGCAGAAAATGCTTGGCCGCAAACGCTATCCGCTCGTGCTGATGCTGGAGCCGCTGTTTCGTTGCAACCTCGCCTGCGTCGGCTGCGGCAAGATCGATTATCCGGATGCGATCCTCAACCGCCGCATGACCGCGCAGGAGTGCTGGGACGCGGCCGACGAGTGCGGCGCGCCGATGGTCGCCATTCCCGGCGGCGAGCCGCTGATCCACAAGGAGATCGGGGAGATCGTGCGCGGCCTCGTTGAGCGCAAGAAGTTCGTCTCGCTCTGCACCAACGCGCTGCTGCTCGAGAAGAAGCTCGATCTGTTCGAGCCCTCCCCTTACCTGTTCTTCTCCGTGCATCTCGACGGCCTGAAGGACCACCACGACAAGGCGGTGTCGCAGAAGGGCGTGTTCGACCGCGCCGTCTCCGCGATCAAGGCGGCCAAGGCGCGCGGCTTCACCGTCAACGTCAACGCCACCATCTTCGACGGCCATCCGGCCGAGGAGATCGCGAAATTCCTGGACCTCACCGTCGAGCTCGGTGTCGGCGTCTCGATGTCGCCGGGCTACGCCTATGAGCGCGCGCCGGACCAGGAGCACTTCCTCAACCGCACCAAGACCAAGAAGCTGTTCCGCGACGTCTTCGCGATGGGCAAGGGCAAGAAGTGGAACTTCATGCATTCCGGCCTGTTCCTGGACTTCCTCGCCGGCAACCAGGAATACGAGTGCACGCCGTGGGGCATGCCCGCGCGCAACATCTTCGGCTGGCAGAAGCCCTGCTATTTGCTCGGTGAAGGCTACGCAAAAACCTTCAAGGAGCTGATGGAGACCACCGACTGGGAGACCTACGGCACCGGTCGTTACGAGAAGTGCGCCGACTGCATGGCCCATTGCGGCTACGAGCCGACGGCGGCGACCGCTGCGCTCAACAACCCGATCAAGGCGATGTGGGTGTCGCTGCGCGGCATCAGGACCTCCGGTCCGATGGCGCCGGAGATCGACATGAGCAAGCAGCGCCCGGCGCAGTACATCTTCTCGGCGGAAGTGCAGAAGCGCCTGTCGGAGATCCGCAAGGACGAGGCCGACGCTGCACAGGCCAAGGCCGCGCAGAAGGCTTCGACCGCGGCGTAAGCGGACGCAATCAACTCTCACCACGAAGGCCCGGCCGCGATCGCGACCGGGCCTTCTCTTTATGTGGGTCGTTGTGCCGGCGGTCCGTGTCCCGGACGCGCTGCAGCGCTCTTTGCGCTGCTGCGCAGAGCCGGGACCCAGCAGCCGCGTGCCGTGTCGATGCATGGGCCCCGGCTCTGCAGCGCATCGTCGAAGGGACGCTGCGCTGCGTCCGGGGCACGAGAGGAGATCGAGTCATTCTCTCTCGCCGTCATTACGAGTGTGCGGCAGCAGCTTGCTCTTGCCGTTCGCGCTCTTCATCGCAGACACACCTTCGCATTCCCGCGGCTTCTTTCGCCCGAGTTGTGCTGATCGTCGCCGCCCTCAACTGGACCAGAGGGCGCAGGGAAGGCCGGGCGCCGGCGGCACCCGCGGTCCGCGTGCATCGAAAACGCACACGGGGTGGATCACAGGTGATGCCGGTCGCCCGGCCTTCCCTGCGCGGATGGTTTTAACGGTGTCCTTCGTGCTCTCCTCGGGGAGCGATGCACTATTGCCCCCGTCGTCTTCGCGGCTGATCGATGTGCGCACCCGGTCGGGCCGCGGCATCACCGCAAGACTTGACGCCAGCCTGCGGGCGTCAGGACCACACGACTTCTCCGTCCGCGGACGGCCTCGCCGAAAGCATCGGACGCTCGCGTGTGCTCGCCCCCGATATCCAGCGCGGCCGCTGTTACGGCGCCGTGTCGTATCGCGTCGCGCATGACTCACGGGTTGCCCGCCCTGTCATCGCCTTTCCGCGCCGGCGCTGCCGCGTCCACCGCACCCCGGCCCGCATCTCGTGACGATCGCGAAGCGCCCCTCTGGCAGGGCCGGGATGAGCGCTACATGCCACAAATCCGAAATTCTGAAAAGCGGAATATTTTTGCCGGAAGGGGTTGACGGGTGGTCTGGTGTTTTGCCCGACGGGTCATTTTGACAGCCGTTTGCTGCAGCCAATCGATGGGTTTCGCTTCGCTTTACCCATCCTACCATCTAAGATTGCAGCAGGTTTCAATTTTGGAGTCTTGGCCCTTGCGCGCCTCATTTCTCGTGCTCGCACTGCTGGTGGCGGGCATATCCGCGGAAGCAGATGCTCAGCCATTCAAGGCAAGCGTCACGCGCATCACGGTGCAGGACGCTATCCCGTTTGACGCATTGGTAGCGTATCCGACCGACGTGGCCGAACTATCCTTTCAGGATGGACCCTACATTGTTGCCGCTGGCCGTGACGCGCCCATCGCGCCCGGGGCACGTTTTCCGATTGTTCTTTTCTCGCATGGCGGAGGAGGAACGATCAAAACGGGAGGCACTCCGCTCCCCTATGCCGATCTTCTGACGTCGTTGGCGCGCGAAGGTTTTATCGTGGTGGCGCCTTTTCACCCAGGATCCAAGCTCCCTCGCGAAGCTCTCGAAGACCGCCCCCGCCAGATCCATAGGGCGCTCGATGCCGTATTGGCCGATCCACGCTTCGCAGCGCATGCCGATCCTAACCGCCTTGGCATGACGGGATTTTCTTACGGCGGTGCCGTCACGCTGATTATCGCGGGCGCAGCTCCCAGCCTGGCTCACTTGGCGGTCTACTGCCGAAACCGCACGAACGATCCGATGGCCTGCGACGGCATCCCAACCGACGGCTCTTTGGCCAACGCGGTCGGCAGGAGATCGCCGGATGCGCTCGCGGTGAAAGCGCTCGTCCTGTTGGAGCCATGGGGCTCCTTGTTCGATCGGACCGGATTGATGTCGCTCGACAGGCCGACTCTGCTCTATCGCGCGGAAAGCAGCGCTCTCCAGGCTGACGGCAACATCCTCGCTCTTGCGGAGGCATTGCCCCATCCGCCACGGCTAGAGACCGTACCAGGCGGCCATTTCATATTTTTCGGTCCATGCCCTCCGGCGCTGGAAGCGGACGCGCCCGCTGTGTGCAAGGATGCTCCGGGCATCGACCGGGCGGCAATCCATCGACGGATCAAGGTTGAAATTGGGGACTTCCTGCGCCGAAATCTATAGCGTCGCATCGGCGAGGATAAAATTACGGTGACAGTGCTGTCACCGTAATTCGAGCGATCAGTCGGACGATGGCCGCGACTACAGTGCTTCACGCACCCCTGCATGCCCCGCCGCTTTCGCCGCCTTGACGAGCTTGCGATCGAAGGTGACGAAAGCCTCGCAATGGCCGGATCTCGTCAGATGCAGGGCATCGGCGAAATCCATTCCCCTCTCGGCAAGGTCGAGCGCCGCCGCAACCGTCGCGCCGTCCTCGATCGTGACGGTCGGCAATCCCGCGAAGGCACGAAGCGCGTGCACGATGTCCGCAGTCCGATAGCCGTACGCGCTTCGCAGCACCCACTCGACTTCGAGGAGCACCGTGACGGCGGCGAAGACGTTCTCGCCATCGATCAAGGTGCGGGCACGTGGGGATTGGGTGGCGTGATCCCTGGTCAGGTAACGAACGATCAGGTTGGTATCAATCGCGATCATGCCGCCGCCTGGCTTCGGTCAGCACGCTTGCGTCCATCTCTTCGAGCGTTTTCGGCTTGCCTCGGTAAGCCAGGACCCCAAACACCTCTTCCGGTCGCGTCGCCTCAAAGGCCGGCGCCGGCTTCAGCAGGATGCCCTCCGAAGTCTCCTCGACGGTGAGCCGCGTTCCCGCCTTCCACTCCCGCCGTCGGCGGATGGAGCTGGGCAGAATGACCTGGCCTTTGGTGGAAACGATCGTCGTGAGCTTGTCCGTGGCGGCCATTGCCCGACCTTTCCGATGTAAGACAGATGTAAGATAATCGCAGACGGGCCCACGTTCAAGCTGTCAGGTCGCGTGCGGAGGCCGCATCGAGTAGATCCTCCGCCTGTGACGACGATCACGTGGTTCAAAAAAAGGAAAAGGCCCGGTCACCTGACCGGGCCTTTTCCTTATTCTCAACTCGACGACGCCGTTCAGGCCGCCTTGGACACCAGCGCCTCGCTCTCGATCAGCTCGGTACCGATCAGATAGTCCCGGCAGCCGCGCAAGGACCGCAGCGCGCGGTTGAAGTCGATGCCGGTCGAGACCAGCGCATGCAGGGTTGCGGGATTGCGCACGATGCCGCGCAGCACGGCGGCGAGGTCGATCTGGCCGTTCGGCTTGATGGCGGCGCGGGCGAGTGCCGGCAGGGCGCGGTGGGCGGGGTCGCTGATGACGCGGACCGCGGCAAAGGGCAGCCCGGCTTCAGTGGCGTAGGCGGCGGCGATGTGGCTTTCCATGTCGACGGCAGAGGCGCCGGTCTCCGAATGCAGCGCCGCCTTGCAGGCGCGCTTGGTGACCACTTCCTCGGCACCGGCGAGGCTGCCGCGCACCACGCGGCGGCGGCCCGAGGTCAGGCGGTCGATCAGATCGTCGCCGAGCGAGAGGCCGGCGGCCCAGCGGCTATCGCCGTCGAGCACCTCGGTCGCCAGCACGACGTCGCCGGAGCGCAGGCTCGGGTCGAGCCCGCCGGCCACGCCGAACGAGATCACGCCGCGAATCGTATTGGGATCCACCACGGTCAGGAGCGCCCGCAACTGGGTCGGGCTGCTGGATGAGCAGATGACGGCCATGCCGGGGCCGGCCGCGATGCGGGCCTCCTGCACCAATCCAGTCACGATCAAGATCGGCCGCGGATCAATGGCATTGCCCGCGGTAAGATAGTCCCCCGTCCCCAAAGTCACATTCCGACCCCTACCACCCTGCTGTTGGTGTTCCGCAAGTTCCGATACCGCGCCAGTGCCCACAACGGAAAGAACTTCGGGTAACCATGATACCGCAGATAGAACACGCGGGGGAAGCCTGTGGCGGTGTACCGCTGCTCGTCCCACAGTCCTTTTTTGTTCTGTGTTGCAATCAGGTACTCCACCCCGCGGGCGACGGCCGGGTGATCAACCTCGCCTGCCGCCATGAGGGCAAGCAAGGCCCATGCCGTTTGCGAGGCGGTCGAGGGGGCGGCTTCCCATCCCTTGTAGTCCAGCCGGTAGCTGACCGCGTCCTCGCCCCAGCCGCCGTCCTTGTTCTGGATCGAGGCCAGCCAGGCGGCAGCTTTGCGAATCATGGGGTCCTTGTGGGCGACGCCGGCCATGTTGAGGGCGCAGAGCACCGACCAGGTTCCATAGATGAAATTCATGCCCCAGCGGCCGTACCAGGAGCCCTCGGGGTGCTGGGTCTTCCTGAGATAGGCGACCCCATCAGCCACGTGCTTGCTCGTCTTCTCGGTCTCGCCGAGCTGAGCCAGCATCGAGATGCAGCGCGCCGTGACGTCCTCGGTCGGCGGGTCGAGCAGCGCGCCGTGGTCCGAGAACGGGATGTTGTTCAAATAGTATTCGAGATTGTTCACGTCGAAGGCGGCCCAGCCGCCATCGTCGCTCTGCATTCCCTCGATCCACTCCCGTCCCCGGTCGATCGCGACGTCGTAGCCGGTCGCACCGTGCTCCCGGCGCATGCGGTCCATCGACATCACCACCACGGCGGTGTCGTCGAGATCGGGGTAGTGGGCATTGTTGTACTGAAAGGCCCATCCGCCCGGACGCACGTCGGGCCGCTTCGCCGCCCAGTCGCCCTTCACCTCGAGCTCCTGCTTCGGGATCAGCCAGTCGAGGCCCTGCTTGGCCGCCGGCACCGCCTTGTCGCCGCCGGCTTCCAGCAGCGCATGCGCCGTCAGCGTCGTGTCCCACACCGGCGAGACGCAGGGCTGGCAATAGGCCTCGTCGTCGTGGATCACCAGCAGCTTGTCGATGCCCCGGCGCGTGATCGCGCGCGGCGGGAAATTCTCGTCCTTGCCGAGCGCGTCGTACATCATGACGATGTTGGCCATGGGCGGGTAGATCGCGCCCATGCCGTCCTCGCCGTTGAGCCGCTCCTCGGTGAAGGCGAGCGCCGCGTCGATCGCGCGCTTGCGCAAGGCCTTCGGGAACATCGGCTCGATCACGCGCAGAATCGCGTCGAGCGAGCGAAACAGCAGAAACCAGGCCATGCTCTGGTGCGGCGCCTTCGCGGTCATGCCGATCGAGCGCGGATCCTGCAGGAACAGCTCGTCGATGCCGACGCCCTTCGGGTTCTTCGCGCGCGGCTTGAGCGCTGCGAGCACCATCAACGGCACCATGGTGGTGCGCGCCCAGTACGAGATCTTGTTGAGGTGGAAGGGCGACCAGAACGGCAGCAGCACGATCTCGATCGGCAGCACCGGCACCGCGCGCCAGGTCACCACGCCGTACATCGCAAGCAGGAAGCGCGTGAAGACGTTGCTGTTGATCGCGCCGCCGCGCGCATGAATCGCCTCGCGCGCACGCACCATGTGGGGGGCGTCGACGCTATCGCCGATCATCTTCAGCGCGAAGTAAGCCTTCACGCTGGCGCTCATGTCGAACTCGCCGTCATGCACCAGCGGCCAGCCGCCATGGGCGCCCTGGATGCGGCGCAGGTAATTGGCGATCTTGGCTTCGAGCACGGTGTCGACCGGCTCGGCGAGATAATGGCGCAACAGGACGTATTCGGCCGGAATCGTGCAGTCGGCCTCGAGCTCGAACACCCAATGGCCGTCCGCCTGCTGGAAGCCGATGACGCCCTGCGTCGCCGATGCAATGCTCGATTCCAGGATGCCCGATTGCAAGATGCCCGATTGAGGGGCTTCGCGGCTGGTCGCTTTCACGGAATCCATCTCGCTCGATTGCTCCGATAGTCGATTGAAATTGGCCGGGAGGTCTGCCCGTCAGGGCCGCTTTGCGGCGAGAACCAGATCGGCGGCGCGATCACCGGATCGAACCGATCCCTCGATGGTTGCAGGCAATCCCGTAGCAGTCCAATCACCGGCAAGGAACAGGTTTTTCAGCGCAGTGACCGGCCCCGGACGCAGGGCATTCTGCGCCGGCGTCGCCGCAAATGTGGCACGGCGCTCGCGCACGATCTGCCAAGGGGGCAGTTCGCCGGAAACGCCGCCGGCCTTGCAGACGTCGTTCCAGATCGTCTGCGCGAGTTCCTCACGCGGCATGTCGACCAGACGGTCGCTGTTGCTGATGGTGACGGACAACCGGTTCGGGAACGCGAACAGCCACTCCACGACGCCGCCGATCACGCCGAGGATCGGCGCCGAAGCCGGCGGCGGTGTGATCCGGAAATGCGCATTCACGATGGCGCGATATTCGGTCGGCGTCTTCACGCCCGGCAGCAGGCTCGCAGCAGCCCGCGGCGGCACCGCCATCACGACCACGTCCCCCTCCCCGATCTGAACGACATCCTCGCCGCCGAAATTCAGCGCACTGGCCTTGCCGTCAGTGCTGGTGAAGGACCGCAGCTCATGGCCGAGCTGAACGGTGTGGCCGCGCTCCTGCAGGAACTTCACGGCCGGCTCGATCAGCACGGCGCTGAGACCGTCGCGTGCGATGAGGGGACGGCAGGCCTGTCCGCCGGCCAGCAGCGTCTCGCGCACGATGGCGCCGGCGAGGCCAGCCGAGCCCTCGGGCGGATCGACGTTGAGCGCCGCGAGCAGCAGCGGCTGCACCAGACGCTGATAGAGCACGCCTTCGCAAGGAATGGATTTGCCGACCAATGTGTCTTCCGACGCCCAGATCAGCGGCGCCAGCTTCAGATAATCGGTGAGGCCGGTGTCGGGCACGCGGCGGCTCTCGTCCAGCACCCAGGTCGGCAGCCGGCCGGTGCCGAGATCGATCTGCCAGCGCTGCCCGGTCTTGATGTCGACGAAGGGAAACTGCGCGCTGTCAGGGCCGACGAGGCCGGCCTCGCTGCCGATCGAACGCGCATAGGCGCGCGCATGGCTGTTGCCCGACAGCAGCAGATGATTGCCGTTGTCGATGGTGAGATTGGTGGCGCCGTCGAAATAGGAACGGCAACGGCCGCCGGCCTGCTGCGTCGCCTCGTGCACGGCGACCTTGAAGCCGGCATTGGCGAGCCGCACGGCGGCGGAGAGGCCGGAAATTCCGGCACCGATGATATGAGCTGTCTTTTGCATCAGATGAAAGCGTAGCGAAGCAGGATCAGGATACGTGTGACCTTCGACACACGCACCGGCTGGCGCGGCGCGTTGAAGCCGCGCGCAATCAGCAGATCCAGAATGGAATGATAGTATTTCGACATGATCCGCGGCGCGCGCACCGTGCGGCGCCTGTTGCGGTTCATGATCTCGTCCGACTTCTCGAAATACGCCTTGGCACGCTGCGCCAGCGGCAGGCAGACCTTCGGCAGCGCGCGCTCGGTGATCACGCGGTTCGGGTCATCGGAGGTGATGCCGGCATGCAGCAGCGCCTCGCGCGGCAGATAGAGCCGGCCGAGGCCGGCATCCTCGTCGATGTCGCGCAGGATATTGGTGAGCTGAAGCGCGCGGCCCAGATGATAGGCGAGCTGGATGCCGTCGTCCTCGGGCAGGCCGAACACCCGCACCGACAGCCGTCCCACCGCGCTGGCGACGCGATCGCAATACAGATCCAGCGTCGCCATGTCGGGCGCGCGGATGTCCTGCGGCACGTCCATCTCCATGCCGTCGACGATGGCGAGGAAATCCTCGCGCTTGAGACCGAAGGTCTTCACCGAGCCAACGTAGTCCTGCAGCCGCGGCGGCGGATTGCCCTGATAGAGCGCGTCGATGTCGTTGCGCCATTCCTGAAGCGCGGCGAGACGCTCCGCGCGCGGGCCGTCGGAATCGGCAATGTCGTCGACCTGGCGGCAGAAGCTGTAGATCTGGAACATCGCTTCGCGCTGGTCATGCGGCAGGATGCGCATCGCGGCGTAGAAGGAGCTGCCGGATGCGGTCGAGCCATAATTGGCGCCGGGCGAGGTCGCCTCAAGCGTCATGTGCAGTCCCCGGTCTGGAAATGGCCTTGCGTCCAATTGCGCGGCGGCCGGCCTCGCCGATCATTCCGGCAAGGCTGAAGACGAGCAGTTCGAATTTGTTGAGGTGCACCCGCTCGCGCAGGGGATCGCGCACCTTCAAGAGGCGCACGATGCGGTCGGCATAGGCCTGGATCACCGCGACGTCGACGCCGAGGCGGAAATCCCGGATCTCCGCAGCCAGCGACCTGCCCTCGTCGAGCAGCGCTTGGTTGCGAACGGCGAGCGCCTGCAGGCAGGCCAGCATCGCCGGCGGCGACTGCGAAAGCCCGAGCTGCTCGACGGAAGCACCGTGTGCTGCCAGCGCATCGCGCGGCAGATAGACGCGGTTGAGCTCGCGAAAATCCTTGCCGCAATCCTGCAGGTGATTGTTGATCTGCAAGCCTGCGCAGAGCGCATCCGAGGCGGCCCAGGTCGAGGTGCTCTCGCCGTGGACATCGAGCATGAAGCGGCCGACCGGCATCGCCGAGTAACGGCAATAGTGGATGACCTCGTCCCAGTTCTCGTAGCGCAGCTTGGTCACGTCCATGCGGAAGGCGATGAGCACGTCGAGCGCGTGGCGCGGCGCCATGCCGCGCTCGGCCAGTGCACGGCGCAAGGTGACGGCCTCGGCCTGGGTGTCGCCCTTGCCGAGCAGTTCCGCCTCGAGCAGGTCGAGATAAGCGAGCTTCTGATCGGGCGGCAGGGTCGCGTGATCGGCAATGTCGTCGGCGGTGCGGACGAAATTGTAATACGCCAGGATCAGGGCGCGATGACGCGGATGAATGATCCAGGACGCGACGGGAAAATTCTCGTCGCGGTCACCTTTACCGGATCGCAATTCGCTCGCAGAGGTCATCGAGGGCTGGTTTACAATCGTTTGGACAGGAAGGGCTTCTTCGCTCGCGCGGGCTCATGCCGGCGATCCGCCGCGGCCCCCATATAGGGGAATACGACCGCAAAACCAATCCTGTCTCTCGATGGCTGCCCTTTCGTGGATCGGGCCCGAAAAGGCGGCCCGGAGGCCGCCTTTTGTGGGCCAGTGGCCGAGCTTACTGGTTGTGGGTCTTCAGAACCTGGTCGCAGGCCTGCGAGATCTTGGACCGGTTCTCCTTGAGGCAGGCCAGGATGGTGAAATCGCCCTGGTCGATGACCGGGCGGCAGAACTTCTGCACGTCGCGCGTGCAGGCCTTCTGCTCGGCGTCCGTGCCGCGCCCTGCCTGGGCAAAGGCCGCCGTCGAAAGGGATGCCGACAGCAGGGTGAGAGCGACGAGAAGCTTACGCATTGTATTCCTTCATTCTGACGGCAGAATCGCACCGGACCCGGACTGCACAGGGCGGACACCGGAACGGATTGTTCTGATGGCAAGTCGCCGCGACAGGTGCGGCCTCAGAGAAGGCACAAGCACTGGCAAATGCGGCCAAATTGGCGCCACGCCCACCAAATCAGGTCTTCCCCGCGCCTTCATTGGCAGATGTAAGAGATTGATACTACGTCATAATTCGGAAGCACTGCGTTTTACTGCATACCTGTTGCAGAGCTGCATCTGTCCGCCCCGCCTTTCCCGCCAGAAACATGCGGAAACAGGGCAAATCGACGGGTCCAGGCCTGGCGAGAGGCGTCGTGAACCGCCATCTCTGGCGGCCGGGTTTGAACCTGACACTGGCTCGGAGCACTAAACTTTCGATGTGGCGAGACGTTATCACGCGTAAGCGGGCGTCGTTCCAAAACGGGATATTTGAGATGAAATTCTTTGGGCGATCTGGACTGGCAATCAAGGCGGCCGGCATCGGGGCGGCGCTGCTCTTCTCGGTTTCGGCAAGCCACGCTCAGTCGTCCGGCCCGTTTGCCGGTTTCGACGGCGCGTGGACCGGCACCGGCACGGTGTCGCTGTCCGACGGCTCCACCGAGCGCATTCGCTGCAAGGCCGACTACAAGGTCGCCGGCAGCGGCCTCAATTTGAAGCAGGCTCTGCACTGCGCCTCCGACAGCTACAAGTTCGACCTCACCAGCGACGTGACGAGCCAGGGCGAGCGCATCTCCGGAAATTGGAGCGAGTCCAGCCGCAACATCTTCGGCAATCTCCAGGGCACCGCCGGCGGTGGCCAGATCGACGTGTTCGTCGAGGCCAACGGCTTTGCCGCAAATCTGTCGCTGCGCACCAACGGCACCAAGCAGACGGTGCAGATCAGCTCAAAGGGCGAGATCCGCGGCGTCAACATCACGATGACGAAGGGCTGAGGCCCGTCTCGCTTCGAAAGAAACACGCCCCCGGTTCTCGCGAGCCGGGGGCTTTTTGCTGACATGGACCTGCTGAGATGGATCCAATTCGCAGACATCTGCTCAAGGCCGTCGGGCTCCTCGCGGCCAGTCGCGCCTTCGCCAACGACCGGCAGGAAAAGAACATGCAGCCTTCATCGGTGAAGCCGCGTCACGTGCTCTGCTTTCTCGGCAAGGACGACAGCCTGCTGCATCCGCCGAAGGCCGTGGCCGAGACCATCGCCGATTTCGACTTCGAGATCGACCGCACCTATTCGCAGGCAAAACCCGATGCGAATATGGTGCGTTCGTTCGGCGTGTGCTGGGACCGTGTCTTCCCGAAAGCGTGGTCTGCGTCAGACGAAGCCGCCGTGGCCAACCACAAGGCGGTCCTCTACGTGCGGAGCCCGCCGATGCATCAGCAGAAGACGGCCGCTTATTCGGCCGCGGCCCTGCAGATCGTGGACGAGATGCTCGACGCCGGCGCCGTTGCGGCGAAAGGCGAGAGCGCCGGCGTCGCTCACGGCATCGCGCGGTGGCGAGGTCTCATGGATCAGGCGCGCAAGGGCGCCTTGACCAGCCGGGGCCTGAGCATGACCCCCGCCGTCACGAAGGCCTGCCGCCTTGCCTTCGCCAAGCGCCCGCTCGCCGGCAACAGCTACTACGAGACCGTCGGCTATCACCTCGTTGGCCTGCCGGAGGTCTACGTCGCGAGATCGCGCGGCAACGAATGGTCCGCGGTGATGGCGATGGAGGAGATCGCCAACGCCATGGCCGAGCGCGGCATCGAGGCGACGCTGCGCGAGCGCAAGCTCACGCTCTCGCACGAGCAGGACTACGCGGAGGACGACTTCAAGTTCAATCCGTACGGGATCGTCCGGATCGAGGCGTGAGGCAGGGCAGCCTTAGCTGCCTCGCCGCTCAGATTGCCGGCTTGTCGGTCCCCTGCAGCTTGGCGTGCAGGTTGATCAGCCACATCGCCGTCGGCCGCAGGATGAAGAGGTCGGCGACCAAGGCCATCACCATCGAGAAGGCGCTGAGCCAGCCGAACAGCCGCAGCGATGGCAGGTCGGAGAACACGGTGACGACGAGGCCGCAGGCCAGCACCACCGTGGTCAGGATCAGCGCCGGGCCGACCAGCACGGTCGCGCGCTCCACCGCGAGCGCCGAGCCGACGCCCGGCTTGCTCTCGAGCCGGAGGCGGTTGAGGAAGTGGATGGTGGCGCTGAGGCCGAGACCGAACGAGACCGTAAGCGCGACGACGCTGGCGAATTGCAGGCCCTCGCCCATCGCCCACAGCACCGTTCCCGACATCACCACCGGGAAGATGCCCGGCAGGATGCAGGCGAACATCACCACCCAGGAGCGGAAGGCGAGGCCGATGAAGATCGCGACCAGCGCGAATTCGACGGTGAGCCCGCGGTTCAGCTTCTCGATCATGCTGGCCGAGTTGCGCGCCGCGATCGCGGCAAGGCCCGTCACCGCGACCTCGTAGCCCGGATGCTTCTTGCGGACGGCGTCGAGCTCGGCATCGAGCTTGTCGACGATCGGCAGGAGCTGGCTGGAATCCTTGTCCGGCACGCGGCCGGCGACCACGACCGCGTCCTGCTCGGCGTCAATGAAGCGCCGCACCAGATGCTCGGGAATTACGCTGACATATTCCTTCAGCGTCGCGACGTCGGCGCTGCCGGCCTTTTCCGCAAGCCAGCGGCGCAGGGTCTCGACCGACCAGACATTGCCGACACCGGCCGCCTTCTCCACGGTCGCATGCACGTCCGCGATGGTCTGCAGCGTCTCCGGCGAATAGAGCGATTCACCCTTGGGGAACTGGATCAGCACATTGACCGGGTTGGCGCCGGTGAGCTTGGCGTCGAGCCGGTTGCTGGCAGCGACCGCCTGACGCTTGTCTGGCACCTGGTCGGCAAGCCGGTAGCGCGGCTCCAGATTGGCGTAGATGACGCCGAGGCCGCCGACGAACAGCACTGCGATCAGGCTGAACAGGCCGGGCCGGCCCACCATCCGCACCGCGATCCAATAGCAGAAATTGCGCAGCGCCTGGACGCCGGCATCCGCGCTCTGGAACTTGACCGCGAACGTCTTCTCGTTGCGCACGAGCAGCACGCCGAACACCGGCACCAGCGACAGCACCGCGACCAGCGCGATGATGGTGGCGGCGAGGCCTGCCTCGCCGAACTTGCGGATCAGGTCCGAGTTGGAGAACTGCAGCGCGATGAAGGAAATGCCGGCGGTGCCGTGCGTCAGCACGCAGGCCGGGCCCACCACCAGCACCGCGTTCTTGAACGCGGTGAACTTGTCCTGGCCCGCGATCAGCCGGTCGCGCGCGGCGAAGGTGAGCTGCATCGAGTCCGAGAAGCTGATGACCATGATGAGCGGCGTCATCACGTTCAGGAACATGTTGAGATTGAAATTGGCCCAGCCGAGCGCGCCGAGCGCCAACAGGATCGCGATCATCGGCGGAAACGCCGCGGCGACCATGAACGAGATCTTGCGGAAGAAGATGATGGCGATGATGCAGCCGGCGAGAATGCCGAGGATGTTGTAGGTCAGCCCGTCGCGTTCGACGGCATTGCGGATCTCGAGCTGCATGACCGGCACGCCCGAGAGCTGCACGTTGAGACCGGTGTCACTGAGATCCTCCTTCATCAGGGCGCGGATGTCGCCCACGGTCTTGGTCAGCTTGCTGGACGCCACCACCTCCGGATCGAGCGACAGCACGATCAGCGCCAGCGTGCCGTCTTCCGACAACAGCTTGCCGCGGATGATCTCGTTGTTTTTGACGGTCTCGATGAACTTGTCGTAGTCGGCGCCCTCGGGCAGTTCGGCCGGGAACAGCGCCGCCGGCAGCTTGCCCGGTGCCGGCGCCTGGCGCGCCGAGAACAGCGAGACCAGCCCGCGCGTGCCTTCGACCAGTTGCAGGTCGGTGACGAAGTCGCGCAGCTTCTCCAGATTGTTCCGGGCCAGCAGGTTCTTGCCCTCGACCACGACGAGGACGTCGAATTCCTCGGCCGGGAACTTCTTCGTGACCTCTTCATATTGATGGAATTCGCGACTGTCGGAGCGAAACAGCTGCGACAGCGAATCGTCGATCTTGATCCGGTGGATGCCGAACACGGCTCCGACGATCAGGACGAGCAGGACGATGCAGGAGACGATCGGCGCCCGGACGGCGATCAGCCCGATGCGCTCCAGCCCGAAGGCGATCGAGGACGCAGGTCCCTGCTCGACCTTGTCGACATGAACCTCATTCTCGCTGTGCTTTTCGAGCATGCCTTATCCAGTTCCTAAATCGGCTCGGGCTGAGAGCTTATTGCGCCCCGCGAACGGCTTGAAAACGCCATACCAATGGGAGGCTTGCCCTTTGAAAATGCGCGGAAAATCGCCGCGAGGGGTTTAGCAGGTGAACCGGTCTTTTCGCAAGCAGGCGAAGTGTGGCCGAATCGATCAAGAAGTGGCGATCTGGACCGGGGATGCCCGTCATTCGGGCAATGCCGTGCCAATTCGACGCGGCGCGCGGTCCGCGCTCTCGTCCTTCAGCGCCACGCCGCTGACCTGCCGGGCCAGCCCCTCGCGGACCAGCCAGGCGATCTTGAAGGCGGCCTCGTCGTAGCTCAACCCGGCGTGGTGGATGTTGGACACGCAATTTCGCTCGGCGTCAGTGCGGCCGGGCTTCGGCGCAAAGGTCAGATAAGCGCCGAGGCTATCGGGCGCCGACAGGCCCGGCCGCTCGCCGATCAGCATCAAGGCCATGCGCGCACCGAGAATGGCGCCGATCTCGTCGCCGAGCGCGACGCGCGCGCCTGACGCGACGACGACATGGCCGACCGCGACGTCGTCCCCTTCCGCGAGCAGCGGCAGCAGGCGCCTCACCAGGACCACCGCATGGGCGTGGACCGCCGCCGCGGACAGGCCGTCGCCGATCACGAGCGCAAGCCGGCACGGCGCCGAAGCCGCTCGCGCCAAGACCTCGGCCGAGCCGGGGTCGAGCCGTCGTCCCAGATCCGGCCGCCGCAGATATTCCCTGCGGTCGACCGCCTGGCTCCTCACCTCGGTGACGGCAAGCCCCAGCGCGCCGAGATCGGCGACCATACGCGCTGCATCGAAGGCGGCATGCACGGCATCGCGGGCGCGGGCATGATCGAGCGTGAAATCGAGCAGCGCCTTGGTCGGCACGCTAGCGCCGCTGCGCCCGAGCGCCACGCGCGCGGGCGTGAACGCCCGCAGATCGAGGGTCGGACGGCGCGGCAGGGCCGGATCAGACATGTCGCATCATTCGGCGGGAACGGCGGCCTCGCGCAGCCGGATCGAGTAATTCGAGGCGTTCTGCCTGCCGCTGGAGGCCGCGCGCGCAAAGGTGATGAGATGGTGCGCGATCAGGGTGCATCCGATCAGGCCTTCGAGATCGCCGCGCTTGAGGCGCCCCAGCGCGAACTTCCAGAACACGCGCTTGTAGTCACCGAGCACGCCGACCTTCCAGAAGATGTTGCGCAGCATGACGAGGCCACGCCTGATGTTGGCCCAGGTCTTCATCTCGTCCGGGGTCGGCACCTTGAGGCGGTGAACATAAACGTGGTCGCATTGATACTGGAAGCGCGCGTAGACCTTCTCGGGCGCATATGCGACCGCCATCGCGTGCTTCCAGGACGCGACGACCTCGTCATAGGGCAGCAGGAAGTCGACGTTGGAATCGCGGCCGTCGTCTTCGACCAGGCGCCCCTCGCGCTCCAGCCGGTCCCACAGCGGCGTCTTCGGCAGCGCTTGAAGCAGGTTGATCGTCAGCAGCGGAATCCGGGACTCCTCGACGAAGCCGAGCAGCGCCTCAGACGTATTCGGCTTGTCGGTGTCGAGTCCCATGATGATGCCGGAGACGACCTCCATGCCGTAGGAGTTGATGGTGCGCACGCCCTCCAGGATCGGGACCATCATGTTGTGGTCCTTCTGCATCGCCTTCAGCGCGTCGGGATCGGGCGTCTCGATTCCGCAGAAGATGGTGATGAAATAGGCCTCGCGCATCTTCTCGAGGATCTCGGGCCGCTTGGCGATGTTGAGCGTCGCCTCGCAGGCGAGCCGCACCACGTAGCCGGTCCGCTTCTGCCATTCGATCAGATGCGGCAGCAGATCCAGCGCCGCCTTGCGGTTGCCGATGAAATTGTCGTCGACGAAATAGACCGTGTCCGTCATGCCGCATTCGCGCAGGCGGTCGAGCTCGGCGATGATCTGCTCCGGCGCTTTGAGGCGTGGATTGCGGCCGTAGAGGCCGGGGATGTCGCAGAACTCGCACTGATAGGGACAGCCGCTGGAATACTGGATGCTGCCGAGCATGTATTTCTTCACGTCGGCAAGCTCGTAGGCCGGGATCGGAAACTCCGTCATCGGCACGCGGTCCTTGGTGGTGAGCACCACCTGTTCCTCAGGACGCGTGGTGTCGCGCGACAGGATCTCGATCAGCTGGTTGGTGGCATCGCCGAGCTCGCCGACATGGAGATAGTCGAAGGACGGATAATAGTCGGGACAGGCGCTGACGGAGGGACCGCCGAGCGCGACCGGCAGATCGAATTCATGAGCGCGGCGGCAGATGTCGTTCATCTGCTGGCGCTGGATGTGCATGCCGCTGACGAAGACCACCTCGGCCCACTCGAACTCCTCCCTGGTCGTGCGACGCAGGTTCTCGTCGACGAATTTGACCTGCCAATCCTGCGGCAGATAGGCCGAGATCAGCAGCAGCCCCTGCGGCGGCATGAAGGCACGGACACCATCGGTCAGGGGATAGGAATGCTCGAACGTCCCGAACGACGAGGTGTAGCGCGGAAACACACAGAGAATCCGCCGCGACGTTCCGTTACTTTCAGCTCGCATCAAAGCTCCCCCGCCACGCTCGATCTGGTTGCGGAAATAGCCAGCCAGACACATAGCGTAATGCCGTCGCCGGAATTTCTCAATATTGTGGCACAAGCATAATTCGGAGAGGGACCAATGGTTTCCTGAAGGCCTTAGGGAGCTTCCAGCCTCAGGCGATCAGCCGCGAGGCAAAATCGGGCAGCAGGCCTGCATCGCCGGCAAGACGGAAATCGGCGCCAGTAATCCCTGCCTGCACCAGCCAGTCGTCGAATTCCGGCGCGCGGCGCAGACCGAAGACGTCCCGGACATAGAGCGCGTCGTGAAAAGACGTCGACTGGTAGTTCAACATGACGTCGTCGGCGCCGGGGACACCCATGATGAAGGTGACGCCGGCGGCTGCGAGCAACGTCAGCAGATTGTCCATGTCGTCCTGGTCCGCCTCGGCGTGATTGGTGTAGCAGATGTCGATCCCGAGCGGCAGGCCGAGCAATTTGCCGCAGAAATGATCCTCCAGCCCGGCGCGGATGATTTCCTTGCCATCATAGAGATATTCCGGGCCGATGAAGCCGACCACGCTGTTGACCAGCAGCGGGCCAAAGGCGCGGGCGACCGCATAGGCGCGCGCCTCGCAGGTCTGCTGGTCGACGCCGTGGTGGGCGCCCGCCGACAGCGCCGAGCCCTGGCCGGTCTCGAAATACATCACGTTCTGCCCGACCGTGCCGCGCCCCTGCGACAACCCGGCCTGCTGCGCCTCCTTCAGAAGCGCAAGGTCGATGCCGAAACTGCGATTGGCGGCCTCGGTGCCGGCGACCGACTGGAAGACAAGGTCGACCGGCACGCCCTGCCCGATCAGCGCCAGCGTCGTCGTGACATGGGTCAGCACGCAAGCTTGCGTCGGGATCTTCAGCCGCGTGATGATCTCGTCGAGCAGTCGCAGCAATTGCGCGATGACGGCCGGATCGTCGCTCGCGGGATTGATGCCGATGCAGGCATCGCCGGCACCCAGCAGAATGCCGTCGAGGATCGAGGCGGTGATACCCCTGGCATCGTCGAAGGGATGGTTGGGCTGCAGCCGCGTGCTCATCCGCCCCTTCAGGCCGATGGTGTTGCGGAAGGCGGTGGTGACCTCGCATTTCCGCGCCGCCAGGATCAGATCCTGATTGCGCATCAGCTTCGACACCGCCGCTGCCATCTCCGGGGTGATGCCGCCCGCCAGCTTGCGCAGGACCTCCGGCGTCGCCGCATCCGACAGCAGCCAGTCGCGGAAGCCGCCGACCGTCAGGGATGCCACTGGCGCGAAGGCCTTGGCGTCATGGCTGTCGATGACGAGGCGGGTGACCTCGTCGGCCTCGTAGGGAATCACGGCTTCCTGCAGGAATTGGCCGAGCGGAACGTCGGCGAGCGCCATCCGCGCCGCGATCATCTGCTCGGCAGTGTCGGCGGCGACCCCGGCCAGCCGGTCGCCGGAGCGCGGCGGCGTCGCCCTGGCAAGGAGGTCGCGCAGGTCCGGGAAGGTGTGGGTCGTGGCGTCGATGATGTGGCGGTAGACCAAGGGTCTCTCCGGGGTGCGTCGGCCGGTGGCCGACCTAAGACTATCCTGAAACTCTACCTTCGGATCAAGACGCTGAAATATCTTATCTTTCCTACGACCAAGGACGAAGGGAGCCAGTGGCCGCGTTAACGCCGCATCCATCTTCGTTCTGCATAGTTTTGCATCAAATTCAAACGACCCCGCTCCCCGGCCGCTTCAGGCCAATCCGGGCCCCTGAACACCATGACATCAGACCGATCTGGGAATGCCGCCAAGCTGGCCGGCCGTTTCACGCTTGCCACCAAGCTCTATGCGATCTTCGCGCTGTTCGCGCTGCTGACGGCGGCGATCGCGATGCTGTCCGACTACAACAGCCGCCGCGGCGCCGACCTGACCAGCGCGATCGAGACGGCGAACGCCGCCGCGCTGAACGTCGAGCGCGTCAACTCGCTGGTCTATGCGGTCGTGATGGAATCGCGCGGCGTCTACATGTCGACAGAGCCCGCCGTGGTGAAGAAATACGGCGAGGGCCTGCTCAAGTTCAACGCCCAGATCCTCGACGTCGTGAAGCGCTGGGAGACCATCGTCAAAGCCGACGATGCCGAGCAGTTCGCCACCTTCAAGAAGCGCATCGAGCAGTTCGTCGAGTTCCGCAAGGAGCTGGTGCGCCGCGGCGTCGAGATCAATGCGGCCGCGGGCCGCGAATGGGGCGACAACGACGCCAACCGCACCGTGCGCTCGGCGCTGAACAAGGATCTCGAGGCGCTGTCAAAGGTCTATGCCGAGCGCGCCAAGCAGATCGCGCGTGAGACGGAAACCAATCGCACCCTGTCCTTCGTGCTGACCTGCCTCGGCGGCGTGGCGCTGGCCTTGGTCGTGATCGGCATCGTCATCATCGCCCGCTCAGTCGCCCGGCCGCTCGCAGCGATCACCGCGACCATCAAGCAGGTCGCCGACGGGACCGAGAATGTGGTGGTGCCGCACTCCGGCCGCGCCGACGAGATCGGCGCGCTGGCGCGCGCGATCCAGGTCTTCCAGGAGGCCATGGGCCGCAACCGCAACCTCGCCTCGCAGGTCTCGCAGGACTCTGCCGCGCGCGAGGAGCGCGCGCGTCACATCGAGCAATCCGTCGAGGAATTTCGCGGGGCGATCGGCGCGATCATGCGCGGCCTGAGCAACAACGCCTCCACCATGCGCGAGACCGCGCAGACCATCACCCGCGTCACCGCGGATGCCTCTAGCCGCGCCGGCACGGCGGCGAACGCCACCGAGCAGGCCTCGCACAACGTCACGGCGGTGGCGGGCGCCGCCGAGGAGCTGTCGGCCTCGGTGGTGGAGATCGGCCGCCAGGTGCGGCAGAGCGCCGGCGCGGTCGAGCAGACCGGCCAGCGCACCGAGAAGTCGATCTCCGAGATCGAGAGCCTTGCCGCGGCGACGCAGCGCATCGACGGCGTGCTCAACCTGATCCAGGCGATCGCCGAGCAGACCAACCTGCTGGCGCTGAACGCCACCATCGAAGCCGCCCGCGCCGGCGACGCCGGCCGCGGCTTTGCCGTAGTCGCCCATGAAGTGAAGGCGCTCGCGGGCCAGACCGCCAAGGCGACCGCGGAGATCAGCGAGAACGTCTCGATGATCCAGGCCTCGACCCGCAACGCGGTCGATGCGGTGCGCGAGATCGGCGGCGCGGTGCGCGAGATCAACGAGGTCACCTCCGCGATCGCCGGCGCCATCGGCCAGCAGGACGCCGCCACGCGCGAGATCTCGTCCAACGCGCAAAGCGCGGCGCAGGGCAACGAGACGCTGGTCGCCAACATCACCTCGCTGCGCGACGCCATCGGCGAGACCGACACGGCGGCAGCCTCGGTGCTGACGGCGGCGGGCAGCCTGACCGAGACCGCGGACACGCTGTCGCGCGAGGTGGAGACGTTCTTCCAGAACCTGCGCGCAGGCGCGGCGGACCGCCGCATCGCCAGGGCGGGATGATCAAGGCGGGATGACGGCGCGTCCGCCGCTACAAAGTCGGCGGCGAGCCTCCTCCAAACAAAAAAGTGCGAAACAACCCCATGCACAGTAGACGGGTTCAGCATTATCAATGGCTTGGCGGCCGGGTGACGGCTGCTGATTTTTCGAAGTCCGTCCTAAGCGGAAATGGACAGCAATGCTGAGCTTGCGCCGCTTCGCCATGTTCGCGGCGACTCACAGCATCTAACAACGCCTAACGAGCTATCGGCCGGCCTCCACGCCATGTTGGAGAGCCAGTGTCCTGCCCCGCAGGCGCCGATCGCCTGAGGCCAGGAGGCACTCCGATGCCCATGCCATCCAATTCGTCATCCAGTTCGGAAATCATCATCGACAGAGATCGGCGCACGCTTCTCGGCACCGCTGCGATTGGAGTTGCGGCGGCGATTTCCGCGAGCGTGTTTCCCGCGCACTGGGCGCTGGCGGCCGACGAGAGCGTCATTCGCCCGTTCCGTATCGACATTCCCGAGCAGGATCTCGTCGAGCTTCGCCGTCGTGTGCTGGCGACACGCTGGCCCGATCGCGAGACCGTTTCCGATCAGTCCCAGGGCATCCCGCTGGCGAAGCTGCAGTCGCTCGTGCAGTATTGGGGCACGGGCTACGACTGGCGCAAGATCGAAGCGAAGATGAACGCGCTTCCGCAATTCGTCACAACGATCGACGGGATCGACATTCATTTCATCCATGTCCGCTCCAGACATCCCAATGCGCTCCCTGTCGTGATCACCCACGGCTGGCCGGGATCGGTGTTCGAGCAGCTCAAGGTGATCGATCCGCTCACGGATCCAACGGCCCATGGCGGACGGCCTGAAGACGCGTTCGACGTGGTGATCCCCTCGATGCCCGGCTACGGATTCTCGGGCAAGCCGCGCGACACCGGCTGGGGTCCTGAGCGCACGGCGCGCATCTGGGCAGACCTCATGAAGCGGCTGGGTTACACCCATTACGTCGCCCAGGGCGGCGACTGGGGTTCGCCCGTCTCCAGCGCGATGGCGCGGCTGGCGCCGGCAGGCTTGCTCGGCATTCACATCAACTTGCCGGCGATCGTCCCGCCCGAGATCGCCGCGATCCTCGCCGCCGGCGGGCCCGCCCCGGCGGGACTGTCCGAGAAGGAACGCACGGCGTTTGAAGCATTCAGCGCGGCGGCCAAAATGGGCAACCGGTCATATGCGGTGATGATGGGAACGAGGCCGCAGACGGTCGGCTACGGCTTGACGGATTCTCCCGCGGGACTGGCGGCCTGGATGCTCGGTCATCCAGGCTTCTCGCACTGGAATTACGATGGCACCGACCCTGAGAAGTCCCGCGACGAGGTGCTGGACGACATCACGCTCTACAGGGTGACGAACAGCGCGATTTCATCGGCGCGGCTTTACTGGGAATACAGCGGGCGCAGTCCCGCTCTCGCCGCCCCCGAGAAGACTGCGGAGATCTCGCTCCCGGTGGCCATCACCGTCTTTCCCGGCGAGAGCTATCAAGCCCCGGAGACGTGGGCCCGGCGCGCCTATCGCAACCTCACCTACTTCCACGAGGTCGACAAAGGCGGTCATTTTGCGGCCTGGGAGCAGCCCGAGCTTTTTTCCGCGGAGCTGCGCGCCGCATTCAAACCGCTTCGGCGCGCGAGCTGACGCACTCCTGCGCTTTGGCGCGCATGATGCAGCGGACGACGGGCGTCCGCTGCATCGTCGCAGTTCGGCTGGACAGGCCGCCGATAGAAGCCAATCAGTTCGCGTCATTTCCCGTCGAGGAAAGCCCGCACCTTGCTCACGGTCTGCGCCGGCTGCTCTTCCATGATCCAATGTCCGGAGCCGGTGACGATGCCGCCGTCAACCTTGGTGCCGACTTCGCGCATGATCGCCACTTGCTGATCGCCAAACGACTTTTCAGCGCCAAGGGCCAGGATCGGCATGTTCAACCTGGTCGCGGCAAAAACCCTGTTGTCCGTGGCGTCCTTCCCAAACGCTGCAAACTGCTCGAAGGCGTAGTGCATGTTGCCTGGCCGGGCGTAGAGTTTCGCATAATGGTTGCGCGTCGCTTCGTCGATTGCCTTCGGGTCGGCCGACAGCTCATTGTAGAACCGGTCGAGATAGATGCGCTCGCGGCCCTTGACCAGGCGGTCGACGTCAGGGCCGCGGAAGTTGAAATGCCACAGCATGGGGCTTTTCAGGATTTCGTCCCAGGGCCCGATGCCGGGCAGCGGCGCGTCGATGACGACCCATTTGGTGATGCGGTCGGGATATTGCGCCGCGAGCGCATAGCCCACCATGTTGCCGATGTCGTGCGTCACCAGATCGGCTTTCTGGACGTTGAGCTTGTCCATGACCATGGCGATGTCGACGCCCTGGTTTTTCTTGTCGTAGCCGCCTGGGGCTTGAGACGACAGCCCCATGCCGCGCAGGTCCGGAACGATCACGGTGTGGTCCTTGTAAAGCGCCTTGGCGAGCGGCGCCCACATATCGCCTGTATCGGCGAAGCCGTGCAGGAGCACGACCGCCGGTCCCTTCCCGCCGACGCGGACATGCAGGGTGACGCCGTTGACCGAGATGCGCTGGATTTTGAAATCCGCGGGAAAGGGCTCCACTGCTGCAAGCGCGGATCGGCCGCTGCAGATGATCAGGATCGTCAGGATCGAGGCGAAGATTGCCGCGATGGATCGCGCGCCGGACGTCCGGCGGCTCGGGGCGAAACTGCACATTGTTGACCTGCTCGCTCTTGTGCCGAGCGCAACAACGTCGGCAATGCACGCATTGAAGTGATCCCGTCATCCAAGCATACCATGCTACCTATGACCAGATACTTCCGCGCATTGGGCCAGTCCCGGAGAAGCTGTCTGCCTATCCCATCACCCCGCCGCGCTTGATCAGCTCCTTGCCGACAGCGGCCAGATGCACCTGGTCCGGCCCGTCGCCGATGCGGATGAAGCGGGCGTAGACGTAAGCACGCGCCAGGAATGTGTCCTGCGAGACGCCGGCGGCGCCGTGGATCTGGATGGCGCGGTCGATGACACGGGCGGCCATGCCGGGCACCACGATCTTGGCCGCCGCGATCAGGTCGCGCGCGGCCTTGTTGCCTTCGCGGTCCATCTTGTCGGCGGCTTGCAGCGTCAGGAGCCGCGCCTGCGCGATCTCGCAGAATGAGTTCGCGATATCCTCGCGCACCGAGCCTTGTTCTGCGAGCGGCCTGCCGAAGGCGACGCGGGAGACGGCGCGCTGGCACATCAATTCGAGCGCGCGCTGGGCGCAGCCGATCAGCTGCATGCAATGGTGGATGCGGCCGGGCCCTAACCGCCCCTGCGCGATCTCGAAGCCGCGGCCTTCGCCGAGCAGCATGTTCTCGGCGGGCACGCGGACATTGTCGTAGACGATCTCGGGGTGGCCGCTAGGGGCGTCGTCATAGCCGTAGGTGAGCATGTCGCGGACGATGCGGACGCCCGGCGTGTTCCTGGGCACCAGGATCATGGATTGCTGGCGGTGGCGATCGGGATCGTCGGGCGCGGTCTTGCCCATCACGATCAGGATCTCGCAATCCTCGTTCATCGCGCCTGACGTGAACCATTTGCGGCCGTTGATGACGTAGTCGTCCCCGTCGCGCGTGATCGCGCACTGGATATTGGTGGCATCGCTGGAGGCGACCTGCGGCTCGGTCATCGAGAAGCCGGAGCGGATGCGCCCCTCCAGCAGCGGCTTCAGCCAGCGCTCCTGCTGCGCCCTGGTGCCGTAGTTTGCGAGCACCTCCATGTTGCCGACATCGGGCGCCGAGCAGTTGAAGACCTCGGGCGCCCAAAGGATGCGGCCCATGATCTCCTTCACGGGCGCATATTCGAGATTGGTGAGACCGGGGCCGTGCTTGCCGGAGAGAAACAGATTCCATAGCCCCTGCTCCCGCGCCAGCCGCTTCAGGTCCTGGAGCACTTGCGGCGTCTTGTAGCGCGCGGCCTCCGGCTTGACCTGCTCGTAATAGAGGTCCTCGACCGGCTCGACATGTGTCCGCATGAACTGGCGGACGCGGTCCTGGAGTTCCAGCGAACGGGCGGAGTGTTGAAAGTCCATTTTAATCCTCCCGCTCGCCGACACTCGCGTCAGTCTCGTAGGGTGGGCAAAGCGAAGCGTGCCCACGTCCTGTTTCCGTATTGAGCAGGTCGTGGGCGCGGCGCAAGTGCGCCTTTGCCCACCCTACGATTCCGCGTTCGCGGAGAGAGCCCTGCGCCTCACGTTCCGCGCAAGAGCTCACTCGCCACGATCCAGTCGTTGCCGTCGAACTGCAGCATGTAGCCGTCCTTGATCGGGCGGAAATCCTGCGGCGTGGTATTCAGGGTGATGCCGGGCATCAGCAGCGACAGCGGCACGTTCTTCAGGTTCGCCGCCTGCGCCATGATGTTCTCGCGCGTCAGATTGTCCTTGCACTGCTTCAGCAGCACCACCAATGCCTCGGCGACGGTGTAGCCATAGAGGCCGGCGACGTTGTTGACGTCGGCATTGGGCAGGCGCTTCTTCATGAAGTCGATATAGGCCGTCATCGCCGGATCGTCCTTCGGCGTCTCGACGAACGGCTTGAGCGCGCCAAGCGAGAGCACGCCCTTGCCGGCATCGAGGCCCGCGGGGACCATCACGGTCGCCTTGTTGGCGCAGCCGCTCGCGAGGAAGCGCGTCGGCTGCCAGCCGACCTCATGGGCTTTCCGGATCGCCTGCGCACAGGCGCGCGGCGTTACCGAATAGATCATGAAGACGTCGGCCTTGGTGTTCGCCAGCGTCAGCACCTGGGAATCGACGGTGGGGTCGGCGACCTCGAAGCTCGAGGCCATCGCGATCGCCTTGTCGGCATCCGCACCAAGTGCTTCCTTGACACCGCGAAGATATTCCTTGCCGGCGTCGTCGTTCTGATAGAGCACGGCGAAGCGCGCGTTCGGGTTCTTGGCGCGCGCATAGGCGACGTCGATCGCGGCCTCGCTGGTGTAGTTCGGCGCCCAGGGCAGCGCCATCGACCACGGCATGTTGGCGGGATCGTTCCATTTCGAGGCCGAGCTGATCAGGAACAGCTGCGGCACCTTGTTGCTGTTGAGATATTTTGCGATCGCCGAGCTCGGCGCCGTGCCCATGGTCGCGAAGATGAAGGCGACGCCGTCGCCCTCGACGAGGCGCCGCGCCGCCTCCATGGTCTTGGGCGGCGAGAACGCATCGTCCAGCGAGATCAGGTTGAGCTTGCGGCCGCCAACCCCGCCCTTCTCGTTGACCTCGTCGAAATAGGCCGCGATGACCCTGCCCGTGATGCTGAGCGGCGAGGCCGGCCCGCTATAGGGCATGGTGTTGCCGATCTTGATCTCGGTGTCGCTGACGCCGGGACCGTAGGTTTTTTGCGCGGAGACTGGCGTGGACAGGCAGGCGGCAGCGAGCGCTGCGGCCAGGGCCAAGGCGGCTTTCATGGTTTCTCCCCGGTGATCTCCGCGCGAGGCGGCCGCGCGGCGTGCTGCTTTTTGTCAGCGTGCCAGATCAGCGGAGTTCCGCAAGATGGTCTTGCGTCGAGTTGCTGATGGCTCAGCCGCGCCGCTTCAAGCTGAAGCCCAGGCTGATCCAGCCCGCTCCCGCCATGATCAGGTCGAGGCCGAGGAACAGGCCGAGGATATAGACGCTGTTCACCGGCCAGCGCGCGACGATCAGGAGGCCGAGCAGCAGCGTGATGGCGCCCGACAGCGCCACCCACACCCACGGGCTTTCACGCTTCATGTTGAAGGCGAGAAACAGCCGGACGGCGCCCGAGGCGATCAGCGAGGCGCCGAGAAACAGCGTCAGCAGAACGGCCGCGAATAGCGGATTCTCGAAGGTGAGAAATCCCGCGACGACGTAGAGCACGCCGAGCAAGGCCCAGACCAGGAACTTGCCCCAGCTCTTCATCTGGAATGCGCCGATAATTTCGGCGGCGCCGGCGACGATCATCATCGCACCGACCACGATCACGCTCGCCACCGTCGCCATCACCACGCTGCCGAGCGCGACGAAGCCGGCGATGAGATAGACGAAGCCGAGCGCGACGATCCAGCCCCATTTGGCATGCAGGGCGGCAATGCCGGAGCCGAGGCTCGCATGGTGAGACGTATCCGAAGCACTTGTCATGGCGGTCACTCCTGCATGCGCAGCCCGGAACGCGGCCGAAACCAGCACGCGCCGCTCCAGGACGATAGCCAGCAGAGCAGCGGCAGCCATGCGCGACATTGACGCAAATCAAGGGAATACGGCGCTTCAGGTGCGGGACCGCTCCATCTCGAGCTCGGCCTTGAGGTTGTCGAGATCGCGGTAGATCGAAGCAACCGCGAGCACGCGGCCGTCCTTGCGGTACTTCAACAGGCAGTCCTTGCCGCCGATGCTGCCGTCGATCGCGATCTCGTCAAAGCTCTCGGCGTGGCCGACATAGTTGATCGGCACGTCGTAGTGTTGCGACCAGAAGAACGGCACGGCGTCGAAGCGCTCGCGCTTGCCGAGCATGTTGCGCGCCGCGGTCTGGCCCTGGCGTTCGGCAACGACCCAATGTTCGACGCGGATGCTCTGCCGGGAATGCGGATCGGGCCAGCGCGCGATGTCGCCGGCCGCGAAAATGCCGGCGACACTGGTTTCGAGATATTCGCTCACGCTGACACCGCGATCCGCCGCAAGCCCGGCGTGCTCGGCCAGCGCAAGGCGCGGCCTGACGCCGATGCCGACCACGACGAGGTCGGCTTCGATGACAGCTCCGCTCTTCAGCGTGGCGCGGTTGCCGTCGAGCTTTTCGACGGTGTCCTTGAGGTGAAAGATCACGCCGTTCTCTTCATGCAGCGACCGGACGAAGTCGCCCATCTCGGAGCCGAGCACCTTCTGCATCGGCCGCTCGTCCGGCGCGACCACGTGCACCTCGATCTTGCGCGCCCGCAAGGACGCCGCGACTTCGAGGCCGATGAAGCTGGCGCCGATCACCAAAGCGCGCCTGGCACTCCCCGCGGCCTCGATGATGGCGCGGCTGTCGGCGACCGAGCGCAAGGTGTGGACATGCGGCTGGTCGGCGCCCGGGATCTGCAGCTTGACCGGCTCGGCACCGGTCGCGAGCAGCAGCCGGTCGAACGGGAGTTTGTCGCCATTGCCGAGCGTGACATTGCGCGCCTTCGCATCGACGGCGGAGACGTCAGTGTTGAGCCTGAGATCGATGCCCGCATCCTGATAATAGTCCTCGCCCCGCAGCGGCAGCCAATCCTCCGGTGCGTTGCCCGCGAGATAATCCTTGGAGAGGTTGGGCCGGTCGACCGGCATCGCGCCGTCATCGCTGAGCATGGTGATGGCGCCGGCAAAGCCCTCGCGCCGGAGCGTCTCGGCGGCCGCGAAGCCGGCTGCGCCGCCGCCGACGATCACGAATTTCTCCGGCGTCGGCGCGCTGCGATGAGCGGTCGACGGCTTGGGCGCCTCGCGCTTGCGCCGAACGATGATGTTGTCCCGATCGCGCGCGACCTCCCACACCGCCAGCGCGTTCAGCGCCGGCGGGCGGGTGGCTTCGCCCGTGCGCAAGGAGAAGCAGGCATGATGCCAGGGACAGCGGATGGTGTCGCCCACCACCAGGCCCTCGGCGAGCGGCCCGTGGTAATGGCTGCAGGCCGGCTCGATCGCAAAGATCTCGCTGCCGGCCTGCACCAGCAGGACGTCCTCCTCGCCGACATGACCGAGCAGTTTGCCATCCCTAAACGCGGTCAGCGACACGCCTTTGCTCAGGTCGGGTCCGCTCGGCTTGTTGTTCTCGGTCATGGCGCCGTCTCCTTGAGCAGCCGCGGGTCAATCGTCCGAATTGGCGAGCCCCAACAGTTCCTGGCGCGTCAGCGCATTGTCGCGGAACACGCCCAGCATGCGGCTGGTGACGAGATCGGTCCCGGGCTTGTGCGCGCCGCGCGTGGTCATGCAGTGATGCGTCGCCTTGATGATGACGCCGACGCCTTCAGGCTTGAGCACGTCGTTGATGGTATTGGCGATCTGTGCGGTCATCTTCTCCTGGATCTGGAGGCGCTTCGCGTAGATGTCCACCACGCGCGCAAGCTTGCTGATGCCGACGACACGGCCCTGCGGGATATAGGCGACCCAGGCGCGGCCGACGATCGGCGCTATGTGGTGCTCGCAATGGCTCTCGAAGCGAACGCCGCGCAGCACGATCATCTCGTCATAGCCTTCGATCTCCTCGAAGGTCTTTTGCAGGATTTCCGTCGGATCCTGCGCATAGCCGGAAAAATACTCTTCGAAGGCACGTGCGACCCGGTCCGGCGTTTCACGCAGACCGTCGCGCGCGGGATCGTCACCGGCCCAGCGGATCATGGTCCGGATCGCCTGCTCGACCTCCGACCTGTCGGGCCGTTCGGCCGGCGCCTGCGCCACCGCGACACGTTCCAGCTTGCGCACTTGTGACTTCATCGAGATCCTCCCCTGCAACGAGCCGCATACAGAAGCGACCCTCAGCTTGGACGGCTGCAATCGCAAAAGGTTCCCAGGATCAGGAAAAATCGGAGGGACGGCTGACAAGCCAGCTGGCCGGACGAGAAACGGCCTTTATGAGGCCGCTTTCCGGACCTCGACCACCGCCTGCGCCCATTCGGCCGGCCGCTCCTGCGGCAGATTATGACCGGCATCGGTGAAGACGCGCCGCTCGAATGGGCCCTCGAACTTGCGCGCGTGATGTGCGGTGCCAGGATTGACGCCGTCGCTGTCGCCGTCGATCGCGATGGCCGGGACGCGGATCGGCGGTTGGCCCGCGAGCTTCGCCTCGATCGTGGCATAGGCGGGGTCGCCCGCGACCAGCGCGTAGCGGTGGCGGTAGGAGTGGATCACGACGTCGACGAAATCAGGATTGTCGAACGACACCGCGCTCCGTTCGAACGTCGTGTCGTCGAACGCCCATTTCGGCGACCACATCGCCCAGAGCTGGCGGGCAAAGCCGCGCCGGTTGCGCTCCAGCGCGCGGCGGCCGCGCTCGTTGTGGAAGAGATATTGATACCAGAGCGCAGCCTCTTCCGGCGGCGAGGCCGGCTCCATGGCGCGGGCGATGTCCTGGATGTTGTAGGAATTGCCGGAGACGAGGGCGATCACGCGCTCCGGATGGAGCGCTGAGACCACGCAGGCCGCGCGCCCGCCCCAGTCATAGCCGCCGACAACGGCACGCTCGATGCCGAGCGCGTCCATGAAGGCCAGAAGATCGGCCCCGAGCGCCGCCTGCTCGCCGGAGCGCGGCGTGTCCGGGAAACGAAAACGCGTCGGCCCATAGCCGCGCAGCCAGGGCACCAGCACCCGCGCGCCGGCTTCGGCAATGATCGGCGCGGTCTCGGCATAGGCGTTCACGTCATAGGGAAAGCCGTGGCCCATGATGCAGGGCCAGCCGTCGGGCGCGCCGTATTCGCGATAGGCGATGTCGAGGACGTCCGTGGCGATGGTTTTTTGTTGCATGATTTGCCTGCGGATCTGGTCGCTGTCGTAGCCCGTATGGAGCCAAGCGGAATACGGGATTTACGGATGCGGCGCTCCCGCATTTCGCTTCGCTCCATGTGGGCTACAAGAAACGAGGGGCTCGACCTATCTCTGCGGCCCGGACAGCGAGATGTCGCGCTCGGCGCGGAAGACGTTGCTGTAGAGATTGGCGATCCATTGCCGGCCGATCTCGGTCTTGTTGAGGTAGCCGATCTCGGTCTGGATGTGCGGTGCGACGCTGTTCCAATAGAATTGTGGATAGCGGTTCACGATGTCGGCCGGAGAATCGTAGCCGAGCTGGCGATTGATGCCGACCTCCTCGAACTCGTAATAGAGCGCGTTGGCCTTGCGCAGATAGTTGGGATCGCCGAGCTGACCGATGAAATCGGCGGCGCGCAGGATCGAGGCATCGACGTCATACTCATGGCCTTCCTGGGCCGGAAAGCGCGTTCCCTCGATAGCGCGGGCGATGCGTTCAGGATCGAGGCCGGGAATGTGCTGCAGCCGCCGCGAGACATAGAGCTTCGAGCGGTCGACGTGATACATCATCAAGCTGGCGTCCGACGCACCGCGCGGCAATGAGATCTTGGTGTCGGCGGCATCGATGACAAAGCCGTCGATGTCATCCTCCTCGAACAGGCCGCGGACATAGCCGATATCGTGAGCGAGGCAGGCGATCAGGACATGGACGTAGTCCTCAGCCGTCAGATGGGTATGGAGACTTCGGCCACTGAGGATCGAATGGCCCGCGAGCGTCACCAGCATCGTATGTTCGATATTGTGGTAAAGTGCATCGCTGTTACCGATACATTCCATCGCGGTGCGGGTTGCGCTCTCGACCATGCTTGCAGCGGTCTCGCCGTACCGACGCCGCATAAACGTACCCAGCAGCTTCTCCAGAGATTCAGCCGCCAGTCTCGGCAACGTCATCATGGATGCAGCCCCGCGTGTCGGTGGTGTCCCATGTCAGCTCCCGAAGTCTCGTTCTTGTCCTCGACGCAACGACCCAGCATAGCCCATCTTGGGCCGAGTGACCAAACCCCCGGGAACGCGATTACGGAAATATGTTACCGTTGTGCTATGCAAGATCGCGGTTGCGGTGAAGGCGCGGCACATCCGGGCGGCGAGCCCGGCCGACGGGGCCGCTTTTATTCCACCAGCACCACGTCCACGGCGACGCCGAGCTTCTGCTTCGGCGAGCCGACGATGATGCCGTCGACCGGCGAGACGTCGGAAAAGTCGCGCCCGACCGCAAGCACGATATGGTCGTTGCCGATCAAGAGATCGTTGGTCGGGTCGAAATCGACCCAGCCAAGCTCCGCCCCGCACCACAGCGACACCCAGGCATGGGTGGCATCGGCGCCTTGCAGGCGGGCCTGGCCCGGCGGTGGAATGGTGCGCAGGTAGCCGCTGACATAGGCCGCCGGCAGACCGAGCCCGCGCAGCCCTGCGATCATCACATGGGCAAAGTCCTGGCAGACGCCGTGGCGCTTGTCGAAGACCTCGTTCAGCGGCGTCGAGATCACGGTGGCCTTGGGGTCGTAGCGAAACTCGGTGCGGATGCGATGCATGAGATCGACCGCGCCCTCGAGGATGCCCGCGCCCGGCGCAAAGCTCGTCCCCGCATAGGCGCTGACCGGACGCAGCACCGGCACCAGCGGGCTCGCAAAGACATAGCCGACCGGCGAGGACGGCCCGAGGCTGGTCGCCTCGAAGGCGATGTCGCGGATGCTCTCCCAGCCCGGGCTGCCCGCATCGCGCGCCGGCGGCCGGCGCGACACCGCCACGCGCGACCGCGAGTCGATCCGCAAGTTGCGATGGGAGGCCTCGATCACGATGCTCTCGGTCAGCGTGCCGAAGAAATCGCGCCGGACGTTGCGTTCGGCGGGGCGCGGACGAATCTCCACCTTGTGCGAGATCAGCTCCTGCCCGCCGCCGCTCCTGGGCTCCAGCCGCAGCGTGCAGCGGGCGAAGCTGACCGGATTCTCGTATTCGTAGGTGGTGACGTGACGGATGTCGTAGATCACGCCAGCCCCGTCAGCTTTTCCGGCCGGGCGGCATTGGGGCCATGCGGGAAGTAGTGCTGCCCGATCGCCTCGGCGAGGCTGAGCAGATCCTGCTCCAGCGCGAACAGGGTCTTGACCTCGAGCTTCTCGGCCTCCGCGGTCGCCAGCATCGCCTGCATCGCCACGGCAAGGCGCTGCGGCTTCTCGATCAGGCCGTGCTCCTTCAGGCTCGGCAGCGCGGCGATGTGCTCGTTCAGCGTCGTCACCTGGAACGCCACCGAACGCGGATTGTAGCCGTCGAGCACGGCAAGGTCGCGCACCGGCGCCAGGATCGGCGCCAGCAGGTAACGCGAGCGGTAAGTGATCTGGCAATCCACCAGCGTCAGCAGGATGTCGAGATCCTCGTCGCCGGCCTCGTCATAGGCGAACTGGCGCGTGAAGCGCGTGGTGTTGATGGCGCGCTCGGTGCGGCGGCCGATGTCGAGAAAGCGCCAGCCGGCGGCGCGATTCATGTTCTCCTGCGCCAGCCCTGCGAGGCTCGCGAGTTCCTGCAAGGTCAGCTCGGCCGCGCTCAGCACACCGTCGTCGCCCTCGACTTGATAGGCCAGGCGCTCAGCCATTTCGGTGATGACCTGCCAGGCATCGGGCGACAGCCGCTCGCGCAACGAGGTCGCCGTGCGCTGCGCCGCGCGCACCAGCGACAGCGCCGAGCCGAAACGTTCCGCGCTCTGCAACGCTTCGGCGGTGATCCGCCCGGGCGCGGCGCGCGAGGTCTGCGAGATCGCGCCCCAGGCCACCAGCAGGCGCTGGATGCGTTCGCCCGATTGCAGCGAGGCCGCGGTGCCCTTGTTGGGCCCGCTCGGCGAGCCCAAGGCGCGCACCAGCCGCAGCGTCGCCTCGGCGCGTTCGAGATAGCGGCCGAGCCAGAACAGATTGTCGGCGGCGCGGCTCGGCAGCACGCCGGCGATGCGGCGGATGCGGACCTTGTCGGTCGCCGGCAGCAGCGTCGCGGTCGAGACCTGCTTGTCGGAGACCACCCAGACGTCGGCGGCGCGCGCGCCGTCGCCCATCGACACCGCGCGCGCATCCGGCTGCTCGGCGATCCGGCAGAAGCCGCCGGGCATGATGGCCCAGCCCTCTGGCGTCGCCGCAGCGAACACGCGCAGCACGAACGGCCGCGGCGTGATCTGGCCCTGCTCCCACACCGGCATGGTCGACAGCCGCACCACCTCCTGGCCGACATAGTCCATGCCGCGTGCGGCGATGGCGTCGATCAGGCGCTGGCGGTCGCTCGCATCCAGCTCGCTCGCGAGCACCGGTCCGTTGCTGTCGAATCCGGGCACGCCGCGCCGATAGGCGCCTTCGATCGCGACCTCGTCGAGCCGTGCCAGCACCTCCTCGCGCGCGCTGCGCTGGCCGCACCACCAGGTCGCGATATGCGGCATCTTGAGCTCTTCGCCGAGCAGGCGGCGGCTGAGCGCCGGCAGGAAGCCGAGCAGCGCCCGTGCCTCCAGCACGCCCGAGCCCGGCATGTTGGCGACGACGACGCCGTCCTTGCGCAGCACGTCGATCAGGCCGGGCACACCGAGATGCGAGGACGCATCGAGCTCGAGCGGATCGAGCGAATTGGAATCGACCCGGCGAAGCAGCACGTCGAGCCGCTTCAGGCCGGCGACGGTGCGGATGTGGATGCGGTTGTCGCTGACGGCGAGATCGTCGCCCTCGACCAGCAGGAAGCCGAGATAGCGCGCCAGCGTCGCATGCTCGAAATAGGTCTCGCTGAAGCTGCCCGGCGTGAGCACGCCGATCCTGGGCTCGTCGCGGTCGGCGCGCGCACGAAGACTGTCGCGGAACGCCTCGAAGAACGGCGCGACGCGCGGCACGTTCATCGACTTGTAGAGGTCGGACAAGGCGCGCGAGAGCACGAGGCGATTCTCCAGCGCGTAGCCCGCGCCCGACGGCGCCTGGGTGCGGTCGCCGAGCACCCACCAGCGGCCGTCGGGTCCGCGGCCGACATCGGCGGCATAGATCGACAGATAGCGCCCGCCCGGCGGCGGCACGCCGCAGACGGGGCGGAGATATTCGGGACTGCCGGCAATCGCGGCCGCTGGCAGCGCGCCTTCCGCGACCAGCCGGCCCTCGCCATAGATGTCGCGCAGCACGAGCTCGAGCAGCTCGGCGCGCTGGGTGATGCCGGCGCAAAGCTGCTGCCAGTCGGCCTCGTCGATCAGGAGCGGCAGATGGCTGATCGACCATGGCCGGTCGGCGCTGTCGCCGGGCGCTCGGTAGGTGACGCCGGCCTCGCGCAGATGGCGGTCGGCCATGCCGAAGCGACGCTCGATCTCCTCGGGCGCGAGCGCGCCGAAGGCATCGAAGAAGCGGCTCCAGACCGCGCGCGGGGCGCCGTCGGGGCCCAGGAACTCGTCGGGGATATCAGGCAGGCGCCTATAGTCGCGGACCCATTGCGCGAAGCGGCGCTGGCCTTCACGCTGGCCTTGCCCCTTACCCGCCTTGTGGTCCTCTTCCGCCGCGCCCTCGGCCATGCGCCTCTCCCTGCCCCACCATCATACTCATTGCAGGAGCGGGGTCCGCAAGTCGAGGGTCAGCGGAAACTCATTTGTGCGTTCCTCGGGCGGTGGCTGGACCGGCCCCGGCGTATGGCCATGGTCCTGGAATCGCGCCAGCCGCCGCGCCTCGGCCTCGTAGGTGTTGACCGGCTTGGTATCGTAGCTGCGCCCACCGGGATGGGCGACGTGGTAGACGCAGCCGCCGAGCGAGCGGCCGTTCCAGGTGTCAATGAGATCAAAGGTCAGCGGCGCATGCACCGGGATGGTCGGGTGCAGGCCGGAGGCCGGCTGCCAGGCCTTGAAACGGACCCCGGCCACGGCCTCGGCGGAGCGGCCGGTCGAGGTCATCGGCAGGCGGCGGCCGTTGCAGGTGACGATGTGGCGGCCCTCGACAAAACCCTCCGCCTTGACCTGGAGCCGTTCGACCGAGCTATCGACATAGCGCACGGTGCCGCCGGCCGAGCCCTCCTCGCCCAGCACATGCCAGGGTTCCAGCGCCTGGCGCAGCTCCAGCGTCACGCCGCCATGATGGACGCGGCCGAAGGCGGGAAAACGGAATTCGAGCTGCGCCAGGTACCATTCCGGCTCGAACGGGTAGCCGAACTCCTTGAGCTCGCCGAGCACGTCCAGAAAATCCTCCCAGATGAAATGCGGCAGCATGAAGCGGTCGTGCAGCGCCGTGCCCCAGCGCACGAACTTGCCGGCCTGTGGCTCGCGCCACATCTTCGCGATCAGCGCGCGGATCAGGAGCTGCTGCGCCAGCGACATGCGCGGATCGGGCGGCATTTCGAGCGCGCGGAATTCGACGAGGCCGAGACGCCCCGTGGGGCCCTCCGGGGAATAGAGCTTGTCGATGCAGATCTCGGCGCGATGGGTGTTGCCGGTGATGTCGACGAGCAGATGCCGGAACAATCGGTCCACCAGCCACAGCGGCGTCTGGGTGCCCGGCGGCGGCACGTGCGAGAGCGCGATCTCGAGTTCGTAGATGCTGTCGTGGCGGGCTTCGTCGATGCGCGGCGCCTGGCTGGTCGGGCCGATGAACAGGCCGGAGAAGAAATAGGACAGCGAGGGATGCCGCTGCCAGTACAGCACGAGGCTCCGCAGCAGATCGGGCCGGCGCAGGAACGGCGAGTCCTCCGGACTGGAGCCGCCGATCACGACATGATTGCCGCCGCCGGTGCCGGTGTGGCGGCCGTCGACCAGGAAACGGTTGGCGCCGAGACGCACCTTGCCCGCGTCCTCATAGAGGCCAGTGGTGATATCGACCGCCTCGCGCCAGCTCTTCGCTGGCTGGATGTTGATCTCGATGACACCAGGATCGGGCGTCACCTTGATGACCTCGACGCGCGGGTCGAACGGCGGCGGATAGCCTTCGACATGGACCTGGAGCTGCATCTCCTCGGCGGTGGCTTCGAGCGCGGCGACCAGTTCGAGATAATCCTCGATGCGCTCGACCGGCGGCATGAAGGCGCAGAGCACGCCGTCGCGGACCTCGACCGACATCGCGGTGCGGACCGGGACGGACGTGTTGAGCTGCTCGGGCGCGGCCCGCGGCGGCGCTTCAGGGCGCGCTGCGAGGGTGAACACCGGCAGCTTGCCGCGCGCCTCCATCGGGTCCCGCTCGACGATGTAGGGATATTGATTGGGTGGAACGTAGCCGAGCGACCCGATCGGCAGGCGCAGGCCGAGAGGGGAATCGCCAGGCATCAGGAACAGATGATTGCGCCGCAGCTGCCAGCGCTCGCTGCGCCAGCGCGGCGGCGCGTTCCAGCGCTGCACCGGCAGCACGAAGCCGCGCGGCGTATTGAGGCCCTGCTCGAACACGCGCGCCATGCGCGCGCGCTCCTCCGGATTGGCTAATTTGGAGTCGGACGGATCGACGTTGACGGGAAGCTCGGCTTCCTTCTGAAGCCAGAGCGCGGTGTCCTCATAGGCCGGCATGATGTAGCCGGGATCGAGCCCGAGCCGGAGTGCCGCGCCCTCCATGAAGGTCCCGGCATCCTTGACCTCGGCACGACGCGGATTCCCGATCCTGGCGATCAGGTCGGCATTCTTCCAGATCGGCAGCCCGTCCTTGCGCCAGTACAGGCCAAACGCCCAGCGCGGCAGGCTCTCGCCCGGATACCATTTGCCCTGGCCGTAATGCAGAAGGCCGCCGGGCGCGAAGCGCGTGCGCAGGCGGCGGATCAGATCGTCGCCGAGCGCGCGCTTGGTCGGGCCGACCGCCTCCGTGTTCCACTCCGCAGCTTCGAGATCGTCGACCGAGACGAAGGTGGGCTCGCCGCCCATGGTCAGCCGCACGTCATCGGCGGCAAGATCGCCGTCGACCTGCTCGCCGAGATCGTTGAGCCGGGCCCAGGATTCGTCGGAGAACGGCTTGGTGATGCGCGGCGCCTCGCGGATGCGGCGGACGCTCATATCGAAGGCGAACTCGACCTCGGCAAAGCCGGCGCTGCCGGAGATCGGCGCCGCCGAGCGATAATGCGGCGTGGCCGCGACGGGGATGTGGCCCTCGCCCGCGAGCATGCCGGAGGTCGCATCGAAACCGATCCAGCCGGCGCCGGGCAGATAGACCTCGGCCCAGGCGTGCAGGTCGGTGAAGTCGTTCTCCACTTCCGGCGGTCCCTCGATCGGATCGATGTCGGGACGGATCTGGATGAGATAGCCGGAGACGAAACGCGCGGCGAGGCCGAGATGACGGAAGGTCTGGATCAGCAGCCAGGCGGAGTCGCGGCATGATCCGGCGCCGGAGACGAGCGTCTCCTCCGGCGTCTGCACGCCGGGCTCCATCCGGATGATGTAGCGGACCTTCTTCTGAAGCTCCCGGTTCAGATCGACCAGGAAGTTGACCGTGTTCGGAGCGTCCTGCGGGATCGAGTCGAGATATTTCGCGAACAGCCGATCCGGCTTGACGGTCTCCAGATAAGGCGCCAGTTCGGTCTTCAGGTCGTTCGGATAGTCGAACGGAAAACTGTCGGCATAGGGCTCGACGAAGAAGTCGAACGGGTTGACCACGGTCATCTGCGCCGTGAAATCGACCTCGATCTTCAATTCGGTCGTCTTCTCCGGGAAGACATAGCGGGCGATCCAGTTGCCTTGCGGATCCTGCTGCCAGTTCACGAAATGGTTGGATGGCGTGACCTTGAGCGAATAGCTCAGGATCGGCGTGCGCGTATGCGGCGCCGGCCGCAGGCGGATGGTCTGCGGACCGACATCGATCGGGCGATCGTATTTGTAGTGCGTAACGTGGTGTAGTGCGACGTAGATCGACACGGGGTGCGATGCTCCAGCAGCTTTTTTGAGCAGAACACCTGAGGTGGACGCGATCAAGCACTAACAACGGGCAGAGGGTGCCTAGGAAGTATCCGGGCTACCGGACAGTCTCGCAGGGTGGGCAACGGCGCGCTCTTGCGCGCCGTGCCCACGGCTTCTGTTGCGTGGGCACGGCGCAAGTGCGCCTTTGCCCACTCTACGATTTCAAGCCAGCGGAGAGAAGGCACCGTCCTGTCGGCGAAAGCCCTATGCCGCGGACGTCAGCCGCTGCAGGAACTGCGTCACTTCGCGGCGGAGGGTCTCGACCTCGCCGTGGACGCGTTCGGAGGCGCTGTTGACGCGGCTGGCGACGCGCCCCGTGTCGGCAGCGGCTTCGCTGATGCCTGACACGTTGGAGGACACTTGCGAGGTGCCGACTGACGCCTCCTGGACGTTGCGGGCGATCTCGCGGGTCGCGGTGCCCTGCTGCTCGATCGAGGCGGCGATGCTCGCGGTGATGCCGTCGATCTCCGCGATGGTCTGCGCAATCGCCTCGACGGCTGCGACCGAGTTGGTGGTCGATTGCTGCATCTCGCCGACCTTGGCGCTGATCTCCTCGGTCGCCTTGGCGGTCTGGTTGGCGAGGCTCTTGACCTCGGAGGCCACGACGGCGAAGCCGCGGCCGGCCTCGCCTGCCCGCGCCGCCTCGATCGTGGCGTTGAGCGCCAAGAGGTTGGTCTGCTCGGCGATTTCGCTGATCAGCTTGACGACATCGCCGATCCGCAGCGCGGCATCCGCGAGGCTGCGAATCTCGCTGCCGGCACGATTGGCTTCGTCGACGGCGCGCCCGGTGCTCGTGGTCGAGCCGGCCACCTGGCGGCTGATCTCGGCGATCGAGGATGCGAGCTGTTCCGCCGCGCTCGCCACCGTCGCAACGTTGCTCGAGGCCTGATCAGACGCACTGCGCATGCCGGAGGTCTGGCGGTTCGTCGTCTCGGCCGCCGCCGCCATCTGGCCGGCGTCGGATTCGAGATCGGTCGCGGCGCTCATCAGGCTGCCTGCGACCTCGTCGAGATGCGTGCCGAACTGTTTTGCAAGGCCGGCGATCTCGACCACGCGGCGGCCGAGGCTGTCGGTGCCGGCATTGATGACGGTGGCCGAGCGGCGGAACGAGCCGGGCAATCCGCGCGCGAGGATCTTGCGGAAATACTTGCCGCGGCTGGCATAGTCCATCGACGCCGAGGCCTCGCGGACGAAGGCGTCGGCGATGTCGAGCATGTCGTTGACCGACTTCTGGATGGTGCCGATCCGCCCGGCCTGGCGCTCGCTCAGGATCCGCGCTTCGAGATCGCCGCGCGCCGCCTTGCGGCAGACATCGGCGACCTCATCGACGGCCACCGCCGTGCGGTGCTGACACCAGAGCGCGTAGCCGAGCAGCAGGATCGCCGCGCCGAGCGGCGCTGCACTGATGATTCCGGTCCAGCCGAGCAGCGAGAGGACGAACGCGATACCAGCGAGAAGGCACGCGACTGCGGTCGCTCCCTGCGCCTTAGAGAGAGAGCACAAATTCATCGTAACCGACACCGTTTTGCTTGAGCAGACCGACCATCATTTCGAAGCTCGCACGCATGCCGTCCTTGGCATTGGCGTGGCGCGCCTCTTCCGCGCAGAGCGCCTTGTAGATCGGCTTGATTTTCTCGACCGGCGCCGGATCGGGCCTGCGTCGATTGGAATGATAGCCGATGATGTTGCCGTGATCGTCGAGCGTCGGGGTGACATGGGCGAATACCCAATAATGGCTGCCATCTCCCGCGAGATTGACGACGTAGGCGAAGATCTCCTGCTTGGCCTGGAGCGTATCCCACAGCAGCTTGAAGACGCAGCGCGGCATGTCGGGATGGCGGATCAGGCTGTGGGGCGCGCCCATCAGCTGCTTCCAGGGGTATTTCGCCATGCGGAGAAAGACGTCATTGGCGTAGGTGATGCGGCCTTTGAGATCGGTCTTCGATACAATCAGCTCCTCCTCACCGAGGAGATTTTCCACCCCAGTGGGACGTATCGCTTGCATCGGTTCGATCCTTGGAAAGGCCGGCCCACCACGCTGTGGAGCCGCATCGCCCCGTGTCTACGGCAACAATGTTAACCAGATGTAAGCCGGGAACTGTCGCGACGAGGCCTCTGCCTCCGTATCATTACGTAGCGAAGGATTGTTGCATCCCGGACAAGCACACGCGCCGCCGAAATCGTCGCGGGTATCAAGGCTCCCGACCGCTTTTGATTGCTTTTGCGCGAGATAGCTCGCCGAGCGCGATTACATCGTCGCGCCCAGCACCCACGGCGCGAACTCTGCGCCGCCGAAATCAAAACTCTCGCTCTTGGTCGGCTGTCCCGAGGCTGTCTTGAGGATCAGATCGAAGATGCGCTGGCCGCATTGCTCGACGCTCTCCTCGCCTTCGAGGATGGTGCCGCAATTGACGTCCATGTCCTCTTCCATGCGCTTGTACATGGGCGTGTTGGTGGCGAGCTTGATCGAGGGCGCCGGCTTGCAGCCGAACACGCTGCCGCGGCCCGTGGTGAAGCAGACGAGATTGGCGCCGCCCGCGACCTGTCCGGTCGCCGCAACAGGGTCGTAGCCGGGCGTGTCCATGAACACGAACCCCTTCTTGGTGATGGGCTCGGCGTAACGCAGCACCTCGACGAGGTTGGTGGTGCCGGCCTTCGCCATCGCGCCGAGCGATTTTTCAAGAATGGTGGTGAGACCGCCGGCCTTGTTGCCGGGGCTCGGATTGGCGTTCATCTCGGCGCCTTCGCGCGTCGTGTATTCGTCCCACCAGCGCATCAGGTCGACCAGCTTCTCGCCGACCTCGCGGCTGACGGCGCGGCGCGTCAAGAGATGCTCGGCGCCGTAGGTCTCCGGCGTCTCCGACAGGATCACGGTGCCGCCGTGACGCACGATGAGATCGCTGGCCGCACCGAGCGCGGGATTGGCGGACACCCCGGAATAGCCGTCCGAGCCGCCGCATTGCAGCGCGACCGTCAGCTCGCTCACCGGTACGGATTCGCGCGTGACCTTGTTGGCGTCGGCCAGCGCCTCGCGCACGAAGGCAATGCCCGCTTCCACCGTCTTGCGGGTGCCGCCGACCTCCTGGATGTCCATCGCGCGCAGGCGGCCGGCGAGCTTCTGCTCCTCCATGAGACCACCGATCTGGTTCACCTCGCAGCCGAGGCCGAGCACGATCACATGAGAGAAGTTCACGTGCCGCGCATAGCCGCCGAGCGTGCGGCGGAGCAGTGCCAGGGGCTCGTTCTGCGTCATGCCGCAGCCGGTCTTGTGGGTCAGCGCGACCACGCCGTCGACATTGGGAAAGTCGGCCAGCGGATTGTCGCCGGTGAAGGGATTCTTCTTGAAGACGTCGGCGACGAGGCTTGCGACATGCGCGCTGCAATTCACCGAGGTGAGGATGCCGATATAGTTGCGCGTGGCGACGCGGCCGTCCGGGCGACGGATGCCTTCGAAGCTCGCCGGCAGGTCGAAATTCGGCGTCGGCTTGACGTCGGCGCAATAGGCATAGTCCTTGGAGAAATCGCCCATGCCGATGTTCTGCACGTGCACGTGCTGGCCCGGCGCTATCGGAATGGTCGCAAAGCCGATGATCTGGCCGTAGCGGATGACAGGCTCGCCCACAGCGATCGGCTTGATCGCGACCTTGTGGCCGGAGGGGATGCGCTCGACCGTGGTCACGCCGTCGGCGACCAATGTCCCCGGCGGCAGGCTGGCGCGCGCGATCAGCACGCCATCATCGGGATGCAGGCGGATGACGGGGCTGATGGTCATGGATATCTCCTGTATCGAAATGATCGTGCCCCGGACGCAGCGCAGCGTGAAACGATGCGCTGCTGATCCGGGGTCTGGTTGTTACGTCATGCGCTTTGTTCGCGACTGGGTCCCGGCTCTGCGTTGCAGCGCTTTGCGCTGCAACGCGTCCGGAACACGAGATCAAGCCTTGCCGCCCGAGTCCTTGCGGGTGGCATTGACCTGCATCTTGGCGTAGGTCGTCATCAGGCCGACCTCGTTCGACAGCGTCACCAGCTTGAAGCCCATGTTGATGGCGCGCGCTGCGCCTTCGGCGCCGCTGCAATGGATGCCGGGGTTGAGGCCGCGCTTGCCGCATTCCTTGATGATCTTCTCGTAGATCGCGAGGATCTCGGGCTCGCTGCGGTCGAGCTTGGGCTCGAGGCCGTAGGAGAAGCCGAGATCGGACGGGCCGATATAGACGCCGTCGATGCCTTCGACGTCGAGGATCGCCTCCATGTTCTCGACCGCGGTCTTGGTCTCCATCATCGGCAGCAGGATGGTGTCGGCATTCGCGGTCTTCTGGTACGAGCCCGCGGTGCCGTACATGCCGGCGCGGATCGGGCCGTTGGAGCGCACGCCCTGCGGCGGATATTTGGAATAGGAGACGAGGTTCCTGGCTTCCTGCGGCGTGTTGACCATCGGGCAGATCACGCCATAGGCGCCGCCGTCGAGCACCTTGCCGATGATGCCGGGCTCGTTCCAGGGCACGCGGACCATCGGGGTCACCGGATGCTTGTCCATGGCCTGGAAGCATTGCACCATCGACAGATAGTCCTGCACGCCATGCTGCATGTCGACGGTGACGCTGTCGAATCCGCATTGCGCGATCATCTCGGCCGAGAAGCCGGAGGGTATAGCGAGCCACGCGTTGACCACGGCCTTCCCCGACTTCCAGATTTCCTTGACCTTGTTCGCCACGTTGCCTTCCTTCTTTGTTGTTTGGACCGTGTTATTTGGACCGTGTCATTTGGACCGTCGTCACCATGACGAGCGCCGCGACAGCACGACCCGCTGTTAGCGCGAACCGGGCCGCCGCGCTACGCTCGCAATGACGCAACGCCTATGCGGCCGCCTTCTGGCGCCGGGAATCGGCGCCTGATCGACCGCCAGCCTGGACCGCCATTTGCGCGAAAATGCGCATGCATGTCCATGGCTTGGGGCACCCGGACGGGCATATCTGCTGTCACTCCTCGGAACTTGCCTCCTCGGCGCCGCCGAGCTCTGCAAGACTCTGTTCGAGCGCGCCCAGCATATCCTGCAATTCAGCGAGCTTGCGCGCACCGAAGCGCCGCGTGATCTCGGCATAGATCGCCTCCGAGGTCGGCGCCACCGAGGCCATCAGCTTCACGCCCTCTTTCGAAATCGAGACCATGCTGCGGCGCTGGTCCGCCTTGGCCGTCCTGCGCTCGATCAGATGACGCGCCTCGAGATCGCGCAGGATGCGCGACAGGCTCGGTCCCAGCAGGAACGCCGTGCGCGCGAGTTCCGTGACCTCGACAGTCTCGATCGCCGCCAGTGCACGCAGGATGCGCCATTGCTGCTCGGTCAGGCCGTGCTCGCGCAGCGAGGGACGAAACTGCCGCATCACCGCCTCGCGCGCCCGCAGCAGCGACATCGGCAGGGAGCGCGAGAAATCGCGCATCGGCACCTGCCGTGCAGTGGCAGGTCCTGCGGCAGGCGCGCTTCCGTTGGCTGGATCAGCCGGTCTCTTCACCATATGCCCTTTCAAACCGCAAAACGTTTGCAGTGCAGCAAGCCGAAATTGTGTTTGACGCATTCACTTAACATGTTAAGTATCTCCCGGCACCCCAATTTGTAAGATCACAAATGGCGCTTTCCAACGACGATATCCAAGCTTGCGCGAGGCGTCTGCATCAGGCGGAGAAGACCCGCACGCAGATCCGGCAGCTGTCGCAGGATTTCCCCGGCATCACCATCGCCGATGCCTACGCGATTCAGAAGGCCTGGGTCGACGTCAAGATCGCGGAGGGGCGCATCGTCAAGGGGCACAAGATCGGGCTGACCTCGAAGGCGATGCAGAGCGCGCTCGATATCGATGAGCCCGATTCCGGCGTGTTGCTCGACGACATGTTCTTTGCCGATGGCGGGATCATTCCGACCGAGCGCTTCATCGCGACGCGCGTCGAAGCCGAGCTCGCCTTCGTCATGAGCAAACGGCTCGCTGGGCCCGGCTGCACGCTGTTCGACGTGCTCAACGCCACCGACTTCGTGGTGCCGGCACTGGAAATCCTGGACACGCGGATCGAGCGCGTCGATCCCACGACCAAGGCGACGCGAAAGATCTTCGACACCATCGCCGACAATGCGGCGAATGCCGGCATCGTGCTCGGCGGACGGCCGATCCGGCCTTTGGACGCAGATTTGCGCTGGATCGGCGCGCTGTGTTTCAAGAACGGCCAGCTCGAGGAGACTGGCCTTGCCGCCGGCGTGCTCAATCATCCTGCGACGGCGGTTGCGTGGCTTGCGAACAAGATCGCGCCGCTCGGCCTTGCGCTCGAGCCGGGTCAGGTCGTGCTTGCCGGCTCCTTCATCCGTCCGATCGAGACCCGCAAGGGCGACACAATTCAGGCCGACTATGGCGCCTACGGCTCGGTCAGCTGCTACTTCGCCTAGGCGCAAGAAATACAGGGAGTGAAACCGCGATGCCGCATTTCACGATTGAATATTCGGCCAATCTCGATGGCCGCCTCGACATCGCAGCGGTGTGCGAGATCGTGCGCCAAGCGGCAGTCGAGACCGGCATCTTCCCGCTCGGCGGCATCCGCGTGCGCGCGATCAGGTGCGAGCACTATGCGATCGCCGACGCGCGGAACGACTACGGCTTTCTCGACATGGTGCTGCGCATCGGCGAAGGCCGCGACCTTCCCACGTGCCAGAAAGCCGGCGAGCATGTCTTCCAGGCACTGTCCCGACATCTCGATCCCGTCTTCGCCGCCAGCAAGTTCGCTTTGTCGTTCGACATGCAGATCAACGACAAGGACACCAGCTGGAAGCGCAACAACATCCACGACGCCCTGAAAGCGGAATCCGCCCATGGATAAGCCCAGCCCGAAAGCCGATGTATTCCAGGCCAACCGCGACCGCGTCGCGCCGCTGCTGAAGAAGCTGCGTGCCGACGGCATCGGTCACATGATCGACGGCAAGACAGTTGCCTCGATCTCCGGCGAGACGTTCGAGACGAAGTCGCCGGTCGACGGCACGACGCTCGCAAGCGTCGCGCGCGGCACCGCCGAGGACATCGACCGCGCCGCAACGGCCGCTGCGCTTGCCTTCAAGTCCTGGCGCGACATGGGCCCCGCGATGCGGAAGAAGCTGCTGCATCGCGTGGCCGACGCCATCGAGGACAATGCCGAGGACATCGCCGTGCTCGAATGCATCGACACCGGGCAGGCCTATCGCTTCATGGCCAAGGCGGCGATCCGCGCCGCCGAGAATTTCCGCTTCTTCGCCGACAAATGCGCGGAGGCGCGCGACGGCCTCAGCACGCCGAGCGACGAGCACTGGAATATCTCCACCCGCGTGCCGATCGGCCCGGTCGGCGTGATCACGCCGTGGAACACGCCGTTCATGCTCTCGACCTGGAAGATCGCCCCGGCCCTCGCTGCGGGGTGCACCGTCGTGCACAAGCCGGCCGAATGGTCGCCCGTCACGGCCAGCATCTTGTCGAAGCTCGTCAAGGAGGCCGGCGTTCCCGACGGCGTGCTCAACACCGTCCACGGTTTTGGCGAAGAGGCCGGCAAGGCGCTGACCGAGCATCCCGCGATCAAGGCGATCGGCTTCGTCGGCGAAAGCGCGACGGGCTCGGCGATCATGATCCAGGGCGCCCCGACCCTGAAGCGCGTGCATTTCGAGCTCGGCGGCAAGAACCCCGTGATCGTGTTCGACGACGCCGATCTCGACCGCGCGCTCGATGCCGTCGTGTTCATGATCTACTCGCTCAACGGCGAGCGCTGCACGTCATCGAGCCGTCTCCTGGTTCAGGCCGGCATTGCGGACAAGTTCACGGAGAAGCTCACCGCGCGCGTGAAGGCGCTCAAGGTCGGCCATCCCCTCGATCCCTTAACCGAGATCGGGCCGCTGATCCACGAGCGGCATCTGGCAAAGGTCTGCTCCTATTTCGACGTCGCGCGCCAGGACGGTGCTGTGATCGCCGTCGGCGGCAAGGCCCATGACGGCCCGGGCGGCGGACATTATGTCGAGCCCACTCTGGTCACCGGCGCGCACGGCAAGATGCGGGTGGCGCAGGAGGAGGTGTTCGGCCCGTTCCTCACCGTGCTGCGCTTCAAGGACGAAGCAGAAGCCATCGCGATCGCCAACGACATCCGCTATGGCCTGACTGGCTATGTCTGGACCAACGATGTCGGCCGGAGCTTGCGTGTCGCCGACGCGTTGGAGGCCGGCATGATCTGGCTGAACTCGGAGAATGTCCGCCATCTGCCGACACCGTTCGGCGGCATGAAGGCCTCCGGCATCGGCCGCGACGGCGGCGATTACTCGTTCGATTTCTACATGGAAACCAAGCACGTCTCGCTGGCGCGGGGCACGCACAAGATTCAGAAACTGGGAATTTAGGGAAAGGGTCATTCCGGGGCGCGAAGCGAACCCGGAATCCATTCATCCACCAACTCTGCTGCGCGATGGATTCCGGGTTCGGCTCTACGAGCCGCCCCGGAATGACAGGAGACCGAGGGAAAACGCAAATGCCGGTACCGCAACATATCTTCGAGCCGCCTTTCAACATCATCCGCTCCAGCCACGTCGTGCTCGACGTCACCGATTTGAAGCTGAGCCGCGCGTTCTACGAAACCACTGTCGGCCTGCATGTCGAGGACGCCGACGACAAGGTCGTGTATTTGCGCGCCGCCGAGGAGCATCAGCATCACTCGCTGGTGCTGCGCAAGGCGGCGGTGCCCGCCTGCGCCCGGCTCGGCTTCAAGGTCGGCAACGACGGAGATCTCGACAAGGCCGCCGCCTTCCTCTCCGAGAACGGGCTTTCCTACGCCTTCGTCGATCAGCCCTTCCAGGGACGGACCCTGCAGTTCACCGATCCCTTCGGCTTCCAGATCGAGCTCTATGCGTCGATGGATCGCCGGCCGCATCTCCTGCGCCGCTATGATCTCTACAGGGGCTGCCACCCGCAACGGCTCGATCATTTCAACGTCTTCGCCGCCGAAGTGCAGGACACCGTGGAGTTCTACGCCCGGCTCGGCTTCCGCCTCACCGAATACGCCGAGGAGGATGGCCCGAACGGCCGCATCGCCGCCGCCTGGATGCATCGCAAGGGCAATGTCCACGACTTCGCGATCACCAACGGCAAGGGCCCTCGCCTGCACCATTTCGCCTACTGGACGCCGACGGCGATGAACATCATCCATCTCTGCGACGTCATGGCGTCTCAAGGCTTCGTCAAGAACATCGAGCGCGGCCCCGGGCGCCACGGCATCTCCAACGCGTTCTTCCTCTATGTGCGCGATCCCGACGGACACCGGCTGGAGCTCTACACCAGCGACTATTTCACCGGAGACCACGACCACGAGCCGCTGCGCTGGTCGCTGCGCGATCCGCGCCGCCAGACGTTGTGGGGCGCACCCGCGCCGCGCTCCTGGTTCGAGCAGGGCTCGCCGTTTAGCGGGCAGGCCGTGCGGGAGCCGAAGTTTGTCGCGGACGTGCTGGTTGCGGATTGATGCCCATGACCTGCCGAGCTTCTCTTCCTGTCGTCCCTGCGAACGCAGGGACCCATAACCACAGGGAGGAGTTTTGCGAAGATTGGTCGTTCGGGATCGTCACCGTGCGCTATCGATGGATCACGCGGTATGGGTCCCTGCGTTCGCAGGGACGACAAGAGAGATAGACTGCCTATGAAACTCCCTCGCCTCGCCACCTATTCCGTCAAGGGCGATGCCCGTTATGGAGCCGTCCTCGAGGGCGGCATCGTCGACCTCTCCACACGTTACGCAAAACACTATCCGACGCTGCGCGAGGTGATCGCGGCCGGAAAGCTCGCGAGCCTCGCCGAGGAAGCCGCCGGCCGCGCGCCGGACCACGCGCTCGATGAGATCACCTGGCTGCCGCCGGTGCCCGCGCCGGAAAAGATCATCTGCATCGGCGTCAACTATCCCGACCGCAACGCCGAATACAGGGATGGGCAGGACGCGCCGAAATATCCGAGCATGTTCATGCGCTCGCCGCGCTCCTTCGTCGGCCACGACACGCCGCTGGTGCGCCCGCGCGCGTCCGCCCAGCTCGACTATGAAGGCGAGATCGTGCTGGTGATCGGCAAGCAAGGCCGGCATATTCCGGAAAGCGCCGCGCTCGATCACATCGCAGCATTGACCCTTTGCAACGAAGGCTCGGTGCGCGATTGGCTGCGGCATGCCAAGTTCAACGTGACGCAGGGCAAGAACTTTGATTCCAGCGGCAGCCTCGGCCCATGGCTGGTGCCTTACGCCAGGGAATCGCAGATCGCCGACGTCAGGCTCACCACGCATGTCAACGGCGAGCTCAGGCAGGACGACCGTACCAGCCGGCTGATGTTCTCGTTCCGTTATCTCATCAATTATATCTCCACCTTCGCAACCCTTGTCCCCGGCGATATCATCGTCACGGGCACGCCGACCGGCGCCGGAGCCCGATTCGATCCGCCGCGTTACCTGAAGCCGGGCGATATCATCGAGGTCGCGGCCGAAGGCATCGGCAGCTTGCGAAATGGCGTCGTCGACGAAGCCTGAACAGGATTGGAATGATGCAATGACCACCCTCACCGGCGGCGAAGCGATCGTAAGCGGCCTGGTGGCCCACGGCGTCGACACCGTGTTCGGCCTGCCCGGTGCGCAGGTCTACGGCCTGTTCGACGCCTTCCATCAGGCCCAGCTCAAGGTGATCGGCGCGCGGCACGAACAGGCCTGCGGCTACATGGCGTTCGGCTATGCGCGCTCCAGCGGCAGGCCCGGCGTGTTCAGCGTAGTGCCCGGGCCCGGCGTGCTCAATGCCAGCGCCGCGCTGCTCACCGCGTTCGGCTGCAACGAGCCGGTGCTGTGCGTCACCGGCCAGGTGCCGACGCAATTTCTGGGCAAGGGCCGCGGCCATCTGCACGAGATGCCGGACCAGCTTGCGACCTTGCGCACCTATGTGAAATGGGCCGACCGGATCGAATACCCCGGCAATGCGCCGACGGTCGTCGCGCGCGCCTTCCAGGAGATGATGTCGGGACGGCGCGGCCCGGCCTCGGTCGAGATGCCCTGGGACGTCTTCACCCATCGCGCTGACACCGCCGCTGCCCGGATGCTGGAGCCGCTGCCCGCGCCGCAGCCCGATCCGGATCTCGTCAAGCGGGCCGCGGCGCTGATCAAGGCAAGCAAGGCGCCGATGATTTTCGTCGGCAGCGGCGCGATCGAGGCCGGCGAGGAGATCCTCGAGCTCGCTGAGATGATCGATGCACCCGTGGTCGCCTTCCGCAGCGGCCGCGGCATCGTCTCCAACGCGCATGAGCTCGGCCTCACCATGGCCGCCGCCTACAAGCTATGGCCGAAAACGGATCTGATGATCGCAATCGGCACGCGCGCCGAGCTGCCGGCATCCGGCTTCCGCTGGCCCTTTCAACCGAGCGGACTGAAATCCATTCGGATCGACATCGATCCGGTCGAGATGCGCCGGCTCGCCGCCGATGTCGCGATTGTCGCCGACGCCAGGGATGGGACCGCCGATCTCGCTGCAGCTGTGAAGAGGGCCGGCTATTCGAAAAGCAGCACGCGGCGCGGAGAGATCCGCGAGGCCACTGCGATGGCGCAAGCGGAGATCCAGCGCATCCAGCCGCAGATGGCGTATCTCAACATCCTGCGCGAGGTGCTGCCGGCGAACGCGATCGTCACCGACGAATTGTCGCAATTCGGCTTCGCCTCCTGGTACGGCTTTCCAGTCTACCAGCCGCGCACCTTCATCACCTCGGGCTACCAGGGCACGCTCGGCTCGGGCTTCCCGACTGCGCTCGGGGCCAAGGTCGCGAACCCGGACAAGCCTGTGGTCGCCATCACCGGCGATGGCGGCTTCATGTTCGGCGTGCAGGAGCTTGCCACCGCCGTGCAGTTCAACATCGGCGTGGTGACTCTGGTGTTCAACAACAACGCCTACGGCAATGTCCGCCGCGACCAGCGCGAACGTTTCGACGGCCGCGTGGTGGCGTCCGACCTCGTCAATCCCGATTTCGTCAAGCTCGCGGAGTCCTTTGGCGTTGCCGCCGCGCGCGTCACAGCGCCCGATCAGTTCAAGGCGGCGATGGAAAAGGCGCTCAGCCATGGCGGGCCGTATCTGATCTCGGTCGAGGTAACGCGAGATTCGGAGGTCAGTCCGTGGGCGTTCATCCACCCGCCCAAACCCTGATCCTCATGGTGAGGAGGCGCGTCAGCGCCGTCTCGAACCATGACGGCCCGGGTCTCACATCGGGGGCCATCATCCTTCGAGACGCTTGCTTCGCAAGCTCCTCAGGATGAGGGGATGAATCACCGCGTCCGGCGAAACGTCAGATTGATCCGCTTCCGCCCGAGCAGCGCATGCTCGCCCTCCACAAGCGGCGCGACGCCGTGATAGGCGAGCCTGCTGGCTCCGCCCCAGACCACGACGTCGCCATGCACCAGGCGGAAGCGGCGCGGCTTGTCGCTACGCGCCAGGCCGCCGAACAGGAAGGTCGCGGGCAATCCGAGCGAGACCGAGACGATCGGCGCCGAATAGTCCAGCTCGTCCTTGTCCTGGTGCAGCGACAGCCGCGTGCCGGGCTCGTAGCGATTGACGAGGCACGCATCGGGCGCAAAGTTCTGGAAGCCGCCCTGCTCTGCCGCGCGGCGGGCGAGCTCGCGGAGCACGGGCGGCATCGCCGGCCATGGCGCGCCGGTTCGCGGATCGATGGGGTCATAGCGATAGCCGGTGTGATCGGTGATCCAACCGCGTTCGCCGCAATTGGTCATGGCCACCGACATCAGGTGGCCGCCGGGCGTGGTCATCCGCCGGAACGGCGATTGCGCCACGATGGCGCGGACGGCGGCGATCAGCTCGCTTTCGATCGGTTTGACGAAGCCGCGCAGCAGCACGGCACCGTCCGCGATCTCCTCGCGCGACGGCTGGGCCTCAGCAACACCATCGAACAGATCAGCCGTCAATCGCAGCGCTCATTTGGCATCATGAAAGATCACACCCAGCGTGTGGCGCTGGCCGGATCTGATCCGGCTGACGCCATGGCGCAGATTAACGCGGTAGGTGCCGCGTGTCCCCTGCACCGGGCGGTGATGCACAGCGAAGGCAACCGCATCGCCCTGCGCCAGTGGCACGACCTCGGCGCGGGACTGCATGCGCGGGCGTTGCTCGGTCAGCACGAATTCGCCGCCGGTGAAATCGCGACCGGGCTCGGACAGGAGTATCGCGACCTGGAGCGGGAACACGTGCTCGCCATAGAGGTCCTGATGCAGGCAGTTGTAGTCGCCAGCCTCATACTGCAGCAGCAACGGCGTCGGCCGCGCCTGCCCCGCCTCGTGGCAGCGCTTCAGGAACGCCGCATGCGCTAGGGAATAGCGAATGTCGATCCCCATCGCCTCGTTCCAGCGGTTGGCGACGGTCTGGAGATGCGCATACAGCGCCGGGCGCAATTGCGCGATCAGATCTGGCAACGGGTAGGCGAAATATTTGTACTCGCCACGGCCAAAGCCGTGACGGCCCATGACGATGCGGCTGCGGAAATGCGTGTCGTCCGGGTAGAGCGCGGCGACGGCGCGGCACTGGTCCGGCGTCAGCAGGTGCTTGAGGACGGCGCAGCCCTGGGTGTCGAGTTCGGCGGTGATCTGCGGCCAGTCGAGGCCGTCGACGTGGGCGGTGAGGTCGGGAACGGAGGGTTGGGCCGTTTTGCGTGCGGTCATTGTCATAACAATCACCTTCCCAGCCCGACGTTCACCCCGCCACCCGATTTCCGAGAACCGTCTCCGCGTCATTGCGAGCGAAGATCGATACCGACGTCAAGCAGACCAGTTTCGTAGGGTGGGCAAAGGTGCTCTTGCGCCGTGCCCACGACTTCGTAAGACGTGGGCACGCTTTCGCTTTGCCCACCCTACCGGACCGACGTTTGTGGAGCTAGCCTCGCACCGGTAGAGTTGTCACGTCATAGCCGTGCTTAATAGTCCGCTTCAGCACGGGGTCTTCCAGCTCGAAGTCGAACCGTTCCGCCGGGCGGATGCCGCCCTTGGCTGCAAACGTGCCGCCGAACATGGCGCAACCGTCGGGGAATTTTCCTCCTTCGAAGCCGCGTGCGATCAGGTCGTTCACCGGCAGCATCGCGTCCAGCGTGCCCTCCTGGTAGAGCACGCGCTCGCCCTTGATGGTGGCGTAGGAGCGCAGGATCATCTTGTCCCAGTGGCCGATGACGTCCTCCAGCTCCCACAGCGTCGAGGCGATCGGCTTGTCGCACATCTGCTTGGAAACCGTGACGCTGTAGGCCTCGACCTTGCGGTCGGTATGGTCGGAGCCGCAGCCGACGAAGATGCGGCCCTGCCAGCCGATCAGCACGAACTCGACCTCGCCGGAGGAATCGCCGCCGGTGCATTCGATGCGGTCTTCCTGGGTCAGCCGCCGCGCCGCGCCGCGATAATAGATCGGGGTCGAGGCCGGCGGGGCGATGCCCATCTCCTGCAGCTCCTTGATGTGCTTGTCGCGCGCGACGGGATCGCGGCCGGTCCAGCCGGCGATGACCATCTGGTCGATCGCGAGCGTCAGCGGCGTGGTGGCGTCCTGGGCGTCAACGGTGAAAGTCAGGTCAAACACGAATGACGGCCTCCATGCCGGCAGCAAGTTCAAAGATACGGCGGTCGGAGCCGCCTGCGCCCGCCAGCATCAGGCCGACGGGAATTTCGCCCTCACGATGCGCCGGCAGCGAGATGGCGCAGCCGTCGATCATGTTGATGAGGGTGCAGTTGCGCAGTGCGCGCAGGTTTTCCCTGGTGAACGCCTTGTCGTCGGCGAGATCGGCGATCTTCGGCGGCGTGTTGGCGGTGGTCGGCAGCACCAGCGCATCATAGGGCGCAATGCGCGCGTTGACGCGGGCGATCAGCGAGCGGCGCTCGTTGAGGAGATCGATGTAGTCGGCCGCGCTCTGCGCCTCGCCGCGCATGATCCGCACGGAGACGCGGGGGTCGTAGACGTCGCCCTTGGAGGTGATGAGATAGCGGTGCCAGGCGTAGCTCTCGGACGCGGCAAAGCCGCCCTTGGCGTTCATCGGGCCGATGTCGTGGAACTCCGCCATCTCGATGCGCTCGATGATGGCGCCGTGATCCGAAAGCGTCTTCAGAGCGCGCTCGAACGTCTCGGAGACTTCAGCGTCGAGGTCGTCGAGCGCGATCGTGGTCGGCACCGCCAGTCGCATGCCCTGGATCGGACGCGGCTTCAGCGGGGCGATCGGCTCGTTCGCGAGCACGGCGTCGAGTATGGCACAGCAACTGACTGATCGTGCCAGAGGCCCGATGCTGTCGAGCGAGAACGACAGCGGCACGGAGCCATCGAGCGGCACGCGTCGCTGCGTCGGCTTGTAGCCGACGATGCCGTTGAAGGCCGCCGGAATCCGGCAGGAGCCGCCGGTGTCGGTGCCAAGCGCGCCATGCGCCATGCCGTCGAGCACGGACACCGCCGCGCCCGCGGACGAGCCACCTGGCACATGGCCCACGGACCGGTTCCAGGCGCCCTTCGGCGTGCCGTAATGCGGATTGATGCCGATGCCGGAATAGGCGAACTCGGTCATGTTGGTGCGCCCGATCACGATGAAGCCGGCCCTGCGCAGCCGCGCCACCGTCGCCGCATCCTGCTCGGCCGGCGGCGAATCGTCGAGCGCGCGGGAGCCGGCGCGCGTCACCTGGCCCTTGATGTCGAACAGATCCTTGATTGAGATCGGGATGCCGGCATAGCGCGATGGCGCCGCCTTGGCCTTGCGCAAACCGTCCATCGCGTCCGCCGCGGCGAGCGCGGCGTCCTTGTCGACATGGATGAAGGCGCGCTGGCCCTCCCCGGCGGGATCGGCGATCCTGGCGATGCACGCCTCGACCAGCTTGCGGGCGGTGGTGCGGCCGCTTTCGAGGTCTTCGGCGAGCTTCGCCAGCGTCGGAAATTCGGGCATGTCTGTCTCACGGAATATTGTCGCGCGCAATCTATAGCGCTGCCTCAGTTCGACACAAGCATTGTGCGCATGATGGCATGCATGCGTATTGCTGGACCGTTGACGCACCATGGTCGATTGTCGCATCAAGATCGAAACAGGCGGGCGTGACGCCCTGCCTCATCAAGATTTGCTTCTGGGAGGGCGTTCCGACATGGCCGAACCGCAGCGCGCGCGACCGAAACCGACGCCGGAGACCCAGCATTTCTGGGACGGCACCAAAGACGGCGAATTGCGCCTGCAACGCTGCGACGCCTGCGCGCATGTCTACTTCCCGCCGCGCCCGTTCTGCCCATCCTGCGCCTCGCGCAAGGTCAGCATCTTCAAGGCGAGCGGCAAGGGCTTCCTCTACAGCTACGTGATCAATCACCGTCCCGCCGCGCCGGGCTTCACGCCGCCTTACGCGATCGCGGTGGTGGAGCTTGCCGAGGGGCCGCGGATGATGAGCAACATCATCGACTGCCCGCAGACGCCCGAGGCGCTCGAGCTCGACATGAAGCTCGAGGTCGCCTTCCAGGCGCTCGACGACAAGATCACCCTCCCCGTGTTTCGTCCGGCGAAGGGGTAAGCCATGCGCAAAAATCAGGTTGCCGTCGTCGGCGCGGCCGAGACCACCGAGCTCGGTGTCATCCCCAACGCCTCGCAGCTCCAGCTGCACGCGGATGCGGCGCTCAACGCCATCGCCGATGCCGGGCTGAAGCTCTCCGACATCGACGGCTTTGCCACGGCGGTGGAGACGCCGCAGCAGGTCTGCCACTATCTCGGCATCAAGCCGACCTGGGTGGACGGCACCTCGGTCGGCGGCTGCTCCTTCATGCTGCATGTTCGGCACGCCGCTGCCGCGATCGAGGCCGGGCTGTGCAAGACCGTGCTGATCACGCATGCCGAGAGCGGCAAGTCGATGATCGGCAAGGCGCCGCGCTCGATTCCCGCCGACAGTTTGCAAGGCCAGTTCGAGGCGCCGTTCGGGGTCTACGGTCCGCCGAGCATGTTCCCGATTCCCGTGCTGCGCTTCATGAAGACCTACGGCATCACGCATGAGCAGCTTGCCTCGGTGGCGGTGGTGCAGCGGGAATGGGCGGCGAAGAATCCGCGCGCGATGATGAAGGACCCGATCACGGTCGCCGATGTCCTCAACTCGCGCATGATCGCCTATCCGTTCCGGCTGCTGCAGTGCTGCCTCGTCACCGACGGCGGCGGCGCGCTGATCCTGACCTCGGCCGACCGCGCCAGGGACTTTCCGCGCAAGCCCGTCTACATCATGGGCACCGGCGAGAGCGTGGAGACGCCGATGGTCAGCCAGATGGAGACGTTCAACTCCTCGCGCGCGTTCAAGACCGCAGGGCCGCTGGCCTTCAAGGAGGCCGGCATCGCACATAAGGACGTCGATCACCTCATGATCTACGATGCCTTCGCGCATCTGCCGCTGTTCGGCCTCGGCGATCTCGGATTCATGCCGCATGAGGAGACCGGCAAGTTCATCGCAGATGGCAATACGCGGCCCGGCGGGAAGCTTCAGCTCAACACCAATGGCGGCGGATTGAGCTATATGCATTCGGGCATGTACGGCATGTACGCGCTTCAGGAGAGCGTGCGGCAGATGCGTGGCATTGCGCCGGCGCAAGTGCCGAACGCGAAGATTTCGGTGTGTCATGGCGTCGGCGGCATGTTCGCGGCGAGTGGCACGATCGTGTTTACGAACGAGAGGTAAGGCACATGAGCAAATCACTGCAAGACAAGGTCATCATCGTCACCGGCGCAGGCCGCGGCATCGGGCGCGAGATCGCGCAGCTCTGTGCGGCGGAAGGCGCCAAGGTCGTCGTCAACGATCCCGGCGGAGCCTCGGACGGTGCCGGCTCGAACGCGGCGCCTGCCGAGGAAGTGGTCGAGGAGATCAAGAAGCGCGGCGGCACCGCGGTCGCCAATTTCGAAAGCGTCGCGGAAGCCATCCCCGCCAGCAAGATCGTGAAGACCGCGACCGATCATTTCGGCCGGCTCGACGGCGTCGTCAACAATGCCGGCATCTTGCGCGACATGATCTTCCACAAGATGAGCGTCGAAGCCTTCGAAGCCGTCATCAAGGTGCATCTGATGGGCTCGTTCTATGTCAGCCACGCCGCGGCGCGGATCTTCCGCGAGCAGGAGTCGGGCTCCTTCGTGCACTTCACCTCGACCTCCGGCCTGATCGGCAATTTTGGCCAGGCCAACTACGCCGCCGCCAAGCTCGGCATCGTCGGCCTCTCCAAATCCATCGCGCTGGACATGGGCCGTTTCAATGTTCGTTCGAACTGCGTCTCGCCGTTCGCCTGGACGCGCATGATCGGCACCATCCCGACCGAGACTGAAGCGGAGAAGGCGCGGGTCGAGAAGATCAAGCAGATGGGGCCGGAGAAGATCGCGCCGCTCTGCGGCTATCTGATCTCCGATTCCGCCAAGGACGTCACCGGCCAGATCTTTGGCGTGCGCATGAACGAGATCTTCCTGTTCAGCCAGAACCGGCCGATCCGTTCGGTGCAGCGGAGCGAAGGCTGGACGCCGCAATCGATCGCGGAACACGGCATGCCGGCGCTGAAGGGCTCGTTCTACAAGCTCGACCGTTCCGCCGACATCTTCACCTGGGATCCCGTCTAGCCGCCATTTCCGGCATCCCTGCCCTGCGATCTCCGGTTGTCTTGTCCGGAGATCGCCCCGGTTTACGCCTGATTGCGGGCGAATGGTCGCCTCCCAACAAAACTTTGGGAGGAAACCATGACAAGAATACTGACCAACCCCGACGACACGACTGCAGGCGGCGGTCTCGGCCGCCGCGCGCTGCTGCAGGGTGCAGCGACACTCGCCGCATCGACCCTGCTCGCCTCCAATGCCGACGCCCGCGACTTCGGCGCCAATGCCGAGCCGCAGCGCTATCCCGACCCCGACATCATCGCCATCGATCCCAAGCGCTTCAAGGCCAAGGTCGGCAACACCGCAATCAAGCGGCTCTACACCGGCTGCCTCTGGGCGGAAGGGCCGGCGTGGAATGCGCAGGGACAATATCTCGTCTGGAGCGACATCCCGGCCAACCGGCAGCTGCGCTATCTCGACGATGACGGCCACATCTCCGAGCAATTCCACAAGCCGTCGAACGAGGCCAACGGCAATTCGTTCGACACCGAGGGACGCCAGCTCAGCGCCGAGCGCACCCGCCTCGTCCGCTACGAGCACGACGGTTCGGTGACGACGCTGGCCGAGCAGGCCGGCGGCAAGCCGCTCAACGGCCCGAACGACATGGTGGTGCATCCCAACGACAAGGCGATCTGGTTCACCGATCCCGGCTACGGCGCGATCAGCATCTACGAGGGCAAGCTCGCAAACACCGGCTCGCTGCAGCCGCACCAGAAGGAAGCCGTCTATCGCCTCGACACCCAGACCGGACAGGTGGCGAAGGTCGCGGACGAGCCGTTCAAGCCGAACGGCATCGCCTTCTCTCACGATTACAAGAAGCTCTATGTCTGCGACACCGGCATCACGCACTATCCTGAAGCCAAGAACGTGGTGTGGGCCTACGACATCGACGGGGCCAAGCTGTCCAATCCGAAAAAGCTGATCGACATGACGCTCGACGGCAAGTCCGGCTTCCCTGACGGCTTGCGCGTCGACACCGAGGGCAACATCTGGGTCGGCGCCGGCTGGGTCGGTCCCGGCTATGACGGCGTGCAGGTGTTCGCGCCGACCGATGGCGCGCGGATCGGGCAAATCCTCTTGCCCGAGACCTGCGCCAATGTCTGCTTCGGCGGCAAGAAACGCAACCGCCTGTTCATGACTGCAAGCCAGTCGCTCTATGCGGTCTATGTGGAGACGCAAGGCGCGCATTTCTGTTGAACGAAGCGAGTAGTGAGTGGCGAATGGCGAATAGGGCTCCATTCGCTACTCGCCATTCGCCCTACCCCGTATTCCGCAACCCCGCCGAAATCCCGTTGATCGTCAGTTGAATCCCGCGCAGCACCTGCTCGTCGGGGTTCTGCGCGCGATGCTCCTTCAAGAGCTCGACCTGCACGTGGTTGAGCGGATCGAGATAGGGGAAGCGGTGGCGCACCGAACGCTCCAGCAGCGGATTGCCCTGCAGCAGCCGGTCCTGGCCCATGATGTCCAGGAGCGTCTCGATGCAGGAATGCCATTCGCGGCGAATGCGGCCGAAGATCTTCTCGCGCAAGGCTTCGTCGGGCACCAGCTCGGCATAGCGCGAGGCGATCGCGATCGAGCTTTTGGCGAGCACCATGTCCATGTTCGAGAGCAGCATGCGGAAGAACGGCCATTCCCTGTAGAGCTCCTTCAGGAACGGCATGCCCTTGTCGGGATGATCGGCGATCCACTGCTCGACCGCGCTGCCGAAGCCATACCAGCCCGGCAGCATCAGCCGGCACTGCGCCCAGGAGAACACCCAGGGGATGGCGCGAAGATCCTCGATCGCCCGGGTCTTCTTGCGCGAGGCCGGGCGGCTGCCGATGTTCAGCGTCGCGATCTCGTTGATCACGGTCGAGGACCAGAAATAATCGACGAAGCCGTCGGTCTCGTAGACGAGGCCGCGATAGGCCTTGAAGGCGAGATTCGACAATTCGTCCATCGCGGTCAGATATTCGCGACGCGGCGCGCTCTGGCGCGGATGCAACAGACTTGCTTCAAGCGTCGCCGCCGCGAGGATTTCCAGATTGTTGCGGCCGACTTCGGCGTTGGAATATTTCGACGAGATGATCTCGCCCTGCTCGGTGATGCGGATCTGGCCGTTCACCGCGCCGCCGGGCTGCGCGATGATGGCGTCATAGCTCGGACCGCCGCCGCGGCCGACCGAGCCGCCGCGGCCGTGGAACAGGCGTAAGCGCACGTGATGGCGCTCGAACACTTCGACGAGATTGATCTCGGCCTTGTAGAGCTCCCAGCCCGAGGTGACGAAGCCGCCATCCTTGTTGCTGTCGGAATAGCCGAGCATGACCTCCTGCACGCTGCCGCGGCTGTCGACCAGGCGGCGGTAATCGTGCAGCGACAGCATGCGGTCCATGATGCCGGAGGAGGCCTGCAGATCCTCGATGGTCTCGAACAGCGGCACGATGTTGATGGCGCTGCGCCCGGAGGGATGGACCAGGCCGACCTCCTTCAAGAGCACGGCGACCTCGAGCATGTCGGACATGCCCTTGCACATCGAGATGATGCATTGGGGAATGGCGTCCGAGCCGAACATCGCATGCGCTTCAGCTGTGGCATGGAAGACGTTGAGCTCGCCCATGGTCTCGTCGCTGTATTTGACGAACGGGGAGACCAGTGCGCGCGTCGAGCGCAATTCGTTGGTGAGCAGCGAAATGCGCGCCTCCTCGCCGAGCGCGAGATAGGACATGCCGGGGTTGGCGGCATCCATCAGCTCGGCAATGGTGCGTTCGTGCACCGCCGAGTTCTGGCGGATGTCGAGCCGGGCCAGATGGAAGCCGAAGCAGTCCACCGCGCGCCGCAGCAGCCGCAGCCGGCCGCGGGCGATGACGCGAGCGTTGTTGGAGATCAGCGAGCGGTGCAGCACGTCGAGATCGGCCTGCAGCTCCTTCACGCTCGCATACGGCGCACCCTTGCCGACCGGCCGGCGCGTGATCTCGACCGCGAGCTTTTCGGCCGTCGCGGTCAGGCGCGCATAGATGCCTGACACCGCGAGGCGATAAGGCTCGCCGCTCCGGTGCGGCGAGGTGTCGGGCGAGCGCTCCGCCAGGTTGCGCAGCTCTTCGGAGACGTCGGCGAGATGCGCCGCGATCGACAGTTCCGAACCGAGCACGTGCAGCTCTTCCAGATAGAACTGCATCACCCGGCTCGACTGCAGCCGCAGCGTGCCGCGCATGACGTCGGCGGTGACGAAGGGATTGCCGTCGCGGTCGCCGCCGATCCAGCTGCCCATCCGCAGGAACGAGGCGAGTTCGGAGGCCGCCTGCTCGCCGCCCTCCTCCAGCCGGTCTTCGAGCGCGTTGACGAGGCGCGGCACCTCGCGCAGGAAGGTGTAATCGTAGAACGACAGGCCGTTGGCGACCTCGTCGAGCACGGTGAGCTTGGTCCGGCGGAGCAGATTGGTCTGCCACAGCGTCAGCACCTCGCGGCGCAACTGCTCGTCGCTGGCATCGGCCTCCTCCGCTGTCAACGCCACGCGCTCGCGGCGGTCGAGCAGGCCGGCGACCTCCATCTCGCGGTCCATGGTGCTCTTGCGGCGGACCTCGGTCGGGTGCGCGGTCAGCACCGGGCTGACCAGCGCGGACTTGAAGAAGCTGCGGAGTTGATCGGGGCCGATGCCGGCGTCCCTGGCATGGGCCAGCGTTTCCGCCAGCACGCCGGAGCTCTTGCCTGCGCCGCGGGCGCGCATCTGGCGGATGTTGTTCTGGTCCTCGGCGATATTGGCGAGGTGGGAGAAATAGCTGAAGGCGCGGACGATCCGCACTGTTTCCGAGGTCGACATGCTGTCGAGGATCTGCTCGAGCTCGCGGCGGGCGAGCCGGTCCTCGTCGCGGTGGAAGCGGATCGAGGTCTGGCGGATACGCTCGACCAGGTCGAACACATCCGCGCCCTCCTGATCGCGCACGGTGTCGCCGAGGATGCGCCCGAGCAGGCGGATGTCGTCGCGCAGCCGCGCGTCGGCCTCCAGCGCCTGGACGTCCTCAGGGCGGTTGGCGCGATGCTCGGCGCTGTCGGATGGTGCGGTCTGGAGGGACATGGCTCGCTCCTCTTCAAGAGCTCCCTGCGGCTCCTCAGTCCGGTGGAGTGTGCGATATTTTTCTACCGCAGTGCAAGACGAAGTTGGGGGCGGTGCAAACTGGCCTCGATGCCGCAGTGCCCCGGACGCAGCGCAGCGCGCTTGCGGTGCGCTGCAGAGCCGGGGCCCATCTCTCCCGAGCAATTGTGGAGCTTCTGGGTCCCGGCTCTGCGCAGCAGCGTTGCACGCTGCAGCGCGTCCGGGACACAAGCGGCTGGGACCTTCATCGCCAGACACGCCTTCGCGGTCTCGCGGCGCGTTCCGCCCGAGCTTTGCTGTCCGTTTCGCCCTCCTCGAGAACAAAGGGCGCAGGGAAGGCCGGGGCGCCGGCTGGCACCCAGGGTCCGCACGCGACAAGACGCACGCGGGGTGACCACAGGTGACGCCGGGACATCCCGGCCTTCCCTGCGCAATGGTTTTACGGCTTATGGCGCGCTCTCCCCGGGGAGCGATGCACTATTGCCCCCGTCGCCTTGCGGATCACTGATGCGCGCGCCCGGTCGGGCCGCCTCACCACCGCAAGCCTTGACGCACAGACCCCGGGCGTCAGGACCACACGCTTTTGCCGTCCGCGGACGTCCCTCCCCGGACAGCCGGAAGCTCGCGCGTGCTCGCCCCCGACGCCGAAAAGAAACGCTGTAACCGCGCCGTGTCGTGCCGCGGATCGCGATGGCTCACGGGCCTCGCCCGCCCTGCCACCACCTCACGCGCCGGCGCTGCCGCGTCCATCGCACTCCGGCCTGCGTATCGTGACGATCGCGAAACGCCCCTTTGGCGGGCCGGGATGGCTTACGGTTTAGCCGAAACAGCGAATTCGGTCAATCAGAATATTTTGGGACCCCGCCCCTTGACCTGCCTATGGCGTGTTTTGCCCGTCGGGCGGCGCAAGGGGCTGGGTCTGTGGCGGCTGAGCAATAGCATCGCGGATCTGTTCCGTCTCATTGCAACCAGTGGTATATTGTTCTGAACAGGGGCTCGACTTGACCATAGAAGTGCGCCCGATGGCATTATCTCGAGAGGCCCTTGACGCTGACACGACCGTTCGCGCGCCGGTCGCCGATGCAAATGCGGTTTAGCTGTTACTATGCACTGTGGTGCATACGCGAGGATTTACGCCATGAAAAGAATTGCTGTCTTTGCTTTGGCCACCGTTCTCCCCGTAGCGATTGGTGTCGCGCAGACAGCCCCGCTCGGTTGGCCAGAAGTGACCTCCCTACTCGCCAAGGCTCGGACCCAAGCAACCACTTGTGTCGAGGTGCTCAAGTCCAGCGGGGACAAAGCTGCTCTCGCGAGCGCGCGGCTGACCTACGGGATGGCGAAGGGAGAGATGGACGGCGTCATTGCCGGGCTGACGACGGCCCTCGTCGAAGGTGGCAATCCCGATCGTCTGCCGACGGTTCGCACCAGTCTCGAGGCCTCGGGAAAGGGCCTCAAAGAGATCTGTGACTCCGCCGTCAAGACGATCACTCCCAACACCAAAGGTGTGTGGGAAGAGGTTGCCAAGAGCTTGGTCGAACCGTTGATGAAGGCGATTTCCGACGGCGTCGGCGCGCTTTGGACGCGCCATGTCGAAAAGGACAAGCTCGAACTCGAGACGACGAAGGCCCAATTGGAGGCTGCGAAATGGCCCAATTTCGGAGACATTGCCGCGCAATAGCCGTTGCCCTTTCGGCGTTGGCCGTCTTGGTCTTCGCGAGTGCGCCGGCGCGGGACCAGGGATCGAAGGACGTAACGGATCTCTACGATCGCCCCGTGCTCGCCGTCGATCCCGGCATGCACTCGGCCGGGATTGGGTCGCAAGCCGTCGACGCTGCTGGCCACTTCGCCGTCACATGCAGCTCCGATCGCACAGTACGGATCTGGTCGCTTGCCGATGGCAAGCTGCTGCGCACGGTCTGGATTCCCAGCGGCCCTGGGAGAGTAGGCAACGTATCTACGGTCGCGATAAGTTCGGACGGAGCGATGCTCGCGGTGGGCGGAAGAACTGAGAGAGCCAGTGGCGAGAGCCCGGTCTACCTATTCGATCGCGAATCTGGAAACCTCGTTCAGCGCATTGGCGGCGACATTCCAGCTGATGCCAAACGCCTGCAATTCTCTCCCGACGGTCGCTTCCTTGCCGTCCTGTATGCCGATACGCAAGGGCTGCGAGTCTTCGACCGCGACAAACATTGGGGCGAGATCTTCCGCGAGGAACATTACGGAGCGAGCAGCTTTGGGGCATCGTTCGCCGGCGACGGTCGCCTCGCAACATCGAGCGGCGATGGCTTCATACGTTTGTACCGTTATGATCCCGCCACCGAACATCCGAATTTTCACCGCGTCGGCGAGCCCGTCCGGGCAATGAGCGGAACTTACCCCTATGGAATAGCTTTCAGTCCGGACGGCACCCGCCTGGCCGTCGGCTACTGGGAGACCGCGGTCGATATCCTGGATGGAAGCACGCTTGAACGCGTAGGTGGACACCGCCCCAAAGGGGTCAGGGGATCCTTTTTCGGTTTCACCAAAGTTGCGTGGTCCCGCGATGGTCAAACCTTGTTTGCCGGCGGCTCCGTGGTCGACGACAAGGGGAGGATAGTTCTCTTCGCGTGGGACGGGGCGGGGCTTGCCGACGAACGCCGCATTATGAACCAGTGCCTAAGGAGAGGGATGAGCGGCATCGACACCCTGCCAGATGGACAAGTTATTGTTGCCTCGCAAATGCCTTCCCTCTGTCTCTTGGATGCGCGAGGCGAAGTGGAGTGGACTGTTGCTTCGCCCATCCTACCGGTAATCGGTCCGGCCGACAGCCTGCGTGTTTCCCGGGATGGCAAAGTCGTTGATTTCAGTGCTGCCCGATCGGGGGGGCCCGTCTTGAGATTTGATGCGAGGTCACTGACGTTATCCAGCTCTCCGATCGATGACGCGGTCACCATTGCACCGCTTCGCAAAGGCTTGACAATTCTCAACTGGCAGAACGAAAACCATCCGACGCTGAACGGCCGCGTGCTTCCGATCGGAAATGAGATGGCGCGCAGCCTCGCAATCGCTGCGGACAGTAAGCGCTTCTTTCTCGGCACCCACTGGGCGCTCAGAGCGTTCGACGACGCGGGAGCCCTGATATGGTCTTACTTTGGCCGAGGCGAAGTTCTCTCAGTGAATGCCAGTGAAGATGGGCGGATCGTCGTTGCGGCCTATAGCGACGGAACGCTTCGCTGGCATCGCGCCGCAGACGGACACGAAATCCTTGCCTTGCAGGTCCTCCTGAACAAGAGTGATCCGGCCAAATGGGACTGGGTGCTCTGGACTCCCGAAGGATTCTATGACGCGACGCCAGATGCCCGGGAGGTGCTAAAGTGGATGGTAAACCACGGCCCCGACAAGGCCTCGACGACGCTTCCCGTTTCCGCTATCGCCAGGCTACATCGACCAAATACGTTACCTCTCGTTCTGGACCAGCTCGAGACCGCGCGGGCGATCGGCATCGACGAAATTACGAAGGCGAGATTTGATGTTCAGGCCAAAACCGCCAGTGCCAAGCCGCCGGGCGGGATACTGCGTGTCTTGACGATCGGCATCGATAAGTTCGGCGACAAGGCGGGAGACCTGCACCTAGACTACGCCGTCAAGGACGCACACGACGTCGCGACCGCGCTTCTCGAGAGTCAGAAAGGCGGCCCCGGCAAGTCGAGTCTTTACGCCGACGTCAGCTTAACACATCTCCCCAACGGCAAGGCCGACGGTGCGACCATTCTCGACGCGCTCGACGCCATGGCGCAAGCTGCGGCTAAAGGCGATCCCGGTCAGGACGTCGCCGTTATTCTGATTTCGAGCCACGGCCTGATGATCGACGGGCAGTTCTACATCATCCCATATGATTTCGACTCGGGATCACGGAACAAGAGCATCAAGAGCGCGGTCTCGGCGAGCGAATTTGCCAAGAAAGTGCACGCGCTCGCCAACTATGGAAAGGTTCTGCTTTTGCTCGACGCCTGCCATTCCGGCGCGGTCGGTGCTCAGGGTTGGGCAACTGACCCCGACTCCAAGGTCCTCCGGGATGCCATGGACCTCGAAAACGTCACCGTCCTGACTTCGTCCAGAAAGAACGAGTTGTCGGAAGAGCTTCCGGAATGGAAGCACGGCGCTCTCGCTCAAGCCTTCCTGGACGCGCTCGCCGGCGCGGCCGACTCGCAGGGCATCGTCAAGCTTTCAGCGCTGATTGACGCGATGGAGAACGAGGTTAAGTCGCTGACCAGAGGCCGACAAAACCTCGGCATGCATGTCAATTTCAACGGTGATCTGTTTGTGGCAAAGCAATACTGACGGGGGTGCTGGATACAAGGGATGTGCAGCGGGAGGTGCCAAGCAAATCAATTACGGCCTGCAATAGTGCAGACGCACAGCCAATAGTTTGCCGATGGAAAGTGGCGCTGGAGGCACGTCTCAAGCCGGCACGATCACTTCTTCCGATCGGCTGCCGCGCGTAGGATGGGTTGAGCCCTTGCGAAACCCATCCTGTTGCGTCATGGGCGGAGGGACTGATGGGTTTCGCTGGCGCTCTAGCCATCCTACGGGCTAACAATGCTCGCATGCGCCAGCTCGCCGTCCTGCTGATTGCCCCGTTCGTTTTCTCCACGGAAACGCTGTCCGCCTGGCCCGCCGCCACGCGTTAGGATACCCTCAATCGCGTTCAGATTGCGTCGAACGATTTGGACGACCAGCTTCTTTCGATCATCAAGAGCCGCAATGGTGGCCAGATCGGAAACGATCTCATTCGATTGCGCAGGACCCCGGAGTTCTCCTGGGTTGATTTTCACGTCGTGGAAGGTCGCCTCAGGAAGCTTGGGACGGACATCTATCTGGTTGCCGCGCCATTTCGCTTCCACAAAAGCGTGACTGCGAACGTCCAATCTGTTCCGGAGAGCAATTGGACGTCCCGCGCAGTTCTCGGAGATGCGGAAGATCTTCCCTATTTTCTGTGGGTCGAGGTGAACGGCCACGACAAGTTTCTCGCGAAGCTGAGCGAGCTTGGGATCGGCAGCGAAGACATCAATCTCGAAAATCTCAAGCGCACCGGCATTCTCGCCCCCAGGAAACTGTGACGAATTCCGGATAGCGGAGGGATGATGGGTTTCGCTGGCGCTCTACCCATCCTACGAATTCAGCCTAAGCCGGCACGATCACCTTGCCGATCGGCCAGAGCGCGATGCCGGCGAGCTTCAGGTGAGCCCAGGCAAAGGGAATGCCGATGATGGTGACCGCAAGCACCAAGGCCGTCAGGAGGTGGCCAAGCGCCAGCCACCAGCCGGCGAGCACGAACCAGATGATGTTGCCGATCACGCCGAGCGGGCCGGTGCCGATATCGCTCATGCCGGTGACGTCGTAGCGGCTGACCGCCTTTGAACCGAACGGCAGCAGCGTGTAGACCGCGATGTTGAACGCCGCCCGCGCCCAGGGCAGGCCGACGATGGTGATGGCCATGATGACGGCGGCGACCACCCAGCCGAACGCCATCCAGGCGCCGCCGATGAGGATCCAGAGGATGTTGAGCAGCATGGAAACGGGGGTCATGGCATGATCCAGAAGTCAGTGACCCCGTCCATATAGGCACGAAATCTGTCTCTGCTAAGACGGCCCAACAGGCACAACCGGCTACCGCCCTTCGAATTTCGGCTCGCGCTTCTCCATGAAGGCCTTCATGCCCTCAGCCATGTCCTGGGTTTTGAACAGCGGCAGGAGCTGCAGATAGACGTGGTGAACGTGGTCCTGGAAGTTCTCGTTGAGGCCCATCCGCATCATGCGCTTGGAGGCCTGCACCGCCAGCGGCGCGTTGGCGGCGATTTCGCGGGCGATTGTGGTGGCGCGGCCCATCAGTTCGGCATCCGGCACGACCTCGTTGGCGAGGCCCCAGTCGAGGCATTCCCGCGCGCCGAGCGTGCGGCCGGTGAAGATCAGCTCGGAGGCCTTGGCCCAGCCAAGCATGCGCGGCAACAGCCAGGTGCCGCCGGATTCCGGCACCACGCCGCGCTTGACGAAGGCGGCGGCGAGCTTGGCGGATTCTCCCATGATGCGGATGTCGCAGCCGAGCGCGGTGTCCATGCCGTAGCCGGCGGCGCCGCCGTTGACGGCGCAGATGGTCGGCTTGTCCATCGCCTGCAACACCGTCGGCGGCGTGTTGCGGAGGTTGATCGTGGTCGGCGAGGACGCGGCGCTCAGGCCGGTGCCGTCGCGCTCCTTGCGCAGGTCGAGCCCGGCGCAGAACGCTCTGCCCTTGCCGGTGAGGATCACGACGCGGACTTTCTTGTCCTCGTTGGCTTCAGTAAGTAAGCGCGCCAGATCGTTCAGCATCGGGCCGGAGATCGTGTTCATGCGCTCCGGCGCGTTGAGGGTGATGGTCGCGACGTGGTCGGCGACTTCGTAGAGGACTTCGTTCGCGGCGTCGGTCATGACAAATGTTTCCTCGTCCCTGATCTCGTAGGGTGGGCAAAGGCGCGCTTGCGCCGTGCCCACGATCTGTCTCCGTAAGCAAAATTGGTGGGCACGCTTCCGCCTTCGCTC